>NZ_AFJI01000043.1 GCF_000264785.1 Edwardsiella ictaluri ATCC 33202 | reverse complement strand
CTCCGACAGCGTACGGCCAAAACCGCACGCTGTCGATTAACGTAATGAAACCATGGGTTAGAAGCGGGCACCCAAGGTTATGGCGACATTGCCGCCGCTGCTCTTGTCTCCGGTAGTTCCGTCACCGCGCAATGCCATTGTCCAGCGACCATATGACACGTCAAGTTCAGCGCCGCCGCGCAGGAGATTATCACCGCGCACGTGTGCTATTGGCGTCACTGGCACCCCGTTGGCCATAATATCAGCCTGGCTATCCTTGTCTCCCAGGTTACGCCGGTATTCGGCAAACAGGCGTGGCGTTATCTGCCATTCGTCGATGCTGACGCGGTAATCGCTGTCCAGGCGCAGAGCAATATCGGTGCGGTTGGCATTGAACTGTGCGACATCGAATGCCAGCGCGTTGGGCGCGGACTCATGGATGTCATCCTGGCGCAGATGCGTGCTGCGCAGCGCCAGCGACGGTGTCAGGCGCCACTCTGGCGTCAGGTTGGCTTCGTAGCCTGCCGTCAGGGCATAAGTATAAAGCTGCCCGCGACTGTCCGCTCTGGCTTGCCCCAGACTTCCCATTTCCCGGGTGGGTTCATACTGGCTCCAACCCATTTGTCCGCTCAGGGCCACAAACGGCGTACTGCCGCCGTTGCTGTCTGCCAGTGGGCGGAGTGTAAGGGCCAGTGCCAGGCTGGTCATGTTGACATCTGCACTGCTGCCGCCACTGCTCACATCCCCGTAGGTTCTGGCAAGCTGACCATACAGCGTTATGGTATCGCTGAGACCTGCACCCAGTCCCAGAGCCACACCGGAGGTTTGCCCCTTGCTGCCCTGTCCACCGTTGCCGCCGTTATAGGTGCGGTTATCGGCCAGATAGTTCAGATAGACATCGAACTCACCATCCTGCAGACGCATGGCATGCTCACGGGTCTGCTGCGTGTCACTGAGCAACAGGGGAACGTCAAGCAAATAGTTAAAGGCATCGATATGCAGTGCGCCGCCGGAAATGTTGCTTAGGCGGGTCGGCGTAAGCGTGTTGATATCGACATCAGCCTGGATGCCACTGGGCGCTTTGACCTGCATTTGCGTATCGTTCACCGCAATAAGCAAAGCATCCGTCGGCGCAGCCTGAGTGACGTCTTTTACCAGCAGCGCGTCCTGCTCTAAGGTAATCGGCTTGCCGGGATTAGTGACCCTCGGTTCGGTAAAGCCTTGTATCCGGGTTGTCCCATTACCATTTTGCTCACTGAGCACATAGGTTTCTCCCCCTTGTTCGACGGTTTTACCCTGGACTAAGCCCGGCAGTGGTGTGCCCGCTTCCACCCAGAGACCTTCGCTGCGCAGCTGGTACCCCGAAGGGGTGATGACGCGGTCTGGCGTCAGGAGCCAGTCGCCTACCCGCAGCGTATTGCCCCGCACGGTGACGCTGGACTGTGCCGGCAGGGCAAAGTCGGCCTGATAGCCATTGGCAAAGGTGTAATGGTATTGCGAAATCAGCGGCCGTAACCTCAGCAGGGGGTCTCGCTGGCGCAGTGCGGTTTCCGCGACGCTGCCATCGGCCATGACCTGATAGACGTTAAAGGGGTTAATGGCGCCATAGGTGACATTGGCAATCGTGTGGGGATCACTACCATCGGTAGTGACAACACTAAATTTGCCTTCACCCTGTTCAATCCGGAGGCAACTATTATCGCTACAGGAGGGGGTGTAGATATACAGGTTGTCAGTAAACAGATAGTCCGGAGTTATCCGACCGCTCAGGGTAAAGTCACGCGTATTTTCATCCAGTACGAAGGTATCGTTACCATTGCTGAGCGCAACTTTGCCAAACAGCTTACTGTTGATATTGAGCAGGAAGTCATCCCCTGCGGTTTGGCTGATATCTCCACCGATCAGACTGTCCTTGAGGATGAGCGTCGGGGCGTTGGTAAAGGCGTTTGTCAGACCAGACAATACACCGTCCTTCAAACGCGCAGCGATGTTGGCCGCGTTATCCAGAACGACGACGCTTTGGCTGAATGCCTGACGTTGCCCGCTGTCATAACCTTCGTCTGTCAGTAGGCTATAGGCATTGCTGTTACCGTGGTAAATACCGTGTGAGGTGACACCATCGCCGAGGGACAGATTCAGTGAGTTCTGTAGCAATAGCAGGTTGTTCTGACTACTGGCGTTCTGGAAGACGCCATAGGCGGCAAGGGCATCGCTGTAGGCCAGGTTAACGCTGTTCTTCAGCAGCAGGGAGTTGTTGTTGGCAGAGGCATCCAGCCAGATCCCGGCAGAGTAGACATTAGTGCTGTTATTCTGAGTACGCTGATAAACGCCACCGTTAAAGACTTGGTCTAGCGTGACGGCATTATCTTCCTTGGTGATAAACAACCCCGGGTTCATACTGCGCGCCGGTTGACGTGTTTTCAGGTTAGCATCTGCATCGGCTGCAGTGTGATCTGGCTGGTTAACGGCAAGATTAACCTGATTGCTCATGGCCAGCGTTTCGCCATTATGTGCTGCGATTCTGTCTGCCGTCGCCTCTGCGCTGAGGTAGTAGCGATCGACTTCGGGTGGGTTTTTCGCCTGTTGATAACGGGTGGAGATAAGCCCGATGCGCGCCTGTTGCAGCAGCGCGTTTCGATTGGGGGCACTGTTATCCAGGTTCGCGATATCCCATACCAGATGGAAGCCGGTCTGGTAGCGGTTATTGTCGCTGTCGGTGTAGACATACTCCTGTAGGTTATCACGCAGGTAGCCCGGCACATCGGATGCTATCTTGCGGCCATCGCGTTGTGGTCCGGCAGTTTCAGCTTTGACGACCTCACCTTCGTTGCGTGGTAGGGTTACCGGCAGCGCACCAGAGGGGTTGACGTTACCGGTGAGTACATCCACGACCGCTTCTGAAAGAGTGGCAAAGCTGGCGGTGATGGCAGCCGCACCCGGCTCCAGGTTTTCCAACAGCCACGGCTGGGAGAGGTTCACATTGACGATGGTGGGTACTTTGGCCTGGATCATATTGATCCGATCGATATCGATCCCGTTATGATCATTGACTTGCAGGTTGTAGACAAATTCTGCGCTCTGTTCGAACAGGCCAACGCCGTCTGCCGGCTTGACGAAGAGCAAGGCATAGTCAGCATTGTTGATGTCAAACGTAACGTTTAGCCAGGGCGCCTGGCGCTTGATGGCCTGCTGCAGGGTCAATGTATCTGTTGCTCGCCGCTGTTCGCCATCGCGGGAGAAGAATTCGATGTAGACCGGTGCGTTACCGATCTTTTCTTCGGTCAACGGCAGCAGATTGCCGCTGTTCTTCAGCACCACGACCGACTTCTGATGAGCCTGGTAGGCGGCCTCGTGTCGCGCCGGTTCATTGAAAATATCAACGGCCTGCTGCGGATCGCGGTAGGGGTCTTCAAATAACCCCAGACTGAACATCTCCGTCAGCAGGCGGCCAGCGGCCTGATCCAATATGGCTTGGTTAAAACTTTGTTCACTGTTGAACGCATCGCGGAACAGGAAAACATCGGACAGATCGCTGAAAACGTCAACCCCGTTGGTAGCACCGAGCGCGACGCGTTGGGCAAGCGTTGCGTTTTCCAGCCCCCAGGCCATGCCGGTGAGGATACCAGAGTCACTGTTGATATAACCGGTAAAGCCAAGCTGATCCCGTAGCAGGCTGTCGATGAGTTTATGGCTATAGGCAAAGCCCAGCTCTTCACTGAAACCCTGATCCAGGAATTTCTCCGGAACTTTTTTGGCCAGATACAGCGGATCGTAGATACGGTTGCCGAGGAGATCGCGGGTAAACAGGGTAGAGCCGTCGCCGGTGTCATTGACGATCTTCTCCTCCTCGGGAATATTGCTGAGATACAGCTGGGGCAGGCTCATGGCGTCGCTGGGGCGCGCATAGTAGGGCATGATCGAAGAGGTTCCGGCATCTACGGCGGCGATAAAGCCCGGAAGATGGTAGCGGTACAGACTATCTTTAGTCGGGTAGGGCGAGTATTGGCCGTAGACATAGTGGGGGTCGGTGCCCCGATCGCGGGCACCGCCGCCGGGGAAATGCTTGGTGGTCATGGCAATATCCAGGTTATCTGGCTGATCCCCCTGAAATCCGGTAACGACCTGGCGCGTTGCCTCGGCGACGATTTCCGGGCTGTCGCCGAAAGTATCGGCCAGGCGAAACCAGCGCGGATCGGTAGCAGTATCGGCCATATAGCCATATATCTTGCGAACGCCGGTGGCCTCCCATTCTTGCGCCGCCATGCTGGCGAAGTCTTGGATAAGGCTGCTGCGGGCGTTGCGGGTTTCCATTTCACCAATAAAGGCAGCCCCCATTCCCAGGGTGCTGGGCCATAGAGAGAATGTGCCGGAAGATTCCTGAAGTCCGAATCCGACATTGTTGGTGTTGTGATTACGTGGGTTAGAGGTCACAACGACAGGAATACCCAGAGAGGATTTTTCAGCAACCTGCTGCAAGGCGTTGGTCCAGATAGCCAGCGTAAGTGGATCGGCATTGCTGCGATCGATCATGAAACGGACTTTCCAGTCGAGGATCCCTTCGGTTGAGGGGGCGCTGCGTTCAATAACCGGTTTTTCAAAGAACTCAAAACTGTCGCCGGGCGCACTGAAGACGTTACTGGTAAATTGGCGGTAGGTCTCACATAAAATACCGTTGGCGCTGGGGCTTGAGCAGCCTGTTGATCCCAATGACTGGGAGCCAATCACCATCAGTCCCAGTTTGTCTTCATTACGCATTTTACTCAGCAGATCAACGGCCCGCAGCGCGACAGGTTTGCGCCAGTCTTCATAGATATCCAGCGCGCCGTTTTTATTGGCATCTTTAAAATAATAAATATCACCTTTATCATTAATTCTAATAATAGGTGTGTCACGGCTGGATATTGTTGGTTGGCTGAGCGATGCCTGCAGAGGTGTGAAGAGATTACTTCCAAGCAATAGCGTGATTGAAAACGCTAGCGTAGAGAGGCGAAAAGCCTTTTCCCTATTTATCTTCATATGGTTGTATCCTTGCGTTTTAACGTACGTGTAATAGGTGACACACAGATACTCGGCTAGATGGTAGGGACATCTACAGGCTTTATGGTTTTGGTATTGATAGCATTTATTTGTTCGAGATCTATGTTGTGTCAATGGCTAATTAGCACGTTTTTTAGGTATTGTTTTCTAGTTTGGTATTATTGTGTGAGCCGCTTAACGGGAAAATGATATATATTTTTCATGCTTATTTGTTCTATGTTTTCTTTTTATAAGTAAATATAATGACCACGAATTTAATTAAATATATTTATTCATCTGTTTAATTTTTTTTGAGATCTGATGTCTGGCGATCGGCGATTCGTAGGAGGGAAAGTGTTACTATGCCCGCCGTTCCTTTATGGGTTTAAGGAGTCACTATGGAGCAGTCGCTGACTGCGTTGAGCCAGAGCGTTGGTGAACGCTTGCGTGCCCGTGGAGCGCAGGTCACCTGTGCCGAATCCTGTACCGGAGGGCTGATAGCCAAGCTGTTGACCGATATTGTCGGCAGCTCGTACTATTTTGAGCGAGGGTTTGTCACGTACAGCAATCGGGCCAAAGAGGAGATGCTGGGAGTGCCGGGAAGTGTGCTGACGCAGCATGGGGCGGTAAGTGAGCCTGTTGTGGCGGCGATGGCCGTTGGTGCCCTGCATGCGGCGCAGGCCGATCTGGCTATGGCGGTGAGTGGTATTGCCGGTCCCGACGGCGGTAGCGCGCAGAAACCCGTCGGCACAGTCTGGTTTGGCTTTGTTGCCCGCGGCGGAGAACCCCTGTGTCTGCGCCGGAATTTTGCCGGCGATCGGGATGCCGTGCGGCGGCAGGCGGCGCAGTTTGCGCTGCGGACGCTACTGGAAAAATTTCTTATGTGAGTCTTGATGCTGTATGAGTATACAGTATAATCAAGGTCAATTTCAGATTTGCTATGCGTGGAGTAAGCGGATGGACGAGAACAAACAACGTGCCCTGGCTGCGGCGTTAGGCCAGATTGAAAAGCAGTTTGGTAAAGGTTCTATCATGCGTCTGGGAGATACCCAAACGCTGGACATTGAGTCCATTTCAACCGGTTCTCTGAGTCTGGACGTCGCGCTGGGTATCGGCGGTCTGCCGATGGGGCGCATCGTTGAGATCTTTGGGCCCGAGTCCTCCGGTAAAACCACGCTGACCCTGTCAGTCATCGCTTGTGCACAGGCTGCAGGAAAGACCTGTGCCTTTATTGACGCCGAACACGCACTGGATCCGATCTATGCCGCCAAGCTGGGGGTAAACGTCGATGATCTGCTGGTGTCGCAGCCGGATACCGGTGAGCAGGCGCTGGAGATCTGCGATGCGCTGGTGCGCTCCGGCGCCGTCGATGTGATCATCGTGGACTCCGTAGCAGCCCTGACGCCGAAGGCGGAGATCGAGGGCGAAATGGGGGACTCTCACGTTGGCCTGCAGGCGCGTCTAATGTCTCAGGCGCTGCGTAAGCTGACTGCCAATATCAAAAACGCCAACTGTCTGGTGGTGTTTATCAACCAGATTCGTATGAAAATCGGCGTGATGTTCGGTAACCCAGAGACCACCACCGGCGGTAACGCGCTGAAGTTCTACTCTTCCGTGCGTCTGGATATCCGTCGCATCGGTGCCATCAAAGAGGGCGATGAGGTGGTCGGCAACGAGACCCGCGTCAAGGTGGTCAAGAACAAAGTAGCCCCGCCATTCCGTCAGGCTGAGTTTCAGATCCTGTACGGTGCCGGTATCTCCAAGGAGAGCGAGCTGATCGATCTGGGCGTTAAGCACAAGCTGCTGGATAAATCCGGCGCCTGGTACAGCTACAATGGCGACAAGATTGGCCAAGGTAAAGCGAACTCCATGAAGTTCCTGCAGGAGAATACGACGATCTCTGCTGAGCTGGAGGGCAAGCTGCGTGAGCTGCTGCTGAGCCACGCCGCGGCGACCGACGCCGAGCGGGCGGGTGCCGAACGCGAAGACAACGCGGCGGCGGATGATGAAAACTTCTAATTCTGGCGGCCATGGGGACGGCGCGGCGAGGTCTGCGTGAGCGACGCGCTTAACCGGGCCATGCGTCTGCTGGCCCAGCGAGACCACAGCGAGAATGAACTGCGCCGCAAACTTGCGGCGCAGGGCGTTTCTGAGGGGGAGATAGCGTTAACTATTGCCCACTGCCAGCGCTATCAGTGGCTGGATGATGCCCGCTTTGCCCAGTGCTATATCGAGTCCCGCAGCCGTAAAGGCTATGGCGCGCAGCGTATTCGTCAGGAGTTGGGGGTGCGCGGCGTGGCGCGCGATCTCATCCAGCAGGCGCTGGCCGGGTGTGAGATCGACTGGAGCGCACAGGCGCGCCGCACGCTGGAGCGCCACTTTTCCCTACCGCTCTCTTCTGATTGGGCTACCCGGGCCAAAGTGCAGCGCTATCTGCTGTATCGCGGCTTCTTTTCGGAGGAGATCCAGGATGCCCTGCGTGATTTAACTTCGTGAACGCACGCGGCGTTTTACTTCGGTGAGAAGAAATTTTATCTTAGTGTCACTTTGTGTTCGTGAGCGGGCGTCGGCAGCGGAATGCGGGCTGTTTTGTTCACGGACTGTTCTTCTAGCCAGACTCCGGGACATTTATGAGCAAGAGTACCGCTGAGATCCGTCAAGCGTTTCTCGATTTTTATCACAGTAAGGGCCACCAGGTGGTGGACAGCAGCTCCCTGGTGCCGAACAACGATCCGACACTGTTGTTTACCAACGCCGGGATGAACCAGTTTAAAGATGTTTTCCTTGGCATCGATAAGCGCAGCTATAGCCGTGCAACCACGGCGCAGCGCTGCGTACGTGCCGGCGGTAAACATAATGACCTGGAGAACGTCGGTTATACCGCTCGCCACCACACCTTCTTTGAGATGCTGGGTAACTTTAGCTTTGGCGATTACTTCAAGCATGACGCCATCAATTTTGCCTGGGAACTGCTGACCGGTGCACAGTGGTTTAACCTGCCGAAAGAGAAGTTGTGGGTGACGGTGTACGAAAGCGACGACGAGGCTTTCGACATCTGGGCCAACGAGGTCGGCGTACCGCGCGAGCGCATTATTCGCATCGGCGACAATAAAGGCGCGCCCTATGCTTCCGATAACTTCTGGCAGATGGGCGAGACCGGCCCGTGCGGCCCGTGCACCGAGATCTTCTATGACCACGGCGCCCACATTGCCGGGGGGCCTCCGGGCAGCCCGGACGAGGACGGCGATCGCTATATTGAGATCTGGAATATCGTCTTCATGCAGTTCAACCGCCAGAGCGACGGCACGCTGCTGCCATTGCCTAAGCCTTCCGTCGATACCGGGATGGGGCTGGAGCGCATTGCGGCGGTGTTGCAGCACGTTAACTCCAATTATGATATCGATCTGTTCCGTACCCTGATTGCAGAGACCGCGCGGGTGATCGGCGTTAGCGATCTGAGCAGCAAATCACTGCGGGTGATCGCAGACCATATCCGCTCCTGCGCATTCCTGGTTTCCGACGGCGTGCTGCCCTCCAACGAGGGCCGCGGCTACGTGCTGCGCCGCATCATCCGTCGCGCCGTGCGCCACGGGCATATGCTGGGTGCCAAAGAGGCTTTCTTCTATAAGCTGGTGAAGCCGCTGATCGCCGTGATGGGGGCGTCCGCCGATGCGCTGGCGCAGCAGCAGGCGATGGTGGAGCAGGTGCTGAAGACGGAGGAGGAGCAGTTTGCGCGCACGCTGGAGCGTGGGCTGACGCTGCTGGACGACGAGCTGTCCACGCTGGACGGGGATACTCTGGACGGCGAGACCGCATTCCGCCTGTACGATACCTATGGCTTCCCGCTGGATCTGACCGCCGACGTGTGCCGCGAGCGCAGTCTGAAGGTGGATGAAGAGGGCTTCGAGCGGGCGATGGAGGCTCAGCGCTGCCGTGCGCGCGAGTCCAGCGGCTTCGGCGCCGACTACAACAGCATGATCCGCGTTGACGGCAGCACGGACTTTACCGGTTATCACCTGCAGCAGCAGGATGCCCTGGTGACGGCCCTGTTTCACAATGGGGAGGCGGTTGATGTCCTGCAGGCCGGCGAGGAAGGGGTTGTCGTGCTGGCGCAGACGCCGTTCTACGCCGAGTCCGGCGGCCAGGTGGGCGATCGCGGTGAGCTGATGGCGCAGGGCTGCCGTTTTGTGGTTGAGGATACCCAGAAGTACGGTCAGGCTATCGGCCATCTCGGTAAGGTAGCCCAGGGCAGCCTGCGGGTCGGAGAGCGGGTCCAGGCCGGCATCGACGGCGCGCGCCGCGAGCGTATCCGCCAGAGCCACTCGGCGACGCACCTGATGCATGCCGCCCTGCGTAGCGTGCTGGGTGAGCATGTCGCGCAGAAAGGTTCGCTGGTAAGCGATGGCGCTCTGCGCTTTGACTTCTCGCACGCTGAGGCGATGAAGCCGCGGCAGATCCGTCAGGTTGAGGATATCGTTAATGCCCAGATCCGCCGCAACCTGCCTATTGATACGCAGGAGATGGGGCTGGAGGAGGCCAAGGCCAAAGGGGCTATGGCGCTGTTCGGCGAGAAGTACGATGCCCAGGTTCGCGTGCTGAGCATGGGGGACTTCTCCACCGAGCTGTGCGGTGGTACGCACGCAGAGCGCACCGGTGATATCGGTCTGTTCCGCATTGTGAGCGAGAGTGGCACCGCCGCCGGGGTGCGTCGCATCGAGGCGGTGACCGGTGAGCAGGCGCTGCTGGCGATGCATCAGGAGAGCGATATGCTGCGTGAGGCAGCATCCCTGGTGAAAGGTGATGCCCAAAGCGTTGCAGAGAAGATCCGCGCCGTTATGGAAAAGAGCCGTCAGCTGGAGAAAGCGTTGCATCAGCTCAAGGATCAGCAGGCTGCGCAGGAGAGCGCCTCGCTGAGCGGGAAAGCCGTTGAGGTTAACGGTGTGAAATTGTTGGTGAGTCAGCTGGATGGCGTGGAGCCGAAAATGCTGCGTACCATGGTGGATGATCTGAAAAACCAGATGAGCTCCTGCATTGTAGTGCTGGCGACGGCCGAGGCGGGTAAAGTCAGCCTGATCGCCGGCGTGACCAAGGATTTGACCGCTAAAGTGAAGGCCGGTGAGCTGATCGGTATGGTCGCACAACAGGTTGGTGGCAAAGGCGGTGGACGTCCCGATATGGCGCAGGCTGGAGGAACCGACACCGCAGCCCTGCCCCAGGCTCTGGCCAGTGTGGCGGATTGGGTTTCCGCTAAGCTATAATTCGCGCTAGAATAGTTAAAACGCCGTATCCATTTGTTGGATACGGCGTTTTTTTCGTTTTTCATCCTTTGAGTGTTATAAATTTTGCAATAGTGTGTGCGTTTTGAGATAAACTTGTATAAAGGATGTGGTTGGCGGGAATCTGCTTACACATTATGGATTTGTTGCTGTTTACGTTTTTACTATAGATGATGGATAATGGCGGAGAAAAAACTGAGAGACCCGACTCTAATTAATCTTTCAAGGAGCAAAGAATGCTTATTCTGACTCGTCGAGTGGGTGAAACCCTCATGATTGGCGATGAAGTAACGGTCACCGTGTTGGGGGTGAAGGGAAACCAGGTACGTATCGGCGTGAATGCTCCGAAAGAGGTTTCCGTACACCGTGAAGAGATCTACCAGCGTATTCAGGCAGAAAAGTCCCAACCGACGACGTATTGATTTTGGTATAGCGTCTCGCATTGCAGCGGGACGCTTACGCAGTTCTTACTACCTTTGTCCCTATGATTCCCCCTTCGTTTTCTCTTTTTTTACGTTTCTTTCCCCACCTTCCTTCAGCTTGCGTCGTTCATTTTTGTCTTGCGGGCGTTCCTGTGGAGAGGTGAACGCGTTTTTTTATCTAAACAGTTCAGTTGGTGTGGTATCGGTAGGCATTATGCGCTCTCGGCATGCTGCGCAGAAAAGGGTTTTTCATGGTTCATAAAAACAGCACATTGCCGCCATTCACAGCGGTTTGGCTGTGAAGTGTGCAAACGAATCAGATTGTGTGAAAACTCAGGAAAAATTGTTTGACTTATCAGCCCGTGAAAGTAATATGTGCGCCACGCAGTGCCGATGAGACAACGAAATGTTGAGTGGGCACAACTCGCAAGAGTCGCGTGTGGTGAGGTGGCCGAGAGGCTGAAGGCGCTCCCCTGCTAAGGGAGTATGCGGTCAAAAGCTGCATCGGGGGTTCGAATCCCCCCCTCACCGCCATTTGCATCCGTAGCTCAGCTGGATAGAGTACTCGGCTACGAACCGAGCGGTCGGAGGTTCGAATCCTCCCGGATGCACCATCTTTTAGATTTATGGCCATGCGGCGGTAAATCGGATACGGGAATAAGAGCGGTCCGTACCATCAAATAAGTTCTGTGTGCATCCGTAGCTCAGCTGGATAGAGTACTCGGCTACGAACCGAGCGGTCGGAGGTTCGAATCCTCCCGGATGCACCATCTTTTCGATTCATGGTGATGAGCGGTGAATCAGGCAGCTGGGTAAGCCTTCTGTCAATGTTATTATTCTATGCATCCGTAGCTCAGCTGGATAGAGTACTCGGCTACGAACCGAGCGGTCGGAGGTTCGAATCCTCCCGGATGCACCATATTTCGCATAGCGTGATGCCAGCAGCATACTTTGCCTACAGCAAAGATTGCACAGGATTGTAAATAGGCGGCAGCCTTGCGTGGAAGGCCCACCTGCGGTAAGACGCGCAGCGTCAGCTAATCCGTCCTGGATGCTTTTTGCTGACGAGTCCTGATATAGGTTGACAGTTTTTGTCTGTAAAACGCCTGATGAACATCATCGGGCGTTTTCTATTTCAGGGCCAGACGTGGCCACTCATGGTTATAAATATCTACAGATTTTTTTACCATTGTTCTGGCCTGCGCAAGATCCTCTGGGCATGAGAGTAAAAACACATTTTTCAGAATACCGTTTATCCGCTCAGCCAACGCATTCTGGTAACAGTCATAACCATCGGTCATTGAACAGGTTACCCCGTTTCTTTCATGTATTGACTGATAAAATGCTGAACAGTATTGCACTCCTCTGTTAGAGTGATGTACTGGAGGACCTGTCGTTTTTCTCCGCCTCAGTGCCCGCCTGAACGCTTTCACCACATTTTCAGTCTGCAGATTTTCCCCCACATGATAACCCATGACTCTTCTGGGTCAGGCATCAGTGATCAGACTCAGATAGACTGTGCCACTGCGCAGCGGAAGGTAAGTCATGTCAGCAACCCAGACTTGCTCCGGCTTAAGGGTAGTAGCCTGTCCGGGGCCGGGTTTCAGCGGATTCGGATGCCAGTAAAACCGACGATGGCTGTTGGTGGTTTTGTGATATTCCCGTTTCACCGATACCGGGAGCCGGTGTTCATCCTGTAGGGTAAACAAGCGGTCCCGCCCGATATTCAGCATTCTGTCGGCCTGACTGTTCAGCCGGTAGTCCAGTTTACGCGTACCAATTTGTGGCTGATTTATCTGAATATGGTCAATAAAATCAATGAAATGAATATTACCCCCCAGTCATTTATTGTACCTGCCCTTGTCCTGATACCAGGCCTGTCTACTGTGCCCCAGAAACTGGCATGCGCGCATAACGGTTATTTTTGCGGCCTGACTTTGCGCGAGGACTTGCCGGGCCGCTTTTTTACCATGTTCACCCCGTAATCGTTTTTCAGGACGTAAAAAAACTCAGCTTTCTGATTTACCAGCTTCAGTTGCTCTTCCAGTTCTTTGATTCTTTGCTCGGAGGTGAGTGAGGGATTTGTGTGTGCCACAGGCAGTTTCCTTTTCACTCGGTCAGGGAACCCAGAGCTCCAGTCAAGACGGCCATATTTACGCGACCAGACAAGAACGGTGGAGCGTCCCTGAATACCGTATCGTTGCTGGGCCTGTTTATAGGTCATCTCGCCTTTTTCGACCTGCTCAACAACGGCTATCTTAAAGGATAGAGGATAATCACGCTGGGTACGTTTGAATCAGTCATTATCACGTTCTCCACATTTTAGTCAGCAACGTGTCAACGTTATTCAGGACGGGTCACATCCGCATCTTCCCTCCCTCTGCCTCACTTTGCCTTCCCTGCCCACCTGCAGGTATCACGGCGATGCGGCGACGGTCCGCGACAGCTGGCCTGCTTTTACGCTAAAGTAGCTCTCTTTTCCCCGTTTCAGAGGATGAGCATGACGATGTATGACCGTTATGACGGGCTGATTTTCGATATGGATGGTACCCTGCTCGACAGTGAGCCGACGCATCAGCGGGCGTGGGACGCGGTGCTGGGGCGTTACGGTATGGATTATGACCTAACGGCGGTGATCGCACTCAATGGCTCTCCCACATGGCGTATTGCTCAGGCTATCATTGAGCACAATCAATCCGATCTCAATCCTCATGCGCTGGCCGCGGAAAAAACGAGGGCAGTAGAGAGTATGCTGTTGGACTGCGTACGTCCGCTGCCGCTGGCGGAGGTTGCCTTGGCCTATATGGGACGTCGTCCCATGGCCGTCGGTACCGGCAGTGAACATCGCCTGGCCGATGCCCTGCTGCGCCATCTGGGGCTGCGCGACTGTTTTCAGGCGATCGTGGCTGCTGATGATGTACAGCGCCATAAGCCGGATCCGCAAACCTTTTTACGCTGTGCTGCGTTGCTCGGCGTTGCGCCGCCCCGCTGCGTGGTGTTTGAGGATGCGGATTTGGGGATTCAGGCCGCCCAGCGAGCGGGGATGGAGTGGATCGACGTGCGCGACCTGTAATGAGTGAATTTTGGGCTGTCACTGGCATGTTTGTCAGCAGTTTTACCAGCGCGACGCTGCTGCCGGGTAATTCAGAGGTGGTACTGACCGGGCTACTGATCGCGGCTCAGGCGCCGCTGCTCTGGCTGATGGCGGCGGCGATCGTGGGTAACGTGCTGGGCGGACTGACCAATGTGGTCATTGGTAGGGCGCTGCCCCAGCTGACGCCGCAGCGCGGGCTGGCGATAGCGTTGGGCTGGATGCAGCGCTACGGCGCCGCGGCGCTGTTGCTCAGCTGGCTGCCACTGATCGGCGATTTGCTGTGCCTCTTGGCCGGGTGGCTACGGATGCCGTGGGGAAAGGTCGCGCTGTATCTGACCCTGGGTAAGGCTGCACGCTATGCGGTGCTGGCATGGTTGACGCTGTACGGCATGTCGTGGTGGCATTAGGCGTCCATTGCGGTAAGACGCGGTGGGCGCGATTAACTCTTCTTATTAGCGGGAGGTCAATTTGATCCCGGACGTATCTCAGGCCCTTAGCTGGCTGGAATCTCATCCGAATGCCCTGGATGGCATCAGGCGCGGTATTGAGCGCGAAACGCTGCGTGTCACTCCCGAGGGGCATTTGGCTACTACGCCGCATCCGGCGGTGTTGGGCAAGGCGTTGACCCACCCCTGGATTACTACTGACTTCGCCGAAAGCCTGCTGGAGTTTATCACGCCTGTCGATGGCAGCATCGATCATATGCTGACGTTCCTCAGTGATATTCACCGCTATGTGGCGCGCAATCTCGGCGATGAGCGTATGTGGCCCCTGAGCATGCCCTGTTTTATCGGGAGCGAGCAGGATATCATCCTGGCCCAGTACGGCAGCAGTAACTTGGGGCGCTTTAAAACGCTCTACCGCGAGGGGCTGAAGAATCGTTATGGGGCGCTGATGCAGACCATCTCCGGCGTGCACTATAACTTCTCCCTGCCGCTGTCGTTTTGGCAGGCGCGCGCCGGTGTGCAGGATGCGGATAGCGGTAAGGCTGCCATTTCTGACGGTTATTTCCGCCTGATCCGGAACTACTATCGCTTTGGCTGGGTGATCCCCTATCTGTTTGGTGCTTCACCGGCTATCTGTAGCTCCTTCCTGAACGGGCGGGAGAGCGCGCTGCCGTTTGAGCGCCGCGGCGGAACGCTGTTCCTGCCCTATGCTACCTCTCTGCGCCTGAGCGATCTGGGATACACCAATAAGTCGCAGAGTAATCTTGGGATCACGTTTAATCACCTTAATCAGTATGTCGAAGGGCTGAAACGTGCTATTCACACCCCCTCCGCTGAGTTTGCCCGCCTGGGCGTGGAGGAAAGCGGCCACTATCACCAGCTGAATGCCAATATTTTGCAGATCGAGAATGAGCTCTATGCGCCGATCCGACCCAAGCGTGTCACACGTGACGGTGAGTCACCATCTGATGCGCTGCTGCGCGGCGGCGTAGAGTACATTGAGGTTCGCTCTCTGGACATTAACCCGTTCACCCCCATCGGCGTCGATGCCGATCAGGCCCGCTTCCTCGATCTGTTCCTGATCTGGTGCGTGCTGGCCGACGCGCCAGAGATGAGCAGTGACGAGCTGCTGTGTACGCGCCAAAACTGGAACCGGGTGATCCTTGAGGGGCGTAAGCCGGGGCAGACCATCGGCATTGGCTGTCATGATGCCCGTCAGCCGCTGGCGTACGTGGGGCAGTCACTCTTTGCCGACCTGCATCGGGTCGCCGAGGTGCTGGATGGCATTAACGGTGATGCGCGCTACCAGCAGGTCTGCGCTCGCCTGGTCGCGGCCTTCGAGGACGTTTCACTGACTTACTCGGCACGGGTCGTAGCCCAGATGGGGGAGCGCGGGATCGGCGGTTATGGCCTGACGCTGGCGCAGCATTACCGCGATCGGCTGTGCAGCGAACCGCTTGCGTTGTTGGATGAGACAACGCTGGCGGTACAGGCGCAGCGCTCGGTTACCCGCCAGGCGGCGCTGGAGTCTCAGAGCTGCGAGTCCTTTGCGTCCTACCTCCGGCAGCACGCCGGAGGCTAAAAAAGAAAAAGGCCACAATATCTGTGGCCAAAATAAGCATCTCTGAGGACAGGGATGATGATAACGAAATATGGAAGACGCGCATGTGTGTCTTTCATATACTGAGAGTCGCAATATGGGAAAAGGTTTCCTAACAAAGGGAAAAAATATTTTTTTATTGAGGAGGTGACGAAATGCCGTTACTGGATAGCTTCACTGTCGACCATACCCGCATGGCCGCACCCGCCGTTCGCATAGCAAAAAATATGACCACCCCGCACGGCGATCAGATCACCGTATTCGATCTGCGCTTCTGCCGCCCTAACAATGCCATTCTGCCGGAGCGCGGTATTCATACCCTTGAGCACCTGTTTGCCGGCTTTATGCGCGACCATCTGAACGGCGACGGCGTTGAGATTATTGATATTTCACCGATGGGTTGCCGCACGGGCTTCTATATGAGCCTGATCGGCACGCCGGATGAAGCTCGGGTGGCCGCGGCCTGGAAGGCGGCGATGGAGGACGTGCTGCGGGTCAGCGATCAGCGCAGCATTCCAGAGTTGAATGAGTTTCAGTGTGGCACCTACAGCATGCACTCGCTGGAAGAGGCGCACCAGATTGCCCGCCAGATCCTGGCATCCGGGATCGGTATCAACCATAATGATACGCTGGCGCTCTCCGCCGAACAGCTGACCCATCTGCACCCCTAGGGGGCGTATAAATAAATAGTGTTCGGCGTCGACGCTGAGCCAAAAGCGCATCATCGAGGCGCAGGGCGGAGGAGATCGTGGGCCTATGCTCAAGCCCGGTAACGCAGAGTATGCGCTCCTGGCACGCGTTCCGTAGGGCCGGGGCTATTTTAGCCCACTGTTGCGTTACTACGGTGCATTTGGGCCCAACCAACCTCGCCCGCTCGCGCCTTACCCTGGGCTAAAATGACCGCCAGCGCCGCTTACGGCCCGTTATACCTGGGCTTTATCGATAGAAAAGCCCCCGAAGAGGCAACATGTGGGGCTTTTTTACGTCCGCGATCTGGCGCTAAACGTGTAGATCAGGCGCCGTCGCCTGGCAGGTGAGCGCGCAGCAGAGAGACTCTCACCCGCTTGATCATATTGTCCTGCACATCGAGAATTTCGATGAAGTAGTTACCGATGGTGACCTGGGTGCCCGGCTGCGGGATCTCCTCCAGGGTTTCCAGCAGCATCCCGTTGATGGTGCGCGCGCCCTCTGCAGGCAGGGCCCAGTTAAAGGCCTTGTTCAGTTCGCGGATATTGGCGCTGCCGTCGATCAGTACGCTGCCGTCGCTCTGCGGCAGTACCTCTTCGGCCAGCGAGGGGGACATGGAGGTGGTAAAATCGCCGACGATCTCCTCAAGGATATCTTCGACGGAGATAAGCCCCTTGATATCGCCGTATTCATCAACCACGATGCCGACCTTTTCCTTATTGCGCTGGAACTTCAACAGCTGCACGTTGAGATGGGTCCCCTCAGGGATGTAGTAGATTTCATCAGCGGCGCGCAGCAGGTTTTCTTTGTTGAACTCCTGCTTTTCAATCATCTGGCGGTATGCTTCGCGTACGCGCAGCATACCGATGGCATCGTCCAGGGTATTGCGGAACAGCACGATGCGCCCGTGGGGAGAGTGGGTGAGCTGGCGCAGGATCGATTTCCAGTCGTCGTTGACGTCGATGCCGACGATCTCGGTGCGCGGCACCATGATGTCCTCGACCGACACCTTATCCAGATCCAGTACCGAGATCAGCATATCCTGGTTACGCCGCGAAATCTGAGCGCGCGACTCGTTGACGATGGTGCGCAGCTCTTCCTTGCTTACCGCATCGCTGGGGCCCGCGTGCGGCTGAACGCCGCACAGCCGCAGCAGCAGGCGGGTGATGCCGTTTAGCAGCCAGACCAGCGGCATCATGACCTTCTGCAGCGGGCCCAGCAGAAGGCTACTGGGGAATGCTACCTTTTCCGGGTACAGCGCCGCAAAGGTTTTTGGCATGACTTCGGCAAAGATCAGAATGACAAAGGTCAGGATACCGGTGGCGATGGCCACGCCGCTGTCGCCATACAGACGCATACCGACGATGGTTGCCAGCGCCGAGGCCAGTATATTGACCAGGTTATTGCCAATCAGCACCAGGCTTATCAGGCGATCCGGGTGACGCAGCAGGCGCTCGACGCGTCGGGCGGGCCGCAGTCCCTGCTTGGCCAGGTGGCGCAGGCGATAGCGGTTGAGGGTCATCATCCCGGTTTCCGAGGCGGAGAAGTAAGCGGAGACGATCACCATCAGCAGTAGAATGGCGATCAGCGTACCGGTCGAGACGTGCTCCAAACGGGTGTTCCTTATGGTGGTTAACGGTCAGCCCCGCACGAAGGCGGGGGCGCGAAAATCGGTGCGAGGGCGTAAGATTACTGCGCCAGACCCAGAATGATCCGGCTGCCGAAGTAGGCGAGCGTCAGCAGCGCCGCGCCGGCCAGGTTACACCACACGACCGGACGCCCCCGCCATCCCCGGCGATAGTGCCCCCACAGCAATATGATATACACGCACCAAGCCAATAGCGACAGCAGCGCCTTGTGCATATTTTCGGAACTGAACAGCTGCTCCATATACAGACTTCCGCTAATCAGCGTCAGGGTCAGCAGTACCACGCCTACCAGGGTAATGTGGAACATCTTGCGCTCAATGCTCATTAATGGCGGCATGTCGGCGCGCAGGCTCAGCTTTTTATTCTTCAGCAGGTGATCCATCCACGCCACTTGAAAGGCATACAGCGCGGCGATGATCAGCGTGGCGTAAGAAAATAGCGCCAGCCCGATATGGAACAGCAGAGAGGGGCTGGCCTCCAGATGGGTAATAAACTCTCCGGGAACAAAGCTGGCCAGTCCGAGGTTGATCAGAGCAAAACTGTAGACGATTGGCAGTAGAAACCAGCCGCGATCGCGTGAGGCGACCACGGACATGACCAGGCAAATCAGCAGGCTGACCGATGATCCCATATTCAGCAAACTGAGGTTCTGTCCTGCGCTGACGTCAAAGATGCGTTGGTAGAGGGCGATGGCATGGCACAGCAGCGCCGCGGCGGCAAAGGCCAGCGCCAGATGCCGGTATGCGCGGTTATTGCGTGCCAGGCCGGGAACAATCAGTCCCAGACTGAGCAGATAGGCGATCATGGCCATGATGGCAAATACGGGCATAGCGAGTTCATTGATGGCTGAGTGAATGAGGCGTTCAGTATAGCTGCAGCGGCGCTAGGCTCCAACTGCTGGCGCCGACCAATGCGCGCCGTGGGGGAGAGAATCGCGGGGCTTCGTGTTATACTCGCCGCCATCTTTAGCGATGTCGTCGCCTGACGGCCCGTTTTGCATTGGTACTACGTTGAGCATAAACCATGTTTGAAAATCTAAGCGATCGATTGTCGCGCACGCTGCGCAACATCAGTGGCCGCGGGCGACTGACCGAAGATAATATCAAGGATACCCTGCGCGAGGTGCGCATGGCGCTGCTGGAAGCCGACGTGGCGCTGCCGGTGGTGCGCGAGTTCATCAGTCGGGTGAAAGAGAGCGCGCTGGGTCAGGAGGTCAACAAGAGTCTGACGCCGGGACAGGAGTTCGTCAAAATCGTTCAGGACGAGCTGACCCGCGCAATGGGAGAGGCCAACACCGAGCTGAATCTGGCGGCGCAGCCGCCGGCCGTGGTGCTGATGGCTGGCTTACAGGGCGCCGGTAAGACGACCAGCGTGGGTAAGCTGGGTAAATTCCTCAAGGAAAAACAGAAGAAGAAAGTGCTGGTCGTATCAGCCGACGTGTATCGCCCCGCGGCGATCAAACAGCTGGAAACGCTGGCAGAAGGCGTAGGCATCGATTTCTTCCCTTCCGACGTGCAGGAGCGTCCGCTGGATATCGTGCAGCGCGCGCTGACTCACGCCAAACAGAAGTTTTATGATGTGCTGATCGTCGATACTGCAGGCCGCCTGCACGTCGATGAAGCGATGATGGATGAGATCAAGCAGATCCACGCGGCGATTAGCCCGGTGGAAACACTGTTTGTGGTCGATGCGATGACCGGCCAGGATGCGGCCAATACCGCCAGCGCCTTTAACCAGGCGCTGCCGCTGACCGGAGTGGTACTGACCAAGGTGGACGGCGACGCCCGCGGCGGTGCGGCGCTGTCGATCCGCCATATCACGGGGAAACCGATCAAGTTCCTCGGTGTCGGTGAGAAGACCGAGGCGCTGGAGCCGTTTTATCCGGATCGCGTGGCCTCGCGCATTCTGGGCATGGGCGACGTGCTGTCGCTGATCGAAGAGCTGGAGAGCAAGGTTGATCGCGCCCAGGCTGAGAAGCTGGCGACTAAGCTGAAGAAGGGAGACGGATTCGATCTCAACGACTTTATGGATCAGCTCAAGCAGATGCGCAACATGGGGGGGATGACCTCCATGCTGGCCAAGCTGCCGGGAGTCGGCCAGTTGCCGGACAACGTGAAGGCGCAGATGGATGACAAGGTGTTGGTGCGGATGGAGGCGATCATCAGCTCGATGACGCTGAAAGAGCGCAGCAACCCGGAGATCATCAAAGGCTCGCGCAAGCGCCGCATCGCTCAGGGCTCCGGCATGCAGGTGCAGGATGTGAATCGGCTGTTGAAGCAGTTCGATGAAATGCAGCGCATGATGAAAAAGATGAAGAAAGGCGGAATGGCGAAAATGATGCGCGGCATGCGTGGTATGATGCCGCCAGGGTTCCCGGGGCGTTAATCGCTGTCGTCGGTGCGAAAGCATATAGTGACAGTTGCTTTTCGCGCCAAAATGAGTAAAATTTTCGGGCTTTTATGTTCGTATGAACAAGGACACCGGGCTCCGTTCCTCGATGGGGTCTGGTGTTTTATTTACTAATGAGGATGTTATGGTAACCATTCGTTTAGCACGTGGCGGCGCGAAAAAGCGTCCGTTTTATCAAGTAGTAGTGACCGACAGCCGTAATGCCCGTGACGGTCGTTTCATCGAGCGCGTAGGTTTCTTCAACCCGATCGCGACCGGCAGCGCCGAAGGCCTGCGCCTGGATCTGGATCGCGTAAGCCACTGGGTTTCCCAGGGCGCAACCGTTTCTGATCGCGTAGCTGCGCTGATCAAAGAAGCTCAGAAAGCAGCTTAACCCGTTGCGGTGGTCACGATGAGCACAGAGAATAAGCCGGCGGTGAGTAATGCAGTCGTTCTGGGGAAACTCGGTTCTGCGTATGGCATCCGCGGCTGGCTCAGAGTGTTTTCCTCCACCGAGGATGCTGAAAGCATTTTTGATTACCAGCCCTGGTTTATCCAGCAGGCGGGTAAGTGGGTTGCGATCGAGCTGGAAAGCTGGCGTAGCCACAATCAGGATTGGGTCGTCAAAATTAAAGGTATTGACGATCGTGATGCGGCCAATACCATGGTTAATCGAGAGATTGTCGTGGATGAGTCGCAGCTGCCGTCGCTGGATGATGGCGATTACTACTGGAAAGACCTGATGGGTTGCCAGGTAGTCACCGTGTCCGGCTATGCGCTGGGTAAAGTCACTGCGATGATGGAAACCGGCTCCAACGACGTATTGGTCGTGAAGGCGAACCTGAAAGATGCATTCGGTATGAAGGAGCGGTTGATTCCGTTCCTCGACGGACAGGTGATCAAGAAAGTCGATCTCACTGCTAAATCTATTGAAGTAGATTGGGATCCTGGTTTTTGACCTCCGATATTAACGGTAGAACTGAGTGGAACGCCACGATGTGGATTGGGGTAATTAGTCTGTTTCCCGAGATGTTCCGCGCAATCACCGATTACGGGGTAACTGGCCGGGCCGTAAAAAAAGGCCTGCTTAGCGTGCAGTGCTGGAATCCGCGCGATTTCACGCACGATCGGCATCGAACCGTGGACGATCGCCCCTATGGCGGCGGGCCGGGGATGCTGATGATGGTTCAACCCCTGCGGGATGCCATCCATGCGGCAAAGGCAGCGGCAGGCGAAGGGGCGAAGGTGATTTATCTTTCGCCTCAGGGGCGCAAACTGGACCAGCAGGGCGTTTGCGAACTCTCCGTCAGCCAGAAGTTAATTCTGGTCTGCGGGCGTTATGAGGGTATTGATGAGCGCGTAATCCAAACCGAAATCGATGAAGAGTGGTCGATCGGCGATTACGTTCTCAGCGGCGGCGAACTGCCGGCCATGACTCTGATTGACTCGATCTCCCGGTTTGTGCCGGGGGTGTTGGGTGATCAGGCCTCGGCTGAGGAGGATTCGTTTGTCGACGGTCTGCTGGACTGTCCACACTATACCCGTCCTGAGGTGTTACAGGATATGGAGGTACCGCCAGTGCTGCTGTCGGGAAACCATGCCGAGATACGTCGCTGGCGCTTAAAGCAGTCGCTGGGCCGAACCTGGCTTAGAAGACCTGAACTTCTAGAAAGCCTAGCTCTGACTGACGAGCAAGCAAAGCTGCTGACGCAGTTCCGCAAGGAGCATGCCGCGCAGCAGGATCATGAAGGCTGCGACTAAAACGTCGGGCCGATATATCAGTTTACCTAGGGTAAGAGATTATTATGAACAATATCATTAAACAGATTGAACAAGAGCAGATGAAGCAAGACGTACCTGCGTTCCGTCCGGGTGACTCCGTGGAAGTGAAGGTATGGGTCGTTGAAGGTTCCAAAAAGCGTCTGCAGGCATTCGAGGGCGTGGTTATCGCTATCCGTAACCGCGGTCTGCACTCTGCATTCACTGTTCGCAAAATTTCCAACGGCGAAGGTGTTGAGCGTGTATTCCAGACTCACTCACCGGTTATCGACAGCATCGCTGTGAAACGTCGTGGTGCCGTTCGTAAAGCTAAACTGTACTACCTGCGTGAGCGTACTGGTAAGGCAGCCCGCATTAAAGAGCGCCTGAACTAAGACAACGCTTTCGCTACATCCGAAAGTAGTTAAATGATAAGGGGTTGGCCAAATGGCCAACCCCTTTTTTGTGTCTTGCCCCCTTGCTGGGCAGGGGGGCAGTCCATATTTATTGTCTTTGTGTCCACGGCGTCTTGGGCTCCTGCTTGGCAGGGGGTGTTTTATCTTCTCATCGCTACCCTGTGGGTTAGCGCGCCCGGCATAGGTAGACAAAGGCGGGGGGAAGATTGCGCCATACCAGGGTACGCTGCCAGAGAAAGTGGGCAGAAAGGCTGTCTTCCAGCAACGGGCTATATTGGAACTGGATAAATACCCCATCAAGTGTCAGGGCGCGGGCGGCCTGAGCCAGGATCGTTTGGCGCAGTGTCTGGGGGAAAGCCAGCAGCGGCAGTCCGGAAAAGATCGTATCGTATTTTTGTGTTGTCGCCTCCGCCGAGGCGCAGTGTACCGTCGCGCGTCGATCGGCAATATTGCGTAGGGTTTGGCAAAAGTGCGGGTTGGTCTCAAAGATATCCAGCCTGGCGTCCACCCGCATCTGACGCTGAATATGACGCGTCAGAACCCCGGTACCCGCGCCGAACTCCGCAACGCGACGGCTATAGGTCCAGTCAACGGAGCGTACCATCTGGCGGCATAGATAGGAGGTGGAAGGGGTGATAGCACCAACCGTACGGGGGGAGCGGATGAACTGAGTAATGAAGTCTGCTGTTGTTTTCAGTGATTCGGTCAATAGCATGATGCCGCTTCCTCTCGCTTCTCATATCGTGGTTTCCATTAGAGCGATAAATGCTTAAGCGGATATTAAGTTGCGGTGTAAAGAAAGTATAAGAAGGGTAAGGTCGTGTCAGGTGTGCCACGATTGACTCGCGGCGCTCGTACCCTCCCGGGGGGAGGGCGGTGTTTACAGATTGTACCGTAGGGTGATTGCGCTGGTACGGTCGGTGTGTTTGGGCGCGCTGGCCGGTGGTTCACTATTGTAGGTTACGTTATAGGAGAGACGCAGCGAGAAGGCATCGTTAATACCGACGTTGAGCGCCGTTTCCGAGTTGAGAGAGGTATCTTCATTAGAGAGTGCAGAGACTCCCTGGGTAAACTGGGTGTTCTTGGTGAGCTGATAGGTATAGTTCGCGGCGCCGTAGGCCAGCGCCCGGGTGGATCGTCCCCCTTCCCGATACTCGTCATGGCGGATGCCTGGACCGAATTCGACGCGCAGATCCTGCGATGGCGAGGAGAAGAGCTGGCGCCCATAGCCTGCGGTACCGGTGGTGCGGGAGGCGTAGCCAGCAAAGCGATCGTTCAGCCAGTTAACCTGCCCGAACATATAGTTATCGGTCGTGACATTATAGCGGGTGCGGGCGCCGGCTTGGTATTTTTCAGCGGAACGTGTACCGTTAGACTCGGCATTGTTAGCCGTGCCCCACAGACTATAGGCAGTAGCAGCCTCCCGGTTAAACCAGGTCATGGTAGTATCGGCAAGCAGGCTGGCGTTATTGCTGTTTCCTGACTGTGAATTATAACCGGCCTGTATATTTCCGGTAAAAGGCTGTTTTGCTGTTGACGGATCGTCTAACGCGGTAAACAGGGTGCTATCGGCACAGGCATTGATGCCGTACAGCACAGTGGTAATGCCCATGAGGATCGGCAGTGAACGGGGGACACATAAGCGGAGCATGATGTTTCCAGTAAAATAGGGATTTTGCCAAAGTTGATGTACGTCTCATTATAGCGGGTGATTTGTGGCCAAAAATGGTAATGATTAGCTTATTTTTGCAAGCTTGACGGGAACGTTATACGCTTTTTTTATATCGACCTCCCGTAGGAGGCCGGGTAAGGACGTTCTTAATAGAAGGCAGCAACCAGCAGGTAGCCTACCGTACACGAGGTGATGACACCGATAAATCCGGGCAGGATAAAACTGTGGTTAATAATAAATTTCCCGATGCGGGTTGTACCTGAGCGGTCAAAACCGATACAGGCCAGATCGCTGGGATAGGTTGGCAAAACGAAGTAGCCATAGGCCGCCGGAAAGAATGCCAGCAGCATTTTTGGTTCTACGCCCAGCGATAGCCCCATCGGTGCGATGGCGGTCAGTGCAGCAGCCTGACTGTTCACCAGCTTGGAGACCAAAAACAGCACCAGCGCATAGGTCCAGGGATGGCTCTTCACGACATCTTCCAGCACCAGGCGTAGATCCTGCATGTGCGCCTGGAAGAAGGTATCACTCATCCAGGCGACGCCAAAGACGGAGAAAATGGCGACCATGCCGGCTTTAAAGACGGCACCGCTGGAGATGTCACCCGGCTTGACCTTACAGGACATCAGAATGATGGCGCCGGCGATCAGCATCATCATCTGGATGACCAGGTTCATTGAGAGGGGTTTCATCCCCCCTTTAACCTCAAAGGCCGGCCGCAGATCGACGAAGGCGCCCAGGATGACGACGACGGCGATAGCGGTAAAAAAGATCCAGGTAGCCCAGTAGGCCTGTTTGGGGAACGTCTGGTTCAGCAGCGTCTGGCTATCACCATAGATGTAGGCGCGCTGCTCCGGATCTTTGATTTTCTCCTGGAATACCGGATCCTTATCCAGATCTTTACCGCGGCGCAGGCTCCAAAGCGCGGCGACCAGCACCCCGCACAGGGAGGCTGGCACCGACACGGCCAGAATATCCAGAATAGTGAAGGCCTGGCCAATGCCGTGCGCTGCGCCGAGGATTGAGACCAGTGAGACCACGGCGACGGAAACTGGCGATGCGGTGATGGCCATCTGTGAGGCGATGGAGGCGACCGCCATCGGACGCTCTGGGCGGATCCCCTTCTTCAGCGCAATATCGGCAATGATGGGGAACATGGTATAGACCACGTGCCCTGTGCCGCAGAGGAATGTCAGCATCCAGGTGGTCAGCGGCGCCAGGATGGTGATGTGTTGCGGATGACGGCGCAGCAGGCGTTCGGCAAACTGCATCATTACATTGAGGCCGCCGGCGGTTTGTAGCACGGCGGCGCAACCGATGACGGCCAAGATGGTCAGGATCACCTCGACCGGCGGCTTGCCGGGCACCATATTGAAGACAAAGGTCAGGATGAAGAGACCAATACCACTGATAAGCCCCAGCCCCATCCCACCATAGCGTGTCCCCAGTAATAGACAGATTATTATAACGGCAAATTGTAGTGTGACCATATGTTCCCTTTGTGTTTATTTTCCCACGCCGTGCCTCATGGTATAAGGGCGTCGGGTATTCATGACAGCGAAAATCGTATACAGCGTAATGCTGCGTAATAATATTTTTGGTCTGCACATGATTCTGAGAGATTGCTCTTCCTTTATAAAAATACAGAATATAAATCCAATGAAAAGTGATCTGAATAAACTATTGTGGACAAAGTGAAAACGGAGGAGAACCAGAGAGGCACATAGAATTTCTAACACTCCCTAAGGTAAATCCGTTTATCTCCATGTCGTCAGCATAAAGGCATCACCGGTTGCTTATCCTGCTTATAGTGTATCTCGGGCGCTGTATGGATCGCGATTTATTATTAAATGGCCATATCTCTCAGTTCCTTCATTTTTATCTCTTTCAGTGAAATTGTGATATTACCGATACCTTCTCCCGCGCATGGTATTTTGGCGTTATTTATGTAACTTTGTTGAGATCTCATGTTAATAAAGAATAATTATATTTTGCATTGCACGTTATATATAATACATTTTGGATGAGTGTGAATTAATTGGCAAATAATATAGTTTTGTTAATAAATGACCTCTTCCCTCTGTTCTGGCCTTGCTGAGACAATTTTATATTGTCTTCTACATGACCGATTCTTGGCCGGTATACTGGACGCTGTTGGATTCAGCTCACCATGTAGTCAGCAAAAAATAGATTCAAAGTATAGAGCGGCATAACCCGAATCTGCGGACTCATCTTAAACGGCTTACCAGAAGGACAATCTGCTTCTCAAAATCAGAAGAAATGCACGATAGGGTCATTGGCTGGGATCTTACAATCAACCATTACCACTAAGATCCTATTTCAATAGAGGTTTATTCCAGACAATAAGACCACAGGTAAAATACAGCATGGCCTCGTAATTTTCAGACCTATTTTCCCATCGGGTCATTACCCGGCGAAAGCGATTCATCCAGCTATGCGTCCTCTCAACGACCCAGCGATAGGCCTTGAAGTCTGTGGTTTTACTGGCATCTGATTCCCCTTTACGGGGCTGGAGATGCGGCTTGTAACGGCGGCTCGGCAGGTATGTTGCCAGCCCGCTTCGTAGCCTTTGTCCAGGCAGAGCCCGAGTTTTTTCCCCGAACGCCCCATCTGAAGCGCATCGTGTGTATCCGCAACCAGTTTGATGTCATGCGTGTTGTCTGCTGCGACAACCAGCGACAGAGGAAGTCCGTTGGCATCAGTCATCAGACTGCGCTTTACGCCTTGTTTCCCTCTGTCCGTGGGATTGCGGCCTGTTTTTTTGTTCCTGGCAGTGGCGGTTTGGTCATACAGCCATCCATCGACAACCAGGACCAGTCAATGCCGTCCAGATGTTCACAGGCCAACAATCCGCTCTGCCAGAAGCGCTCGAAGACGCCTGCAGCGCGCCATTCCTGGAAGCGCCGGTGCGCAGAACTCGATGAACATGTCCCGCTGGCATTCAGTGCGTTCCTCTGGCATCCGGTTCTGAGGACGAAGAAGATAGCATCCACTGCGGCACGGTTATCAATGCGTTTCCGGTATGTACCGAGTGGATGGCTGGTTTTGTGCTCAGGGATAAACGGTGCCATTTTTTCCCAGAGTTCATCGCTGATCCGCCATTGGCTTCCTGTCATATTTTTGCCTTCAGAAATTATCAGTTACGACATTCTGACAATCCCTTCTGGGATAGGTTCTAAGTTGGAGTTGTGACCCGATATTCGGCGCGGCTCTTAGGGCGAGCGGGATTTGTCGGCACGTTGCATGCTGTTAGGCCATCTGCGTATCCGCGTCGCGGACACGATTTAGCGGGCACAGCCTAACGTGTGTTTTTAACTTTGCGGTCTAATCAACAATGAAACCGCGTGATGCTTCAAATTTTGCTCACCCGTGACATGTAAAGACACCTGTATTGTATTATTTACAATTATGGATTGAAAAGTTTACTGTTCGTGCTAATGTAGCCTAGATAGAGGCATGGTACCCGCGCCGAGATAATTACTCCCTGATAGGCAGGTAATGTGATGATGATGCAAAAAGACGCCGTGAATAACATCCATATCAGCGATGAGCAGGTTTTGATTACGCCAGAGGAGCTAAAGGCCCGTTTCCCGCTGACCGAGGCTCAGCAGGCGAAAATCGCTGCCTCCCGCCGTGAGATAGCTGATATTCTGGCCGGGCGTGACTCGCGTCTGCTGGTGATCTGCGGTCCCTGCTCGATCCATG
Organism: Edwardsiella ictaluri ATCC 33202; assembly: GCF_000264785.1. GTDB lineage: Bacteria > Pseudomonadota > Gammaproteobacteria > Enterobacterales > Enterobacteriaceae > Edwardsiella > Edwardsiella ictaluri. The sequence continues at coordinate 9,728 of NZ_AFJI01000043.1, read as the reverse complement.
ATGTCGATGCCGCCCTTACGTATGGCCGTCATCTGCAGTCGCTGGCGCAGAGTGTCGGCGATCGGCTCTACGTTGTCATGCGGGTCTATTTTGAGAAGCCGCGCACCACGGTGGGTTGGAAAGGGTTAATTAACGATCCCTATATGGATGGCTCTTTCGATGTTGAGGCCGGGCTGCATATTGCCCGTCGCCTGCTGCTGCAGCTGGTCGATATAGGGTTACCGTTGGCGACTGAGGCGCTGGATCCCAACTCACCGCAATACTTGGGCGATCTGTTCAGCTGGTCGGCCATAGGCGCGCGTACCACCGAGTCACAAACCCATCGCGAGATGGCCTCCGGTCTGTCGATGCCGGTCGGCTTTAAAAACGGTACCGACGGCAGCATGGAGACAGCGATTAATGCGATGAAGGCGGCGGCCATGCCACACCGCTTCGTCGGTATCAATCAGGCTGGGCAGGTTTGCCTGTTGCAGACACAGGGAAACCCCGATGGCCATGTTATTCTGCGTGGGGGGCGAATGCCAAACTACAGCGCACAGGATGTCGCGCAGTGCGAGGCGCAGATGGTACAGGCCGGTCTGCGCCCGCTGTTGATGGTCGACTGCAGTCACGGTAATTCTTGCAAGGACTACCGACGTCAGCCGCAGGTCGCGCAGTCGGTTATTACGCAGATAGTAGAGGGGAACCGCTCCATTATCGGTGTGATGCTGGAGAGTAACCTGGCCGCTGGCAATCAGAGTTCGGAGCAGCCACGCAGCGACATGCGCTATGGCGTCTCTGTGACGGATGGTTGTATTGACTGGACGACAACGGAAACGTTGCTGCACGATATGCAGCGTCAATTGGCGCCGCTGCGGCGCGATCGGGAGGCATGACGGACGATGGTGGCGGAACTGAGCGCACTGCGCGATAGCATTGATGAGGTCGATAAGGCGTTGCTGGGGCTGTTGGCACGCCGTTTACAGTTGGTTGCCCAGGTGGGGGAGGTCAAGAGCCGCTATGGCCTGCCGGTTTATGTACCTGAGCGAGAGGCGGCGATGTTGACGTCGCGACGGGCGGAGGCGCAGCAGCTTGGTGTTTCGCCGGATCTGATTGAGGACGTGCTGCGCCGGGTGATGCGGGAGTCTTATGTCAGTGAAAATAACAAGGGGTTTAAGGCGCTGAATCCGGAGCTACGCCCGGTGGTGATCGTCGGCGGCGCAGGGCAGATGGGGCGGCTGTTTGCCCGGATGCTACGACTGTCTGGTTACCAGGTACGCATACTGGAAACGCAGGATTGGCCGCAGGCCGAGACGCTTTGCGCCGATGCCGGTATGGTGATAATCAGCGTGCCAATCCATTTGACCGAAGCCTCTATAGCCCGCCTGCCGTCGCTGCCGGCGGATTGCCTGTTGGTCGACCTGGCATCGGTTAAGGGCGGGCCGATGCAGGCGATGTTGGCGGCGCACAGTGGACCCGTCGTCGGATTACATCCGATGTTCGGCCCTGATGTAGGCAGTTTTGCCAAACAGGTGATCGTCTACTGCGATGGTAGACAGCCGCAGGCTTACCAGTGGTTGCTAGAGCAGCTGCAGGTTTGGGGCGCGCGTCTGCATAGCATCAGCGCAGTACAGCACGATCAGAATATGGCGTTTATCCAGGCGCTGCGTCACTTTGCGACCTTTGCCTATGGGCTGCATCTGGCCGAAGAGAATGTCGGCATGGAGCAATTGCTGGCGCTCTCCTCGCCGATTTATCGTCTGGAACTGATGATGGTAGGACGTCTGTTTGCGCAAGATGCGCAGCTATATGCTGATATCATCATGGCATCGCCGGATAATCTGGCGCTGATCAAACGGTATTATCAGCGTTTCGGCGAAGCGATCCGACTGTTGGAGGGGCAGAAGAAAGAGGCGTTTATCGAAACGTTTCAGCGTATCGCCCGCTGGTTCGGCGAAGATGCGCAGCGTTTTCAGGATGAGAGCCGGGCGTTGCTGAGCCAGGCGCACGATCGCCGCGGCTGATGTCGCGGCAGCATAAGGATTATGATTGCCCGGTCGGTGCGACCGGCACCACGTTTTCACTTGGGTAGCAGCCCAAGATTTTCTGTGATCGGGTGAGCGCCTGCAGGTCATGCAGTGCTCGCAGCATGGCAGGATCGTTCAGATTAGCCTGTACATCCAGATAGAACATCTCCTCCCACGGATTGCCGTTTATCGGCCGAGACTCCAGCTTGGTGATGACAATATGTTGCTCGCGGAAGGCCAGCAGCGCATCGACCAGCGCCCCGGGTTGTTGGCCCGTCGCCATGATCAGCGTGGTTTTGGCGGCGATTTGGGGATTGACCTCGATCGCTTTGCGCGCCAGGACGATGAATCGGGTCATGTTCTGGGCCTGGTTGGCCAGATCGTGCGCCAGTGGCTGCAGACCATACAGATTGCCGCCGTCGGCGCTGCCCAGGGCCGCTGCCTGGGGGGAGCACAGTGCGGCGACCTTCTCCATCGCGGCGGCAGTGCTTTCACAGTATTCGATATGCCACTGTGGGTAGCGGCTGAGGAACTGGCTGCATTGCTGAAACGGCTGAGGGTGGCTGTAGACAGTGGTCAGCGTGTTGATATCGCCCTCACCGGCGATCAGCAGGCAGTGCTCGATGGGCAGCGTTAGCTCGCCGACAATAGATAGGCTGGTATGCTGCAACAAATCGTAGACGTCGTTAATGGCGCCAGATGAGGTGTTTTCTATCGGTAGTACGGCATAGTCGGCCTGGCCGTTTTCTACCTGGGCGAAGACGTCTTGAAAACGCTGGCAGCCGCACTCTAGCATTTGATCAAAATAGCGCGCGGCATAGTGGCGGGCGGCCAGATGGGAATAGGAGCCTTTAGGGCCGAGAAAGGCGATGCGTGCGGCGGCGGTGGCCAAGTACGACTGCTGTAGCAACGCCTGTTGGGTTAGCACCGAGTCTTCGATAATCAGTTGAAACAGGCGAGTAATAAAATGTGCATCAAGCTGCAGCGGTTTTCCCTGTTCAATCAGGCTGAGCAGCAAATCACGCTCTCTGGCCCGGTCTCGAACTGGATGATGCAGTGCCTGTTTGGTTCGGGCGACCTGCTCGGCCAGGCGGCAGCGTTCGCCCAGTAGAGCCAGCAACTGGCTGTCGACGGCGCTAATCTGCTCGCGCAGCGTCAATAATGGATTGAGTGTACTCATCAGGGGCCCTTAATCAGCTTGGTGCAGTGGTGGTACGCATAAAAAAGCCTCCCTAGGGAGGACTTACGTCATTCTTTCGCTGCTTTCCTAGCGTAGAGCGACGCCTTCCGGCTGCAGAGTCGGAAAAAAGCAGCGAAAGAACAACGAGCAACGGGACATAATGCGGCTCTATGGTGAGTCATACCTTACGTTAACCGTGATACTTTTTTCCTGTCAACGTTTTTTGTATCAATAAAAAACGCGCCCGATGGACGCGTTATATCTAAATAAAAGGGCTTATTTTAGGCTATTCGCTGGCAGCGACCTGTAGATTAGCATCTTTTACGCTGGTATGGGCACGGCGAGCTTCCCCTTTATGCTGGACTTTGTTTAGCTGACGCTCCAGCTTGTTCAGCAGCTCGTTGATCGCGGTATACATGTCTTCATGTTTGGCGCTGGCGACCAGTTGGCCATTGGGCGTATTAATCGTGGCGTCAACCACAAAACCCTGCGGCTCCTTAGACAGAATGATATGAGGATTAATTAGGTGCGTTTGCCATTTGTCCAGTTTGCTGAGACGGTCTTCGACATGTTCACGGATGGCAGCAGTGATTTCCATTTGTTTGCTGGTAATACTGATAGTCATACAGATACCTCTCTGTCTTTTCCGCTTTGATGATTTCAGCATAACGCGCCACGGAGCAAAGTGTGAGAGGAAAATCACGGATTTTTGTCACTTTTTGCAAAGTTAAGTTGTTTTGTGATTATGGTGAAAAATGCTGAAAATAGCGCTTGAGTCAGCGGAAATTTATGCGCATGATGGAGAAGTTAAGGCGGAAAAATTGGCAAAGCCTGGGATAGCTTACGGCTGGAGTTTTTCCAGAGGGGCGGAACGTGCTTCCCGGCTACGCCTGTGCGGATCAAACAAAAGGCAGCTGATGGCTGCCTTTTGTTTATCTATCTCTGGATTGGCGCTATGTCTTGTCGCCGTTGAACGCGATGATTTTTTGTACCTTGTCGGCTTCACCGTTCAGGCCCATCTGGCGGTAGGCATTCTCCATCAGCGGCAGAGCGCCACGGGTCGCTTGGGTATCCGGATAGTTGCGCAGCATCTGCTCTACGCGGTTCACCACGGCGACATAGGCACCGCGCTTGGTGTAGAAGCGGGCGACGGCCAATTCGTGTTTGGCGAGCCGATTTTTCAGGAAGACCAGACGCTTGGTCGCATCTGTAGTATAAGCGCTGTTCGGGTAACGCTGTACCAGCTGGCTGAAGTCACGGAAAGCCTGGCGGGCGTATTCGGGGTCACGGTCAGAGCGGTCGATGCCGAAGAATCCCTGCAGTGCGCTGTCGTCCATAGCCATATCTGTCAGGCCGCGCATGTACAATACATAGGACATGTTTTGACTGGTCGGATTGAGACGGATGAAGCGATCGATGGTAGCCTGTGCCATCGGCAGGTCAGCCGACTTATAGTAGGCGTAGATCAGATCCAGCTGCACCTGCTGAGAGTAAGGGCCAAATGGATAACGGTTATCCAGCGCTTCCAGTTGCGTAATCGCCGCTTTAAAGTTACCGTCCTGCAGTTTTTGCTGTGCGGTGGCGTAGATTTCTGCAGGTGGATTGTCGGGCACCGCCTCTTTGGAGCTGGAACAACCAGCCAGCGCCAGGCTCAACGTGGTGGCTGCCACCAGATATTTGATACGCGTCATGACGTTTTGCTTACCCTTTTTGTGTTGTTCCGGGTGACTCTCCGTTAAGCTCCCGGCAAAGACCAGCTACAATAGCACATTATTTTAAACGGCAACGCCGAGAAAACCCAACGTTAACGAAAGAAACTCACTATGGCACAACAAGTACAGCTCACCGCGACGGTGACGGAATCCCAACTCGGTCAACGCTTAGATCAGGCGTTGGCGGAATTGTTCCCTGATTATTCACGTTCACGCATAAAAGAGTGGATCCTGGAGGGGCGCGTCAGCGTGAACGGGGTCATTATCAATAAGCCTAAAGAGAAGGTTCTGGGTGGTGAGCATATTGCCATTGATGCTCTGATTGAGGAAGAGAACCGTTGGGAGGCGCAGGATATCGCGCTGGATATCGTCTACGAGGATGAAGATATCCTGGTGATCAATAAGCCGCGCGATTTGGTAGTACATCCCGGTGCCGGTAACCCAGACGGTACGGTGCTCAACGCCCTGCTGCATCACTATCCACAGATCGCCGACGTTCCGCGCGCCGGGATCGTGCACCGTCTGGATAAAGACACCACCGGCCTGATGGTGGTCGCTAAAACAGTTCCGGCCCAGACTCGCTTGGTCGAGTCGCTGCAGCTGCGTGAAATCACCCGGGAATATGAGGCGGTAGCCATCGGTACCATGACCGCCGGTGGTACCGTACGGGAGCCGATCGCGCGTCACCCGACCAAGCGAACCCACATGTCGGTACACCCGATGGGAAAACCGGCGGTGACGCACTATCGCATTATGGAGCACTTCCGTGTCCATACACGCCTGCGCCTGCGCTTGGAGACCGGGCGTACCCACCAGATCCGTGTGCATATGGCGCACATTAACCATCCGCTGGTTGGTGATCCGCTGTACGGTGGCCGTCCGCGCCCGCCGCGTGATGCATCGCCGGAGTTTATCCGTGTCCTGCGCGAGTTTGATCGCCAGGCGCTGCACGCGACCATGTTGCGGCTATATCATCCGATCAGTGGTATCGAAATGGAGTGGCATGCGCCGATCCCAGACGATATGCAGCGCCTGATTGCGGTGATGCAAGAGGACGCAGAAACCTTTAAGGATGAAATGGACTGGCTATGAAACTGATTGTGCCGCGCTGGCCGGCGCCATCGAGGGTCTCCGCCTATGGGACCACCCGCGACGGCGGTGTTAGCCTGCCACCCTATGACACGTTAAATTTGGGTGTGCACGTCGGTGACGATCCCGCACGGGTCACGGCCAACCGTGCCCGGCTCTGTCAGACGCTGGATTTGCCGACGCCACCGGTGTGGTTGGATCAGATACACGGTACGCGGGTGCTGACGCTGGCGGCCGGAAATACCGATTACGATGTGCGTGCCGATGCGGCCTATACCCGAACGCCGGGGCAGGTGTGCGCGGTGATGACAGCTGACTGTTTACCCGTGCTGTTTACCTGTGATGAGGGTAACGAAGTGGCGGCGGCCCATGCCGGTTGGCGTGGGTTGTGCAATGGGGTCCTAGAGCAGACCCTGAGCTGTTTTAATGCGGCGCCCGGTGCGGTGATGGCTTGGCTCGGGCCGGCCATTGGCCCTGATGCTTTTGAAGTGGGATCCGAGGTACGGGCGCAGTTTATCCAGCACGATCGGGCCAGCCTCAGCGCGTTCCGGCCTATTGCGGACGGTAAATACTTGGCCGATATCTACGCCCTGGCACGCCAGCGCCTGCAGGCCGCGGGCGTTACCCGCATCAGCGGTGGTGAGTTCTGTACGTTGAGCGATGCATCGCGCTTTTTTTCCTATCGTCGTATGGCGCAGACCGGTCGTATGGCTTCGCTGATCTGGTTCTCCTAACGCATTCTTCCCAAGGCCAGCGTCTGGTGGCCTTGGGATTCTGTACGCCTCGCGTGCCACCCTAAATTGAACAAAAAATAATTAAATAATTGTCACGATTTGGTTGAAAAGTGCAGTCTAGACCACACTTATTCTCCAGAAGCAATTTGCATACGTCTCGGAGGAAACATGCGTCTGGATCGTTTAACCAACAAGTTCCAGTTAGCCCTCGCTGATGCCCAGTCTTTGGCACTCGGGCGCGACAACCAATTTATTGAACCGATACATCTGATGAGCGCGATGCTCGGTCAGGATGGGGGCACGGTTCGTCCTTTGCTGGTATCTGCAGGCGTTGATATCGGTGAGTTTCAGCAGTCCCTGGAGCAGGCTATTGCCCGCCTACCGCAGGTGGAGGGGACCGGTGGCGATGTTCAGCCATCCAACGACCTGATTCGGGTTCTCAACCTGTGTGATAAATTAGCGCAAAAGCACAGTGATACCTACATATCGTCAGAGCTGTTTATACTGGCCGCGATGGAAGAGCGCGGTAAACTGGCCGATATGTTGAAGGCCGCTGGTGCTTCTGCGCAAAAACTCAGCGTTGCTGTTGAGCAGCTGCGCGGAGGAGAAAAAGTGGACGATCAGAATGCGGAAGATCAGCGCCAGGCACTGAATAAGTACACCATCGATCTGACCGAGCGTGCCGAGCTGGGTAAGCTGGATCCGGTGATTGGGCGTGACGAAGAGATCCGCCGCACCATTCAGGTGCTGCAGCGCCGCACCAAAAATAATCCGGTGCTGATCGGGGAGCCCGGGGTCGGTAAAACGGCTATTGTCGAAGGGCTGGCCCAGCGCATCATCAACGGTGAGGTCCCTGAGGGGCTGAAGCACAAGCGCGTGCTTTCTTTGGATATGGGGGCGTTAATCGCCGGTGCAAAATTCCGCGGTGAGTTTGAAGAACGTTTGAAAGCGGTGCTGAACGATCTGGCTAAACAGGAGGGCAGTGTCATCCTGTTTATCGATGAGCTGCACACGATGGTCGGGGCTGGAAAAGCCGATGGCGCCATGGATGCGGGGAATATGCTGAAGCCTGCGCTGGCGCGTGGTGAGCTGCATTGTGTCGGTGCGACGACCCTGGACGAGTACCGCCAGTATATTGAGAAGGATGCTGCACTGGAGCGTCGTTTCCAGAAGGTCTATGTGGCGCAGCCGTCCGTCGAAGATACCATCGCCATTCTTCGTGGGTTGAAGGAGCGCTATGAGCTACATCACCACGTGCAGATCACCGATCCAGCTATCGTGGCGGCCGCCACGCTATCCCACCGCTATATCGCTGATCGCCAGCTGCCCGATAAGGCCATCGACCTGATCGATGAGGCCGCTTCCAGCATCCGGATGCAGATCGACTCTAAACCGGAAGCGTTGGATCGTCTGGAACGGCGTATCATCCAGCTTAAGCTGGAGCAGCAGGCGCTGAAGAAAGAGTCCGACGAGGCCAGCAAGAAACGTCTGGAAATCCTGAATATTGAGCTGGAGGAGAAAGAGCGCGACTATGCCTCGCTGGAAGAAGAGTGGAAGGCAGAAAAAGCCGCGCTGACCGGTACCCAGAATATCAAGGCCGAGATCGAGCAGGCCAAGATTGCGCTAGAGCAGGCGCGCCGCAGCGGTGACCTTGCGCAGATGTCTGAGATCCAGTACGGCAAACTGCCGGATTTGGAGAAGCAGCTGCAGGCGGCAACGCAGGCCGAAGGTAAGAGTATGAAGCTGCTGCGTAATAAGGTCACCGACGCCGAAATCGCAGAGGTGCTGGCGCGTTGGACCGGTATTCCAGTATCGCGCATGCTGGAAGGTGAGCGCGAAAAATTGCTGCGTATGGAAGGTGAGCTGCATAAACGCGTCGTGGGGCAGAATGAGGCGGTTGAAGCTGTCTCCAATGCTATTCGCCGTAGCCGCGCAGGGCTGTCCGATCCTAACCGTCCCATCGGTTCATTCCTGTTCCTCGGGCCGACTGGGGTGGGTAAAACCGAACTGTGTAAGGCGCTGGCTAACTTCTTGTTCGACAGCGATGACGCTATGGTGCGTATCGACATGTCTGAATTTATGGAGAAGCACTCCGTATCGCGTTTGGTCGGGGCGCCTCCGGGATATGTCGGCTATGAAGAGGGGGGATATTTGACGGAGGCAGTACGCCGTCGTCCGTACTCGGTCATCTTGCTCGATGAGGTCGAGAAGGCGCATCCAGATGTCTTTAACATCCTGCTGCAGGTGCTGGACGATGGACGTCTGACTGATGGTCAGGGGCGCACCGTCGATTTTCGTAATACGGTGGTCATTATGACGTCTAATCTGGGCTCCGATCTGATCCAGGATCGCTTTGGCGACCAGAGCTATGGCGAAATGAAAGCGCTGGTGATGAGCGTAGTCACTCACCATTTCAGACCAGAGTTCATCAATCGTATTGATGAGACAGTGGTCTTCCATCCGTTGGGTCAGGAGAACATTAAGGCGATCGCCCGCATTCAGTTGCAGCGGCTGTATCAGCGGTTGGAAGAGAAGGGCTACAGCGTCACGATGAGCGAGGCGGCGTTGGATCAGCTCTCTCAGGCTGGCTTCGACCCGGTTTATGGTGCACGTCCGTTGAAGCGTGCCATCCAACAGGAGATCGAAAACCCGTTGGCACAACAGCTCCTGTCCGGGAAACTGTTGCCGGGCAAACCGATTACCCTGGTGTTGGACGGCGAGCAGATCGTGGCACAGCAGTAATTCACGATAGCGCAATACGGGGGCAGCCTGATGGCTGCCCTGTCTTTTACCTCTTCTGATGGGGAGGAGGCTGGAAAAGGTATGAAAATAACGCGCTCTGTATGGAAAGTGGTCGAATGATAAAAAAGTTGTAATTAGGGCTTGTCAGGCGGCGTAATCTCCCTATAATGCGCCTCCATCGACACGGCACATGTGAACAACATCACAGGATGAGCCGGGGAGAGTGAGAGAGAAACGGTAAATTAAACGTTGACACTCACCGAGG
>NZ_AFJI01000042.1 GCF_000264785.1 Edwardsiella ictaluri ATCC 33202 | reverse complement strand
GTTGTCGATGGATGGCTGTATGACCAAACCGCCGCTGCCAGGAACAAAAAACAGGCCGCAATCCCACGGACAGACGGAAACGAGGCGTAAAGCACAGTCTGATGACTGCTGCCAACGGGCTTCTTCTGTCGCTGGTTGTCGCAGCAGCCAACACATATGACATCAAACTGGTTGCGGATACACGCGATGTACTTCAGACAGGATGTCCGGGGCAAAGACTCAGGCTCTGCCTGGACAAAGGCTACGAAGCGGGCTGGCAACATACCTGCCGAGCCGCCGTTACAAGCCGTATATCCAGCCCCATAAAGGGGAATCAGATGCCAGTAAAACCACAGACTTCAAGGCCCATCGCTGGGTCGTCGAGAGGACGCATAGCTGGATGAATCACTTTCACCGGGTAATGACCCGATGGGAAAAGACGTCTGAAAATTACGAGGCCATGCTGTATTTTGCCTGTGGTCTTATTGTCTGGAATAAACTTCTATTAAGATAGGATCTTAA
>NZ_AFJI01000041.1 GCF_000264785.1 Edwardsiella ictaluri ATCC 33202 | reverse complement strand
CCTCCCTTACAAGGAGGGGGTCGGCGGTTCGATCCCGTCATCACCCACCAATCTGTTCGTTTTTTATTTTCATCCATTCCTGATTTCCTCTACCCATCCATACATCGCTCTTCCTTGATCTTTATCCACTGCAAACGTTACGCGTGTGCTCTGTATGCAATCCTGCGCAACAGGCTATCGCCGCCCGCCGCGCCGTGCAGTATCGCTTTGCTACCATGTCAGCAGGATCACCATGAGCAGCATCACAATCCCGATCAGTAGCAACGTAGCCGGTGAGCGGGCCTGCGCGCGAACACTTCCCGGGATCCACTGCGCCGGGATAAAGCCAAAGACCGGCTGGGGATTGAGCACCGATGTCACCGGCAGCGGATCGTCTTCGGTCCCTTCGGGCGGTACAGCCAGCTGGCTGGCAACGATCACCTGATTTTCCAGCGGTGAACGCAGCGGCTCGGTCTGCAGCGTCGACTTGTCCAGGGATGAAAACAGCTTATCAGCCCCCTCTTTGACCTCCAGTGCCCGTTCGACGTTGGCCCTCTCCGATAGCATGCGACTGTGCTCTCCCAGGGTGACCCACGATACCGGCTGTCCCATCGACGCCGCGGTTCCCCGGTGGGCGGTGGCCTGCGGAGACTCCCGTCCCGCGGCGGCGGCCGGGCTCGGCTCGCCCTGGCTAAATGCTTGCAGCAGCGTACGCTCACGCTGCAGCGCCGTCAGGGCACGCAGCGTATTTTCACGCTGTGACGGGGTTAAATCGCCTCGGTTTAACACCTGCAGCAGCCGTTCGATGCGCGCATCCAACAACTCTACGCTCAGCTGTCCACCGCTGTGCGCCTGCGACGACAAACCGCCCGCCATATCTATCGGCCCCAATGCCATACGTTCCTCTCCACTGATTGCTGCCCTATCGGGATATATAACGGCGCAAATGCACGTCAACTTTAACCTATCCCATCAACGCAGCCCTCTGTCTGCTCACAGAAACAGCGCGCGGTGCCCTATGGTTGGTGACGGGAGCCATTATGCCCCCAGCATGCGCAGCATCTGCGCCTCATCGATCACCTCGATGCCCAGAATATTGGCCTTCGCCAACTTGGAGCCCGCCGCATCGCCGGCGATCACCAGATCGGTCTTCTTCGATACGCTGCCGCTGACCCGGGCGCCCAATGCTGTCAAACGATCCTTCGCCTCATCGCGCGACAGTACGCTCAGTGAGCCGGTCAATACCACGGTCTTTCCGGCAAACGGGCTGTCGACTGCGGGCGCAGACTGCGCCGGTGCCCCCTCCGGCCAGCGGATGCCAACTTCGTCGGAGATCAGCTCATCGATCACCTGGCGGTTATGTTCCTCGCTCAAAAAGTGGACGATATGGCTGGCAACCACCTCACCCACCTCGGGAACGCGCTTGAGGCTCTCCAGATCCGCCGCGCGCAGCGCCTGCAGTGAACCAAAGTGGCTGGCCAGATTGGCCGCCGTCGCCTCCCCCACCTCGCGGATGCCCAGCGCAAAGAGAAAACGGGCCAGCGTGGTTTCCCGCGAGCGATCGAGGGCAGCAATAAGCTTGGTGGCCGACTTGGGCCCCATCCGCTCCAGGCCGGTCAGCTTACCGGCGCTCAGGCGGTACAGATCGGCGGGCGTAGCGACATACTCTTTATCCACCAGCTGTTCAATGACCTTATCGCCCATCCCCTCGACATCCATCGCGCGGCGCGATACAAAATGCTTCAGCGACTCCTTGCGCTGCGCGGCACAGATCAGGCCACCGCTGCAGCGTGCCACCGCCTCGCCCTCCGTCCGCTCCACCTCAGAGCCACATACCGGACAGTGGGTCGGAAAGCCGATCTCGTGGGCATCGCGCGGACGCATCGCCTCCACCACCCCAACCACCTGCGGGATCACGTCACCGGCGCGGCGGACGATCACCGTATCGCCGATCCGCAGATCCAGACGCTCAATTTCATCCGCATTGTGCAGCGTCGCGTTGCTGACGGTCACCCCGGCCACCAGCACCGGCTCCAGGCGCGCGACCGGCGTGATGGCCCCGGTGCGACCGACCTGAAACTCAACCCCGTTCAGCCGCGTCATCTGCTCCTGTGCCGGAAACTTGAACGCCGTCGCCCAGCGCGGCGCGCGGGCGACAAAGCCCAGCCGCTCCTGGATGGCGATATCGTCCACCTTGATCACCACGCCGTCGATATCAAAGCCTAACGTCGGTCGCGCCTGCCCGATCTGGCGATAGTAGGCCAGCACCTCTGCGCTACCGCAGCACAGCCTCACCCGTTCGCTGACCGGCAGTCCCCAGGACTTAAAGCGCTGCAGGCACTGATAGTGACTGTCCGGCAGCGCGCCCCCCTCCAGCTGGCCTGTGCCGTAGCAGTAGAAGGTCAGCGGGCGCTGCGCGGTGATGCGCGGGTCAAGCTGTCGCAGCGATCCGGCAGCGGCGTTGCGCGGATTGGCAAAAATTTTCGCGCCGCGCCGGCGCGCCTCCTCATTCATCGCCTCAAAGCCATCCTGCGGCATGAAGACCTCGCCACGAACCTCAATGCGTGCAGGGATAGCCTCTCCCTGCAAACGCAGTGGGATGGCGCGAATGGTTTTCACATTACTGGTAATATCTTCGCCGGTTGTCCCATCACCGCGCGTCGCCGCGCGTACCAGTACCCCCTGCTCATACAGCAGGCTTACCGCCAATCCGTCCAGCTTTGGCTCACAGCAGAAGGTCAGCGGTTCGTCACTTTTCAGCCGCTCATGCAGGCGCTTATCAAACGCCTGATAACTTTCCTCATCAAATACGTTATCCAACGAGAGCATCGGCACCTCATGGTGCACCTGGCCAAAGGCTGCCAGCGGTGCGCCACCGACGCGCTGGCTCGGGGAATCCACCGTCACCAGCGCCGGGTGCACGGCCTCCAGCTGCTTAAGCTGCATCATCAGGCGATCGTACTCTGCATCGGTAATCTGCGGATCGTCCAAAACGTAGTATTGATACTCATGATGGCGCAGCGCATCACGCAGCTGTTCGAGTTGTTGTTCAATCATGGGAGTCATAAGCCACCATTTAATGATAAAAAACCCCCGACGGGCGGGGGTTTTGGTAAGACGCTGGCACGATCACGTCACGCGGTCCGGCCCAAGTTCTCCAGCACCGTACGAATACGCGCCTTATAGGTTTCTAGCTTTTGCGGGGTCATCATCCGCCGCTCATCATCCAGCACCACGCCGCCGACGTCGTCGGCAATGCGCTGCGCAGACTGCAGCATCAGCTTAAAGTTCTGGCTGGCATCGCCATACGAGGGCACCATCATAAAGATCGATACGCCCGGCGTAGAGAAATCCGCCATATTTTCGACGTCGAAGGTGCCCGGCTTCACCATGTTGGCCATGCTGAACAGCACCGGCCCACTGCCAGCCGGGTTAAGGTGGCGATGGAAGATTTTCATCGCACCATACTGGAAACCGGCCTGCAGCACGCTTTGCAGCAAAACCTCGCCGCCAATGCTGCTGCCCTGATGTGCCGCAACGTGCATCACCAGTACCGTCTCCCGCACCTTGCCATCATCGACCGCCGTCGGCGCCATAGCGCTGGGCTCCACAGGCGCCCCGTCCTCCACGGCTACAGCAGACGGCACCGCCAGCGGCGCCTCACTCTCAGGCTTGGCAGCTAACAGCGGATCGCCCAGCAGGGGATCAACCGTCTCGTCGCAGCGCAGCGTCGGTGACGCTATCGGATGACCTTCGCTCTCCCTCAGATCCAGCGGATCGGGGCGCGCTTCGCTCACTTCACCCAATGAGCCCATGGCCGGCTCTACCGGATGGGAAGGCGGGCTGCTTCCGCGCTGCACGCGCACTTCACCGACCCCTTCATCCATTTCAGAGAGCGGTTTCTCGTCGCGCTGCGGTTTTTGACGTTTGTTCGGACGATCGCGAAACAGCGCAGAGCGTTCCTTACGGCTGGTCCATAGGCCGTGCAGCAACAACGCTATTATGGCAACCGCGCCAACAACAATTAATATCAGACGCAAATCCTGCATCATCGCAATCTCTGTTGTTTTATTACATTGCCATTTTGGCAACCCCTCAATCTATAAATGTATTGGGGTGTTGGAACAAGTGCAAGTCTGGACTAAACTTTCTGTTAATAAAGATGATTTTTACTTCTATTTTGCTCTTTTTTTAGTCATGTCATAACTGGTAACCCACAGCATCCGCCGATATCATAAACCACCGGGCCGCGCCAATAGCCGCCGTCACACCGCGGAGCGCGGCGCAGTCCCGGTCAACCACGGTAACGGCATAAGATGGAGTTAAATGAACACGATATCCCAGGCCGGCGGCGCGCCGTCTCCGACCAACGCCAACGGCGTATACTATTTTTCCCAGGGCTGGCGCCTAATCCGCCTACCCGGCATCAAGCGCTACGTACTGATGCCTCTGCTGGTCAACATCATCCTGATGGGATTGGCGTTCTGGTGGCTATTCGATCGTCTCGGACGCTGGATTCCGGCGCTGATGAGCTATGTTCCCGATTGGCTGCAGTGGCTGAGCTACCTGCTGTGGCCCTTGGTTATCGTCTCGGTTCTGCTGGTGTTCAGCTATTTTTTCAGTACCCTGGCCAACTGGATTGCAGCCCCCTTTAACGGCCTGCTGGCAGAGCAGCTTGAAGGGCAGCTGACCGGCAAGCCGCTGCCGGACAGCGGGTTATGGAGCGTAATGAAGGATCTGCCACGTATTCTGAAGCGCGAATGGATTAAGCTGGCCTATTACCTGCCCCGAGCCTTGGTGCTGCTGCTACTGTACCTGATCCCCGGCGTCGGCCAGACCCTGGCCCCCGTGCTATGGTTTCTGTTCAGCGCGTGGATGATGGCGGTGCAATACTGCGATTATCCCTTTGATAACCATAAGGTTAGCTTCCCGCGCATGCGCGATACCCTGCGCGCTGACAAGGTCGACAATCTGCAGTTTGGCGCACTGGTCAGCCTGTTTACCATGATCCCCTTCGTCAATCTGGTGATCATGCCGGTCGCCATCTGCGGCGCCACGGCCATGTGGGTCGATCGCTATCGTACCGAGCTGGCTATCAATCGCTAATTCTGTAACGGCGCACTCCTCAGCGGGTGCGCCGCCTGCATCGTTATCGTTATCCCTCATAACGATATAATCTTTATTTACTTCCTATTAACCGGTTATTGCGTATGCTGCTGGCAGTATGATGGATAAAAAACGACTGTAGAGGAGCGGCCATGAGCAAAATCTATCAAGATAACTCCCATACCATCGGGCATACCCCGCTGGTACGCCTTAATCATATCGGTAACGGACGTATCCTGGCCAAAGTGGAGTCGCGCAATCCCAGCTTCAGCGTTAAAGATCGCATCGGTGCCAACATGATCTGGGATGCCGAAAAGCGCGGTATTCTGAAACCCGGCGTCGAGCTGGTTGAGCCGACCAGCGGCAACACCGGCATCGCCCTGGCCTTTGTCGCCGCGGCCCGCGGCTACAAGCTGACCCTGACCATGCCCGAGACCATGAGCCTGGAGCGGCGTAAGCTGCTTAAGGGGCTGGGAGCCGAGCTAATCCTGACCGACGGCGCCCTGGGGATGAAGGGGGCTATCGGCAAAGCCGAATCGATTGTTGCCAGCGATCCGCTGCGCTATGTCATGCTGCAGCAGTTCAGCAACCCGGCCAACCCCGAGATCCACCGCCAGACTACCGGGCCGGAAATCTGGCAGGATACTGACGGTCAGGTGGATGTCTTCATCGCCGGCGTCGGCACCGGCGGCACCCTGACCGGCACTGCCCGCTATCTAAAACAGGATCGCGCTAAAAATGTCAGCATTGTGGCCGTCGAGCCGGAAGACTCTCCGGTGATCACCCAGACGCTCGCCGGAGAGCCCATTATCCCCGGGCCGCACAAAATCCAGGGCATCGGCGCCGGTTTTATTCCCGAAAACCTCGATTTAACGCTGGTCGATCGCGTAGAGCGCATCGGCAACGATGAGTCCATCGCCATGGCACGCCGCCTGATGCGTGAAGAGGGGATCCTCGCCGGGATCTCCTCCGGTGCCGCCGTCGTCGCAGCAGAACGGCTGGCCAGTATGCCCGCGTTCCAGGAGAAAACCATCGTGGTGATCCTGCCCTCCTCGGGCGAACGTTATCTGAGCACCGGCCTGTTTGCCGGCCTATTTCCCGAGCCAGAATGAGCGTCGGATGTGATGGCATGAATTGTTCAAAGGAGCACCTATTTGGGTGCTTTTTTTGTGGAGCAGTTCAAATTTTACCACCCCCTCTCCTTGCTTTTATCGCTGGGGTCTAGTATTTAACCAGACCATTATTTTGAAGCGCAAAATTATTCGCGCTTTGTATGAAAAGGCCGCTGAATCGATTTAACGATACAGACGGCGGCCTTAACCAGGGTAAGCTGAGCACCGTCAGGAGAGGGAGAGCCACTTTATCCCGTCCGTGGGAAGACCCACGGCGCCAGCGTACCGGATACGCACCTAAAGGCAGGCTAAAGACAAGCGATTGCGCTAAACTTTAGCTCCACAACATTCAACATAAAATAGTTGGGGAAACCTATGTTCCAGCAAGAAGTTACTATCACCGCTCCGAATGGTCTGCATACCCGCCCTGCCGCTCAGTTTGTGAAAGAAGCCAAAGCATTCGCTTCTGATATCACCGTCACCTCCAACGGTAAGAGCGCCAGCGCCAAAAGCCTGTTCAAACTGCAGACGCTGGGGCTGACCCAGGGTACCGTCGTCACCATCTCCGCAGAGGGTGACGACGAGCAGAAAGCCGTTGATCATCTGGTAAAACTGATGGCCGAGCTCGAGTAAGTCAGCTAGCTCAGCATTCCAGGTAAAACCAGTCTAACGTCAAAGGTAGGGTTATGATTTCAGGTATCTTAGTATCACCGGGCATCGCTTTTGGTAAGGCACTTCTTCTGAAAGAAGATGAAATTGTCATCAGCCGCAAGAAAATCACTGCCGACGAAGTCGGGCAGGAGATTGCCCGCTTCAAGGACGGCCGCGACAAGGCCGCCCAACAACTGGAAGCCATTCGCCAGAAAGCCAGCGAAACCCTCGGGGAAGAGAAAGCGGCGATCTTCGAAGGGCACATCATGTTGCTGGAAGATGAAGAGCTTGAACAGGAAATCATAGCCCTGATTAAAGATAATGCCATGAGCGCCGAAGCGGCTGCCCGTGAAATTATCGAAGGCCAGGCCACCGCCCTGGAAGAGCTGGACGATGAATACCTGAAAGAGCGTGCCGCCGACGTACGCGACATCGGTAAACGTCTGCTGAAAAACATTCTCGGCATGGCCATCATCGATCTGGGCGCGATTCAGGACGAAGTCATTCTGGTCGCGACTGACCTGACGCCGTCTGAAACCGCGCAGCTGAACCTGGACAAGGTGCTGGGCTTCATTACCGATCTGGGTGGCCGTACCTCTCACACCTCCATCATGGCCCGCTCCCTGGAGCTGCCGGCGATCGTCGGCACCAGCGATGTGACTCAGCAGGTGAAAAACGGCGACTATCTGATTCTGGACGCGGTCAACAACAAGATCTACCTGAACCCCACCGCCGAGACGATCGACGCGCTGAAAGCCGTCCAGACGCAGTATATCAATGAGAAAAACGAACTGGCCAAGCTGAAGGATCTGCCGGCGATCACGCTGGATGGTCATCAGGTTGAAGTCTGCGCCAACATCGGTACCGTGCGTGACGTCGCCGGCGCCGAACGCAACGGCGCAGAGGGCGTTGGCCTGTACCGTACCGAGTTCCTGTTCATGGATCGCGATGCTCTGCCGACGGAAGAAGAGCAGTTCCAGGCATATAAGGCCGTTGCTGAAGCCATGGGCTCGCAGGCAGTGATCGTCCGTACCATGGACATCGGCGGGGACAAAGATCTGCCCTACATGGACCTGCCAAAAGAGGAAAACCCATTCCTGGGCTGGCGTGCAATACGTATCTGCCTGGATCGTAAAGAAATCTTACATTCTCAGCTGCGTGCCATCCTACGCGCCTCAGCCTTTGGCAAGCTGCGCATCATGTTCCCGATGATCATCTCGGTCGAAGAAGTGCGCATGCTGAAAACGGAACTGGAGCTATTGAAAGCGCAGCTGCGCGAAGAAGGTAAAGTATTCGATGAAACTATCGAAGTCGGCGTAATGGTCGAAACACCGGCCGCCGCCACCGTCGCCCACCATCTGGCGAAGGAAGTTGACTTCTTTAGTATTGGGACAAATGACTTAACCCAG
Source organism: Edwardsiella ictaluri ATCC 33202 (assembly GCF_000264785.1). Taxonomy (GTDB): domain Bacteria; phylum Pseudomonadota; class Gammaproteobacteria; order Enterobacterales; family Enterobacteriaceae; genus Edwardsiella; species Edwardsiella ictaluri. Next base: position 82,459 of record NZ_AFJI01000041.1, on the reverse strand, counting down.
TATACTCTAGCGGTAGATCGTGGCAATGAGCTGATATCTCATCTCTATAACCCGATGGCGCCGTCAGTGTTGACCCTGATTAAACAGGTGATCGATGCATCTCACGCGCACGGCAAGTGGACCGGCATGTGCGGTGAACTGGCTGGCGATGAGCGTGCTACACTGCTTCTGTTGGGCATGGGGCTTGATGAGTTCAGCATGAGTTCAATCTCAATTCCGCGCATCAAAAAAATCATTCGCAATGCGAACTTTGAAGATGTGAAGGCATTGGCAGAAGAGGCGTTACGTCAGCCGACGGCTGACGATTTGATGAGCGTGATCAATACGTTTATCGAAGAAAAGACCCTTTGCTGATGGCGAAAGCTGGAACGCCGCCCAATATTACTTGCTTAGGAGAAGATCATGGGTTTGTTCGATAAACTGAAATCACTGGTTTCAGACGACAAGAAAGAAATGGGCAGCATTGAGATTTTTGCGCCCCTGTCTGGCGAGATCGTCAATATTGAAGATGTGCCTGACGTCGTCTTTGCAGAAAAGATCGTTGGTGATGGTATCGCAATCAAGCCGACCGGTGACAAAATGGTTGCGCCGGTTGATGGCACCATCGGTAAAATCTTTGAAACTAACCATGCTTTCTCTATCGAGTCCGACAGCGGTGTAGAGTTGTTTGTACACTTCGGCATCGATACTGTTGAACTGAAAGGCGAAGGCTTCAAACGCATCGCCGAAGAAGGTCAGCGCGTAAAGAAGGGCGATGTCGTCATCGAGTTCAATCTGCCGCTGCTGGAAGAGAAGGCCAAGTCTACCCTGACGCCGGTCGTTATCTCCAACATGGATGAGATCAAAGAACTGATTAAGCTGTCTGGCGACGTTATCGTTGGCGAAACGCCGGTGATCCGCATCAAGAAGTAATCACACTGAGCAGCAAAGCAGAAACGGCGCCCACGGCGCCGTTTTTTATCCCTGCCGCGCGGCACATGCGCCGCGCAAAGCCAGAGTGGGCCGATAGCCCACAGTTATCACAGCGTCAGCAAACGCGCCGCAGACGGCGCAAAGTAATAGCTGCCGCTAACCGGTTTGCTAAAACGCAGCAGCTGATCGTGCTTGCCGTCCAGCTCACCGAACATGCTCAGCAACTGCTTCTCAATATTATGCAGCTGCGCGCAGTAGGCGATAAACATCAGGCCATGCTTCCCGCTGGCAGTACCGTAGGGCAGGCTCTGACGGATGATCTTCAGCCCTTTGCCATTCTCTTTCAGATCGACGCGGCTAACATGTGAGGTCTCCGGGCGCTCGCTGGGATCCAGCTCTTCACTGTCCTGCTTGGTACGGCCGATAATCTGTTGCTGCTGATCGACGCTGAAGTGAGACCACTGACGCAGGTTATGCTCCCAGCGCTGCACCAACACATAGCTGCCGCCGGCATCCACACCGTCGGCGATCACGCCGACGGCCAGACGGGCATCACCGGCCGGATTCTCGGTGCCATCGATAAAGCCGCTCAGATCACGCTCATCAACCCAGCGGAAACCGTGGATCTCTTCCACGACTTCAATGGCATCGCCAAAAGCAGCCAGCGCCGCCTGTGCCAAAGAAAAGTTCACGTCATGACGCAATGACTGAATATGGATCAGCAGGTCGCGCTGCGTCGCCGGTGCCAACCCCCTGCCCAGCGGCTCGAAGGGTTTCAGCGCCGCCCCCTCCTCTTCATCGGCCGTCATTTCACGCCACAGTGAATGGCCAAAGGCCACTACCGCCCCCAGATGCGCATCGGGATAACGCTGTTGCAGCGCCTGCAGCTGGGTAATAAACCGTTTACATCCCTGACGCAATCCATCCAGATCGCCTTGCGCCATGGCTTCGATAAAAATACCGAAGCGGCAGTGCTCCGGCAGAATGCCGCTTTGAGGCTGAGACATGAAGCTCTCCATTACTGTACAGTCTAAATAATCGGTGTTTTCTGCTACGCTGCCACCGGGCAACAGTGGCCCGGCTACGCCAGACCATGCATATCTTACGCCATACCTTAAGCATTCCTTTGCTATAAAACAAAAAATAGGGCGCATTACTGCGCATCCGCCTGCCAGACAATCTGGCTTACCGTCCATGATTTCAGCACATCATCCGGCGGCATCAGCCCTGCCGGACCACCCCACTCCCCGCGGAACTGGTAACTGACCCGCGGACTCTGTGGCGCCCGGCAGACCACTGTCACCTCCTCTGCCGCCACCCGCCGACACTCTCCGTCATAGGCCCGTGTATACAGCGCGGCAAAAGGCGTCCCGACCCGTGTCCCCCAAGCGGTGGCAAGCTCAGCACTCTCCACCGTAATACGCCTCACTGTCACGCCACCGGCGATTGTCATCGCCACCTTATCCTGCGCCATGGCCTGGAAAAAGTGCGTTACCTGCCCGTTGTCGATCCCCATCCCGCTGCGTAGCGTATACACCCCGTCCAACCCCTGGCTGATGACCTCCTGCTGCATCGGCGTACTGGCCGACACGCCACCCACGCCATTGCTATCGATATACAGACCCGATGAAAACCAGTTAAAGGGCGACAGCATAGACCAGGAAAATGAACTCAGCGTCGAGCAGCCACCCAGCATCAGCGGCGCCACGACGATCCAGAAACGAAAAAACATCGGTTAACTCCTTGCGAGTACGGCAGTCGCCGTATGACAGAATACCTGGAGATTGGAGTGGTGAAATGGTAAAAAGTTGCCGCGATGAGGGGAAAGCGCCGCACCGCACGCCGCCGGAGCGGACAAAACAGAGCGCAGACCACCGCACCGGACGGGCGACGGCGTCGCATGGGATACGCAAAATGCGCTGTTAATACTCCTGATCGATGATCAGTCGCTTACCCAGACACAGCACGTCCTGCGTCTCATACTCCAGCTTCTCATACATGCTGATCGCCGCGTCGTTATCCGCATCGATCATGATTCGTACCTGCGGGCAGCCGCGAGCCAGCAGCTTTTTCTCCAGACGGCTGGCCAGCGCATTGGCGATACCGCGGCCGCGAAAGTCCGGATGCACGCACAGATAGTAAGCTGATCCGCGATGACCATCATAGCCGCCCATCAGAGTTCCGACGATTTCGCCACCCACCTGTGCGACCAGAAACAGATCGGCATCGTGATTCATCTTGCGCTCAATATCCGTTTCAGGATCGTTCCAGGGGTGCAGCAGATCGCAGCGCTCCCACAGCGTAATCACCTCATCAAAGTCGGATTGATTAAAAACGCGAATTTCCATGATATCGACCATAATAGATTATAATGATGCCCGGGCGTCGGCCTCGGACCATACCGGTATAGCAAGGACCGGACGCAGCCTAATTATCGCTGCAATCCCCAGATTCGCAATGGAAATATCGCAACCGACGGAGACAAATCACCCATTATTCGCCTTCGCCTGTCTTCCCGACGCCGATTCAGGCAACAAATAGACATAGTTATCCGCTCGATCCATGTATTTTCATCGCGTTAGGATAAGGGAGAATCCCATCACCAGGCGCGTTGTCAACGCGCACGGTCCCATGGGAGAGCCCTCAGTATTGCTTGCGTTACTGTCTGACGGAATAGATTGCACCATGAAGAAATTTTCCGATTTTCGCCCGCTCCCACATCCCTCCTCTCGCCGGCGCTTTCTGTGCTCCGGGTTGGCCATGCTGCTGGGAGCCGGTCTGCTGCCATCCGCCGCCAAAGCAGCACAGACCTCCAGCCACCTAAACACCCGGTGTAAACCGGCAGATGCACCGCGCCTGGTGATGATCGATCCGGGACACGGCGGCATCGATCCTGGCGCAATCGGGCACCAAGGCTCGAAAGAGAAACACGTCGTGCTGGATATCGCCCACCGGGTGCGCAATATCCTGCGCCATCAGAACAATCTGGTGGTTAAACTGACCCGTGAAGATGACGACTTTATTCCCCTGTATAAGCGGGTAGCAATCGCCGCGCAGCATCAGGCCGATCTGTTTGTCTCCATCCATGCCGATGGCTTCACCAGCCCGGAAGCCTCCGGCGCATCCGTCTTTGCCCTATCCAACCGCGGCGCCAGCAGCGCCATGGCCAGATACCTCTCCCAGCGGGAGAACGATGCCGATAAAGTGGCCGGTAAGCGCTACGCCTCCAAAGACAACAACTACCTACAGCAGGTGCTGTTCGATCTGGTACAGACCGATACCATTAAAAACAGCCTGATCCTGGGGCACCATCTGCTGAGCCAGATCCGTCCGGTGCACCACCTGCACTGCCAGCATACGGAACAGGCGGCCTTCGCCGTACTCAAGTCTCCCGCCATTCCCTCCGTACTGGTCGAGACCGCCTTCATTACCAACCACGATGAGGAGCGCCTGCTGACCTCCCCCGCGTTCCGCACCACCATCGCCGAAGCGATTGCCGGTGGCATCATGCGCTACCTGCACGACTTTGAAGCCCATCTGCGGCGCAGACCATCATAAGGCGGGCGGACAACCGATGCCCCGGCACGCCGATGCGGGGCGCCATCGGTTATCCTGCACAGCGTTAACTTAACCGGGGGCGCTACCATGATCCCAGACAGTGAACCGGTCCGGCGCTTTCTGCTGCGGCTGCAGGACAACCTGTGTCAGACGCCCGCCGCCGCCACGACCAAACGTCCAGAGCTGGCGGGCTGTCCCTTCCAGGCGATGGGCATCTCCCTGGTGTTACACCCGCACAGCCCCTATGTTCCCACGGCCCACGCCAACGTACGCTTTTTCATCGCCGATCGCCCGGGCACGGCACCGCTGTGGTGGTTCGGCGGCGGATTTGACCTGACGCCATTTTACCCCTTCCACGACGACGTCATACAGTGGCACCGCAGCACCCGCGATCTGTGCCGCCCCTTCGGCGAACAGCGCTACCCGCACTATAAGGCGTGGTGCGATCGCTATTTCTACCTGCCGCATCGCCAGGAGGCACGAGGCATCGGAGGGGTATTCTTCGACGATCTCAACGATCCCGGCTTTGGCCAAGCGCTCGCCTTTAGCCGTGCCGTCGGCGAAGGCTTTATACCCACCTATCTCTCCATCGCCGAGCGGCGACGCATTCTGCCCTGGGGCGAGCGGGAGCGGCAATTTCAACTTTACCGACCGGGCGCTATGTGGAGTTTAATCTGGTGTGGGATCGCGGTACTCTATTCGGCCTGCAAAGCGGCGGGCGCAGCACATCGGTTCTGATATCGATGCCGCCGCTGGTCCGCTGAGAATATGACTATCAACCGCCACCCGACTCGCCGGATGCGTGCCTGAGGCGCGACTTTCTTACCCCGCGCGATTGGCTGGCCAATGAGCCGATATGACAACACGACAAATTTGGATCGACGCCGACGCCTGCCCGAACGTGATTAAAGAGGTGCTGCTGCGCGCCGCCGAACGCAACACGCTGGATATTACCCTGGTCGCCAACCGCCCGCAGCGCCTGCCCGCCGGCAGCCGGGCCCGTATGCTGTGCGTCGCGGCGACGCCGGACGCCGCCGATAACGAAATCGTTCGCCGGGTCGCCCCCGGCGATCTGGTGGTCACCGCCGATATCCCCCTGGCAGCCGCCGTACTGGAGCGCGGTGGCTGCGCCCTCAACCCGCGCGGCGAACGCTACGATTCGGCGACCATAAAGTCCCGTCTAACGATGCGGGACTTTATGGAGACCCTGCGCGCCAGCGGCATCCAGAGCGGCGGTCCGGCACCTCTGGGGCCACGCGAGCGCCAGATGTTCGCCAATCAGCTACAGCTGTGGCTACAGGCGCGCTGACGCGGTATACCAGACATAGTCCGCCTGCACCTCTCCAACCAGGGCGCCGGGCGACGCCAGGATCAGCACGCAGACCTCCGTCAGCGGCTCCTCGTCCTCAATATGCAGCGGCACGCCGAGATCGCGACGCGCGTGAAAGGCGCCGGTGATAAACAGCGCCGGCAATGGTGCCGCCAACAGCGCCTGCGCCATACGCCGATCGCGCCACTGCTGCACCGCCAGACGTTGCGTCAGCTGTGCGCTATCCAGCGTCTCATGGGCGCCGCGCAACGCGGCGCTAATCTCAATTTGCACCGCATCCTGGGTACTGAGCGCCCCCGGCGGTGACTGTGGCCGACGGCGGATCTCCGCCAGCGCATCGCGCCCCAAGTTCGCCGCCAGCAGCGGATAGCTGCCCCGCAGTGCGCTGCGGACCAGCGGGCCATACTGCGCCCACGGCCAGCCCGACTGCCACTGCAGCAGGGCCATCACCTGCGCATCTGACAGCGATGGTTCACGCGCCGCCGCCACGCCAGCCTGCTGATCCGGCGTCAGCATCTCCAGCAGCACGCTGCCCTGCGGTCGCAGGGACGACATCTGCAGCAGCAGCCAGCGCGCTATCTGCTGATGACGCGGGTTATCGTGCCGCTCGCCGACGATGACCCGCGGCGATGAGGCCAGACGCTGGGCCAGCTGCACCGGCGTCAGCGTCTGACCATCCGCCAGTGAAACAATCCGCTCCGCCACCGGCGCCGACATTTGACAGCCGCTCAGCGCCAGCAGTGCCAGGGTCAACATCATCGTTCGCATCGATCCTCCCCCGCTGCCGCGTCACCGTCGTACCGGTGCGCAGAGAATAAATATCCCCCGACATACCGGGGGGTTCAAGAGACCCGAAAATGCCGCCCGCAGGCGGCATGATCACGGGGCTACAGCGTCCTGCTCTGCGCCTCCACCACCGACAGCGCCACCATATTGACGATACGGCGCACGGAGGCGATCGGCGTCAGAATATGCACCGGCTTGCTGATCCCCATCAGCACCGGCCCGACGGTAACCCCCTCCGAGGAGGAGACCCGCAGCAGGTTATAGCTGATGCGTGCGGCCTCCATATTGGGCATGATCAGGATATTCGCCGCCCCCTTCAGCGGGCTGTCCGGCATCTGCCTCAGACGGGTGCTCTCCACCAGCGCCGCGTCACCGTGCATCTCACCGTCGATCTCCAGCCCCGGTGCTGCCTGCTGTACCAGCTCCAGTACCCGGCGCATTTTGCGCGATGACGGGCAGTCGGCCGTGCCAAAGTTGGAGTGGGAGAGCAGCGCGACCTTCGGCTCGATACCGAAGCGACGCACCGCGTCGGCAGACATCAGCACAATCTCAGCCAGCTGCTCGGCGCTCGGGTCCTCGTTAACATAGGTATCGGCAATAAAGGTGTTGCCACTCGGCAGTAGCAGGGCATTCATCGCAGCGGCCGTATGGCATCCGTCACTGTAGCCAAACACCTCGCGCACCACGCGGTAGTGATCCTGGTAGTTGCCCTCGGTACCGCAGATCATCGCGTCGGCCTCGCCACGCTTGACCATGATCGCCGCGATCACCGTCGGATCGGCAATCAGCGCCCGGCGCGCCTGCGCCTGCGAGATCCCGCGCCGCTTCATGATCCCGTAATAGCTTTGCCAATAGTCGTTATAACGCGGGTCGGATTCATTATTGACCACCTCGACATCGCGGCCGATCTCGATGTGCAGACCGAGCTTCTCCAGCCGGTGAGCGATGACCTGCGGACGCCCGATCAGGATCGGCTTGGCCAGCCCCAGCGTCACCAGCTCCTGGGTGGCGTGCAGCACGCGCTCCGACTCCCCCTCCGCCAGCACGACCCGCTTGGGATCCTGGCGCGCCTGGGAAAATACCGGCTTCATAAACAGGGTGGTCTTGTAGACAAACTCGGTCAGGTGCTCGATATAGGCGTCCATATCATCGATGGGACGCGTCGCCACCCCGGAGTCCATCGCCGCCTGCGCCACCGCCGGCGCAATTTTCACGATCAGCCGCGGATCGAAGGGCTTGGGAATAATGTACTCCGGCCCGAAGGAGAGCGACTGATCACCGTAGGCAGAGGCGACCACCTCACTCTGCTCCGCCAGCGCCAGATCGGCAATGGCGCGCACCGCCGCCAGCTTCATCTCCTCATTGATGGTGGTCGCCCCGACGTCCAGCGCACCGCGGAAGATAAACGGAAAGCACAGCACGTTGTTCACCTGGTTGGGGAAGTCAGATCGGCCGGTACAGATTATCGCATCGGGGCGAACCGCCTTGGCCAGCGGCGGCAGGATCTCCGGCTCCGGGTTGGCCAGCGCCAGGATCAGCGGTGACGGCGCCATGGTTTTTACCATCTCCTGCGTCAGCACCCCGGGGCCGGAGCAGCCCAGGAAAATATCCGCGCCGGGGATCGCATCCGCCAGCGTACGCCAGCCATTGTCATCGATGGCATAGGCCGCCTTGCTCTCGACCAGGTGCGCGTCGCGCCCGCGGTAGATCACCCCCTTGGAGTCGCAGGCAGTGATATTTTCACGCTTCAGCCCCAACGCCACCAGTAGGTTCAGGCAGGCGATCGCCGATGCGCCGGCGCCGGAGACCACCAGCCGCACCCGATCGATCGGTTTGTCGACCACCCGCAGGCCGTTGAGTACGGCGGCGGTACAGATGATCGCCGTGCCGTGCTGATCGTCGTGGAACACCGGGATTTTCATCCGCTCGCGCAGCTTCTTTTCAATATAGAAACACTCCGGCGCCTTGATGTCTTCAAGGTTGATGCCGCCAAAGGTGGGCTCCAGCGCGGCGATCACCTCGATCAGCTTGTCAGGATCGTGCTCATCCACCTCAATATCAAACACGTCGATACCGGCGAATTTCTTGAACAACACCCCTTTACCTTCCATCACCGGCTTCCCTGCCAGGGCACCGATGTTGCCAAGCCCCAGCACGGCGGTACCATTAGAGATGACCCCTACCAGATTTCCGCGCGCGGTATACTTATAGGCCGCTAACGGATCGTCAGCGATCTCCAGACAGGGCGCGGCAACGCCCGGTGAATAGGCCAGCGCCAAATCGCGCTGGGTCGCCAGCGGCTTGGTGGGAACAACCTGGATTTTCCCCGCAACGGGATACTGATGAAACTCAAGCGCACTTTGTTTTAATTTTTCATCCATCGTTGGTTTCCTTTTTGCTAATTCCCCGAGCGCCGCGGCCGCCATCGTCCCCGACGCCGCCGGGCTAGATTCTTTATCACTCTGTAAATGTTTTGTGAAATCACGAGTATAGTGCCATAGCACACCGAAACTATGAAGCAGGACATAAAGCCGAAAAGAAAACACGGCCCGCCGCTCAGATGCGCATTTATTCGCCCTTGGGCGCATCGCAAAACCAGTTGCTCAGGCGGGCGTGCTGCAGCAGCATGATGGTCTTACCATCGCAGATCCGCCCGTCGCAGACCATCTGCCAGGCGTCGTCAAACGGGATCTCCAGCAGTTCGATATCCTCATCCTCAATGCCGCCACCGCAGCCGCAGCGTAGGCTTTCGCGGTACTCCGCCGCAAAGAAATGCACTATTTCGGTCACACCGCCCGGCGACATATAGGCGGAAAACAGGCGCCTGACCCCACCGATGGCATAGCCGGTCTCCTCCATCGCCTCCCGGCGTACGCAGGCCTCTGGCGCATCGCTGTCCAGCAGACCGGCGCAGGTCTCGATCAGCATGCCGTCCGGGTTACCGTTGAGATAGGTCGGCAGGCGAAACTGGCGGATCAACAGTACGCAGCGGCGCGACAGGTTATACAGCAGCACGGTGGCGCCGTTGCCGCGCAGATAGACCTCGCGCCGCTGACGCACCACCCCGCCCTCCCGGCGCGGCAGCTCATACTCATACTCGCGCAGCGGTCGCCAGGCGTCGGAGAGTAAACGCTCATGGATAAATTGGATGTTCATTTCTTTTCTTTGCCTTATGTCACGACATACCGTTGCAGGATAGCCACTAACAGAAAGCAATATCAATCCTCAAAGGTGGCACAGTGCAGGGTGGTGGTGGTCTACGCTATTACCACCCGCGCCTCATGGCGCTATCTCAAATAACCGGATAAAAAATATAAATTAAATGGCTTTATCGGAGCTGATTCATCGACATGCAGGGAAACAAGATGGGGGGACTCCGTGCCCGGGATAACCGCCTATGCAAGTACGCTGAGCAGCGTACGAATATTGGCTGCACTGGTCGCAATGATGTCAATGGCTCCCGTCCGCAGCGCGCCCAAAATAGCCAAGGCCTTGCTATTTTCTGCGGCTATGGCAATCACGCACGGAATATTACGTAACTCATCAATACTCAAGCCGATAACGCGATCGTTCATCACGGTATCCACATGCATACCCTGCGCGTTAAAGAAATCATAGCCACCAATTTCACCGATCACGCCCTGATTCAGACTGGCATCGACAATCTCGCGCGGCGTAAACCAACCAAGCTTCACCATATAGCTATCTTCATTCATGTCACCAATGCCAACTAAGGCGATATCCGCCCGACGCGCGCGATCCAGCGTATCTTTAATGGTGCCATTCTGCATAAATGCTTCTTTTAATGTGCGGTTTTCCACATACGCAGGCGCATACAGTGTCTCACTGCGTCCCCCAAACGTTTTAGCCAACCGTCGGCTAATATGGTCAGCATTCAACGCATCGCCGGGCCGATGGTTGCCACCGATGCCACAGATAAAACGGCAGCGACGCTCAGCGGCATTACCGACGTGCCCAGCCACGGCCGCCACATTACGGCCTTGCCCCACGGCGACCGCCATGTCATCCCTGAGTACCGTAGAGAGATGGTTAAAGACTAACGCCGCAACGTGACGCCGCTGCTCGTCCTCATCCTGACAATCCAGCGCAATTAACGCACGGGTAATCGGGAAATGCGCCTTCAGCTGCTGTTCAAGCCGGGTGCTGAATACCGGATGGTAGCGTACTGAAATCTCTACGATGCCCTCTTCTTTAGCTCGCTTCAGCAACCGCCCGACCTTAATCCGTGAAATACCAAATTTTTTCGCGATCTCCTGCTGTGTAATATCATTTTGATAGTATGCGACGGCGATCTCGGTCAATAATTGTTCATCCAGCGTTCCATTTTGCCTCTCCATCTGCTCTACACACCCTGTCTCGTCTGCCGTCGTGGGCTATAAGCATAGCCCACGTGGGGATCCCATCGTATAGACGCAGATCGCATGGTCTGACAAAAAACACCGCTACTCACCGTCGTTGGAACACGCAAGTAACGCATCCGCCAACGCCGACAGCAGCAGGCTACAGGATACGGCGCCGGCATCCAACGCGCCCCGAGAACGCTCCCCCAGACGGCTAGCCCGGCCAACTCGGGCGATGAGGTCGTAGGTACTGTCACGTCCGCGTGCCGCCGCTTGCGTCATCATGCAGAGCGACCGCTCTAGGCTATCGCCTTGCCGCAGAGCCGCCTCAAAGGCAGACACCGCCGGGACATAGGCATCCATCATGGTTTTATCTCCCACCTGCGCGCTGCTGACCGTCTGTAACTCACGCAGTCCGCCCTGCAGCATAGACAGCACGTCCTCACGACGCAGCGTAGCGCTCTCCGGCGCGCCCTGCGCCATCCCCATAAACAGGCTGCCGTACAGCGGCCCCATAGAGCCGCCAATTCCCTCCATCAGCGACTCCGATAGGCAGCGCAATGCCTGCGGCAAGGAAAGCCGTTGCCCAGCCATGGCGTCAGCGCACAGCATAAATCCCTTCGCCATATTTACACCGTGATCACCATCGCCGATGGCGCCGTCAATTTCACTGAGATACGTCCGCTGGCTGACCACCGCGGCGACCAGCGCAGCGACAATTTCTCCGCCGTTGGAAACGGTGACTGCATAAGCCATCGTGATTACCCCTCCTGCGTCAATCCCGGTGATGACACCGGCATATTGAGTAATAATTTCAGCTCATCGTCCAACGCCATAACCGTCAGCGTTACCCCCATCATATCCAGCGAGGTAAAATAGTTTCCAACGTAGCAACGGTGTATCGCTATCCCCTGCGCCTCCAGACGACGCGCTACGGCATCATAGTAGATATACAGTTCCATCACCGGCGTCGCCCCCAGCCCGGAGACCAATACCGCCACCTCACTCCCGGGGACCAGCGCCAGCTCCGCCATGACAGCGTGCAGCATCGTCTCCGCCATCTCCGCGGCGGGACGCAGCGGTTCGACCCGGATCCCAGGCTCACCGTGATGGCCGATACCCACCTCCATCGAGCCATCCGCAATAGAGAAATTGGGCTTTCCCAATGCCGGGAGCGTACACGCGCTCAAGCCAATGCCGATGGAGCGACAGCGATCGATGGCCCGCTGCGCATAGGCGATCACACGATCCATCTCATCGCCGCGCGCCGCAGAGGCGGCGCCGACCTTCCACATAAATATTTCCCCCGCGACGCCACGACGCTTTTCTCGCTCACTCTCCGGCGCAGAGGCCACATCGTCATTGGCTACCACCGTTTTAACCACGATCCCCTCGACCGCCGCTTTTTTGATCGCCAACGCAACATTCATATTGTCACCGGCATAATTACCATTATAGGCAGACAACCCCTTCACCGCCGTGCGCTGCTCGGAAGGCATCCAGAAACGCGCCAGAGGTCGGCGATGAAAAAATCTCACCGATGGCGACGGCATCCAGTAAATTTTTACCCACGTAGCCCAAAAATGCAGGCTCATGACCAGATCCACCGCCGGAGACCACCCCCACTTTTCCCGCTATCGGCACCGACGGATGCGCCAGCACCCGGGGATGTTCCGTCCGACGGTAATACTCAGGATAGGCCCGCAGGTACCCTTGAATCGCCTCTTCAACCACGAGGTTCGGATCGTTAATCATTCTGTTCATCACCTACCTCACTGTCATTTCGCAACGGGTATCCCCGTTATTGGATGGTGTAGCCGCCGTCAACCCGTAAATTAGCCCCGGTAACCATGCTGGCGGCATCGCTGGCTAAAAATAGGGCACAGGCCGCGACGTCGTCCGGCTCAGCAAAGCGGCGCAGCGGAATGGCGGCCTTCATTCGCTCGGCTTTTTCGCCGGACCAGGCACGCCGGCCAAGATCCGTGAGCACCACGGTCGGCGATAGCGCATTTACCCGAACGTTATCCACGCCCCACTCCAACGCGAGGACCTGCGTCAGACCGATCACCGCCGCCTTGCTCGCGCAATACGCGGCATGGTGCGGCAGCGCCACCACGCCGGCCTGCGACGCCAGATTGATAATGCTGCCGGCCCGCTGGCGCAGCAGGTAGGCGCCGATCACCTGACACGCCAAAAAGGTCCCCGTCACATTGATCGACATCGTCGCCGCCCAATCCGCTTCAGGCAGCACCGCCGCCGGGGCCAGCGCGACAATGCCGGCGCTATTGACCAATACGTCGATATGGCCAAAATATCGCAGTGCCTGTGCTGCCGCCGACTGCAGGCCCCCCCGATCGCACACATCCACCTCCAGCCCTAGCGCGTCCTGCGCATCAAGCTGCCGCGCTATCGCCACGACCCGCGGATCACGATCCAGTAGCACTACGCACGCGCCACTGTGCACGTAGCACGCAGCAATAGCCTGGCCTATGCCCGTGGCGGCGCCGGTAATCACCGCCACTTTCCCACGTAAAGAAAACGGCGCACGCCATTCATGAATCATCATGATGCAGCTCCTCCATGGTTTACTCCTGCCGAATAGCCAAGGGCACGGCGCAATTGTTCGCCGCTGCAGGCAGCGTCACAAAGCGCATGAGTACGCCGCTAAACAGATAGAGACCGGTAAAGATCCAAATCACACCGCCGGCACCTAAGCTACCGATAAACATCCCCACGATCGCCGGCCCCACAAAGGTACTGAGCCCCGCCCCCAGATTCAGTACCGACATTGCAGCCCCCTTATTATTTGGCGCAAGCGAGGGCATAATGGCCGACAGCGGAACAAACCCGGCTAAGCAGGCACCAAACAGACCCGCGGCGCACAGCGTAAGAGCATAGCTGGAGGAAAAAAGCGGCGGCGTGTAATAGAACAGCAGCGTCGTTAACGCACAGCCCACGCAGCCGAACCACATCACCACGTTACGCCAGCCCAATCTGTCACTGATAAGGCCAAAGATAAGATTAAAAATGATATTGACGGTCCACAGTGCGGTATACATATGCAGCCAGTGGGTGCGGGTAAACCCCATCTCCATCATGTACAGCGGCATAAACACGACAAAGCCATAGGCAGCGGAAGTATTGATGGTTCGAACAATGCCCCCCAGACCAATCTTCGGATTTTCAAACGCGATCGTAACGCCTTTAAGGACATACCACAGCGAAGTTTTCCGCACGGCCGCTGTCGTTTCCTTCCCGCCACGATTGAGCCACAGGGCAATCGCAGCGCCCAGTATCACGAAGAACAACGCACTCCATAGCGTGTTCATTTCGCCCAGATGGGGGAGCATCACGCTGGAGTACAACACCCCCAGCACGCCCAGGCCACCGCTGTAGACAAACCAAAAAATACCCACCGCAGAGCCCAACCGCGCGGGCGGCGCTTCATAGGCGACCCACACCAGGAAGCCATAGGCAAACAGCGGATATCCCAAGCCACGCAGCGCATAGGTTGGGATCATAATTGGCAGGCTATTGCTTGGTAGCCCCAGCAGCAGAAAAAAGAGAGAGCCGATCAAAAACAGAATGACGCCGCCCAGCATCACACGACGCGCCCCAAACATCTCAACCAATACGCCGGAAAACCAGGCAGCCAACGCAGCGGCAAAGCCATAGACACTAAACAGCAGCGCAGACTCCTGGATGCTCAGTCCCCGGGAGATTACATAGGGTGATAGCCATCCCTGCTCTAGCCCCTCCCCCATCATAAAGATCAATACCCCGACATAACCGAACCACAGTCGGGATGGTAAACCACTGCGGTGAACAACGTTTTCTAACATATTGCCCCCCATAACATGGATGTAACGCCGCACCAGACCTTATAGATTTGGATTCAGCACAACCTTAATTGAGCCTACGCCGCGCTGCATGAGTGCAAATCCCTCGGCAAACTGCGATAACGGCAGGACATGCGTTACTACGCCCTCGGTAGGTAAATCGCCATTGGCAATTCCCTCGATCACCAGCGGATAGCAATAGGGGCCAAGGTGTGACCCCAGCACATCCAGCTCTTTACGATCGCTGATAATGCTCCAGTCCACGCTCACCGGCTCCTTAAATACCGAAAACTCAACGAATGTCCCCAGCTTACGGATCATCCGTAGCCCTTGTTCAACCGACGCCGCGGCTCCCGTTGCCTCGATATACACATCGCAGCCATACCCGTCGGTCATCGTTTTAACGATGGATACGACGTCATCCCGGGCCGGATTGAGTACCCGATCGGCGCCAAATTTCTGCGCGAGGGCCAAACGCTCGTCTGACAGGTCCAGAACAATCAGTCTGCCCGCCCCTGACTTTTTAATCGCGCCAATCATCCCCAGCCCCAGGGTCCCGGCACCCGCTAATACCACCGTATCCCCCAGCTGGATCTTCGCGCGCTGTACCGCATGGAATGAACAGGCGTAGGGCTCAATCAGAATCGCTTTCTCCATCGGCAGATCGTCGGGGATCCGATAATTGATGGACTGCGGCGTAAATTTCATATATTCCGCCATTCCGCCATTCACGTTGCTCTGAAAGCCATACAGGTCATGCTTCTCACACATCCAGTACTGACCGCGCTGACAAAACCGGCATGACCAGCACGGTACGATCTGCTCCGCGATAACCCGATCGCCTAGCGCAAAATCCACCACGCCAGCGCCGAACCCAACGACATGACCAATAAATTCATGACCCGGGATCATGGGCGCTTTGATGTAGGCCGGCTGAGTCTCATCTCCCCAAAAGCTGGCCGCCCCTTCAAAGGCTTTCGTGTCACCGGCGCAGATACCGCAGGCCTCCACCTTCACCAAGATCTCACCCTCACCAATCGTTGGAACGGCGACCTCCTCCAAACGGTAGTCGTGGGGGGCATATGCCACCACCGCTTGCATCGTCGCTGGGATCCCCTCGCGCACCGTTACCGCGTTTGCTCCGCAACACTGGCTCATAAACGTCACTCCTCTCGTTTCCCCATGATTCATTTGTTCACATAAAGAACAAATACACACTGTTGACGAGGAGCATATTGAACAGAGGTCGTGCCAAAAATAGTAAAATTGATCACAAAATAATCAATTTAATGCTAATTAAGTATTTTTATGTGATTTGAATCGAAAAAAAGAACGAGATTAATCAGGCAACATAAAGAACATAAGTTCTATATATGATCATATGAATGTTCAGCCGCTGCAGCCTCTCACCGAGACGACAATACCGCAGCAGCTCACTAGGGATGATCCCCGGAGGAAGCTATGCTACCGATTGCCATTGGCGCCGATGATGCCGCTATCACCCTTAAAGAGACGCTTGTCGCCTATCTACAACAGCGTCATATTCCCTTTACTGATTACACGGATGCAATCCGCGATAGCGACTACCCCGATATTGCCGTCCGGGTCGCTCAGGCAATCAGAGAAGCACATCATCAGCGGGGGATCCTGCTATGCGGTACCGGCATTGGCATGAGCATTATGGCGAATAAGGTGCCGGGGATCCGGGCAGCACAGTGCCACGATACCTATTCCGCCCAGCGAGCGCGTAAGAGCAACGATGCCCACATCATTACGCTGGGTGCCCGCGTCATCGGCCCCGAACTGGCGAAAGCGATCGTTGATGCCTGGCTGATAGCCGAATTTGAAGGTGGAGGGTCGACGATAAAAGTCGCTAAAATTGGCAATTATGAGCAAATATTTAGTGAGAAATACCGCGGCGAGCTGAGGATAAACGCTAGCACGCATCGATAGCGGATAAACATAATGCGCCTCTCGGCGCATTATGTTTTTACCGCAACAGCGTCTGTAGATTAATAACCGGTCGGGATCCCTTTCATCTCCGGCAGCTTATGGGCGATGCCCTTATGGCAGTCGATGCAGGTCTTGTTATCGCGGATCGCCTGATCGTGCATCTTCGCCGCCACCGTCTTCTGCTGGCTGAAGTCCATATTGTCGAAATTATGACAGTTACGACACTCCTGGGAGTTGTTGGCCTTCATACGCGCCCATTCGTTTTCCGCCATCTGCAAACGATGTGCCTCAAACTTCTGTGGCGTATCGATAACCCCGAACACCTTGCCATACAGCTCCTTGCTGGCCTTGATCTTGCGGATCATCTTCGGCACAAACTCATGGGGCACATGGCAGTCCGGGCAGGTGGCGCGCACGCCGCTGCGGTTGGAGTAATGCGCCGTCTCCAGATACTCCTGGTAAACGTTGTCGCGCATCTCATGACAGCTGAGGCAGAACTGCTCGGTGTTGGCCTTTTCCAGCCCGGTGTTGAAGCCGCTCCAGAACAGGATACCGGCGACGAATCCCAGCAGCAGCAGCGTGCCGATCGCCAGACGACTGGGACGACGCCACCACTGCCACACCCGGCGCAGCAGGCCCGGCTTGTTGCCCGTCGGGGCGTTATGTTGCTCGCTCATCATAGGCCCCTTTTACTGACCAAAGCCGCTGGACGGGGTAAAGGTATTCCCGACGATCGGCGGTGCATCGGTCTGCGGTACGTGGCACTGCAGGCAGAAGTAGCGGTTGGGCGCCACCTGTCCCAGCATCTTGCCGCTGGCGTCGATGAAATGGGTCGGGCTGACGCGCATCGCCCCGGTGGTGCGGTAATTCTCCACCCCATGGCACTGCAGGCAGCGGTTGGTATTTTTGGTGATCTGGTAGCCGTCCACGCTGTGCGGGATCATCGGCGGCTGGTTAACATAGTTCAGTGCCATGCGCTCCTGCTGCTTTGGCATCCTGATCTGCCCTTCGGCCGTACCGGACACCTCCGGTGACTGCGCCAGATTAACGGCATCGTCGGCGGCCGAAGCCGCGCCGCACAACGCCAATGATAATAACAGTGCCCCCAGGGAGAACCGCTTCTTCAGGACATTGCTCTTCATTGTTTATCTCCCGAACGATGAAATCGTGTCTTAAATTCAAATACCTGCTCAGCACATACGTCCATGCAGCGCCCGCAGCTGATGCACGCCTTGCTCAATACCAGCGGGCTGTGATTGTGATTGAAAACCGGTTCGCGCAGTACCTGAGGCTCCGGACAAACGTGGAAACAATCCATACAGCGGGTGCAGCAATCGCGCCGCACCGCACTGACGCGCACTAGGCTTTTGCTGCCAATGGCACCATACAGGGCCCCCAGAGGACAGAGGTGGCCGCACCAGCCGTGTTCGGTCACCAGCAGATCGAACAGAAAAATTGCCAGGATCAACCAAAGACCGCCGCCGACGCCGAAGATCAGGCTGCGCCCCAGCAGTGCCACCGGGTTAAGCCACTCCCACAGCAGCGTTCCACTCACCGCGCTGCCGACCAGGATCGCCAGCAAAATACCGTAGCGCAGCGAACGCGACAGCGTGGCCGACTGACGGATCCCCAGGCGACGACGCAGCCATGCCGCCAGATCGGTCACCGGATTCAGCGGACATACCCAGCCGCAGAACGCCCGGCTGGCGATCAGGCCATACAGCCCCAGCACCAACAGCGCCCCCAGCAGTGCCGTCAGCGCAGGCCAGTGGCCGGCCAGCAGGCTCTCCAGCATCATCAGCGGATCGGTCATCGGCAGCGTATCCAGAAAGCGACTGGCACTGTAGTTGCCCTTCAGTATCCACACCCCGAACAGCGGGCCACTGAGAAACATCAATAGCACGCCCAGCTGACAGCCGCGCCGCAGCAGCAGCCAACGGTGACTGCGCCACCAGCCAAGGCGCACGCGCGCCTCTTTGCCCGCCTGGGTTACCGGGTTGGCCATCATTCACCTCCCTGCGGCAGACGGATCGGCAGCTGCGTGTCCGAGGGCACCAGCGAATGACCCGCCTTCTGTTTCTCTACCCAGCCAAGACGGTAATGATGCCCCAGCTCGCCGCGCGCCAGCGCCAGCGGCAGCACTTTGATCGCCGACTCCTCCAGCACGCAGGCCTGTTCACACTTGCCGCAGCCGGTACAGTGGTCGCTGTGCACGGTGGGCAAGAACCTGGCATGTTTACCGGTGCGCTCATTGCGGTGCAGCTCCAGGGTGATGGCGCTGTCGATCGCCGGGCAGACGCGGTAGCACACGTCGCAGCGCAGCCCTTGCCAGTTAAGGCAGTTTTCATGATCGAGCAGTACCGCCAGTCCCATCCGCGCGTCATCGATGTGGGTCAGCGCCGGGTCGAGCGCCCCGCTCGGGCAGGCCGCCACGCAGGGGATGTCGTCGCACATCTCGCACGGCGTCTGACGGGCAATGAAATAGGGGGTCCCCGCCGACGAAGACGACAGCAGCGTCGCCAGCTTCAGCGTGTCGTATGGGCAGGCCTGTACGCACTGCCCGCAGCGAATGCAGGCCGCCTCAAAGCGCCCATCGGCCAGGGCGCCGGGCGGGCGCAGCGCCAGCCCGTCCCGGGCCTGGGACTGCTTTTGCTGTAGCCCCAGCAGCAGGGCCACGGCCGCCAGTCCACCCGCACCGCGCACGGCATCGCGCAAGAAGCGCCGCCGTGCCGGTCCCTTATCCCGTTGTTCCGTCATCTGCGCCGTCCTTACACCTTCTCAATCTTCACTGCGCACTTCTTGAAATCGGCCTCTTTGGACAGCGGATCGGTGGCGTCCAGTGTCAGCACATTAACCAGCTGGGCGGCATCGAAGAACGGCATGTAGACCAACCCCTGCGGTACGCGGTTACGGCCGCGGGTCTCGACAATGGACACCAGCTCGCCGCGGCGCGACATCACCTTAACCTTGTCGCCGCGGCGCAGGCCGCGCGCCTTGGCATCCAGCGGATGGATAAACAGCACCGCCTCAGGGAACGCACGGTGCAGCTCCGGGACCCGTCGGGTCATCGAACCGGTATGCCAGTGCTCCAGAACGCGGCCGGTAGACAGCCACAGGTCGTACTCCTGATCCGGACTCTCGGCGGGCGGCTCATAGGGCAGCGCAAAGATCACCGCCTTACCATCCGGCTTGCCGTAGAAGCGCACCTCTTCCCCGTTCTTGACGAACGGATCGTAGCCTTCGCGGTAGCGCCACAGCGTCTCTTTGCCGTCAACCACCGGCCAGCGGATACCGCGTGCCTTGTGATAGGCATCGAACGGCGCCAGATCGTGGCCGTGGCCGCGGCCAAAACCGGCGTACTCCTCAAACAGCCCTTTCTGCACGTAGAAGCCACAGGCGCGCGCCTCATCGTTCAGGCGATCGGCCGGCACCTCATCCAGCGGATACCTGTCGACGTTACCGTTGACATACAGCACCTCATACAGCGTTTTTCCCTGCAGCGCCGGCATCTTCGCCAGCAGCGCCGCCGGCCAGACCTCATCGACGGTGAAACGCTTGGAGAACTCCATCAGCTGCCACAGATCCGACTTGGCCTCCCCCGGCGCCTTCACCTGCTGGTGCCAGAACTGGGTGCGGCGCTCGGCGTTGCCGTAGGCCCCCTCTTTCTCCACCCACATGGCGGTCGGCAGGATCAGGTCGGCGGAGAGTGCGCTCACCGTCGGGTAGGGATCGGAGACCACAATAAAGTTACGCGGATCACGCCAGCCCGGCATACGATCCGCATTGATGTTCGGACCAGCCTGCATGTTGTTGTTACACATCACCCAATAGGCATTGAGCTTGCCGTCTTTCAGGGCGCGGTCCTGGGCGACGGCATGCAGCCCCACCTTGTCCGGAATGGTTCCGGCCGGGATCTTCCAGCGGGTTTCGGCGATCTGACGGTGTTTTTCGTTGGTTACCACCATATCCGCCGGTAGACGGTGGGCAAAGGTACCGACCTCACGCGCGGTGCCACAGGCCGACGGCTGGCCGGTCAGGGAGAATGGCCCACAGCCCGGCTTGGAGATCTTGCCGGTCAGCAGGTGAATGTTGTAGCACAGGTTATTGGCCCATACCCCACGGGTATGCTGGTTAAAGCCCATGGTCCAGTAAGAGACTACCTTGATATTTGGGTCGGCATACAGCTTGGCCAGCGCTAGCAGCTGATCCTGCGGCACACCGGTCATCTTGGCGGTTTTTTCCAGGGTATAATCGGCCACAAAGGCTTTATAGTCGTCGAAGCTCATCGGCTCAGAGGCATCGCTGCCCGGGTTCTTCGCCGCCTTCTCCAGCGGATCGGTCGGACGCAGGCCGTAGCCGATATCGGTCGCCCCTTTGCGAATATTGACATGCTTATCCATAAATGCCTGATCAACGGCGTTATTCTGGATAATGTAGTTAGCGATGTAGTTCAGGATGACCAGATCGGACTGCGGGGTGAAGATAATCGGGTTGTCCGCCAGCTCAAAGCTACGCTGCTCGAAGGTGGACAACACCGCGACCTGCACCTTATCGTTGCTCAGACGGCGGTTGGTGATACGCGACCACAGGATCGGGTGCATCTCCGCCATGTTGGAGCCCCACAGCACAAAGGCATCGGCCTGCTCGATGTCATCATAGCAGCCCATCGGCTCATCCATACCGAAGGTACGCATAAAGCCGACCACCGCGGAGGCCATGCAGTGGCGGGCGTTGGGGTCGAGGTTATTGGAGCGGAAGCCGGCCTTGAACAGCTTGGCAGCGGCGTACCCCTCCCAGACCGTCCACTGTCCGGAGCCAAACATCCCGACGGCACCCGGCCCCTTCTCTTTCAGCGTCCCCTTAAACTTGGCGGCCATCACATCAAACGCCTGATCCCAGCTGACCGGCGTAAACTCGCCCTCTTTGTCATACTGGCCTCCCTTCATCCGCAGCAGCGGCTGGGTCAGACGATCCTTACCGTACATGATCTTGGGCAGGAAATAGCCTTTAATGCAGTTCAGCCCACGGTTGACCGGCGCATCCGGGTCCCCCTGAGAGGCCACGATGCGGCCATTCTGGGTGCCGACAAGCACCCCGCAGCCGGTACCGCAAAAGCGGCACGGCGCCTTATCCCACGTGATACCATCCGATCCGGCATCCGTCACCGCGCGTGCCACGGTCGGGATAGTCAGCCCCGCTGCAGCGGCAGCGGCAGCAACAGCGTTAGCTTTCATGAAGTCTCGACGACTGAGTTTCATGGCGTATCCTCACCTTGCTCATCCTGCTGGTGATAAACCAGCGACACCGCCAGCACGCCAGCTACATTGCGCACCGACTCAATTCGATCCAGCAGCCTGCCTGAATCTTCGCTTTGCATGACAACCACAAGCTTGCCCTGCTGCGGCTCAGTGGCCGCGACTTCGGTCTCCGCCATCGCGGACAGCGCCTGCGCCACCTCTGCGACGGTCTGTGGCCGGGCCTGAACCACCAGCCCGCAGACATGCCATATCTCACTGCTCATTACGCGTCCTTAACCTCGATAACCTCGATGGGCTCACCTCGGTCGACTATTTGAATAGCGTTCACCGGGCAGGCAGCAACACAGGCACCGCAGCCATTACACGACTCGGATGCCAAGTGGATAGCCGCGATGCCGCCCAGCTGTGGAACAAACGTTATCGCCCGCGGCTCACAGCTATCCTGACAGCTGCGGCACTCAATACCGCGCCGGGTCAGGCAGTGTGTGTCTGTCTCCGCCTGCAGGTGCCAGGGCGCCTCTGCCGCGTCGAGAAACAGTGCCTCTGGGCAGGCATCGGCGCATCGCCGACAAAAAGTGCATTCAGCCCGGGAAAAATCAAGGGTGGGGAAGTGGCCCTGACCAACGACCAGCACACCGCTTTCACACTGGGAAATACAGGCATGACAACGGCTACAACCGATAACAAAGGCCGACTCATTCACAGACCACGGCGGGCGCACCTGCGTGGCGGCATGGTGCCAGCGGCCGCGCAGCAAATGGCGTCGGGACAGGGTAGTCATCGCGCGCTCCTGTGACATTGCTCATCCATCAGCTAAAAAGTGACTCCGCGGGCCCAAAAGCGCTTACAAAAGCGCTTAACGGTTTATCGCGCTTAATTTATTTTTTAGTAAAGGCTTCGCGTTTATGGGGCTTATGTTGTTAAGTATCCGGTTTCCACTGCGGCTGATAATTCCTCTTTTGGGTTAAATGGCGGGAATAATTGCGCAGGATCAAACCTTTCTGGCCGCTTTCACGCATTGTATCCACTCCCTCGGCGCCATTCGCTATTTACTTAAATATACAGCGCATTGCCGCACGTCGCCGTGCGCTGTACCCTGATTAGGAAAACAGTCGTGTTGGTAAAACGCTCCGTGACCAGTACTCTGGCGCGCGCCCTGATCGCCATGGTGATCCTCTCCGTTCTGTCGACCGGGATCGCCCTGCTGACGGTTGCCAGCAGCATCAACGATGCCGAGGCGGTCAATATTGCCGGCTCGCTGCGTATGCAGAGCTATCGTCTGGCCTACGATCTCACCAGCCAGCCCCAGGATATCGCCCGCCACTTGCATGAGTATGGTCAGTCACTGCGCGCCCCGGCGCTGCAAAAGCTCACCCGATTCTATGTTCCCGACGCCGTGTGCAGTGAATATATCCAGTTGTTGCAAACCTGGCAGGAGCTGGAGATTCAGCTACGCCAGGGACAAAGTCAGGCCTTCCTGCACGGTGTCGCCCTCTATGTCGATCAGATCGACCATTTTGTACTGGTGCTGCAACATTACGCCGAGCAGAAAATGAAGCAGGTGGTGCTGATAAGTCTGGTCGGACTGCTGGCCCTGATGGGGCTGGTCTGGTTCTCCATCCGCACCATCCGCCGCGAGGTGGTCGCGCCGCTCAACAAGCTGGTCTCCGCCAGTATCCGCATGCAAAACGGCCACTTCACCCCGCTCCGGTTGGATATCAACCTGCCCAATGAGATGGGGGTGCTCTCCAAAGCCTTTACCCGTATGTCCGGCGAATTGGAGAAACTTTACCGCTCCCTTGAAGATAAGGTGCAAGAAAAAACAGAAAGCCTTATCCAGGCCAATCGCACACTGGGTGTACTGTTTGAGGCCTCGCAGGCGCTGACCGTCAGCCAGATAACCCAGCCCAGTTTTGAGCAGGTACTGAATATCGTACGCAGCAGCGAGGCGCTCGACTTCCTACAGTTGGAGGTGATCGACAGTGGTCAGGGACGCTGGCTGCTCGCCAGTGGCACGGCGAATGAACGCAAGCCCACCCGGGAGCTGCCCCTGATGCTGGACGGACAACCGCTCGGTGCGCTGCGCTGGCCCGCACGACAGTCTCCGCAGATGCAGCTGATGCAGAACGTCGCCAACATGCTCAGCCGGGGGATCTACTTCAACCGGGCACAAAAGCAACAGCTTCAACTGCTGCTGATGGAGGAGCGGGCCACCATCGCCCGCGAGCTTCATGACTCCCTGGCCCAGGCGCTGGCTTTCCTGCGTATTCAGATAACCTTACTGCGGCGGACAACCGACGCCGAAAACCATCCTGCTCAGGCGATTATTCGCGACTTCGATCAGGCGCTCAGCGACGCCTATCGCCAGCTGCGCGAGCTGTTGGCCACCTTCCGGCTGACTATCGAAGAGGCCGACCTGCGCGAGGCGTTGCAACAGCTACTGGCGCCGCTAAAATTACAGACTGACGCGCGGATTACGCTAAACTGTGCGCTCTCTTCTCAGTCACTGAATGCACAGCAGCAGGTTCACGTGTTACAAATTGTCCGGGAAGCGACGCTCAACGCGATCAAGCACGCTCAGGCGCAGCACATTACCCTGAGCTGCTGCTGTCGTGACGACGGAGCCAACGTGATCAGCGTCACCGACGACGGCATCGGCCTATCCAGCACTGAGGAGCCGCCCGGTCACTATGGTCTGACCATCATGGCCGAGCGCGCTGCCCGTCTTGGGGGCGAGCTGCATATCACCCCGGGCCCCGATGGAGGAACCCGGGTAACCTTGATCTTTCGTCCCCCTTCCGGCGACGGGATCTGATTTATAATAATAAACTACGGGCGGGCAGCGACCGCCCCTCTTCAGGGAGCTCGTTATGGAACATCCAACATCAACTACCGCCCCTTTCCGCGTCATGATCGTCGATGATCACCCGCTGATGCGCCGCGGGGTACGTCAGCTGTTGGAGCTGGACAGCGTCTTCAGCGTAGTCGCCGAAGCCAGCAACGGCAGTGAAGCCATTGCGCTGGCCGGGCGCAGCCAGCCAGACCTGATTCTGCTGGATCTCAATATGAAAGGATTATCGGGACTGGATACACTGAAAGCCCTACGCAGTGAGGGTATCGACGCCCGTATTATCATACTGACCGTCTCCGACGCCCGCAGCGATGTGTATGCGCTGGTCGATGCCGGCGCCGACAGCTACCTGCTTAAGGACAGCGAGCCTGAGGCGCTGTTGGCCCAGATCCGCCAGGCGGCGGAGGGGCGCTCGGTGTTCAGCGAGTCCGTAAGCGCCTATCTCAGCACCCGCAGTGAAATCGCCGATCCGCTGGCCGATTTGACCGAGCGCGAACTGGATGTCTTGCAGGAGGTGGTCCGTGGCATGTCCAACAAACAGATCGCCGCACAGCTGCATATTTCGGAGGAGACCGTCAAGGTGCACATCCGCAACCTGCTGCGCAAGCTCAACGTCCGTTCCCGCGTGGCCGCCACGGTGCTGTACCTGGAATACAAAAACAGCTGATACAGGGGATAGAACCAGGGAAATACCGGCCACCGCCTGCGTTACGGAAACACCCGTTTGGTATGCTATCGCGCCCCTTAAGGGCGCGCAAACTCGGCATGCACCGGCTGATCCAGGCATGCCAACAGCCCGTCGGCATGCTGTGCTATCCATTCGGCATCCAGTGGTCCCCAGTCTGTCAACGTGTAATAACCGTCATTATGGCGCACTCCCTGTTCAACGAAACACAGGGTGACCCCCATCCCCGGCAGCGCCTTGAGCACATCCTGCAGCGTACGCCGCGGCCAGCCGGTCAGCTGCATCAGGCGGGGTACATTGGGTTTATCTTTATGGGCCAGCAGCCAGCACAGGTAAAGCCGACGGGCAAATACCGGATTGATCTCCATCTCTTCTCCTTCAAACGCCGATGAGGGACACCCCAGGCACAGTGCGATAACGTTGGTGATCCTCACGCGGGTTAGCATGCGCAGAGGACAGATCCAGTATTGCACAACTTGCCCCCCGCCCTGGGCAAATATGCGCCGGACGGCGCGGTGCCGCGCGCTTTTTGTGCAACTGATAGGCGACTATGCTCCAACGCACGATTTTTTACGTTTTTCCATTTTTTCTCCACTTTTTTCCCCATAGTGCAGGATACAGTGCAGCATCACTCTATGCGGTGCAGGAGAGGCACTGCCTGCTGCCGCGCGTCACCTCGCATCAGATTAATCAGGGTTGCTGCATAGCTGAATTTTTCCTCGATCGCCCCATTTTTGCCTGGGTCATCGCCATCTTTTTTAGCCTGGCGGGGCTGCTGGCCATCCACCAGCTCCCCATTGAGCAGTACCCTAATCTGGCGCCGCCAACGGTACGTATCAGCGCCTCCTATCCCGGCGCATCGGCCCAAACCCTGGAGAACACCGTTACCCAGATCATCGAACAGAACATGACCGGCCTGGATGGACTGATATATACCTCCTCTCAGAGCAGCAGCAGCGGCAGCGCCTCCATTACGCTGACCTTTCAGTCCGGCACCGACCCCAATGAGGCGATGCAGCAGGTCCAGAATCAGCTCAGTGCCGCCACCCGGAAACTGCCGCAGGAGGTTCAACAGCAGGGGATACGCGTCAGCAAGTCCGGTGACAGCAGTCTGATGACGATCGCCTTCGTCTCCACCGATGACAGCATGGATCGCCAGGATATCGCCGACTATGTGGCCAGTAACCTGCAGGGTCCGATCAGCCGAATCGACGGTGTCGGCAGCATAGATGCATTTGGCTCCCAATACGCCATGCGTATCTGGCTTGATCCCAATAAGCTTAACCAGTTCCGCCTGACGACGCAGGACGTCATCAGCGCGATAAAAAGTCAGAACAGTCAGATCGCCGTCGGTCAGATCGGCGCTACCCTGGCGGTTCCCGGTCAGGCGCTCAATGCGACTCTGATGGCACAGTCCCAGCTCCAGACCCCAAAGCAGTTCCGCGAGATAACGCTGCGGGTGAACAGCGATGGCTCTCTGGTAACGCTGGGCGACGTGGCCAACATCGAGCTGGGCGCCGAAAAGTATGACTACCTGTCGCGCGTCAACGGAAAACCGGCCTCAGGCATGAGCATTAAGCTGGCCTCCGGTGCCAATGAGCTGGCCACCGATGCACGGGTCAAGGCCAAACTGGCGCAGCTGGAGCCCTATTTTCCCCACGGCCTGAAGGTCGAGTACGCCTACGAAACCACCCCGTTTGTCCAGGCGGCGATCCAAGATGCGGTCAAAACTCTGTTTCAAGCCATCGCCCTGGTGTTTCTGGCGATGTACCTGTTCCTGCAGAGCCTGCGCGCAACCCTGATCCCGACCATCGCCGTACCGGTGGTGCAGCTGGGGACCTTTGCCGTGCTGTTTGCCATGGGATACAGCATCAATACCCTGACCATGTTCGCCATGGTGCTGGCCATCGGGCTATTGGTCAACGATGCCATCGTAGTGGTGGAAAACGTCGAGCGCCTGATGAGCGAAGAAGGGCTATCGCCGCGGGAAGCGACGCGTAAATCGATGGATCAGATCCAGGGGGCACTGGTGGGGATCGCCCTGGTACTGTCTGCGGTATTCGTACCGATGGCCTTATTTGGCGGCACCACCGGCGTGACTTATCGCCAGTTCTCCATCACCATTGTCTTCGCCATGCCCCTCTCAGTGCTGGTGGCGCTGATCCTGACTCCCGCCCTGTGCGCAACCCTGCTGCGACCGGTCAGCAAAACGCAGCTACACGCCAAAAAAGGCTTCTTCGGCTGGTTTAACCGAACCTTTGAGCGCAGCGCCCTGCGCTATGAGAACGGCGTGGCCCGTGTGGTACGCAACAGCGGGCGCAGCATGCTGCTCTATCTTTTGATCCTCGGAGGCCTGGGCACCCTGTACCTGCATCTGCCCACCTCCTTTCTACCGCAGGAGGATCGCGGGGTCTTCATGACCCAAATCCAGCTGCCGGTCGGCGCAACGCAACAGGAGACCCTGAAAGTGGTGGATAAGGTGGAGAACTACCTGCTGGTCGGCGAAGGCAAGAACGTGCAGTCGGTATTCTCCATCGTCGGCGCTGGGCCGGGCGGCAACGGCCAAAATGTCGTGCGGATGTTCGTACGCTTCAAGCCTTGGGAGCAGCGCACTGGCGACGCCGACAGCGCTGGCGCCATCATTGAGCGCACCAGCCGGGCCTTCGCCAATATTCGCGAAGCGCGGGTCTTTGCCAGCAGCCCACCGGCCATTTCCGGACTGGGCAGCTCCGCCGGCTTCGATCTGGAGCTGGAGGATCATGGCGGTCTCGGTCACGATGCGCTGATGCAGGCCCGCGATCGACTGCTGACAGCCGCGGCCAGGCAGCCAGAGCTGACCCGGGTGCGCCATAACGGGATGGACGACAGCCCACAGCTGCAGGTCGACATCGATCAACGCAAAGCGCAGGCGCTCGGCATCAGCATCGACGACATCAATAACACGCTGAAGACCGCCTGGGGCTCAACCTACGTTAACGACTTTCTCAACCGTGGACGGGTGAAGAAGGTCTATGTGCAGGGCGAAGCCGCCTACCGTAGGCTGCCGGAGGATATCAATAAATGGTATGTCCGCAACGGCCAGGGAGAGATGGTCCCCTTCTCCGCCTTTGCCAGCACCCACTGGAGCTACGGCTCACCGCGCCTGGAGCGCTATAACGGTGCAGCCGCAGTCGAAATCGTCGGTGAGGCAGCTCAGAGGATCAGCACCGGCCAGGCCATGGAGATCATGGAACAGCTGGTCAGCGACCTGCCCAGCGGCTTTGGCCTGGAGTGGACCGGCATGTCCTATCAGGAGCGCCTCTCCGGCGCCCAGGACCGGTGCTGTACATCCTCTCGCTGCTGGTGGTATTCCTCTGCCTGGCGGCGCTGTATGAAAGCTGGTCTATTCCCTTCTCGGTGATACTGGTGGTGCCGCTCGGCGTACTGGGCGCCGTCTGTGCCACCGGGCTGCGTGGACTGGAGAACGATGTCTATTTCCAGGTAGGGCTGCTGACCATCATCGGTCTATCGGCGAAAAATGCCATTCTGATCGTTGAGTTCGTCAGCGAACTCAACCGCAGCGGCAAAGATCTGCTGACCGCAACGCTGGAAGCATGCCGCCTGCGGCTACGCCCTATCCTGATGACCTCGCTGGCCTGCATCTTCGGCGTGCACCCATTGACCCTCAGCCACGGTGCAGGCTCCGGCAGCCAGCATGCGGTCGGCACCGGGGTACTCGGCGGCATGATCGCCGCGACCCTGCTGTCGATCTACTTTGCTCCGCTGTTCTTTATTCTGGTTCGCCGTCGCTTTCCCGGAAAAGCCAAACGGCATAATTGACGGTGGATAACGTCAGAAACTGCGCCGACAGTGCCCATCAGGGGCGTTTCCGGCCTATTGTTGCTGTTCCTGCTGATTCAAAATAAACTCAATAAATGACTTCCAGGTATCCAGTTCTTTATCAATCATCGCAATATCAGTTCTATGTTGTCGAAGTTATATTCGATTTTATAATAACGCGTCCTTTACCGGCGGTGAAGGTTTATGCGGATAAATTTTATCCCTGACGGGAAAATGCCGGGCCGGGATAGCAATGACAGGGCAATGATCAAAAGCGGTATGCTATCTGCAGCGATACCGCACCGTCGCGGTAACGCTGCTCTCCCGCCTGTCCATTCAACTGGGCCGAAAAGCTCAGATCACCATCAATGTGTCCACGGATGCCCACACTGACCTGTAGCGTATTGTTCACCGTTCCCTGCTCAACCGTGGCGTTGTCCATCATCAGCGCAAAGGCGGGCTGATGCTGATAACCCAGCTCAGCAAACGGCGTCAGCGTACTGCCCGAGGCCATATCAATTTGCCAGGCAGCGTGGATACCCGCCCGGGCATACATGCCGCCGTTACTCTCGTCCCGAACCCGGGTGCCCGCCGCCTCCGTGACATCCTTCCCACTCACGCCCATATGGGCCAGCTGAATTTGGGGCGTCAGCGAAAGCGTATGTGTGGCATTGATGGCATAACGCCAGGCATACCCGCCTTCAATGGATGCCAGAAAACCCCGACTATTATAGCGTTGCGCACTTAACTGCTCTCCCTGTACCCGGTTATCGCCCCAGACATACTGCAACGCGCCATTGAAATAAAGCCCCTGCAATCCCAACGGATCGTGGCTGTAGGCGACGTATACTCCCGCGGTATAGCTGTCCAGACTGGCCTCAGCCTGCCGTTGGCTTACGTGGTTGCGGCTCGAACTGCGCGATGTTCCGTAGCCGCCCATCACCCCCAACCGGTAATCACCGTGATCGCCTTGCCACTGGGTAACCTCTCCGCCCAACTGCACGGCATAACGGTGCCCCCGGGTATCCAACTGGCCGCTGCTATCGCGGTAATAGCGATATCCCCCATTCTGGCGCAGCCACATGCTGGAAGCCGCGCTCCGGGTGGCGTGCGGATAAACCATCTCCTGCCAGCGGGGAAGAAACAGGGTATTGGCCGCCGCCAGATTGGCCAGATACCCCTGGCTTTCCGGGCGAATCAGCGTGCTATGCCCCCCCTCAGCCAGGTTGGTCAGCCAATAGCGGCGCCTTCCCTGTCCATCATCCACCTGCTCCGCCAAACGGTAATCATAAGCGGCCGCCACGGTCCGCTGCGCCAGCGCAAACGTTGCCTGACTCTCCCCGGCCAGCGAAATAAGCGCGATGGCATCCGCCTTCTGCCCCAACCCTTCACGACCGGTAATGGCAACGCGTGTATTGCCGCTACTGGGTCCGTTCAGCGTAAGGCTATCGCTGCGGAGATCAGTCCCGGACACATTTACCCCAAATCCCAACAGACCGTCACCACTCTGGTAATCGCCGTCGACGATCAGCTGATTTCCCGCCGCAGCGGCACTCAACCACAGATTTCCGGCATGATTCAGCGCCGCCAGATGAAAATTGTCAGGCGTGGGGGTGGCAAGCACCAGCGTACTGCCGCGCGCAAGATCAACCTTGGGCAGTATCCCCATCGCCTCCCCGTCATCCACCAATAACACCGCATCTCCGGTCACACGAACGTTGCCAATCATACGGTGATCATCAAGACAATAGCGGCTCACCGCCGCGCCAATCTGGGCATCATTACGCCATACGCAGGAGAGCGGCGTCTGTTTGACGGCCTCCGGCAGCTGCGCCAACAGCGGCAGCGGCTCCCCCTGTGCGTCGGCCAGATTGCCCAGGTACATATCATTACGCTGGTTGTTACGCGTTAATAAAAACAGCGGGCGCTGTGGCGTGTAGTTAGCCGCCTCCGGCCCCCAGATTAATGTAAGCCGCCCATCGTCTGCCAGGCGCAGTGCAGGGCCGGTATAGCGCAACGTATGGGCCACCAGCGCGTGGTCAGAGGCAGACACATACTCCTTCTCGACAATACGCTGCCCATTCATCGGCGTGCCATCGATGGCAAAATAGGCATCATTGATACGGTAGGTGGCATCCATGGGATTAAACGCCAGCTGCATAATGCCGCTGTAGGGATCGCTGGCGTCGTCTGCCAGGGAAAACCATTTTGCAAAGGGGCGCGATACGGCAATATAGTCCACCTGCCCACGGCTCCAGGCTCCCCAGCCGAGGCGGGCATTGTCATCCATGACCGACGGCCAGGTCGTACTGCCATCATTCAGGGTATGGGGCGCAAACGGCTCCCGTTCTTCGTGATGTATAAACAGTTGGTAGCGCTGGCGCAAAAGATTCATGGTCCGCGGCAGATTGCCATCCACGGGGTAGTTTTCAGCGCGGAACAGTGCGGCGATCAACGCTTCATCGGCGTCATTCAACGCCTGCCCGCGGTCAATCAGTACGTTCAACAGCTCCCCGTTTTGGGCATATTGCTCAAGCAGCGTACGGTAAAACCGGGCGGGCGATGCATCCGGGTTCTGTATATAGCGGTTAAACAGCTGCACCTGCGCATCTACGCTGAACAGCCCGCGCTCCGCATATTCTCCGGCATTAAAGTCACCGGCCAGCACAATCGGCAGCGGTGTTGCACGCGCAACCGCATTGAGCAGTTGAACCTGATTGAGGCGAAAAGAGGAATCATCCTGAGAACTGAGGTGTGGGCTGCCGAACAGCAATGGCGTATCCACCACGCCATGCTCCAGCACTGCATAGGGCAGGTTCATCATGATATTGGCCAAAGGCACCTGATGCGTACGCAGCGCTGACAGCACATTCATCAGATTAACCAGCGCCCGCGGCTTGCCCAACAGTTGCCCCAGCGCCTCGGGCAGAGGAACACCATTCTGGATAACCGACGCCAGCAGGATACGTACGCCATCGTCCACTGTTATACCGTTAAGTGCACTGATAACCCGCTGTTGCAAATCAATATCGTAGTACAGCGTCCCATCGGCCAGCATCAGGTTGCCAAAACGGGCGGGCAGCGGCGTTTGTACCGCACTGTCGCCCAATGCGCTAAAGTGCCCAAGCCCCGCCTGCTCCAGCAGGCGCTGATAGCGCCGCCCTCGGTTATCCAGACTTTGTAAGGTTTCAACCTCCTGAAACCCCATCAGATCATAATTGGCATTGATAAAAAAAGGCAGCGTGATGGCCGGCTCATCCAGGCGATCGAAATAGGTGTTATAGGTCAGTATCCGCAGCGCGTTATCCTGCTGCGCGTCTGCTGGCGGCAGCGGGAGTAGCCCCAGCGTCATCAATAATGCCGGAAAAGAGAATTTATGCATGAGATGTCCCCGATAAAATAGAAGTACGGGGAACATAGCGGTGTCATGTGACGATAAAGCCAGCGATTTATTATAATATGATGAAAATATTGCGTTTGTTTTTATAGGATTGATATTTTTATCACTGCAATCAATCTTTGCATAACGCCTCCTCCGGGGGACGGCATTTTCTCCACGGCCAAACGGCAGCTACGTCGGTCAGGCGCGGCTTGCCAAGGGTAGATCCCACGGCAGATTTACCGCATTATGGAAGCCCCCCGATAACAAAGGTAACAGCGTCATGACTACTCTGTCGTCCTCCCCGGTGCCGGTGATCTATGGCATCAAAAACTGCGATACGATTAAGAAGGCCCGTAATTGGCTGGATGAGCGGCAGATCCCGTATCGCTTCCATGACTACCGCAGCGATGGTCTGGACAGCGCGCTGTTAAACCACTTTATTCAACAACTGGGAGGTGGCACGCTGTTGAATACCCGCGGCACCACCTGGCGCGGCCTGGATGAGGCCACCCGCGCCGAAGCCGCTCAGCCAGAGGCGGCGGCACAGCTGATGCTGATACATCCTGCGCTGATCAAGCGCCCGCTGTTGCAGCGGGGAGAGCAACTGCTGCTTGGGTTCACCCCAGAGCGCTACGCGCAGTTTTTCGCCGGGGAGGCACAATGAGTGTCTGTCCGGTCCTCACGCTGGCGCAGCAGCTGATCCGCTGCCCGTCCATCAGCCCCAACGACGCCGGATGCCAGGAGATCCTGCTGGCCCGCCTGCGCGCGCTGGACTTCCATATTGAAGAGATGCCGCGCGGCGATACCCGCAATCTGTGGGCCTGGCGCGGCGGCAATGGCCCGGTGCTGGCCTTTGCCGGCCATACCGACGTCGTACCGCCCGGCGATGAGCGCCAGTGGCGCCATCCCCCGTTTAGCCCGACGCTGCAGGACGGCATGCTGTACGGCCGCGGCGCGGCGGATATGAAGGGATCGCTGGCCGCCATGGTGGTCGCCGCCGAACGCTTTGTCTCCGCCAGACCGGAGCACCGTGGGAGACTGGCCTTTTTAATCACCTCCGATGAAGAGGCCAGCGCGGTCAACGGTACCGTCCGCGTTGTTGAGGCCCTGATGGCGCGCGGCGAACGTCTTGACTACTGCCTGGTGGGTGAGCCCTCCAGCGAGCGCTGTCTGGGTGACGTGGTCAAAAACGGCCGCCGCGGCTCCATCACCGCCAATCTGACCATACACGGCACCCAGGGACATGTGGCCTACCCTCACCTGGCCGATAACCCGGTACACCGCGCCATGCCGATGCTGGCGGAGCTGATAGCTATCGAGTGGGATCGCGGCAACGACTTCTTCCCACCAACCAGTCTGCAAATCGCCAATATTGCCGCCGGTACCGGCAGCAATAATGTGATCCCAGGCGATCTGGATGTGCAGTTCAACCTGCGCTTCAGCACCGAATCAAGCGTTGAGTCGATCCAGCAACGCGTCACGGCACTGCTGGAGCGCCACGGCCTGCGCTACACCCTTAACTGGTCCCTCTCCGGCCTGCCGTTCCTGACGCCGGGCGGCGAACTGGTTGACGCAGTGGTCAACGCCGTCGCCTGCTACGGTGGCCAGACCCCGCGCCTGCTGACCACCGGCGGCACATCCGACGGGCGTTTCATTGCCCGCATGGGCGCCCAGGTGGTCGAACTGGGACCGCTCAATGCCACCATACATAAAGTCAATGAATGCGTCAGCGCAGCCGACCTGCAAAGTCTCAGCCGCATGTACCAACGGATTATGGAGCAACTCATCGCATGATCACTCCGGCGATGCTGACCGGTCTGAGCACCGATCACCTGGTGTCCATTGGCGGCAACCACCGCCTGCAACCACAGGCCGCCGACGCGTTTCGCGCCATGCAGCGGCGCGCACGCGCCGATGGGCTTAACCTGCAACCTGCCAGCAGCTTTCGCGACTTTGCGCGCCAGCAGGCCATCTGGAATGACAAGTTCAACGGAAAGCGTCCGTTGCTGGACGCCGACAGCCAGCCGCTGCAGGTGACTGGCCTGACGCCGGGCGAGCGCTGTCAGGCCATCCTGCGCTGGTCTGCCCTGCCCGGCGCCAGCCGACACCACTGGGGCTGCGATCTCGACGTCTACGATCCGGATCTGCTGCCCGCGGATACACGGCTCCAGCTGGAGCCGTGGGAGTATCAGAGCGCGGGCTGCCAGTTCCCCCTTACCCGCTGGCTGGATACGCACATGGCGGCGTTCGGCTTTTACCGCCCGTTTAACGGCGGGCAGGGAGGGGTCGGTGCCGAACCCTGGCACCTGAGCTATCGTCCGCTGGCGCAGCAGGCCGAGTCCCTGCTGACACCGGCGGTGCTGCGGGAAGCATGGCAGGATCGCGACATCGCCGGACGCGACTGGCTGGAGTCCCATCTGGAGGCGATTTTTTCCCGCTATATCCATACGCAGGAGAGCAAGGAATGAGTTGGCTGGCTGACTATTGGTGGGTGATCCTGCTGATCCTGATCGGCATGATCTGGAACGGGATCAAGGCGCTGATGCGCGTCAATCCCAAACACTATCTGGACGATCGCCCGCCGCTGCCGCCGCACCGCGACAACAATGCGCAGTGGGACGACGATGACTGGCCCCGACAGGACAAGGCGCCGCGCAAATAGCGCCCCTTCCCCCTCAGCGGTAGGCGACGATCTCGCCGCGTTTGCCGCTGAGCGCCTCATCCCAGTAACGCTGCGGAATATAGGTGCGCATCCGCTCCAGCGCCGCCTCCATCAGGGCCGCGTTGATCGCATGTCCCACCGGCTCAATATCCAGCGTGACATCGGTGCCGGTGCTGCGCAGCCGGAGCTCGGCCTCCTGCGCGTGCGCCAGACTGACCCGGGGATCCTCGCTGCCATGCAGCAAATGCACCACTGTATTACCCAGCTTATGCTGCGGCAGGGTGGCAAAGCGCCCGCTGAACGCGATCACCCGGCCAGCCAGATCCGGCTCGCTGCGCACCGCCTCCAGCGCCATCGTCGCCCCCTGAGAGAAACCCACCAGCGCCGTCGCGGCATAGCCGACGCCACTGACCCGCTGCCAGTGACGCACCAGCGCGATCAGCCGCGGCAACGCGGCGGCAATACGCCCGGGACGGCTCTCGTCATCCTCCCCCTCTTGCGCATACCACTGCAGCCCTGCGCCATCCGGCGACGGCTCAGGCGACCCGACGCTGACCACCAGCGCCAGTGGGAATGCCCGGGCGAAGTATTCCCCAATCTGCCCCATGGCGACCGGGTTATCGCCTACGGCGTGAAACAGCAGAATCAGCTGCTGCGCCGTCCCTGTCGGCTGTTGCACAACGTGATGATGATGTTCCATACGCAGCTCCTAATCACTCATGCGGATGCTCTTGTTTCCTACTATACGCCTGCTGCGCCAGGAGAAAAGCCACGCTGTCCGCGCGCCTCCCGGCCGGGTGTGCCGACGGCGTTACGCCGTCGTCGTCAGCGCGGCGGCCAGCGCCCGGCGCAGGGCGGCGATCAGGGCCCGCCGTCCGCTGATGCCCCCCTGCGGCGGCAGCCGTGCCAGATCGCCCTGCACCTGCAACAGCTGCGCCAGCAGCGGCGGCAGCGCAGAGGTCCGTCGGCAGGTCAGAAAACGCAGCAGCGCCGGACAGGCGCTATCGTAGGGACGGGCATGATGGGCAAAACCGTCCAACTCACGCAGATCGGCCTCATCGGGCCCGGCCGCAACCAGCGGCGTCAGCGGGAGCGTAAGCCCGGTCTGCGCCATCAGCCAGCGGGCATCCCGCGCCAGACGCCGGGCCAAACGCCGGGTCAGTGCCTCTCCCGCCGCCGTCAGCGGACAGAGTGCCATCGCCGTATAGCAGCCGCTGCTGGCCTCTCTCTGAGTCCCCACGCGCACCAGGGTAAATCCGCAACGTTGCCAGAACGCCCAGAGCGCACCGGTATAGCCAAAGCTGACCGAAACAAAGTCCATCGCCCCCGCCCGCGCCTGCGTCAGCGCCTCGGCTATCAACGCTGACGCCACACCACGGCGTCGCAGCGCCGGCATCACGGCGATGCGGCTGACGCGCCAGGATCGCAACCGTGGGGCGCAGGGCTCACCGCCGTGCGCCGCCAGCGACTGGGCGACCAGGCTACCACGCGGACGACGCTCACCGGCCCATACCGCCTGCGCCAGCGCAGCAGACAGTCCCCCCTCTTCCACCAGCCACAGCGCCCCCTGCACCCGTGCCTCGCCCAGCGCCGCGCACAGACGCTGACCAGGCGCATCCATCAGGCGCCGCAGATCGAGCGGCGATGTCCGGTAGTGGGCGCTGGTCAGCAGGGCATAAAAGGCCGCCATCAGCACCGGTGCCGTCTGCCACTGACGCTGATCCAGCCAGCGCAGCGCGCTGACCGGCGCCACCGCTCCACAGGTATCGCTGAACAGCAGCGCGGCGTTCAGCCATGCTTCCAGCGGATCGCCGCTGGCCCAGCGCAGCGGCCGATCGAGGCTATGGATACGACAATCGGGCAGTGCTGCGCAGAACTTGAGCAGAAACCCGCGACCGGTCCCCTCGTAGCCCTGTACCGTGGTGGTCATCAGCACATGGGGAAACGCCACAATCAGGCGCTGCAGCAGCGGCGCCGGAATCGCCGCCGCCTCATCGATCAGCAGCCAGCCGGGCAGCGCCTCCCCGGCCTCGATCCGCTGCAGCAGCAGATCGGGCGCCACGAACGGCAGCGTGCCCGCCGTCGTCTGTACCCGTTCGGCGGCGACCCGGGCCGGCGCCGTCAGCAGACAGTCACCGCGCAGCTCGGCGGCCAGCATGCCGCTCAGGGTTGACTTGCCACGCCCGCGGGGACCCAGCACCACATTGACGGCGGCCGGCGTACGCAGTGCGCGCAGTATCGCCTGCTGCTGCACCGTCGGCGCGCCATCCGGTGCCCGCCACGCCGAACACCCCAGCGGCATTGGCGCCGGGCACACCTCCCCCTGGCGCCACAGCGTGACGCCGTCGGCGTCGGACAGCGTCCGCTGCAGATGGTGAACAAAATTCGCCGTGGCGATGGGATGTTCGCGCTCGCTCCAGCGCAGGCTGTCATCATCGGGACGCTTCGCCCAGGCAGACCACGGCGGCGTCAGCAGGATCAGCCAGCTGCCGGCACGCAGCGTACCGGCCAACGCCGCCAGCACCTCCGCGTGACAGCCCGGATGCCAATCCAGCACGCAGTGCCCCAACTCACGTCCCAGCACCGTCCGGATCTGCGCCAGCGACAGCATCTGACATCCCGTCGGCGCCGGGCTGCCGCACCAGGTCACATCGCCCAGCGGGGCGATGGCAAGGGCGGCGCGCCGTCGGCACCAGTCGGCCTCGCCGCTGATCACCAGCAGGCGGCGCACACCGGCGCGGGACATGGCAGGAAGAGAGACAGAAAGCGGCATAGCGACACCACGGCAGAAGAAGGGGATCACAGAGTATACCAGTATCGCCGCCGTCAGCGCTGCCGCACGCCGTCATTAACAAACGGCCACAAAAATATCTATGGATGAAATCCTGTTGATCACCGTACCAAATGGCCACGCGAGAGCGTTATCCTTAAGGATATCACCCCATATTTTCCCACAGACTCAGGATAAAAAACTGTTATTAAGCCGTGCCGATTTGAGTCCCATCACCGGTGCAACCCCGATAATATCGGGCCGGGCCTCTGCCTGTAGCCCGCGCTATTCCGTTATCTGGCTGAGCACTTTCTACACCTGCCGGGCATGGTTTTTCTCTCTATCGGCTCCCCCTGCAACGATCTTGGCGTGAAGGCACGCGGCTGGCTGCCGGGGTGCTGGCGAGAAACTTATTATCGCACCATAGAGGATTTGGCGTGCACCCCGTGGAGGGACAGGCTGCCGCTGCTGTTGCCCTGGGCTCACGGACACCGGCAGCGGACAGACGAGTGTCATGGCCGGGCTGGCGCCATAACGCCAACGGGGGCCGATCACCCCCGTTGCTTCACGGCTCCCCGCATCGCAGCTCAGTCGAGCGGCACGCCCAGACGGAGCGCCACCTCTTCATAAGCCTCAATCAGTCCGCCCAGATTCTGGCGGAAACGATCCTTATCCATCTTCGCCAGCGTCGTCTTATCCCACAGGCGACTGCCGTCCGGCGAAAACTCATCGCCCAGAACGACTTGGCCCTTATACAGACCGAACTCCAGCTTAAAGTCCACCAGGATCAGCCCGGCGTCGTCAAACAGCTGGCTGAGCACCTCGTTGGCGCGGTAGCTCAGCGCCTTCATCTGCGCCAGATGCTCGTCACTGACCCAGCCAAAGGTACGGCAGTAGGATTCATTGACCATCGGATCGTGCATGGCGTCGTTCTTCAGGAACAGGTCGAACAGCGGCGGATTCAGCGGCATGCCCTCTTCAATGCCCAGACGCTTCACCAGCGAACCAGCAGCGCGGTTACGGATCACGCACTCCACCGGCACCATCTCCAGCTTCTTCACCAGCGCATCGGTATCGGACAGCAGGCGCTCCATCTGCGTCGGGATCCCGGCCGCCTCCAGCTTGCTCATGATGAAGTGATTAAACTTGTTGTTCACCATACCTTTGCGATCAAACTGCTCAATGCGCTGGCCATCCAGGGCTGACGTATCGTTGCGGAACGACAGAATCAGCAGATCCGGATCCTCCGTGGTATAGACTGTTTTAGCCTTGCCGCGGTACAACTCAGCGAGCTTTTGCATTTGTATACTCCATAGGTTAAGAACAAACCGAAACGTTCGGGCGCGACAGCGCCGCAGGATGCGGGCCATTATAGGCCAGCCAAACGGTTGCGTAGAGAAAAAAATACAAAAAAAGGGGCGTTAGCCCCCTTCTCGATGTCCGTTCGGGTTACGGGCGGGCGAACGCCGCCTGGAATACCTTGACCAGCGCGTCGTTACGCGCCTGGGTCAGCGGCTGTCCCTTGCTGTCCAGGAACTGCAGGCTGGTACGGTTGTCCAGATCGCCGACCTGGATCTTATAGTCGCCATTGGCCAGATCCGGTGCACTGGCCCCCAGGCTTTCCCAGATGCTGCTGCTCGGCTCTTTATAACTGACAGAAACCGTACCCTGCGAGCGGCTGCTGTCGCTGATAACCATACCGACACGCGGCAACACGGACGGTAAACGCTCCCACACCTGTGCATAAGGCGCACGGACGATCAGCAACGGCAGGCCGGTATCGTCGGCCCCGCTCTGTACATCGATCTGCCCCAGACTCCGGTCAGCGCGCGCGTTCGCCTGATCGCTCTGGATTTTATCCAGATTGCCGACGATGCCATTCAGCACATTCACCGCATAGCGCTGGATCTCACTGCCCGAGGTCACCGGCGATCCGCTCTGCTCCAACGCCAGGGATTTCACCACGATCGCCGTCTGGTATCCCTGCGGCTGAACCGAGATCTGATAACGGCCCCGATACTGCTGATCTTCATCGGCGCGATTGAACGCGATCCACTCCGTCGTCAGCGACTGGCTGGCATCCTGGCGGCTGGCGATCGGGAAGTTATCTTCCTGTACCGAGCGCACGACCTGCTGCCACAGCCCGCTCATCCCAGCAGAATTCTCCACCAGCATGATCGCGGCGCCATTGGTGTACTGGGTGCGCGAACCGTTCAGCAGCGCCAGCGCCTGCGCCGGAGGACGGATATCCAGCGCCTTGCCGACGGCACCCTTATCGCTACTCATCTGAATATCGTAGGTGCTGTTCTGCAGCGGCAGGATCATCCCCGCTGGCACCTTCAACTCCTGCAGTGCCGGTGTTTCCAGGTAGGCCTCGTCCCCGCTGACCTGGCGCTTATAGCGCTGATCACTGGAGCAGGCAGAGAGCATCATCGCCAGCGACACGCCAACCAGGGTCGCAATCGTCGACTTTTGTACTGAGTAAGCCATTCAATCTCCCTAAGAGTTACAGCACACCGGCATGTTGCAGTGCGCGTTCAACCGCCGGGCGCGCACTGGCGCTCAGTGGTGTCAGCGGCAGACGCAGGGTGTCGGTCGCTATCAGTCCCAATACCTTGGTGGCCCATTTTACCGGTATCGGGTTTGCTTCTATAAACAGATCGCGATGTAGCGGCATCAGGCTCTGGTTTAACCTGCGGGCGGCATGGACATCCCCGGCCAGCGTCAGGCGGCACATTTCCGCCATCTGGCGCGCGGCCACGTTCGCAGTTACCGAGATAACCCCTTTTCCGCCCAGACACATAAAGTCCAGCGCCGACGCATCATCACCACTGAGCAGGATAAAGCGATCGTCGTTGACCAGATCTTGGATCTGCCCAACGCGGCTTAAGTTCCCGGTCGCTTCTTTGATCGCGATAATATTGTTAATCTGCGCCAAACGTGCCACGGTCTCTGGCAGCATATCGCAACCGGTGCGCGACGGCACGTTATACAGAATCTGCGGCAGATCGGTACAAGAGGCGATGGCACGGAAGTGCTGATACAACCCTTCCTGCGTCGGC
Organism: Edwardsiella ictaluri ATCC 33202; assembly: GCF_000264785.1. GTDB lineage: Bacteria > Pseudomonadota > Gammaproteobacteria > Enterobacterales > Enterobacteriaceae > Edwardsiella > Edwardsiella ictaluri. The sequence goes on along the minus strand of NZ_AFJI01000041.1, from coordinate 41,231 downwards.
TTATTATAATACGGCGTGACCGACAGACATCCCACCACTCCGCAGTGATTAAAACACTCGGTCAACGCAATGGCCTCGGCGGTGGCGTTAGCGCCAGCCCCTGCGATCACCGGAATCCGGCCATCTGCCAGCTCCAGTGTCTGTAAAACCACGTTGACATGCTCGTCATGGCTCAGCGTGGCGGACTCACCGGTGGTGCCCACGGCAACAATGGCGGACGTCCCGCTGGCGACATGGTAATCAACCAACTTTCTCAGGCTCGCGCGATCGACATTCCCCTTGTCATCCATCGGCGTTACCAGCGCTACAATACTTCCCGTGAACATAGTCCATTCCCCTCTAAAAACAGGCGTCTCATGGTACGTTTTAAAGCATTGTCAACGCAAGTAGACATCTGAATGCTAATTGCTTGTAGCATACTTTTTTTTATGATTACCTTGATACACCCAATATCGATACAGGAAGAACTCTTTTGCCACAGCCCAATCAACACTATCTCGTCATCACCGCCCTTGGCGCGGACCGCTCCGGCATTGTCAACAATATTACCCGCCACGTCAGTAGCTGTGGCTGCAATATTGAAGACAGCCGCCTGGCGATGTTGGGCGAAGAGTTCACATTCATCATGCTGCTCTCCGGCAGCTGGAACGCGATCACCCTGATAGAGTCCACCCTGCCGCTGAAAGGCGTAGAGATGGACCTGCTGATCGTAATGAAGCGCACCACCTGGCACGAGCGCCCTACCATGCCGGCCACGGTCTGGGTGCAGGTCGAAGTCAAAGACTCGCCACACATCATCGAACGCTTTACCGATCTGTTTGACTCACAGCGCATGAACATCGCCGAACTGGTCTCCCGGACCCAGACCCGCGAAGGCTCCGATGAGCAACAGCTCTATATTCAAATCACCGCCCATAGCCCGGCCAGCCAAGATCCCACGCTGATCGAGCGCGCGTTTAACCAGCTCTGCCTTGAGCTCAATGCGCAGGGCAGCATCAACGTAGTCAATTATTCTCAGCATGACGGTTAAAGACGGAGAGAGTCGTAATGAGTCCATTGCAAGCCGGTAGTATCGCGCCACAGTTTACCTTATTGGATCAAGACGGTGAGCAGATCGGTCTGGCCGACTTCCAGGGCCAGAGAGTTCTGGTCTACTTTTATCCCAAAGCCATGACCCCAGGCTGCACCGTTCAGGCCTGTGGGCTGCGCGACAGCATGAATGAACTGAAACAGTATGGCGTGGAAGTGTTGGGGATCAGTACCGATAAACCGGAAAAGCTCTCCCGCTTTGCGGAAAAGGAGCTGCTGAACTTTACCCTGCTGTCTGATGAAGATCACCGGGTCGCCGCCCTGTTTGGTGTTTGGGGAGAAAAAACCTTTATGGGGAAAACCTATGACGGCATTCACCGTATCAGCTTTCTGATCGACGGCAGCGGCCGCATTGAACACGTATTCGAGGGGTTTAAAACCAGTAACCACAGCGACATGGTACTGGAGTACCTGCGCAGCCACCCGTAACGCCCGCAGCGCGGCGCCCTCTGGCGCCGCGCCCGTCTAGGTGCTACCCGTTGGCGCCGGGCGGCGCGTCATTACAGAAGTCATCCGGCCAGGCGTGGATCACCGCCTTCACCAGGGTCGCCAGCGGGATAGCGAAGAAAACCCCCCAAAATCCCCATAGCCCACCAAAGATGATCACCGACAGAATGATCACCAGCGGATGCAGGTTGACCGCCTCAGAGTAGAGCAGCGGCACCAGGACGTTACCATCCAGCCCCTGTACCACCAGATAGGCGATAAACAGCGACCAGAAATCCGCCCCCATCCCCCACTGAAACAGCGCCACCAGCACCACCGGAATGGTCACCAGCACCGCGCCGATATAGGGGATCAGTACCGAGATACCAACCAGCACCGACAACAGCAGGCCATAGTTCAATCCCAACACCAGAAACACCAGATAGGTCGCCACTCCGACCACCACCATCTCCACCACCTTACCGCGGATATAGTTGGTGATCTGCTGGTTCATCTCCAGCCAGACCTGGCCGGCCAGGCCGCGTTCGCGCGGCAGCACCCGGCGCAGCGCATTGAGCATCTGCCCCTTATCCTTGAGCAGGAAGAACACCATCAGCGGCACCAGCACCAAATAGATAGCCAGCGTGACCAGCCCGACCAGCGACGCCAGGGAGAACTTCAGCACCGACTCGCCCATCAACGCCATGCGCGCGCGCAGGTTCTCCACCACCACATCGATGATGCCCGCATCCATCAAGGCCGGATAGCGGCGCGGCAGCGTGGCGGCATACTCATAAAAGCGGGTCACCATCTTCGGCATGTCGCTCATCAGCGCCAGCCCCTGCTGCCAGGCGATCGGGATCACTACCAGCATCGTCAGCAGCACAATCCCGATAAACAGCAGCAACACCACGCAGACCGCCCATAGCCGCGAACAACCGACCAGCTGCAGTTTATGGGTCGGCCACTCCAACAGGTACGCCAACACAATGGCAACCAGCAGCGGCGCCAGAATGCCGTTAAAGAAATAGATAATGCAAAATCCCACCAGCAGGATGGTCAGCAGGGCGATCGCCTGGGGGTCAGTAAAGCGGCGCCGGTACCACTGCCTCAGCATTTCAAGCACGGTTATACTCCTTACATTCTGCGCCGCAACGCGACTGCTCCATAAATTTCTTTACATAACAACATAATAAATAACAATCAACAAGTTTTGGCACGGCTGGGCAATAGTGGCAGAATGGACAACTGTCAGGTTATTGCAGGACACGGCCCTTTATCTGGCCTAGTGTAATAGAGAGCGGGGGCGGGAAGAAGAACTCTTCGCCGGGATCGGCGTCAAATGTCTATCGTTGCCTTGGAAGCGTCACTTATGACTTTACGGTTCAACAGATCGCTTATCGCCCTGCTGCTGGCGGGCGGGCTATCCGGTGCAGCGCCCTCGCTGCACGCCGCCACCATACAGGATCAGTCGCTGCCGGATATCGGCACCACCGCCGGCAATATCCTCAGCATCAATCAGGAGCTGGCGATGGGGGACTTTTACGTGCGCCAGCTGCGGGCCAGCGCGCCGCTGATTAACGATCCCCTGCTCGACGGCTATATCAATCGGTTGGGAGAGAGCCTGGTTTCCCACGCCGACGGCGTACGGACACCGTTCCACTTCTATCTGGTTCGCAATGACGACATCAACGCCTTTGCCTTCTTCGGCGGTAACGTGGTGCTGCACAGCGCCCTGTTCCGCTATACCGACAATGAGAGTCAGCTGGCCTCAGTGATGGCCCATGAGATCTCCCACGTCACCCAGCGCCACCTGGCACGGGCGATGGAGGAGCAGCAGCGCACTGCGCCGCTGACCTGGGTCGGTGCCCTCGGATCCATCCTGCTGGCGATGGCCAGCCCGCAGGCGGGCATGGCGGCCCTGACCGGCACCCTGGCGGGCGCCCAGCAGGGGATCATCAGCTTTACCCAACAGAATGAGCAGGAGGCCGATCGCATCGGTATTCAGGTGCTGCAGCGAACCGGATTCGATCCCCAGGCCATGCCCAACTTTCTGCAAAAGCTGGCCGACCAATCGCGCTACTCCTCCAAGCCGCCGGAGATCCTGCTGACCCACCCCCTGCCGGACAGCCGCCTGACCGATACCCGCAACCGCGCCAACCAGATGCGCCCCCACCCGGTTCAGTCCTCTCTCGACTATCTGCTGGCCAAGGTACGCACCCTAGGCATGTACAGCGGTAATGACCTCGACGGCGGCTATCTCAGCAGCGACATGCTGGATACGCTGGCGCGCGGCAGCGTACGCGAGCAACAGGCGTCGCGCTATGGACGGGCCATTCTGTTCTCACAGGCCAACAAGCTTGACGATGCGCGCCACACCCTGCAGCCGCTGCTGACGGCTGATCCGGACAACGTCTGGTATATCGACCTGATGACCGATATCGACCTCAACCAGAAGCAGGCGGCGGCGGCCATCGCCCGTCTGGAGGCAGCGCTGACAAAAAATCGCAGCGATCCCGTTCTGCAGATCAATCTGGCCAACGCCTATATCCAGGGCGGGAAGGCGCCCCTAGCCTCCCGTCTGCTGTATCGCTATACCTACAGCCACCCTAACGATGTCAACGGCTGGGATCTGCTGGCCCAGGCCAGCGCCGAACAGGGGCTGCGCGACGAGGAGCTGGCCGCCCGCGCAGAACAGCTGGCGCTGACCGGCGAACTGCAGCAGGCTATCGGGCTGTTGGGCAACGCCAGCGCGCTGATGCCCCTCGGCAGCCTGAAACAGGCTCGCTATGACGCCCGTATCGATCAGCTGCGCCAGCTGCAGGAGCGTTTTAAACAGTACCAGCGCCGCTGATGCCCACTCCCCGGCGCCTGTTCACAGGTGCCGGGGGATTTCCGTTACAACAGGAGTCCCTATGTCCTCCGTGGTTATCTATCATAATCCTCGCTGCTCTAAGAGCCGCGCTACGCTGCAGCTGCTGGAAGATCGCGGCATCCACCCCGAGATCGTGCTGTATCTGGAGACACCGCCGGATGCCGACGCGCTGCGTGGCCTGATCGCCACGCTGGGCTTTGACTCCGCACGTCAGCTGATACGTCGGGGCGACGATCTGTATCAGCAGCTGGATCTGGACAACCCGGCGCTGGACGAGGCCGCGCTTATCGCCGCGCTGGCCGCGCACCCCTCGCTGATTGAACGCCCCATCGTAGTCAACGGTCTACGGGCGCGCCTGGGCCGCCCGCCACAGCAAGTGCTGGAGATTCTGTAAACGGCGTTGGCGCCGGGCAAGCCCGGCGCGCAACATAGACCGCCGCACGGTTACAGCAGCAGCGTCTCTTTAACGAAGGGGATGGTCAGCTTACGCTGGGCGGCGATAGAGGCCCGATCGAGCTGATCCAGGGTCATAAACAGGGTGCGCATCTCACGATCCAGACGCTTCAGCAGGAAACGCCCCACGTCCTCCGGCAGCTCAAAGCCTCGTAGGCGGGCGCGCAGCTGCAGTGCCTGCAGCTTCTCTTCATCTCCCAGCGGCTGCAGCTTATAAATCTGCCCCCAATCCAGGCGCGAGGCCAGATCGGGCAGACGCAGATTGAGCTGACGCGGCGGACGATCGCCGGTGATCAGCAGGCGGGTGCGCCCGCTCTCCTGAATGCGGTTATACAGATTGAAGATGGCCATCTCCCAGGCCCCATCGCCGGCGATACATTCAATATTATCAATACAGACCAGCGCCAGTTGCTCCATGCCATCCAGGACTTCAGGCACAAAGTAGGCCCGCTTATCGAGCGGCACAAACCCGACCGCCTCACCACGCTGCGATAGCTCGGCGCAGGCCGCATGCAGCAGATGGCTGCGCCCGCCGCCCTCGCGTGACCAGAAATAGATATAGGATCCGTGCTCTTGACGTAACGCATTCTGCAACGCAGCGAGCAGCGCGGCATTCTCCCCCGCGTAGAAACTGGAAAAGGTTTCATCGTCGGGCAGATAGAGCGGCAATGAAAGCTGGGTGGGCGTGTTCAGATTCACCTCAGACATAAACTTGCAAAAAACTTTTTCAGTTTAACACAGAAATGAGCACAGGCATGCGCTAATCACGCCGCTGCACTAAAAACCCACGCCCAGGCTACCCACGCCGTAACAGTCAAGAGAATAGCCCGCGGCAGTGGCACACCCTCATGCGGTTAGCATCCCCACAGGGAGAGGAGAACAGGGGATAATACGGGGTGGAAAAGGGAGCCGGATACCGCCCAGCTCCCCTCGGAGGCGTTAGATATCCTCCGGTAGCTCGATAATCTCTTCTTCTTTGCGCATCAGGCTGAACAGCTTGAACAGCAGGCTCATCCCGATACCGACGATGGTCGCCAGCGCCATCCCCTTCAACTCCGCGGCGCCGATATGCACCTTGGCACCGCTGACGCCGATGATCAGGATAACCGAAGTCAGGATCAGATTCTGAGCCTTGTTATAGTCGACCTTGGAGTCGATCAGCACCCGGATCCCGGACGCCCCAATCACGCCATACAGCAGCAGGGAGACCCCCCCCATCACCGGCACCGGGATCACCTGGATCGCCGCCGCCAGCTTACCGACGCAGGAGAGCAGGATCGCCAGCACCGCCGCCCCGCCGATCACCCAGGTGCTGTAGACCTTGGTGATGGCCAACACACCGATATTTTCACCGTAGGTGGTATTCGGCGTCGAGCCGAAAAAGCCGGAGAACATGGTGGAGAAGCCGTTGGCAAACATGGAGCGATGCAGCCCCGGATCGCGCATCAGATCCTTCTTCACGATATTGGCGGTCACCACCAGGTGGCCGACGTGCTCGGCAATCACCACCAGCGCCGCCGGCAGGATGGTCAAAATGGCGAACCACTCAAAGCGCGGCGTATAGAAGGTCGGCAGCGCAAACCAGTGGGCCTCTTTGATCGGCGTAATATCCACCACGCCCATGAAGAAGGAGAGCCCGTAGCCCACCAGTACGCCGATCAGGATCGGGATGATAGCCAAAAAGCCACGGAACAGCACCGAGCCCAGTACCGTCACCGCCAGCGTCACCATGGAGATGGTGATGGTGGTGCCGTCGGCCCGGGTGCCGTCGGCCGGCAGCAGACCGGCCATATTGGCCGCCACACCAGCCAGCTCCAGGCCGATCACCGCCACAATCGCCCCCATTGCCGCCGGAGGAAAGATCACATTCAGCCAGCCGGTACCGGCTTTTTTGACAATCAGCGCCACCAGACAGAACAGTGCACCGCAGACGATAAAGCCGCCCAGCGCCAGCTCATAGCCTAGCGGCAGCAGCAACATCACCGGTGAAATAAAGGCAAAGCTGGAGCCGAGATAGGCCGGTATCTTGCCTTTACAGATAAACAGATACAGCAGAGTGCCGATGCCGTTAAACAGCAGTACCGTCGCCGGGTTAATCTTAAACAGAATGGGAACCAGCACGGTGGCACCAAACATGGCGAACAGGTGCTGAAAGCTCAACGGAATCGTTTGCAGAAGCGATGGACGCTCGCTGACGCCGATGACGCGACGGGTCATGATGTATTTCCTCTCTCGTTAATCGATAGTGTTAGGGTTTGAAAGGGGCGCGGCGCACCCGGCGTCACGCCAAAAAAAAGCCGACTAACGAGTCGGCTCATGGGTTACTTGGTACCAAATATTTTATCGCCGGCGTCGCCCAGACCCGGAATAATGTAACCCTTATCGTTTAGGCCCTGATCGATGGAGGCGGTGTACAGCTCCACGTCCGGGTGCGCCTTCTCCAGCGCGGCGATACCCTCCGGTGCCGCCACCAGCACCAGCACCTTGATCGCGCGACAGCCGGCATTCTTCAGCAGATCGATAGTGGCGATCATGGAGCCGCCCGTGGCCAGCATTGGATCAACGACCAGCGCCATACGCTCATCGATATGGGATACCAGCTTCTGGAAATAGGGAACCGGCTCCAGCGTCTCTTCGTTACGGTAGATCCCCACCACGCTGATACGGGCGCTCGGCACATGCTCCAGCACCCCTTCCATCATGCCCAGCCCCGCGCGCAGGATCGGCACCACGGTGATCTTTTTCCCTTTAATCTGTTCAACTTCGACCGGGCCGCACCAACCATCAATGGTTACTTTTTCTGTTTCGAGGTCTGCGGTCGCTTCATAGGTCAGCAAACTGCCCACTTCAGAGGCCAGTTCACGGAATCGTTTGGTGCTGATGTCATTTTCACGCATCAAACCCAGTTTGTGTTTCACAAGCGGGTGTTTCACTTCAACGATCTTCATTTTTTCTCTCCCATGTAGCTGTTCTGCGCCCAAAAAAATCGCGAGATTATACCTCCCTTTCACTCGCTTTTCAGAGGAAAAATCATGATCTCTATCAATAAAGAAACATTCTGTTACCTGGTTGAAGAAAACGATACCGTCAGTCACAATGGGATAGCAAACGTTTGCTTTGACTGCTAGAATTGCGCCGCCTGACTTTTTCCGCAGGGTTCACGGACGCCTTTATCGCGCCACCGATGGACCACACCTAACCACCATGGGGATTTACGCAGTGACCGACAAAACCGCTCTCAGTTACAAAGACGCCGGCGTAGACATTGATGCCGGCAATGCTTTGGTTGACCGCATTAAAGGTGTCGTCAAAGAGACCCGCCGACCTGAAGTGATGGGCGGCCTGGGCGGCTTCGGCGCACTGTGCGCGCTGCCGCAAAAATACCGTGAGCCGGTGCTGGTCTCCGGCACCGACGGCGTCGGCACCAAACTGCGCCTGGCAATGGATCTGCAGCGCCACGACAGCATCGGTATCGATCTGGTGGCCATGTGCGTCAACGATCTGGTGGTTCAGGGCGCCGAGCCGCTGTTTTTTCTGGATTACTACGCCACCGGCAAGCTCGACGTCGATACCGCGGCGAGCGTCATCAGCGGGATCGCGGCGGGCTGTAAACAGGCTGGCTGTGCACTGGTGGGGGGGGAGACTGCCGAAATGCCCGGCATGTACCACGGCGAAGACTACGACGTGGCCGGATTCTGCGTCGGCGTGGTAGAGAAGTCCCAGATTATCGATGGCAGCCAGGTTCGCCCCGGCGATGCCCTGATCGCCCTGGGCGCCAGCGGTCCGCACTCCAACGGCTACTCACTGATCCGCAAGATCCTGGAGGTCAGCGGCTGCGATCCGCGCACGACGATGCTGGCCGGGCGTCCGCTGGCCGACCACCTGCTGGCGCCAACCCGTATCTACGTCGCCGCCTGCCTGGACCTGATCGCCAGCCATGAGGTACACGCCCTCGCCCACCTCACCGGCGGCGGTTTCTGGGAGAACATTCCACGCGTGCTGCCGGCCGGCGTCAAGGCCGTTATCGACGAGGGCAGGTGGCAGTGGCCGGCCATCTTCGACTGGCTGCAGCAGGCCGGCAACGTCAGCCGCCACGAAATGTACCGCACCTTTAACTGCGGCGTCGGAATGGTTATCGCCCTGCCGCCTGCGCAGGTCGACTCCGCGCTGGCGCGCCTGAGCCAACGCGGCGAACAGGCCTGGCTGCTGGGCCATATCGCCGAGGCACAGGGCGACGGGCCGCAGGTCGAGATCCTGCGCTGAGGGAGATGCCATGAAACGTATCGTCGTGCTGATCTCCGGCCAAGGCAGCAACCTGCAGGCGCTGATCGACGCCTGCACCGCCAGGCGCATTCCGGGACAGATCGTCGCCGTTTTCAGCAACCGCGCCGATGCCCATGGACTGGTGCGCGCGCGTCGGTCCGGCATTGACGCATGCGCTCTGTGCACAGATGACTACCCCGACCGCCAGGCCTTCGATATGGCGCTGGCGGCCCAGATCGCCGCCTATCATCCCGATCTTCTGGTGCTGGCCGGCTATATGCGCATCCTCTCGCCGCCCTTTGTTCAGCGCTTCACCGGGCGTATACTCAACGTTCACCCCTCGCTGCTACCGCGCTACCCCGGTCTGGAGACCCACCGTCGGGCGCTGGAAAATGGCGATGCCCAACACGGCGCCTCCGTGCACTTTGTCAGCGATAAGCTGGACGGCGGCCCGGTGGTGCTACAGGCCAGGGTACCGATCTTCGCCGACGACAGCGTTGCCGGGATCGCCGCACGGGTGCAGGTACAGGAGCACGCCATTTATCCGTTGGCGGTCGCCTGGTTCTGCAGCGACCGTCTACGGCAGCGCGACGGTCTGGCCTGGCTGGATGGGCAGGCACTGCCGCCACAGGGATACGCCAGCGATTAGGCGCTGCATATCAGACGTCGCCCCCTGCAGTTATTCATAAACAGCGGTTATAATCTCGTTCCCTATCCGGCGGTTCCGACCGCCTATTCCCTGCGACGAGAGGAACGATTATGTCCAGTGACAGTGACGTCAGGCTACATCCCCTGGAACGGGAAGACCTGCCGTTTGTCCATCAGCTTGATAACAACGCCAGCGTGATGCGCTATTGGTTCGAGGAGCCCTACATTGCCTTTGTCGAGCTGGCCGAACTGTACGATAAGCATATTCACGATCAGAGCGAACGCCGCTTTGTGGTCGAGCAAAACGGCACCAAGATAGGGCTGGTTGAGCTGGTCGAAATCGACCATATTCACCGCCGCGCCGAGTTTCAAATCATCATCGATCCCACCCACCAGGGACACGGCTACGCCAACCGTGCGGCTCAGCTGGCCATGGAGCACGCCTTTGCCGTACTCAATCTGTATAAGCTGTACCTGATCGTCGACCAAGAGAACCACAAGGCTATCCATATCTATAGCAAGCTGGGCTTTGAGGTCGAGGGGGAGCTGATCCACGAGTTTTTCATTAACGGCGAGTACCGCAACGCCATCCGCATGTGCATGTTCCAGCACCGCTATCTGGCCATGTACCGCACGACGGCACGGGGCGTATAGCGCCGCGGTTGGACTTTCCCCCCACTGACTCGCCATAATGGTAGGGCAATGTTCCGTCCACGGCGGTATCACCGCCGGGCAGCCGCCCCGCGCAGCGCGGGACGGATCGTTTTTGCTTTGGTACTGGAGTCACAATGGGGCAGGAAAAGCGCTATATCGACAAAGAGCTCAGCTGGCTATCCTTTAATGAGCGCGTACTGCAGGAGGCCGCCGATAAAAGCAACCCGCTGATTGAACGCATGCGGTTTCTCGGTATTTACTCCAGCAACCTGGACGAATTCTATAAGGTCCGTTTCGCCGAGCTGAAACGCCGCATACTGATCAGCGAAGAGCAGGGCATGAATAACGGCAGCTCACGCCATCTACTGCAGCAAATCCAGGCCAAGGTACTCAAGGCCGATCAGGAGTTCGACTCCCTGTACAATGACCTGCTGCTGGAGATGGCGCGCAATCAGATCTTTCTGATCAACGAGCGCCAGCTCTCCGAAAACCAGCAGGCATGGCTACGGCAGTACTACCGCAACCATCTGCGCCAGCATATCACGCCGATCATGCTCGATGAGGAGACCGACCTGGTCTCCTTCCTCAAGGATGACTACACCTATCTGGCGGTGGAGATCGTCAGCGGCCAGCAGACCCGCTATGCGCTGCTGGAGATCCCCTCCGATAAGGTCGAGCGCTTCATCATGCTGCCGCCGGAGACGCCGCGTCGACGCAAGCCAATGATTCTGGTGGACAACATTCTGCGTTACTGCCTGGATGACATCTTCTGTGGCTTCTTCGACTATCACACCCTGAATGCCTATTCGATGAAGATGACCCGCGACGCCGAATACGATCTGGTGACGGAGATGGAGTCCAGCCTGATGGAGCTGATGTCCTCTAGCCTCAAGCAGCGCCTGACCGCCGAGCCGGTGCGTTTTGTGTACCAACGGGATATGCCCGACGAACTGGTCAGCCTGTTGACCCGTCGGCTGGGTATCTCCTCCTACGATTCGGTGATCGCCGGGGGGCGCTACCACAACTTTAAGGATTTCATCAAGTTTCCCAACGTTGGTAAGGCCAACCTGCTCAATCGCCCGCTGCCGCGCCTGCGCCACGTCTGGTTCGATCGCTTCCGTAACGGCTTCGACGCCATCCGCGACCACGACGTGCTGCTGTACTACCCCTATCACACCTTCGAGCACGTGCTGGAACTGCTGCGCCAGGCCTCCTTCGACCCCAGCGTACTGGCGATTAAGATCAACATCTACCGGGTCGCCAAGAACTCCCGCATCATCGAATCGATGATCCATGCAGCCCACAACGGCAAGAAGGTCACTGTGGTGGTGGAACTGCAGGCGCGCTTTGACGAAGAGGCCAACATTCACTGGGCCAAGCGCCTAACGGAGGCCGGTGTACATGTGATCTTCTCGGCACCGGGGCTGAAGATCCACGCCAAGCTATTCCTCATCTCGCGCCGTGAAGGAGACAATATCGTACGTTATGCCCATATTGGCACCGGTAACTTCAACGAAAAAACCGCCCGGCTGTACACCGACTATTCACTGCTGACCGCCGATGCCCGCATCACCAACGAAGTCCGCCGGGTATTCAACTTCATCGAAAACCCCTATCGTCCGGTTAACTTTGAGCATCTGCTGGTCTCTCCGCAGAACTCACGCCGCATGCTGTATCAGCTGATCGATCAGGAGATAACCCATGCCCAGGCCGGGCTGAGCGGCGGGATCACCCTCAAGCTCAACAATCTGGTGGATAAAGGGCTGGTCGACCGCCTGTATGCGGCCTCCAGCGCCGGGGTTAAAATCCGTCTGCTGGTGCGTGGCATGTGTGCGCTGGTGCCGGGAATACCCGGGATCAGCGATAATATCAGCGCCATCAGCATCGTCGATCGCTTCCTGGAGCATGCCCGGGTCTATGCCTTTGACAACCACGGCGATCCACAGGTCTTTCTCTCATCGGCTGACTGGATGACCCGCAACATCGACTATCGCATTGAGGTGGCGGTGAGCCTGCTCGATCCCCAGCTGCGCCAGCGGGTGCTGGAGCTGCTGGAGCTGCAGTTCAGCGATACCGTCAAGGCCCGCTACCTCGATCGGGAGCTGAGCAACCGCTATGTGCCGCGCGGCAACCGCCGCAAAGTGCGCTCACAGCTGGCCATCTATGATTACATCCGGGCGCTGGAACACGCCGGCGCCCAGCAGGCGCAGGAACTCCCCGCTCCGCCGACCCATGACTGAACCGGACTGCCTATGCCGCTGATTCCCACTTCGCCCCGCCCGCAGGAGATCGCCGCCGTCGATCTCGGCTCCAACAGTTTTCATATGGTGATTGCACGCGTCGTCAACGGCGCGCTGCAGGTGCTGGGACGGCTAAAGCAGCGCGTCCACCTGGCCGACGGCCTGGATCAGCACCATCGCCTGAGCGAGGAGTCCATGGCGCGCGGGCTGGCCTGCCTGGCCCTGTTCGCCGAGCGCCTGCAGGGCTTTCCGGCGGAAAACGTCTGTATCGTCGGCACCCACACCCTGCGCCAGGCCAATAACGCCCAGGAGTTTCTCAAGCGCGCCGCCAAGGTAATCCCCTACCCCATCGAGATCATCTCCGGCCATGAAGAGGCGCGCCTGATCTTTATGGGCGTCGCCCACACCCAGCCAGAGAAGGGGCGCAAGCTGGTGATCGATATCGGCGGCGGCTCCACGGAGATGGTGATCGGCGAGGACTTTGACCCGATTCTGGTCGAGAGTCGGCGCATGGGCTGCGTCAGCTTTGCCCAGCAGTTCTTTGCCGACGGGGTCATCACCGCCACCGGCTTTCAGCGCGCCCGCCTGGCTGCAGCGCAAAAGCTGGAGAACATGGCCTGGCAGTACCGCATTCAGGGCTGGAACGCCGCGCTGGGCGCCTCCGGCTCCATTAAGGCGGCCTATGAAGTTCTGGTCGCCATGGGCGAGAAAGATGGGCTGCTCACCCCGGCGCGCCTGGCGATGCTGTGCGACGAGGCGCTACGCTATAGCCATGTCGATCGCCTGCGTCTGCCGGGGTTATCCGAAGAGCGCCGCCAGGTCTTCGTTCCGGGGCTGGCGATTCTGTGCGGGGTGTTCGACGCGCTGGCGATAAAGCAGCTGCGCCTGTCGGACGGCGCGCTGCGCGAAGGGGTGCTGTATGAGATGGAGGGACGTTTCCGCCACCAGGATATCCGCAGCCGCACCGCACGCAGCCTGGCCGACCACTACAATATTGACCGTGAGCAGGCCCAGCGCGTGCAGACCTGTGCACAGCAGCTATACGCGCAGTGGATGGCGCAAAACTCACGTCTGGTACATCCGCAGCTGGAGGCGCTGCTCAACTGGGCGTCGGCGCTGCACGAGGTGGGACTGAGCATCAACCACAGCGGCATGCAACGGCACTCGGCCTATATCCTGCAAAATACCAATCTGCCCGGATTCACCCAGGAGCAGCAGCTGATGCTGGCGACGCTGGTGCGCTGCCAGCGCAAGGCGCTGCGGCTGGAGGAACTGCCGCGTTTCACCCTGTTTAAGAAAAAACAGTATCTGCCGCTGATCCAGATCCTGCGCCTGGCCACCCTGCTCAACAATCAGCGCCAGTCCACCACGCCGCCCGATACGCTGCAGCTGGAAACCGATGGTTTTCAGTGGGTGCTGCGCTTCCCGCCCCGCTACCTGCGGCAAAATAGCCTGGTACAGCTGGACGTGGAGAAGGAGCAGGAGTACTGGCGCAACGTCGATGGCTGGAGCCTGGTGATCGAAACGCAGCGGGAGGAGTGACGGAGACGCGCACGCTAGCCGGGCACCCGGACCGGCGGCGCACCGTTGAACACCAGGTGGGACGGCAGGGTAAACGCGAAGCGGGTTCCCTGTCCGAGAGTGCTCTCGATAGCCAGATGCGCCTCATGATGCTGCAGCGCATGCTTGACGATGGCCAGTCCCAGCCCGCTGCCGCCGGTGCTGCTGGAACGTGAGCGGTCGACCCGGTAAAAGCGTTCGGTCAGATGACCGAGGTGCTCCCGGGCGATGCCCGGTCCATCGTCCTGTACGGTAAAACTGGCCCCCTGCGCGGTGCGCTGCCAGCGTACCGTAATCTGCGTTCCCGCCGGTGTGTGGTTGATCGCGTTATACACCAGATTGGAGACAGCGCTGCGCAGCTGCTCCTCATTGCCGCGCACCCGCAGGGTGTCATCAATGCTAAAACGCAGCCTGTGCTGACCATCGCTCAACGCGTTGGCCTCCCGATCCAGCATATGCAGCATCGCCGGGACATCAACCACCGCGCCGAGATCGATGTCTGGCGCCGCCTCAATCCGCGACAGCACCAGCAGCTGCCGGACCAGTCCATCCATACGCTGCGCCTGTGCCTGCATGGTCAACAGCGCCTTCTCCCGCTGCGGCGCCGGCATCGCATCGTCGCCAAACATCTCCAGATAGCCCTGCAGTACCGTCAGCGGCGTACGCAGCTCATGGCTGACGTTGGCAAAAAAGTTGCGCCGCGCGCCCTCAAGCTGGCGCTTTTGGGTCACATCGCACGCGACCATCAGCATCTGCCCCTCGCTGTAGGGCATCAGGCGAAACTCCATATGGCGCCCGCTGTTAAGGTGCAGTGTCAGCGGCCGGGTATAATCGGCGTCGCCCAGATAGCGGCTAAATTCGGGATAACGCAGCAGATTACGGATATTCTGTCCATTGTCCTCGGGCCAGCGAAACCCCAGCAGGTGCTGCGCCAGACGGTTGCACCAAAAGATATTGCCCTCATCGGTCAGCATCACAATGGCATCGGGCAGCGACTCTGCCCCACTGCGGAACCGTTTGATCAGCAAGGCCAGCTCACGCCGTCGCCGCCGATTACGCTGCTGCATCTGATACAACCCGTAAAACAGCGGCTCCCAGCTGCCGCGTCCGCTGGGCGGCGTCATGCTGCGATCCACCCACAGCCAGTGGGAGAGCCGCAGCTGATTCCAGCCGTGCCACATCAGCAGCAGGCACAGCGCCGACAGTAAGAACCAGGGTAAATAGCCGAACAGCGTGCCGAGCAGCAGCGCCGGCACGCAGCACAACAGCAGCTCAGACAGCAGCGTCTTCCAGGAGAGTTTATCCAACACAGTCAGCACTCCATCGCCGATCAGTAGCGGGCGGAGAAACGGTAGCCGGTACCACGCACGGTCTGCACCATGCGATCGTGACCGCTGCCCTCCAGCGCCTTGCGCAAACGACGAATGTGAACATCGACGGTACGATCCTCCACATAGACGTTAGTGCCCCAGACATGATTAAGCAACTGTTCGCGGCTGTAAACCCGCTCAGGATGAGTCATAAAGAAGTGCAGCAGTTTAAATTCGGTCGGACCCATATCCACCGCACTATCGTGGACCGTCACCCGGTGCGAGATAGGGTCTAGGCTCAGCCCCTGCAGGCTAATGCTCTCCTCCAGCGCCATCGGCGAAATGCGCCGCATTACTGCCTTGATCCGCGCCACCAGCTCTTTGGGCGAAAACGGCTTGGTAATATAATCATCGGCGCCCACCTCCAGACCGCGCACCCGATCCTCCTCTTCACCGCGCGCCGTCAGCATCATCACCGGAATATCCCGGGTCGCCGGTTCCCGCTTCAGCTGCTTGATAAGCTGGATACCCGAGCCGCCGGGCAGCATCCAGTCCAGCAGAATCAGATCGGGGTAAGGCTCGCACAGCTGGCTTAACGCACCGTCATAGCTCTCCGCCTCCAGCGGCTGATAGCCGTTCTGCTCCAGAACGAAACTCACCATATCCCTGATGGGCGTTTCATCTTCTACGACTAAAATGCGTATGGTCATACTGACTTCCCGGTTAATTGTCATCCGCTGCAATTATGCGTCATTTTTATGACAGATTTATGAAAAAAAAGAGATCCCCCCAGCCGCGGCGGCCAGCGGGTTGGCGCCCTTTTGCCGCGCCGGGTATACTGTCCACCATATCCTCCGCCCGCCACCGCGGGCGCGCCCTCCGTTGCCAAGCAAGGGACACCATGCGTCTGATCCATACCTCCGACTGGCACCTTGGCCAGCATTTCTACGGTAAAAGCCGCGCCGATGAACACCGTGCGTTTCTCGACTGGCTGCTGCTGCAGGCCGGGCAGCAGCAGGCCGACGCCATCATCGTGGCCGGCGATCTGTTCGATACCGGAACGCCCCCCAGCTATGCCCGCGAACTGTACAACCGCTTTGTGGTGGCGCTGCAGGGGTGCGGCTGTCAGCTGATCGTCCTGGCGGGTAACCACGACTCGGTGGCGACCCTCAACGAGTCCCGCGAGCTGCTGGCCTGCCTGCATACCCAGGTGATCGCGGGCGCCCACGCCGACGATGTACCGCGGCTGCTGCGACGGCGCGACGGCAGCCCCGGCGCCATCCTGTGCGCCGTCCCCTTTCTGCGCCCGCGTGACCTGCTGCAAAGCCGCGCCGGCCAGTCCGCCGCGGAGAAACAGCTGGCGCTGCAGCAGGCCATCAGCGATCACTACCACACCCTGTACCAGCGGGCGCTGACGCTGCAGGCCTCGCTGGATCAGCCATTGCCGATCGTCGCCACTGGCCACCTGACCACCGTCGGCGCCAGCGGCTCCGAATCGGTGCGCGATATCTATATCGGCACGCTGGATGCCCTGCCGGCCAGCGCCTTTCCCCCGGCAGACTATATCGCCCTGGGACACATTCACCGCCCACAGCGGGTCGGTCACGCGGAGCATATTCGCTACAGTGGCTCCCCGATACCCCTGAGCTTTGACGAGCTGGGCAGCAGCAAAAGCGTCTGTCTGGTGACGCTGGAGTATGACTGCACGCCGCAGATCAGTCTGCTGCCCGTCCCACAAAGCCAGCCGATGCGGCTGATTAAAGGCTCACTGGCAGAAATTGGTGCGGCCATGGAGGCCTTGCGCCCACTGACGACGGATAAACCGGTCTGGCTGGACATTGAAATCGACAGCGACGGCTGGCTCAGCGAAAGCGAGCGCGCGCTACAGAAGCAGGCAGAGACGCTTCCGGTAGAGATCCTGCTGCTGCGGCGCAGTCGTGAGCAGCGCCAGCGCGCCCTGACCATGCAGGCCGGCGAGACACTGAGCGAGCTGACCCCCGACGACGTATTTAGCCGACGCCTGGCGCTGGAGCCGGAGAGCGACCCCCAGCAACAGGCGCGGGCGCAGCAGCTGTTCCAGCAGGTGCTGCAGGAGATAACGCTGGACCCTGATACAGAGGAGACGCAGGCATGAGGATCCTCAGTCTACGCTTTAAGAACATCAACTCGCTGCGCGGCGAGTGGAAAATTGACTTCAGCGCCCCCCCCTTCTGCGATAGCGGCCTGTTCGCCATTACCGGCGCCACCGGCGCGGGAAAAACCACCCTGCTGGACGCCATCTGCCTGGCGTTGTACCACCAGACCCCACGTCTGGACACCATCTCCGCCAGCCAAAATGAGCTGATGACCCGCGGCACCGCCGAATCCCTGGCCGAGGTGGAGTTTGAGGTCAAGGGGATAGGCTACCGCGCCTTTTGGAGCCAGCGGCGTGCCAACAACCGCCCCGACGGCAAGCTGCAGGCGGTACGCGCCGAGCTGGCGCGACTGGATGACGGTACGATCCTGTGCGATAAAATCAGCGATAAGCTAAAAACCATCGCCGAGCTGACCGGTCTGGACTTTGGCCGCTTTACCAAGTCGATGATGCTGTCGCAGGGGCAGTTCGCCGCGTTTCTCAACGCCGATGCGGGCAAACGCGCCGAGCTGCTGGAAGAGCTGACCGGTACCGAGATCTACGGCCGCCTCTCCGAGGCGGTCTTCGCCCGCTTTAAGCAGGCCAAGAGCGATCTGGATACACTGCGCGAACGCGCCGCCGGCGTTGAACTGCTCAGCGAGGCCCAGCGGGAGGCGCTGCAAGCCAGCCTGACCCACGCCCGGGCGCAGGAGCAGGCGCTGCGCGATCAGCTGACGCAGGCGCAGCAGCAGCAGTCCTGGCTACGACGCCAGCAGGAGCGGCGCCAGGCGCTGAGCCTGGCGCAGACGCAGGCCGCACAGGCCGAGCAGCACTGGATCGCCCTTCAGCCGCAGCTGCTGCGGCTGACCCACGCCGAACCCGCGCTGCGGCTGCGGCCGTATTACCAAAGCCTGACGCAGGCCGAGGAGGATCTGCGCCAGGCCGACGCCCAACAGCAGCTGCTGGAGGCGCGTCTACAGACGGAGGCAGCCCAGCGGGCTCCGCTGCAGCAGGCGCTACAGCAGGCCCAGCACGCCTGGCAGCAGCTGCGCCAGCACCGTGACGAAACGCAGGCGCTGATCGCCGAACAGGTACTGCCGCTGGACAATGCGCTGGGCAAACAGGAGGAGGCCGGGCAGCGGCTGTCACAGCAGTGGCAGGAGAGTCAGCGCCAGCTACAGGATCTGCAGGCGCAGCTACAGCAGCTCAGCGCTCAGCAGGCGGCCCAGCGACAGCAGCAGGCCACGCTGCAGCGGCAGCTGGACGCCGACCGGCAGCACGCCCAGTGGGGCGAACGGCTGCCGCGCTGGCAAATGCTGCTGGAGCACCACGGTGTACTCAGCGACGACGGACGACGGCTGACCGCCGAGCGGGAGCGGCTGCAGCAGGAGATACAGCTGCTGGTACAGCAGCGCGATGCACGCCAGGAGACTCTGTTTGGCCTGCAGCAGGACGAACAACGCCTGCGTCAGGCGCTGGAGACGCAGGAGGCCGAGCTGCGGGCGTGGCAGCACCGCCACCCCGCCGAACAGGTCGCGCAGGCGCGTACGACCCTGCAGCAAGGCGATGACGATCGCCAGCAGCTGATCGCACTGCAACCGCTGGCCCTGCAGGAGATGGCCCGCATACAGGCGCTGCAGGCGCGCGATGGTGCGCTGCAGCGCGAGCGGCTGATCCTGGAGCAGCAGCTCGCGGAGAAGCGGCGTCAGTACGCAGACAAGCGCCAGCACCTGCAGGATCTGGAGCAGCAGATAGCGCTGCAGATGCGACTGATCAGCCTGGAAACGGATCGCGCCAGCCTGCGCGAGGGCGAACCCTGCCCGCTGTGCGGCGCACGCGATCACCCGCTGGCGGCCAGCTACCAGCCCCCGGCGCTCAGCGACAGCCAACGGCGCCGCGATCGCCTCAGCCAGGAGGTCGAGCGCCTGGGACGGGAAGGCGGCGCGCTGAACGAGCGCGCCGCCCAAACCACGGCGCAGTGCATCCAGCTGGAAAGCGAAGCCCAACAGCTGCTGCAGACGCTGACCCAGCAGCGCGCGCGCTGGCAACAGATCTGTGACGCGCTGGGGCTAGCCCTGACGCTGGAGGATGAGACGGCCCTCGCCGACTACCTGCAGCGCTGCGCCCAACGGCGCCGCGAGCTGGACACTCTGCAGGCCCAGGGTGAGACTCTGGCACAGCGCCTGCAGCTGGCACGCGATGACCTGACCCAGGCCTGTGGGCGACTGAGCCAGGAGCAGCATGCGCAAAATCTGCTGCTGCAGACGCTGCAAACCCAGGAGACCCGCCGCGGTGAGAGTGAACACCAGCTGCAGCAACTGCAGCAGGCACAGCAGGCGCTCACCCGACAGATAGACGACGACCTGGCTGACAGCGGACTGATGGCGCCCGACGCCGCACAGAGCGAGTACTGGCTGGCGGCGCGGCGCAGCGAGTGGCAGCGTTGGCAGCAGGCGCAGGAGCAGCGCCAGTCGCTGCAGACCCAGTCGCTCAGCGTAGATCAGCAGGTACACCTGCTGCTGCAGCAGCTGACGACACAGACGCGACACCACGAGGCGCTGACGCACGAGCGCCAGACGCTGGATGAACAGCAGCTCCTGCTGCTGGCCCAGCGGCGCGCCCTGCTCGACGGCCGCCCGATCGCAGACGTTCAGGCCGAGCTGCTGCGCCAGGAGCAGGCGCTGGAGCAGCGCCAGAGCGCTGCGCTGACGGAGAGTCAGCGCTGGCAGCAGCAGTATGAGCGACTGGAGGGCGAGCTGAACGCCGCCCGCCAGCAACAGCAGACGCGGACCCAGCGCTTGCTGCCGCTGCGTCAGCGCTGGCAGTCCGCACTGGCCGATTCACCGTTTAGCGACGATGCAGCACTGCTGGCCGCGATGCTGACGGAAGAGGAGCAGCAGCAACTCACAGCGCTGCGCGACGACGCCCAGCGCCAGCGCCAGCAAAGCGTAGCCCTGCTGGAGCAGGCGCAGCAGGCCGTTGCCCAGGGAGAGGCGGCCCGCCCGCAGGAATTGCACACCGACGACGATGACCCGTGGCTGGAGCAGCGCTGTAGCGCGCTGACGCAGCAACTGCGTCAGCACAGCCTGCAGCAGGGCGAGCTGCAGCAACAGCTGCACAGCGATACCCAGCGGCGCCACAGCCAGCAGGGCTGGCTGGCCGAGATTGCCCAGCACGAACGGGCGTATCAGGACTGGAGCCACCTCAATCAGCTGATCGGTTCCAGCAGCGGCGACAAGTTCCGCAAGTTTGCCCAGGGGCTGACGCTGGACCATCTGGTCTATCTGGCCAACCGCCAGCTGATGCGCCTGCATGGGCGCTATCAGCTGCTGCGCCGGGAGGGCGACACCCTGGAGCTGGAGGTCGTCGATACCTGGCAGGCGGATGCGCGACGTGATACCCGCACCCTCTCCGGCGGCGAAAGCTTTCTGGTCAGCCTGTCTCTGGCTCTGGCGCTGTCGGATCTGGTCAGCCACAAGACCCGCATCGACTCACTGTTTCTGGATGAGGGATTTGGCACGCTGGATGCCGAAACGCTGGATACCGCGCTGGACGCGCTGGATACCCTGAACGCCAGCGGCAAAACCATCGGCGTCATCAGCCACGTCGAGGCGATGAAAGAGCGGATTCCGCTGCAGATCCGGGTGAAGAAAATCAACGGGTTGGGCTTCAGCCGACTCGACAGTCGCTATCGCATCAGCGGCGACGGGGAGCCATAAGCAGGTACAGGCCTACAGCAGCCAGCGCCCGTACAGCCAGTACCAGAGGATCAGCAGCAGCGCCAGGTTGGCCACCACCGACAGCATGAAGGCGTTGCGGAACGCCACCTTACGGGTTTTATGCTGAAACAGCGCCTGGCCGAGCAGCCCGCCCGGCCAGCCCCCGAGGACGCCGCCGAGCAGCAGCGTGTGCTCAGGGATACGCCAGCGCGAGTACAGCGCTGCCAGCTTGTCATAGCCATACATCAGCAGGGTCCACAGGTTCACCAGCGCCAGCCAGCACCACAGCGGATGGGGCGTCAGCAGGCAGAACGGCATCGCCAACGCCAATGCAGCATAGCAGATCAGAGTCTGTTTCATTTATTTGCAATAAACTGTGACAAATTAGCCATACCCGCGCCTCCCCGGCGAAAGCACCATTGCCGGAGCATATCTCCGGCGCCCCGACGACGGCGAAGGGGCATTTTCAGTTTTTTCTGACCGGCACCCCCAGCTCCAGCAACCACTCACCGCTGCCCCGTCCATCACTCAGATAGCGCTCAAAGCAGGGTCCGCCGTCCGGACGATAGCCACAGGCGGGCAGCGCCTGGTCAAACAGGGCTATCCACGGCGTGGCAAAGTCATTATCGGTGACCCGCACCTGTGCCAGCGCATACAGCCCCCCGGCCAGCGCGCCCCGACGGATCCCGTACGCCTCGCCATCCGATGGGAGCGTCACCGACGCCGTCGTCAGGGCCACGTCCGCCCGCAGCGCATCTGGCGCGACCTCGCGGGGGTTGTCATAGTACAGCGCCATCCACTGCCCCCGCAGGCCATGGCGCGCCGACCACGCCATCAGCCGCTCAAATCCCGGCCCCAACGACTGTGCAAACGGCCCCTGTACACGCAGGACAAACAGCGGCTGCGCCGCCAGACTCACGATCCTGACCTGCATAACCCTCGACTCCCCTCCCCGCGCGCCATGTCGGCGCCTCTGCCAGTATGGCAAATTTCCGGGCATCCCGCCGTTACGCGGGCCACAGCCACGCGGCGCCGCGTACCCCGCTGGCGTCGCCGTGCTGCGCCGGACGAATCGGGGTACGGCACTCACCGCCGAATACCCAGGGGGTGATCAGATCCGGCAGGGTGCGATACAGACGGCTCACGTTGCTCATGCCGCCGCCCAGCACGATCACGTCCGGATCCAGCGTGTTAATGGTCTGCGCCAGCGCACGCGCCAGACGCTGTTCATAGCGGGCGATGGCCGCCAGGGCCGCCACATCGCCCGCGTCGGCCAGCGCCATGATCCGGGCACCGTCAAGCACCGCACCGCCATGGCATCGGTAGTCGGCGCAGAATCCGCTGCCGGAGACAAAGGTTTCAATGCAGCCGTGCTTGCCACAGTAGCAGGGCGCCGTCGCTGACGCCGCCCGTTCGGCGTCATCCTGCCAGGGCAAGGGGTTATGCCCCCACTCGCCGGCGATGCCGTTACCGCCGGCGTGCACCCGGCCATCCAGCGCAATCCCCGCGCCGCAGCCAGTGCCGATAATCACGGCAAAGACTACCCGGGCACCGGCCGCCGCACCGTCGGTCGCCTCCGATACCGCCAGACAGTTTGCATCGTTGGCCAACCGCACCTCCCTTTTCAGCAGGGCAGAGAGGTCGGCGTCCAGCGTCGAGCCGTTCAGCCAGGTCGAGTTGGCATTCTTTACCCGCCCGCTAAACGGGGGACAGCGTACCGGGAATGCCGACCCCGACCGAGGCGTACTGACCGCAGTGCGCCTCGGCGTCCACCACCAGCTGGGCTATCGCCGCCAGCGTCGCCGTATAGTCATGGCGCGGAGTGGCAACCCGCCGCCGAAACAGGGTTTCCCCGCGCTCCCCCAAAGCCTGCACCTCAATCTTGGTGCCGCCCAAATCAATCCCGATACGCATCCGCCTCTCCTGTATCACTCATCCGGCGCCCATAGTAGCGGAGTTTTTCCGTGAAGAAACGGGGAGAATTCGCTATCATTGACGCTGCTAATTCCCACCTTTTTTCCGGAAAAATGCCTCATGCTCTGGTTTAAGAACCTGTTAATTTACCGTCTGAACCGTGAAATTCCGCTGGTGGCGCAAGAGATGGAGTCCCAGCTCAGCGCCATGGCATTTACCCCCTGCGGCAGTCAGGATATGTCGCGCACCGGCTGGGTTCCCCCTCTCGGTGGCGGCAGCGATGCGCTGACCCACTGCGCCAACGGGCAGATCCTGCTGTGCGCGCGCAAAGAGGAGAAGATCCTGCCGGCACCGGTGCTGAAGCAGGCGCTGCAGGCCAAAATCGAAAGGCTAGAGGGTGAGCAGCACCGCAAGCTGAAAAAAACCGAAAAAGACGCGCTGAAGGATGAGGTGCTGCACAGCCTGCTGCCGCGCGCCTTCAGCCGTTTTAACCAGACCTGGCTGTGGATCGACAGCGTCAACAATCTGATCATGCTGGACGCCGCCAGCGCCAAACGGGCGGAAGATGTGCTGGCGCTGCTGCGCAAGAGCCTGGGCTCCCTGCCCGTCGTACCGCTGACGCTGGATAAACCCATCGAGATGACCCTGACCGAATGGGTGCGTAGCGGCAACACCCCGGCGGGCTTCTGTCTGCAGGACGAAGCCGAGCTGAAGGCCATCCTGGAAGAGGGCGGCGTTATCCGCTGCAAACAGCAGGCGCTGGTGTGTGATGAGATCGCCGTGCATATCGAGGCCGGAAAGCTGGTGACCAAGCTGGCGCTGGACTGGCACGAACGCATTCAGCTGGTGCTGGCCGACGACGGTGCCATTAAACGCCTGAAGTTCTCGGAAACCCTGCGCGATCAGAATGAAGATATCGATCGTGAAGATGCCGCCCTGCGCTTTGACGCCGACTTCGCCCTGATGACCGGTGAACTGGCGGTACTGATAGATGAACTGATCACCGCTCTGGGCGGTGAGACGGCGCAGTAAGCACCGGGAGCCCACCGTGTCAGAACATGCGATGATCTACCATGCGGTATACCTGATCCTGGAGCGCGACGGCCGCTTTCTGCTGGCCCGCCGCGCCAATACCGGCTTCGCCGATGGCTGTTGGTCGCTGCCGGCCGGGCACGTCGAAGCGGGGGAGTCAGCAAGCCAGGCGATGGCGCGCGAGGCGCAGGAGGAGATCGGGCTGACACGGGATCCCGCCGCACTGCAGCATGTTTATACCCTGCACCGCCGCAGCACCGATCGCACCTATGTCGACCAGTGGTTTTATCTGGCGGACGACGACGCCGTCATCGATAACCGGGAGCCGCATAAGTGCGACGCGCTGAGCTGGTTCGCCCCCGATGCGCTGCCGCAGGAGACTCTGCCCTACGTACGCCGGGTGCTGTCGGAGTTCCGCCACGGTCACTATGGCGAGATGGGATTCTAGGGCGGGTGCCGTAACGGGCCGTGAGCGGCGCTGGCGCGCATAGGATAGGACCCAGTGGCGGGTATCGCCGTCTGGGTCAGTCGAATGGGCTGAGGGCGGAGCCCCCGCTTGTCAGATGATCAACTCAGATACTTGCACAGGTAGGCGCTGGGCTCCGCGACTTGCAGGTTGAATTCGCTGCGCTCCGGCACAAAAAAGGTCTCTCCCGGAGTAAACACCTGCCAGTCCGGGGCACCGGGGATCAGCACGCGCAGCGCGCCGGTCACCACCGTCATCTCCTCCGGCCGATCCGTGGTAAAGGTATACTCGCCCTTTTCCATCACTCCCACGCTGGCGCGGCCGATACTGCCGCTGTCATAGCCAATCGACTTCACTTTCCCTGCAAAATACTCATTAACATTCAGCATAGTGTGGCCTCTTTAACGTGAGTGGTCGTCTCATCTTGGTCAAAAAAACGGGGGCTGTCACGCGCCGTTTCTCCAGGGTGCGATCGCCAGCGCGGGCGCGCGCGACGATCGGCCAAAAAAGCACCGATGCGCGGCAATTTTCCATTGTGGCGCGCGATTTTCATATTTCCTCCATTTTGCCTCCACCTCAAAAGGCTACAATACACATACGCCTGATGCGGGGTTGCGCCCAACTCCCCGGTCAGCCTCTTTTCATCATGGATACCGCCCCTCGGGCACCTGCAGGAGAATTACCGTCACATGAGCCTCCTATCCGCACTCTCTTCCCGACGCGCCAGACTCTGCGGGCTGCTGATTATCCTGCTCCTACTGGGCGCGGTCGCCTGGCAGGGCTTTTCTGCAGCCCCCCCCTCTGGAGCAAGTGGAAGCCCGGCACGCCAGAGCGGTGCCAAGCCGGGGCGCGGCATGACACAGGCCATCCCCGTGCAGGCGGCGGCCGTACGCCGCGCCGAGCAGGACAGCTACCTCAGCGGGCTGGGCACCGTCACCGCTTCCAATACCGTGACCGTGCGCAGCCGGGTCGATGGCCAGCTGATGAAGCTGCACTTCAGCGAGGGAGAGCAGGTAAAGGCCGGCGATCTGCTGGCCGAAATCGACCCACGCCCGTTCCTGATCCAGCTGCAGCAGGCTCAGGGGGCGCTGGCGCGCGATACGGCACTGCTGGACAATGCCCGGCGCGATCTGGCGCGCTATCAGCGTCTCGCCAAAGATAATTTGGTCTCACGCCAGGAGCTGGATACCCAGGCTTCGCTGGTCACCCAGACACAGGCCAGTCTGGTCAGCGATCGCGCCAACGTGGACAACGCCCAGCTACAGCTGGACTACAGCCGTATCCGGGCACCGGGCGATGGTCGCGCCGGCCTCCGTCAGGTCGATGAAGGCAACTATATCAGCAGCGCGGATACCAATGGCTTGGTGGTGCTGACCCAAACCCACCCCATCGACGTGCTGTTCACCCTGCCGGAGGGGGATATTCCCCGCCTGCAACAGGCGCTGCAGCATCAGGGAACACTGGTTGCCGAAGCCTGGGATCGCAGCGATCGCCAGCGCCTGGCGACGGGCCATCTGCTCAGCCTGGACAACCAGATAGACACTGCGACCGGGACCCTGAAGATCAAGGCCCGCTTCGAGAATCAGGACGATCGTCTGTTCCCCAACCAGTTCGTCAACCTGCGCCTGCAGGTCGCCAGCCAGATGCCGGTGCTGCTGATTCCTGCAGCGGCGGTGCAGACCGGTCGCGAGGGGCGCTTTGTCTGGGTAGTCGACGCCGGGAACCGGGTGCATAAGCGCAGCCTCAGCGTCGGCGCACGCGACGGAGAGAGTCTGGTGGTGCTGCAGGGGGTCGATGAGGGTGAAAAGGTGGTCACCGACGGTATCGACCGGCTCACAGAAGACGCCCGGGTCGATATCATCGCCGCGCGCCGCCCTGGCGCCGCGGCAGACCAAGAGGATACCCAACAACCATGAGCCAGACGCCCTCTTCCCCCGTTGCGCACGGCGGTGGCCCCTCGCGTCTGTTTATTCTTCGCCCGGTCGCCACAACCCTGCTGATGATCGCCATACTGCTGGCCGGTCTGGTCGCCTACCGCGCCCTGCCGGTGTCGGCACTACCGCAGGTCGACTACCCGACCATTCAGGTGGTCACCCTGTATCCCGGCGCCAGCCCCGACGTAACCGCCTCGGCAATCACCGCCCCGCTGGAGCGCCAGTTCGGCCAGATGTCCGGCCTGCAGCAGATGTCGTCACAGAGCAGCGGCGGCGCATCGGTGATCACGCTGCAGTTCCAGTTGTCGCTGGCGCTGGACGTCGCGGAGCAAGAGGTGCAGGCGGCGATCAACGCCGCAACCAATCTGCTGCCAAACGATCTCCCCTACCCGCCGATCTACAGTAAGGTCAACCCTGCCGATCCGCCGATCCTGACGCTGGCGGTGGTCTCCGATGCCCTCAGCCTGCCGCAGGTCGAAGATCTGGTGGAGACGCGAATATCCCAGAAGATCGCACAGGTCGGCGGCGTTGGGCTGGTTACCCTGGCCGGCGGCCAGCGCCCGGCAGTGCGCATCAGCCTGAACGGCGCCGCCACCGCGGCCTATGGCCTCAGCAGCGAGGCTGTCCGCAGCGCTATCGCCAGCGCCAACGTAAACTCTCCCAAGGGGAGCCTGGACGGGCCAACCCGAGCCATCACCCTGAACGCCAACGATCAGCTGAGGTCGGCACAGGAGTACCAACATCTGATCGTCGCCTACCGTAACGGCGCGCCGGTCTACCTGCGCGATATCGCCAGCGTCGAGCAAGGGGCGGAAAACACTCAGCTGGCCGCCTGGGCCAATAATCATCCGGCCATCGTCATCAACGTACAGCGCCAGCCCGGTGCCAACGTCATCGCCACCGCCGATGCCGTGCTGGCCCAGCTGCCGCAGCTGCGCGAAAGCCTGCCCGCCTCGGTCAGCATCAGCGTCCTGAACGACCGCACCCAGACCATTCGCGCCTCCGTCAGCGACACTCTCCACGAACTGTTACTGGCCGTCGCGCTGGTGGTGATGGTGATCTACCTGTTCCTGCGTAACCTGCCCGCAACCCTGATCCCCGGCGTCGCCGTGCCGCTGTCGCTGATCGGCACCTTCGCCGCAATGTATTTTCTGGGGTTTTCGATCAATAACCTGACGCTGATGGCGTTGACCATCGCCACCGGCTTCGTGGTGGACGACGCCATCGTGGTGATCGAAAACATCGAGCGTCATCTGGAGAACGGCGATCCTCCCCTGCGCGCCGCCCTGAAAGGCGCCGGTGAAATCGGCTTCACCATTATCTCGCTGACCTTCTCCCTGATCGCCGTACTGATCCCGCTGCTGTTTATGGGCGATATTATCGGTCGACTGTTCCGCGAATTCGCCGTCACGCTGGCGGTCGCGATCCTGATCTCCGCCGTCGTCTCCCTGACCCTGACGCCGATGATGTGCGCCCGTCTGCTGAGCCAGGAGAGCCTGCGGCGTCAGAATCGCTTCTCACTGGCCTGCGAGCGGCAGTTCCAGCGCCTGATCGCGGGCTATGGCCGCGCGCTGCGCCTGGCCCTACGCCATCCGCGGCTCACCTTGGGCGTCGCCGTCGCCACCCTGATGCTGACGGTGCTGCTCTACCTCATCATTCCCAAGGGATTCTTCCCGCAGCAGGATAACAGCCTGATCCAGGGCACGGTGTACGCCCCACAATCGATCTCCTTCAGTGCCATGGCCGAGCGCCAGCGTCAGCTGAGCGAAGCATTACTGCGCGATCCGGACGTGGCCAGCGTCAGCGCCTTTGTTGGCGTCGACGGCGTCAATCCGGCCCTCAACAGCGGGCGGCTGCAGATCGTCTTAAAACCGCTGGCTGACCGCCGCGATCGCATCGATCGCATCATCCCCCGCCTGCAGGCGCTGGCGGCCCGGGTCGGCGGCATCTCGCTGTATCTGCAGCCGGTACAGGACATGACCATCGATACCCTGCCGGGCCGCGCGCGCTATCCCTTCACCCTGCAGGCCATGTCGCTGGATGAGCTACAGACCTGGGTGCCGCGCCTGCAGGCGCGGCTGGCCCGGTCACCGATGCTGAAAGAGGTGAACAGCGACTGGCAGGATCAGGGATTGGTGGCATACGTCAACGTCAACCGCGACAGCGCCAGCCGCCTTGGTATCGCGATGCAGGACGTTGACAATGCCCTGTATAACGCCTTTGGCCAGCGCCTGATCTCCACCATCTATACCCAGTCCAACCAGTACCGGGTGGTACTGGAGCAGGCGCGCGCCCATCAGGATGGCCTGACGGCGCTGCAGCGCATCTACCTGACCGCCGCCGACGGCAGCGCCATTCCGCTGGCCAGCATCGCTACCGTTGAGCAACGCCACGGCATGCTGGCGATAAACCACCTCGACCAGTTTCCCTCGGCGACCCTCTCCTTCAACGTCCCCGACGGCTACACGCTGGAGCAGGCCATCGCCGAAATCGACGCTGCCCGGCGCGCCATCGGGATGCCAGCCAACATGACGCTGCACTTCCAGGGCGCGGCCCTGGCGTTCCAGAGCGCGCTGGACAGCACCCTGTGGCTGATCCTGGCGGCCATCGTGGCGATGTATATCGTGCTGGGGATCCTGTATGAAAGCTTTATTCACCCGATCACCATTCTCTCGACCCTGCCGTCGGCCGGGGTCGGCGCCCTGCTGGCGCTGATGTTAAGTGGACAGGCGCTGGATGTGATCGCCATCATCGGTATCATCCTGCTGATCGGCATCGTAAAGAAGAACGCCATCATGATGATCGACTTCGCCCTGGCGGCGGAGCGCACGCAGGGCATGACACCGCACGACGCCATCTATCAGGCCTGCCTGCTGCGTTTTCGTCCGATTTTGATGACCACCCTGGCCGCCCTGCTGGGCGCCCTGCCGCTGATGTTCAGCCAGGGAGTCGGAGCGGAGCTGCGTCAACCCTTGGGGATCTGTATGGTCGGCGGGCTGATCGTCAGCCAGATCCTGACCCTGTTCACCACCCCGGTCATCTACCTGGCCTTCGATCGGCTGGCGCGTAACACCCACCGCCCGGCACAGGGAGTCCCTGCGCGATGAGCGGCTTCGCCCTGTTTATCAACCGCCCGGTGGCCACCAGCCTGCTGGCGCTGGCGATCACCCTGGTGGGACTGCTCGGCCTACGCCTGCTGCCGGTCGCGCCGCTGCCACAGGTGGATTTTCCGGTGATCATGGTCAGTGCCTCCCTGCCGGGCGCCTCGGCAGAGACCATGGCCGCCTCGGTCGCGATGCCGCTGGAGCGGGCGCTGGGACGCATCGCCGGGGTCAATGAGATGACCTCCAGCAGCAGTCTGGGCACAACCCGCATCATTTTACAGTTCAATCTCGACAGGAATATCGACGGCGCGGCGCGCGATGTTCAGGCCGCGCTGAACGCCGCCCAGAGTCTGCTGCCCTCCGGCATGCCGTCACGCCCCAGCTACCGCAAGGCCAACCCTTCCGACGCACCCATCGCGATCCTGACGCTGACCTCGGCGCAGTATAGCCAGGGGGATCTCTACGATCTGGCCTCCACCCGTCTGGCGCAGAAAATCGCCCAAATCAACGGCGTCGGCGATGTTTCGGTCAGCGGTAGCTCCCTGCCCGCGGTGCGCATCGATCTCAATCCCGACGCCCTGTTCAATCAGGGAACCTCGCTGGATACGGTGCGTCAGGCCATCGCCAGCGCCAACGTCCGCCGCCCGCTGGGCGCTGTCGCCGATGACGGGCGCCGCTGGCAGGTGCAGAGCAACGATGCGCTGATGACAGCACAGGAGTACCGCCCGCTGATCATCCGCTACCGCGACGGCGCGCCGCTCAGGCTGCAGGATGTCGCCCGGATCAGCGACGGCGTTGAGGATGTCCGCAACGCCGGGATGAGCAACGGCCAGCCGGCGATCCTCATCATGATCCGCCGCAGTGCCGATGCCAATATCATTGAAACCGTCGATCGGCTGCGCAGCGATCTCCCGGCGCTGCAAGCGCTGCTTCCCGGTGGGGTCTCCCTGGATATCGCCCAGGATCGAACCCCGACCATCCGCGCCTCCCTGCGCGAGGTCGAACAGTCGCTGGCTATCGCCATCGCCCTGGTGATCCTGGTGGTGTTCCTGTTTCTGCGCTCCGCCCGCGCCACGCTGATCCCGGCAGTCACGGTGCCGGTTTCGCTTATCGGTACCTGTGCCGCCATCTATCTGTGTGGCTTTAGTCTGAACAACCTGTCGCTGATGGCCCTGACCATCGCCAGCGGGTTCGTGGTGGATGACGCCATCGTGGTCCTGGAAAACATCGCCCGCCACATTGAGGATGGCCTCAGCCCCCACCGCGCTGCGCTGGCCGGCGTACGTGAGGTGGGCTTTACCGTCTTCTCCATCAGTCTGTCGCTGGCCGCCGTCTTTATTCCGCTGCTGTTTATGGGCGGCATTCCCGGACGCCTGTTTCATGAGTTCGCCATCACGCTGTCGGCCTCCATCGCCATCTCACTGCTGATCGCGCTGACCCTGACGCCGATGATGTGCGCCCGCCTGCTGCGTCCGCGCCACACCGACGGCGGGATGCGTCCGACGGCCCTACGCCGCCTGTCAGCGCTGCTGCAGCGGGGTTATGCCCTCTCCCTGAACTGGACGCTGGATCACGCCCGCTGGGTCTTGCTGACGCTGCTGGCGGTGATCGGGTTAAACATCTGGCTATATATCAGCATTCCCAAGACCTTCTTCCCCCAGCAGGATACCGGGCGGTTGATGGGCTTTATTCAGGCCGATCAGAGCATCTCGTTTCAGGCCATGCGCGGTAAGCTGCAGGACTTTATGCACATTGTGCGGGCCGATCCCGATGTAGACAACGTCACCGGCTTCACCGGCGGCACCCGTGTCAACAGCGGGATGATGTTTATCGCCCTTAAGCCGCTGGGAGAGCGGAAACAGGATGCCCAACAGGTCATCGCCCGTCTACGTACCAGGCTGTCCCATGAACCGGGCGCGAACCTGTTTCTGATGGCGGTACAGGATATCCGGGCGGGCGGGCGCCAGGGCAACGCCAGCTATCAGTACACCCTGTTGTCGGACGATCTCGCCGTCCTGCGCCACTGGGAGCCACAGGTACGCAAGGCGCTCGCCGCCCTGCCCCAGCTAACCGATGTCAGCACCGATCAGCAGGACAAAGGGACAGAGATGCTGCTGACCTACGATCGCCCGGCCATGGCGCGGCTGGGGATCAAGGTCAGCGAGGTCAACACGCTGCTGAGCAATGCCTTTGGTCAACGCCAAATCTCCACCCTCTACCAGCCGCTTAACCAATACCACGTGGTGATGGAGGTCGACCCGCGCTATGCCCAGGATGAGCGGGCGCTGGATAAGATGTTTATCATCAATCAGGCCGGGCAGCCGATCCCGCTGTCCGGGTTCGCCAGCTGGCTGCCGGCCAACGCGCCACTGTCAGTTAACCACCAGGGGCTGAGTGCCGCGGCCACCATCTCCTTCAATCTGCCGCCGGGCGGCTCGCTTTCCGATGCCAGCGACGCCATTGCGCACGCCATGACCGCCCTGGGCACCCCGCCCTCTCTGCGCGGCACCTTTGCCGGGACCGCCCTGCTGTTTCAGCAGGCGCAAAGCAGCCAGCTGCTCCTGATCCTGGCTGCCATCGCCACGGTCTATATCGTGCTGGGCATTCTGTATGAAAGCTATATCCATCCGCTGACCATCCTGTCGACCCTGCCGTCGGCCGGGGTCGGCGCCCTGCTGGCGCTGATGCTGTTCAACGCGCCCTTTAGCCTGATCGCGCTGATCGGCATCATGCTGCTGATCGGACTGGTAAAAAAGAATGCCATTTTGTTGGTTGACTTTGCCCTGACGGCAGAGCGTGAGCAGCACCTGAGCGCCCGCGACGCTATCTATCAGGCCTGCCTGCTGCGCTTTCGCCCGATTCTGATGACCACGCTGGCCGCCCTGTTCGGCGCGCTGCCGCTGGCTTTCAGCTACGGCGACGGCGCCGAGCTGCGTCAGCCGCTGGGTATCACCATTGTTGGCGGCCTGCTGGTCAGCCAGATCCTGACGCTGTATACCACCCCGGTGGTCTACCTGTATATGGAGAAGCTGCGTGCCCGATTCAGTCGGCAGAAAGCCCTGCCGCCGCTGGCGTACTGAGCCCACAAAGG
Organism: Edwardsiella ictaluri ATCC 33202; assembly: GCF_000264785.1. Lineage (GTDB taxonomy): Bacteria > Pseudomonadota > Gammaproteobacteria > Enterobacterales > Enterobacteriaceae > Edwardsiella > Edwardsiella ictaluri. The sequence continues at coordinate 8,340 of NZ_AFJI01000041.1, read as the reverse complement.
CGGGTCGCGATGCCTGAGCGCCGCATATCTGCCCGTGGACGGCAGACCCGCGCGGCCACCGACGGGGCTCGGCACACGGCCGGTGATCGCCCGGCGGCCGGGGTGTCCTGCGGTCAGCCCCACCGGGGGCAGGGGGCAGCCCGGATGATGGGCGCCCTCCACGCCGCAGGCGCACCGATCGTCCTGCGCGCCTTTATCTTGGTCTATCGGGTTACCACCGTTATTATCGCCTGGCCCACGCCGCTTTTGGCCCCGGCGGCAAACGGCCATCGGCGCCGATACCACCGATGTCCCCCTAAGGAGAAATCATGAGACTGGGTATTTCCGCCAAACTCTTTCTGGCCATCCTGTCCACCTGCATTCTGGTGCTGATCATCATGCACTGGGGGGTGCGCGTCAGCTTTGAGCGCGGCTTTATCGACTATATCCGTCACGGCAATGAGCAGCGGGTGCAGCTGATGGCCAGCGAACTGGAGACCCTGTACGCCCGCGAAGGAAACTGGAGCTTTTTGCGCCACAATGAGCGGATGATCTTTAGAATCATGCGCGATATCGAACAGAGCAGCAATCTGCACGGCAGCCTGCCCCCCCACGGCTGGCGCACGCCGTTTTGGGTCATTGATGCCAACGGACGGCGCCTGGTCGGCCCGCAGGGAAGCCTGCCGAACGACGGTATCCGCAGTGCGATACGCTATCAGGGGCGCGACGTCGGCTGGGTGCTGACGACCCCGCCCGAACGCCTGACGCGCAATACCGATATCAACTTTGATCGCCAGCAGCGCCGCACCAGCTGGTTTATCGTCGCCCTGGCGACCCTGCTGGCGGCGGCAGTGACCCTGCTGCTATCACGCGGCATGCTGGCGCCGGTCAAACGGCTAATCGACGCCATGCACCAGCTGGCCGCCGGTAATTTTGCCACCCGCGTCGACGTCAGCAGCCGCGACGAACTGGGTCGACTGGCGCAGGACTTCAATCAGCTGGCCACTACGCTGGAGCGCAACGAACAGATCCGCCGGGCGCTGATGGCCGACGTCTCCCACGAACTGCGTACGCCACTGGCGGTGCTGCGCGGAGAGCTGGAGGCGCTGCAGGATGGGGTGCGACGCCTCACCCCCGACTCACTGACCTCGCTGCAGGCAGAGGTCAGCACCCTGACCAAGCTGGTCAACGATCTGCACCAGCTGTCGCTCTCCGACGCCGGCGCCCTGGCCTACCGTAAAAGCCCCATCGAGGTGAGCGCTCTGGTGCAGGCCGCCGCCGGCGCGTTTCGCGATCGGCTGGCCGCCAAAGGGATCCGTCTGACCCTGCGGCTGCCGCACGAGGCCCGGGTGTTCGGCGATCCCGACCGTCTGCTGCAGATGTTTAACAACCTGCTGGAAAATAGTCTACGCTACACCGACAGCGGCGGCGAACTGCAGATCGTGGGGCAGAAGAGTAGCGATACGCTGACGCTATGCTGGCAGGACAGCGCGCCGGGAGTCAGTACAGAGCAGCTGCAGCATATCTTTGAGCGCTTTTACCGCACGGAGGGCTCACGCAGCCGCTCCAGCGGGGGATCGGGGCTCGGGCTGTCCATCTGCCAGAATATCGTCGCTGCCCACGGCGGCCGCCTGAGCGCCAGCCACTCGCCACTGGGTGGCGTCGCGATGACCGTAACCCTGCCGCTGGAGGCGCCACCGTAAAAGCCGTGCGGCCACCGTCGGCGCCGCGATGTCCCCGCCCGGTGCGCCAGCGCCGTTCAAGCCTTAACCTGATGATGCCTAACCGGGAGTAGAACGATGAATATGCTTGCCACCACCCCGCTGATGCCCGAGCCGCAGGGTGCACGCGTCCTGATCGTTGAAGATGAGCCCAAGCTGGGTCAGCTACTGATCGACTATCTGATCGCCGCCGGTTATCGCCCCCATTGGCTGAGCCGGGGCGATGAGGTGCTGCCCTACCTGCAGGAGCATCTCTGCAATTTGATTTTGCTGGATCTGATGCTGCCTGGCGTCGACGGCCTGACGCTATGTCGCGAGATCCGACGCACCTCTGAGGTGCCGATCGTAATGGTCACCGCCAAGATCGAAGAGATAGATCGCCTGCTGGGGCTGGAGATCGGCGCCGATGACTATATTTGCAAGCCCTATAGCCCGCGCGAGGTGGTCGCCCGGGTAAAAACGATTCTGCGCCGCTGTATGCTACAGGATACCCTGTCAGAGCCGACGCCGTTGCTCATCGACGAAAGCCGTTTTCAGGCCAGCTACCGCCAGCAGCTACTGGATCTGACCCAGGCAGAGTTCCGTCTGCTGAAGACCCTGGCAACCCAGCCGGGCTGCGTGTTCTCCCGCGAACAGCTGCTCAACCACCTGTATGACGACTACCGGGTGGTCACCGATCGCACCGTCGACAGCCACATCAAAAATCTGCGGCGCAAGCTTGAGCCTGTCGAGGGCGACGAGCCACTCATCCGCTCGGTGTATGGCGTCGGTTACCGCTGGGAGGGGGCCCCCTGCCGCATCATCACCTGAAGCCTCTCCCGCCGTGGCGATACGTACCATTTCAGCACTCACGCCGATGGACGCTATACTACTCTTGGGCAGTATCCCGCCATAATCCGCCATTCGCCACATGGCGATGGCGGATTCGTTATCGTAACACAGGCAAGGAGATACCCATGACAATGGGCTATTACGAGATCAAACGCACTCTCAACGGGCGGTTTCATTTCAACCTCAAGGCCAGTAACGGCGAGGTGATCCTCAGCAGTGAAATGTATGCCTCCCACGCCTCGGTCGAAAACGGCATTCTCTGCGTGCAGAGCAACGCCGCCGAAGAGACACAATATGAGCTGTGCGGTGAGGGAGAACAACCTTACTTTTTGCTCAAGGCCAAGAACCATCAGGTGATCGGTCACAGCGAGCACTACAGTTCCGAAAGCGCCGCCCGTAAAGGGATCCAGTCCGTTAAAAAAAATGCCCAGACCCGCGATATCCGCGATCTGAGTCACGGGCAGTGACGGGAGCTCACGCCAGCGCTTTTCTGCCGGGGGCGGCGCAGCATCGACAAGGCTCCGTGCCGACGGGGCCTTGATTGTACTGCCCGCACCAACTCTCTATAATGCCCGCCTTTACTGCAAGCCCCTAGGGGCCCCTCACCGCACGTGACGCCAGCGCTCACGTCCGATGAGATATACCCTGCGCTGCAGCCTGACCTGTGATCAGAACAAGAGAGCCATCTATGTTTACTCCGGAATTACTGTCCCCGGCCGGTTCGCTGAAAAACATGCGTTACGCCTTTGCCTATGGCGCTGACGCGGTTTACGCTGGCCAGCCGCGCTATAGCCTGCGCGTACGCAACAACGAGTTCAACCATGAAAACCTGGCACTGGGTATTCAGGAAGCCCATACGCTGGGCAAAAAGTTCTACGTGGTAGTCAATATTGCGCCGCACAACGCGAAGCTGAAAACCTTTCTGCGCGATCTCAAACCGGTCATCGATATGGGGCCGGATGCCCTGATCATGTCCGACCCTGGTCTGATCTCGATGGTGCGTGAAGCGTTTCCGCAGATGGACATTCATCTGTCGGTACAGGCTAATGCAGTCAACTGGGCAACGGTAAAATTCTGGCAGCAGATGGGGCTGACCCGCGTGATCCTGTCGCGCGAGCTGTCACTGGAGGAGATTACCGAAATCCGCGCACAGGTGCCGCAGATGGAGCTGGAGGTGTTCGTCCACGGCGCGCTGTGCATGGCCTATTCCGGACGCTGCCTGCTGTCAGGCTATATCAATAAGCGCGATCCCAACCAGGGCACCTGCACCAACGCCTGCCGCTGGGAATACAAGGTGCAGGAAGGCAAAGAGGACGAGGTCGGCAATATTGTACATCAGCACCAGCCGATCCCGGTGCAGCAGGTGGAACCCACCCTGGGCATCGGCGCGCCGACCGAGCGGGTCTTCATGCTGGAGGAGAGCATGCGTCCAGGCGAGTATATGAGCGCCTTTGAGGACGAGCACGGCACCTACATTATGAATTCAAAAGATCTGCGCGCCATCCAGCACGTGGGGCGTCTAACGGAGATGGGGGTGCACTCGCTGAAAATTGAGGGGCGCACCAAGTCGTTTTACTACTGCGCCCGCACGGCGCAGGTTTACCGAAAAGCGATCGATGACGCGGTGGCCGGCAAGCATTTCGATCCCAGCCTGCTGACCACCCTGGAGTCGCTGGCGCACCGCGGCTATACCGAGGGTTTCCTGCGTCGCCACGTACACGAAGATCAGCAGAATTACGACTATGGCTACTCCGTCTCCGAGCGCCAGCAGTTTGTCGGCGAGCTCAGCGGCGAACGCCGCGATGGCTATGCTGAAGTGCTGGTGAAAAACAAATTTTCCCGCGGTGACAGTCTGGAGCTGATGACGCCGCAGGGCAATATTCAGTTCACCCTGGACGATCTGCGCGACAGACAGGGCCAGCCGACCGACGTCGCGCCGGGCAACGGACATACTGTCTATATTCCGCTACCGGCGGAGATCGATCTGGCCTATGCCCTGCTCATGCGTAACCTACAGGTTACGGGCGCCAGCACCCGTAACCCTCACGTCCAATAATGTTCAGCCCTCAGCCGGAATCATTCCGGCTTTTTTTATTTTTTTGATAATACCCGATGACGATCACACTAAAGTAACCTCTTCATGGTTATTATTGTCAAACAAAAAGCAATAACGAAACAGCAATACTAGGAACCACCTCCTTGCCGGCCCAATCTCCCTTGGGCTGGTTTTCTTTTTTTAAAAGAATAAACATCACCTGGAAATTCAATCACAACCTGCTGATTTTTAATCGAAACATTTAAAGACAACGCCAGAATGATGAACATTATATTTTCTTTACTCCATGACGAAATATATTCATCAGTATTTCACATTTATCAAATCAAAAAGACACTCACTACTAATTACTTATTTATCCCACAACGCAGAAATAATCAGGAATAACTGAATCCGTTCAGCTAAAAATAGGCCTGCGGGGCAGGCTCCTCATCACGGGCTGGCACCGCGAGAGGAACGTGTCGGCTCATGCCGTCAGCGGCACCATGCCCCCCAGGGAGACGGTGTCCATCAGCACGTCAAGCAGATTACGGAACTCGGGGTTGCGCAGGGAAAGCTTGTTATAGGTAAGATAGAGTGAGATCGGCGGGATCGCAAATGCCGTCTCCACCACCCGCAGTTTAAAGGATGCACCGTAGCGCAGTGCGACCTCCCGCGGCAAAACCGTCAGCAGATCGCTGTGGCTGACCACCCCCAGAATCGAGATAAAGGAGTCCGAGCGCAGTACCACCCGACCACCGTGCAAAAATGCAAAGCGATCCCCGTCGCTATGGGCGCGCTGCAGGATCACAAACCGCTCTCCGCTCAGTTGAACCTCGCTGCACGCCTCCCCGAGGCGCGGATGCCCATCGCGGCATACCAGCGCCAGTGGTTCGTTCGCAAACGGCAGGCAGTGCACCGCATGCGCCGTCACCGGCGTCGTGCTGAACACCACGTCGGCCTTGCGAAAATTCAGCAGCTGCTCAGCAATGGTATGCGGATGATAATCCGCATACTCACTGTAGTGCAGCAGCTCATATCCGACGCCAAGACGCTCAAGGGCGCTCACGGCAGCGGGCAGCACCTGTAGCGCCACGCAGCAGGGGGCGAAAACGACAAACTTGCGACGCTGCTTGGCGGAAAGCGTCGCATTGAGGGTATTTTCAATCAGCGACAGCCCCTGGGCGATCTGATCATGCAGGCAAACGCCCAGCGCCGTTGGTGAAATCCCCTTGCCTGCGCGGATAAATAGCGGATCGTCAAAGTGCTGACGCAGCTTTTGCAGTGACTGACTCACCGCCGATGGCGTGGTGCCCATCGCCGCCGCCGCGCGGCTAACACTATTGTGTAAAAACACCATCTCAAATACAGTCAGCAGATTGAGATCGAACCCCTTTAAATGCAATAAATTACTGTGATTAGAACGCTCCATATAAATACACCATCCTTATGTTTTAAGCGATTTTATTCATATTAACCATTTCAGGACAGCTTATACATTCACACTAATAACTCAATAGGTGTAGTTATCACCGTGAGATCAATTGTATCCGTCTCGTTAAAATAGTATCGACATGCATGCACAGTGTATATGTATCACACATAATTTATTTTATGAATACATTCTATAGAGAACAGACTAACTTATCTGCACGCAATAGTGCGTACGGGTAGCAGAGCGCGGCGTGAATTAGGCAATAAATTAAGATAATTCCAATGCATCTGGCAGTTGAGAATAGCCCGTCCCCCTTTTTGCGGAAGGTACGTCGTACAGCCCGAACTGAGATAAGCTGTGACCAGCGACTGATGTCCTCGCACGTCGATTAACATACCTGATGCGTTATTTTTACGGATAAATCCTATAATAAGTAGGCGATATGGTTAAAATGCAGAGCAGCAGTACAAACGTAAAAATCAGCTATTTTGATAAAAATAAAGTGCTGCCACACTATGAATCCGTTAAAAATACCGACGCCTTTTTACCCGCAATGGAAAGAGGCATACCAGAATCATCCCATCAAAGCCATACAGCAAGGCTTATGTTATAATTTCGACGTAAAGAGGAATACAGCATCACACTAATGGCATCCACAAATGAATATTACCAGATTACCGTCTCCCGCCATTTATCCTTAGAACCTATCCCAGAAGGGATATATTGTTGCAGCCAGTTTGGTCACGGACAGCGCGCAACAACCGGAGCGGACGCAGCACGTGAGGATTGTGAGCACGGCCCAGGGAAAAAATGGCAAATCAAATAGCCTAACGGGATAGGTTCTAAAACTCCCCGTAGCCATCGTCGTGCTCCTGCCATCTCATATCTCTACCGATAGGGTGCGCCGACACCGTGGCTCACGATGGGACGGAGGAAGATAAGACTGCGCGGCGGTAAGGTAAATGGGCTTTTTACGGCTCGTCACTACTGGTAGAGATTTGCGCATGCAAAAAAGGTTCATCGCAGATTAGCGTGAACTAATAGAAAATGGCAGTAAGAACGTTTAGGTTTGTCTTCGCCAAAAAACACCCCAAACGTCCAAAACTGCCGTCACCATGAATGCTAACCTGACTTCGCTTTTCTGGAAAGGATTCAGCATCATATGCTACTCTGAAATCGCCCCTGATACTCTGCTAATTCGTCTTGAACACCTGCCTTCACACCCTGCCTGTTGTCGACGCTGTAACCGGGAGGCCTGCGGGATACACGATACCTCCCTGCGCCGTATCAGAGTGCGGGAGTGACTTCACTGGAAGGTCTGGTTGGATGTTCCTGTTCGTCGTTTACGCTGTCCGCTCTGTGGCATCACAACCGAAAAAATCGATTGGCTACCTGCGATACCACCGCGTTAGCCACTTGGGTTGAGTCGCGGGTTCGTTTGCTTCCTATTAAGCACGTAGCCAGACTGATCGGGCTGCACTGGCATACTGTAAACAACATCGATTACCGGCGTATGCAGCGGGAAGGTCGCGAACCGCAACGACATTCACTCCGCCGTCTCATGATAGATGAGTTCGCCCTATTTAAGGGACACCGTTACGCGACTGTGGTAGCCGATGCCGCGATACACAGCAGGTGCTGTGGGTGGGAGAAGGGCGAAGCCGGGCAGTTCTCCGCCCCTTCTTCACCCGGCTGGGACCGGAAGGGTATGCCGCCATTGAATCGGTGGCGAGGGAGATGAATACCGCCTTCGATCTGGAGTTCAGGGAGCACTGTCCGCAGGCACGGGGGTCTATGATCTGTTCCACGTGGTGGCGAAGTTCGGCCGTGAGGTCATTGACCGTGTGAGGGGCGACCAAGCGAACCAGTGACGAAGTGACCCGAAAGCCCGGCAGGTCATCAAACGCAGCCGCTGGCTGTTGTTGCGCAATCAGGAGAACCAGCCGGAAGGGCATGAAGTAACGCTGTCAGAGTTGCTGGAGGCCCACCGGCCGTTAAATACGGTCTATGTCATGAGGACGGCCCAGAAAGAGCTGTGGTATGCCCCGGATGAGCAGGAAGCAAGACAGCGCTGGAGTGAATGGTACAGGCAATCACAGGAAAGCGGCATAAAGGTGCCAAAACAGTTCGCTGACAAGCTGAAAGGGTATGTAAGCGGGATTATAGCCAGCGCGCAGCATCATCTGAATACGAAGGGATGAATAATAAAATTAAGGTAATACAGCGTATGGCTTATGGATACCGGGACAACGACGACTTCTTCCTGAAGATAAAAGCAGCGTTCCCCGGTAAAGCGCGATGAACCAAAAAAAGCCCGGCCCATGGCCAGGCATTTATGA
>NZ_AFJI01000040.1 GCF_000264785.1 Edwardsiella ictaluri ATCC 33202 | reverse complement strand
CGGTCACTACCCCTCATAGCCGAAACAAATGCTGCGGTAAAACGAGTAACAGGCCATCTCATTATTGCCCGATTTAAATAATTCAAAATCAAATGGGCAATATCCTACCCATCAAACGCCCGTTTTACTTTAATACCCTGATAACGGGCAGTTATTTCTTCTGCAGCGGTAACAATGGGATCGCAGTCAAATTAGCCACAGGCACTAAATGGGTACTCTCCGTTCAATTCTAAAAAAACAGGGCCGGAGGTATTTGTGAAAAGCAATATTTATGTCTACTTTATTGCCACCATAGCATCATTAGGTGGTTTATTGTTTGGTTACGACACCGCGGTCATTTCAGGCGCTGTAAACTACTTTGAAAAATTTTTTTCGTTAACGCCCGCAGCGCTGGGTTGGGGGGTCTCATCGGCCCTTGTTGGGTGCATTATTGGCTCCGTGATATCGGGGTCACTCAGCAACAAATACGGACGTAAAAAAAGCCTTATCCTTTGCGCCATCTTATTCTTGGTCGGTGCACTGGGTACTGCCTTCCCCATGACATTCAGCCAATTTGTTATTTTTCGTATTGTTGGCGGTGCCGGGATGGGAATCGCCTCTTTTGTTGTCCCTGTTTATCTCGCGGAAATCGCGCCGCGCGACAAACGCGGCGTACTGGGAACGTTCTATCAATTCGCCATTGCTTTCGGCATTCTGCTAACCTACCTGATTAACTATATAGTGCAAAGTTCAGGAGAATATACCTGGTTGATTGGGTCCGGTTGGCGCTGGATGTTCGGTCTAGGCGCCATACCGGCGGCAATTTTGCTGCTGGTCAGCCACATTGTTCCGGAGAGCCCACGCTGGCTTGCGCAGAAAGGTCGCGACGAAGCATGCCTGGCCCTGCTGGAAAGAATTAACGGCGATAAAACGCGCGCACTCGATGTACAGCAGGAGATCAAACGTGACCTGAGTCACCCAGCCCATTCTAAAGGCGTCTTCGCCGCAGGGCTGGGCGGCGTACTGTTGCTGGCGATTGTATTGCAGGTACTGAGCCAGTCCACTGGTATCAACGTAGTGATCTACTATGCGACCAAGCTGTTAAGCAGCATCGGCACCGGCGACAGCGCGTCTATTTGGGGTAACGTATTCTTCCAAAACGTGCTGATCGGCCTGGCCGTCGCTCTTTCCGTCTTCGTGGCGCTGTACTATATTGAGCGCGCCGGGCGCAAACCACTCATGGTATGGGGTTGCGTCTGCGTCGCCGCTTCACTGCTGGTGATCGGGTTTGCCGTCTACCTGCAAATGACCGGCATCTGGCTGCTTGCCATCATCATTTTCTTTATCTTCGCCTTCGGCGGCACCATCGGACCATTGACCTGGATCGTTGTCTCCGAAATCTCCCCTAACTCGCATCGAGCCACCATCGTATCCATCGCCACCGTATTTTTCTGGTTAACTAACGTGGTGGTTGCGCAGACCTTCCCGATGATTAACGACAGCCCTGTGCTGATCGAAGCCTTCCACGGCGCTTTCCCCTTTTTTATCTACGGTAGCCTGACGCTGGTGTTCCTGTGGGTTTGCCTGCACTTTCTACCGGAGACCAAAGGGCGCTCACTGGAAGAAATTGGCCGGAATATAACACAGCGAGCCAAAAACACTGGTGACACGTTCAACACGACACAGCAGGGGTAATAATAATGCAAATATTATCCCTGGCCAGTCCGGATCGCAGCCTGATGGGTGAGGTTTCCGCCGCAGGCGGCATACTCACTTCGCTGTGTAAAGTACAACACTCTGGCGATACGATGGCGTTGCTGTACCAGGCGCCATGGCTAAACGAGGCCGACCAGGATGCTGATATGCCGCGGTTAATGCAACGGCTGGCAGGAGAGTGGGCTGGCGTTCCCTTCGGTTGCGTCGCACAGGACGACGCGCTATTTTTCCACCATGCGCCGCATGGACTGCCGGTTAACGGAGAATGGCATTTCACCGCCTCAACACCCCACGCTGCCGTGATGCGCTATGACTACCCGACGGCATATCCACTAAGCCATCTCGAACGGCGCATCGCACTTACAGACGACAGCGTAGACTTTACGCTCACCGTCACCGCACGCAGAGATTGCCGTTTCCCGATGGGAGTTCACCCTATTTTTCCCCTAGGCGGAGATGCGGGAGAGGTCAACATTGTGGCCAGCGGCGGTGGAAGAGTCTATCCGCAGGCCGTAGAACCTGGTGTCAGCCGCCTGATGCCCGGCGCTCACTTCACCAGCCTGCAGACGGTCCCCGTGACAGAGGGTGTCACCCAAGACATCAGCCATCTTCCCCTGCCCTATGACAGCGAAGAGATCGTCCAGCTTCTGGCACCGCAGGGGCGCATCACGTTGCATTATCCACAGCGACACTTGCAGCTTACGCTGAGTTGGGACAGCCAACATTTACCCCATTGTCTGCTGTGGATCAGCAACGCCGGACGCCGTTTACCTCCCTGGCGCGGGCGGAATTACTGCCTCGGTGTTGAACCGGTTTGCTCCGCCTGGGATCTTGGCCCAGCAAGCCTGGTGGATAACCCCATTTCACGCCATCACGCACCGACAGCTGTGAATCTCTCGGCCCATGAAACGCTGACGCTGAGTTACCAAATTCGCTGTACCGCAATTGATTGAGGAACCTGCCATGAAACGTTCTTTTATTAACCAGAAAATTGATGAGGCGCACGCGTTCGCCAGACGCTTTCACCTCGCCCTGCCGGAATTCGCCCACTTTACGTTGGATGATTGGAAGCAAAAAGATTTTGCCCACTGGCAGGAAGTTATCGACCTGCAACTGGGCTGGGACCTGACCGACTTCGGCGGCGGCAACTTTGCCGCGATGGGATTGGGCCTGTTCACCTTACGTAACGGTTCACTGACCGACAGGCGCTACCCTAAAAGTTACGCGGAGAAAATGTTGCTCGTCGACGTACAGCAAGAGACACCGTTCCATTTTCATTTCTCCAAGAGGGAAGACATCCTCAACCGCGGCGGCGGAAATTTATGCATGCAGATTTACCATGCGACTCACGATGAACAACTCGATACCCAACGACCGGTCGAGATTGCCGTTGACGGCTGCCTCCATATCTTAGCGCCGGGAGAAAAACTGCTCCTGAAGCCGGGCCAGGGCGTCTGCATCCCGCCTTACACCTATCACCGCTTTTGGGCGGAAAAAGCGTCGGTTCTGGGCTGGGAAGTCTCTATGGTCAACGACGATCACACCGACAACCGTTTCCTGGTTCCGCTTTCCCGCTTTGCCGAAATTGAAGAAGATGAACCGGTGAAATGGGTTCTTTGCAATGAATATCAATTGATTAAGGGATAAGTAATGAGTTTGATAAATCTGGCCAAGATGCTGAAAACCGCTAAAAAAGAACATTTTGCTGTTGGTGCGTTCAATGCCATCGATAATCACTTCGTCGATGCAATTTTTGCCGCTGCCGATCAAAATCATTCCCCTATCATTCTCAATTTTGCTGAAGTGCATAGCCGTCTGGTCAACCTGGAAGACATGGCCGATTACGTATGCTTCAAAGCCCGCCGCGCGAATGTGCCGGTGACGTTAAACCTGGATCATGGGCTGACACTGGACGCAGTAACTCGTGCCATCAACAGCGGCTTTACGTCCATCATGTTTGATGGCTCCCATCTTGATTACGAAGACAACGTCCGCCAGACGGCGGACGTTGTCGACATATGTCGTGAGCTAAATATCTCCGTCGAAGGCGAGCTGGGTGCCGTCGGCGGCGATGAAGGCGGCGCTCTGGAAGGATCGGCGGATGCCGCACAGTATACCGATATCGACCAGGCGCACGACTTTGTCTCCCGCACCGGTATTAACGCGTTGGCCGTCGCCATCGGCAACAGCCACGGCCGCTACAAAGGGGTGCCGAAACTGGATTTTGCCCGCCTGGACGCACTGGCAAATTGCGTCGATGTGCCGCTGGTGCTACACGGTGGCTCCGGGCTTTCCGCGCAAGATTTCCGCCGGGTCATCGAACTCGGTATCGCCAAGATTAACTTCTATACCGGCATGTCGCAGGTTGCTCTGCATACGCTAGAAACCCGGCTGCATGACACCGCATTGAGCAACAAATACGACCACTACCTGCTGCTGATGAAAGAGGTCGAGCATGGCGTTAGCACCACCGTCGCAGAGCAAATGGCCATCTTCGGCAGTCTGGGCAAGGCAGACGGCTATGCATAAACGTCGGGGGATCATTGCGATCGGCAATTTGATAGTCGATCAGTCGCTGCGTTGCACGGAATATCCACAGGAGTCGATGCTGACGCAAATTACCCACGTCGACAAAAGCTGCGGCGGTGGTTGTACCAACGTTTTGTTCGGCCTCTCCCGTATCGATCCCTCTCTGCCGCTGGCGCTTAGCGGCGTGATCGGGCGCGATACGTACGGTGACTTTATCTTGCAGGAGACCGCGCGGCATAATGTCAGCACCTCACGGGTGCATGTTTCAGCTCAGGATGTGACCTCATTCACCTATGTCATGGTGAATAGCCAAAATGGTAACCGTACATTTTTCCATCACATGGGCGCTAACCATCGGCTTGGCGCGACGGACTTCAGCAATCTGGACAGCCAGGCACGGATTGCCCACGTTGCTTATCTACTGCTGTTGCCCGCACTCGAACAGGAGGATCGCCAGTGGCAAACCTGCGGCGCGCGGGCATTGGCGGATCTGCAACGTCAAGGATTTGCAGTGTCGCTTGATCTAGTCTCTGCGCCTGAAACCGAACGCTATCAACGCTGGGTAAAACCGGTTTTACCTTACGTTGATTACTTGATCATCAATGATCAGGAGGCCCGTCGCCTGTGTCAACGGCCTGGGGATGACGATTATATCGCGCAGGCGCGCAGCCTGCTACAGATGGGCGTACGCAAGCTGGTCTGTATTCACTTTCCACAGGGTGCGGTTGCCATTGATGCCGAGGGTAAAACCTACAAGGCCGACGCCTATCATGTTCCATCACATGAGGTCGTGAGCACTTTGGGCGCCGGTGACGCTTTTTGCGCCGGCATGCTGTACGGCATCCATGAGGAATGGCCGCTGGCTGACGCTCTGCGTTTGGGATGCGCCTGCGCACATTTCAATTTATTTAGCCTCTCAGCGACGGAGGGCGCGCGTACGCTCAGCGAGCTTCATGACTTTATACAGCATGAGGAGAGCCAGATATGACCTCATATGGACTACGGTGCTGACAGCACCACGCGCTACAGCGCTTTAGCATACCGAAAAGCGGCGATGATGAAATCCTCGTCAAAGTGGAAGGATGCGGCATCTATGGAGCGGATTTTCATGAATATAAAGACGACCCGCTCAGGCTGACGCCAGTGGTATTGGGCCATGAAAGGACCGGGAAAATCATCAGGACTGGCGCAAATATTCGCATCGGTTCAGTACGGTAAGCGTATCGTTACTAGCGTATTGACCTGCGGCAAATGTCCGGCTTGCCCGCCAGCGGCCGGGTAAAATCAACCTGTGCGAAAAAGTGGGTCTCTGTAGGTTGTTACCCGACGCCGCGTTATCGGTCCAACGGCAGGTGCGCCGAGTATGTCGTGCTGCGCGCCATGGACATCGAGAATATCACTGCGCTTGACGCCAATCCCAGGGCGACTGATATTTGCCGCAGATATGGGCGCCCATCAAACCCTGAACGTGAGCGAGTCTCCCAGCGTGGACACGCTGCGCGAAAAGATCCTGGCGTTAATCGCAGGCACCGGTGCCAACTTTGCTTTCCGGTGCAACGGTATGCCGCAAGCGGCAGCAGCGATCTGGGCGTTTATCCGCCACGACGGCGAACTGTGCGAAATGGGCTGTTTGGTCAACATGCG
>NZ_AFJI01000039.1 GCF_000264785.1 Edwardsiella ictaluri ATCC 33202 | reverse complement strand
TTAGTCAGGCTGTTTTGAAGCATGGCGGCACGGAAAACGTTATACATTCATGCGGAATATATTTGTAATAATTTGATTTTATTATAATAAAAAAAGACCCGTCACGATTCCTGTGTCAGGCATTAAAGCGTCTCCCGCCAATTCTGGCTCCCGATCACCGGTTTTTGGGGAGCTCTATCATCTGCCAGAGTGCCTCCCTCAGATCGAGGTATTTCTCGGTCATATGCCGGTTTTTATGCCCCAGCAGCCGCTGGCAGAATTCCGTTCCATACTGCGCCTGGTACATCCGTGAGGAAAGACTGCGGATCTCATGAAAAGAGGGTGGGGAGATCTCTTGAACCAGTCCGCACTTATCCATCAGCCGGGAGAAACCTTTGGTCAGGGTATCGGGCACCAGAGATCCCCCCGGCCTCCTATTGAGGCGCGGGCGCTGGGAGTTGAGCAGGTAGTCGCTCGGCCCCGGTATCCGGCAGCGCGCCAGTACCTCGCGCAGTCGCAGCGGATAGTCACCGAGCTGCAGATGGAGATCGAGGGTCATCGCCAGTCTGGCGCCGGTCTTGCGCTGGATCACCCACAGTTTATCTTCCCGGATATCCTGCCAGCGGAGCGCGCAGAGATCTTCCCGCCGTTGCCCCGTGAGCAGGGCCAGTTCAATGCTGCGCGGTAGCCATGGCTTATGCGGCTCCAGCTGGAGCGCCTGCGCGTAAACGGTCTGCAGCATCGTTTCTGTCAGGCGGCGGCGCTTGACCCGGATCGGCGGTGTACGGGTCTGCGTCACCGGATTGTAGTCGATGAGGCCCGCGGCGATGGCCTCGCGAAATAGGGCGTTGAGAAAGGAGCGCATCAGACCCGCGGCGGAAAGGTGGCCGATCAGGACATAGTGGTGTAGCAGCAAGGCGATGTCGCGGGTGGTGACCTGAGCGATATTCTTCTGCCCGATCACCGTTTGTACGGCCTTGATCTGTGAGCGCCTGGCGCGCAGGGTATTGGCGGCTACGCCGCGGTAGCCGAGGATCCGCAGATACTCCGCCATCCATTGGCTGACGCTGGGGCACGCTTCCACCATCGGTCGCTGGGTGTCGATATACTGGTTGGCCTCTTGCGCCTGGCGAACGGCCTCGTTTTTTTTGATATAGCCCAGGGGCATCTCCTGCCCACTGAGGGGATTGCGCCAGATGAAAAACCCGCCCTTACAGTACAGGTTGTCCGGTAATTTTGGCGTAGCGCTGTCATCGTTATTTTGGACCATTTTTTAGCCTCTCCAGCAAGGTGGGGGTAGACGCCGCCGTGCCGTCGGGAACGGTGGGCTGCTGCCAGGGTGGCAGGTAGCGGGCATCGCTCTGAATACGGTAAGCGCGGCCGTGGCGGTAGGGCTGCGGGTAAATATAGCCGCGCCGGATCCAGCGCCGGACGGTGTCCACACAGGGTGGCTTATCGAGATAGACTTGCCGGGCCCACGCCGGGATGGTGAGGTAGGTTGTCATGGGGGGCTCCGAGAGTCTGGAGGAGGTGCGATTTCCTGGTTTTTAATAAGAGAGAGTTAACCACGTGTCTAGGGCAGAGGAAGGGGCTTAGCAAAGAGAAGGGGGACGCTTTAACCAACGGTCACCGACCAGGTGATAGCGGCGGCAAAACGCCCGGTCGAGTTTCCCTTCGGCGGGCAGTTTGATGCCGACCGGTAGCGGCATTCGGCGCGGGGTGAAGTAATCATCTAGATGCAGGGCGCTGGCCGTTAGCGCGATAGAGTTGAGAATAGGCGACGCGCACACTGTCAGCCTGGTAGCAAAATAGCATGTCCTGCTGACCGGACTGTTTTTTGGTTTTAATAAAGAAGGCGAAATATTCAGGCATGGCGAGGCTCTCCGAGTGGGGATAAAATCGGCGCTTGATCACAAGGTGGCCGAGGGATGTGCGCCCGGTCGCGTTATTGCGCTGAATAGCGGTGCTATCGAGCCTGTACAATTTTGTGTAATTACCTGATTTTGATATGTTCAATCCAACATCAAAAGCAGGTTGATTTATGGACGAAAAACAGTTGCAGGCCCTGGCTAACGAACTGGCCAAAAATCTCAAAACCCCTGACGATCTCAGCCAGTTCGATCGCCTGTTGAATAAAATCGGCGTTGAGGCTGCTCTCAACGCCGAAATGTCCCACCATTTGGGCTACGATAAAAATCAGCCCAAATCGGGAGCTAACTCCCGTAACGGCTATATTATCGAGTTCGGTGACCGCCGGGACGGTCACTTCTGAGAAAAGGCATTTACACAGAATCGTGTACAGGGTCCATGTAAACCGTCAGCCCGCACCCCGTAGGGAGTCGGACTGACAAAAGCGTAATGATCTGAGGATAAGTGATTTAGCATCAGAAATGAAACAATAAAAAATATACTTACATTGCGACACCGATTAAGTAACGATGACGTTAAGTGATTATTATTATACTAAAGCATCATTCTCGACTGAGTATACGAACTGAACTAGCCTTATTATCAAAGGCGCTCGCTTCTGTATCACCCTCAACACGAGTATAGTAATTTCCGCTAAAATTCTTATCTTCGAAGAAACGTACCGTCCATCCATGAGGGATGGCGAAAGATGATATGCGTTTGGAGAAATTATATTGACTAAGATCAGAGATATCTTGAAGGATGCTCAAGGATTCACCTTTTTGATGTGGGTCAGCATACACCTCTAGATGATCGTTCTTAAGGATACAATGAGGCGAAAACGTGGTTCCCCAAGCATCATAATTTACGATTTCAGTATATTCTCCTATAGCTACACTTGGGCATGTCTTATGTGCCCCTGCCACAATATTAAGCTGGGGAGTAAATATATCCCTCGGTTTTGCATCATCGCAGACTTTACTACCAACGCCATATGGGCCAACATAATGACCGCTTCCTTTTATGTCAATATTAGCAAGAAAAGCCGTTCCTGAAACTAAGTTAAGGCATACCCGTGGTTTTTGTCTTCCATTAATTAGTTTCTCCAATCCACTTACGGCATCCTCATCAATATCTCTCGAATTATAAAACCAACTTCTATCATTTATCTTTATAAATGCCGTATAAGATGATGTCCCATCACATCTCAAATCACCCAATCCACGATCGCGTACAGACGTAAGGCCGCTCAGTAATTTTTCAACAAAAAAATCGCGCTGCTCCATATATCCGTCTAGCATTGCATTCAGTGTATTAGAATGTAGAGTGTTTCCAGCAATAACAAGATTATCTCTAATGATGCTCCCTTTGACGGAAGGAACCTCATCACCAGTAAACACATACCCCTCAACTGGACCTGATGATGGATTGCTTAATATTAAAAATTGTCTTGAATCTCTCCCTTCAGTTCCATCCTGGTCATGGTCATATAGCCATTCAAGAATCTGATTCCCTCTAACGTTTCTAAGAATCATATCTTTTCCATTGCTTAAATTTATATTATTAAAGTTCACCGTTGCTTGTGTTGTTATTGTTCCAATAGGTGTAAGGGCATTCACTTTATCTGTTATGTCTATGTCGGGTGGTAGGTAAACACAGCTGGCGAATGCTACACCATAAATTCCACTGCTTTCATCGTAGGCAACAAGAGAGAACGTTGCATTTGCGTTAAATGAGGTAATTAACATAGAAAATATAAATATATTTAATGCTTTCATATTCCACACCTCTCTCATCTGTATTGAAACATATAAGCGCGCCGCGAATCCGATATTTGTTATATTCATTGATTTAATATAATTAAAATAACATTAGAAAATAAATAAATTGGAATGGCGTCATTGCGCTCTCTTGTTGCGTGTTGCAATAGTGAGGCTGCTGTGATGCTAAGCGTATCGATACATCGCATCATTACACAAAAGTGTTACGTATTACAATTACAATTACAATTTATGGCAAAATAATATGATTGCTATGGCGTATAAAGAAAACCATTAATATAATCTCCATACATATTTATGTGGCTCAATTAAATAAATGAATATAACGACGGCGTTGTTGTTAAAAAATTTAAAGAAAAATTCACTCCGCTGGCCTTTTGCTATTCACACAGAGCAGGTATACCCCCTATAAGTGAGCCGCCGGGCATGGCTTTTGTCCTTTGTTTTATACAGTTTTTTACATGAGCTGTTCCAACATACAGTGATGTTTTTCTTCGGAGAATGTGGTCCGTCCCTCACTCTTAGCGACCATCTAAGCAGATGGTTACCGATGTCACCCGTGGTAAACGGCTTACCACGGGTAGACTCGGCGCCCATCCATCCACCGCGATACGCTACGGGACTTCCCACCCAATAGAACCCTAACTCTCACCCCGGCAACCCCCTGGCCAGCTGCGCCAGGATCTCCCGTCTACTCGGTAGGCGGTTGCTTTGGTGAACCTGTTGCCAGGCGCGGCGCTGGGTTTGGGTTTTATGCTGCAGCAGTAGCTCCACTTTTTTAGGCGGAATGCCGAGCAGGGCGGCGATTTCGTGGGCGGCGGTGTGGTGCAGATGCAGCTGGTAAACCGCCGTGATGATGGTGCTGGAGTAGCTGCGGCGCAGGCCGATGTTGAGGCGCGTTGGCGCCCGGTGTCGCTGGGCGGGGTCGATCGGCACCAGCCGGGGGCAGGGTGTCCATGCCGCGCCGCTGCGGATGGTCGCGCGCTGGCGCATGTGCCAGATGAGCCTGGCCGTGTGGTCGCAGCGATCGTCCTGGGTGCGCGACGTGGGGTAGATTAAGGGATCGTGCAGATCGTCTTCGTACTCTTCTTCTGGCGTGATATCTCTGGGTTTCATCATGGGCTCCTTGCCGGTGGATGGGGCGTTACAGCAGGTGGATCAGCAGCATGGCCAGCCCGGCGACGGTCAGGCAGACCAGAAATAGGGGCCAGCCGTGGGGATCGCCCGGTGGGTGGCGCAGCGCTTTGCCGCTGAGTTTGTAGCGATACAGTCCATTGATAGGGGGCGTTTTCATGGTGGGTGAGTTCTCCTTATGGGGGATACCCCGACCTGCGCCGGGGTGTGTCGTCGTCAGTCCCCGCGATACACGGCGCCGCCGGGACCCCGATGCCATGGCGGTGGGGGCTCGTACAGTGCTCCGGTACCGGGGCGAGGTGGCATTGCGTGGGGCGTCTGATGGCGGGGCTGGCGTGGGCAGAACGCCGCCGCCCGGTCGCGCAGGTGGTCGGCTGACCACTGGCGCCATGATTTTCCATCAAACTGCGGGTTGGGCTGCCCGGCCCGCAGCAGGGGGAGCAGGGCGATGACGTCGGCGACGATGCGCTGGATCTGCCGTTGGCGTGCGCTGTCCGCGGGGGATTTTCGGTGATTTTCCATAGTGCGTTTGCTCCTGTATCAGGCGTATTCGGCGCGCAGATCGTCAAGTGCCAGGGTGAAGCGTTGCTGTTCGCCGGGCGACAGGATCGCCAGACGGTTGTTGACCAGATTTTCCAGCTGCTGAAAGGCGGCGCGATCGGCGGGAGACAGCGCATCGAACGCGGCTTCGATCTCCTGTACCGCTTTATAGCCGCTGCGCTTTTTCTGGGTTTTCCCGCGCAGCTCGAACAGCAGCTGGCTGCCCAGCGTGGATTTATGTTGGGCGATGCGCTGTTCAACCTGACGGATCGCCTCCAGTGTCGAGGCCTCTTCCAAGGCTTGACGCAAGCTTTCGCCCAGCGTGGCGTCGTGGCTGTCCGCTGGCACCTCCGGTTGCGCGTCGTTTGCTGAGTTGGCGCTGTCTACCAGATCGCTGATGGAGACGCTGGGGGTGATGTCTTTTTCTTCCCGCGCGATGGGCTCTTCCAACTCGTCGGTGGAGTAGACGCCCAGCAATACGTCCGGGGTGTAGAGGCGTGCCCAGCGTTTGGCGGCCAGGTAGGCCAGCTGCTGCTTGGGATCGCTGGCCCACAGGGTGGAGTTGCGTACCTGGGCCTGGGAGAGCATCAGCACCAGTTCGCGCGGCGTATCCTCACCGCGCAGGGTGGCCCAGACCTTAATCCCGCAGCCTTTTTCATCGGCCAGCGTCCAGCCCGGCGCAATGTAGCTGTGGCCCTTGGCGGAGGTTTTCTCGGTAAATTTGCCGATCACGTTTTCCCAGGGGCCGAACCAGTCGTAGTGCAGGCGATCTTTGGTGGGCGACATGGTGGTGATGATGGCGTTGACCAGCTGCGCCTCATACCCTAGGGTGCCGCTGACGATATGGGTTTTCTGCGCCACGGCGAAGGGGTCCATACCCCAGCGGGCGGCCTGCATGGTGACGGCCATGCAGGCATCGGGACTCTTCTGGAAGTGGGCAGGCACCATGGCGCCGCTGCCGGCCATGACGCGGGAGAGGGTCATCAGGCGGTCAAACAGTTCGCCATTGGTCAGGATGGTGACGTTATCGATCAGGGCGCTGTGGCTGTTGTCGGCGGTTTCCGTTTTCATATGGGGCTCCTTAGGCGGCAAGGTGCTGCAGGCGGCGTTGTTCGTAGTCGGTCAGTTCATCGGTGATGACATCGACGATCGGGCCGGGCCAGTGGTTGCTGTCCATCGCCTGGCGGATGGCGGCCAGCTGGCGTTGGTATTCCAGCCGCCCCAGCGCCAGTTCGTCCGGGGAGGCTTCGACCAAGGCCACCCAGTGGTAGCCCGGATCTTTGTTGACGAAAATCCAGAAAAACTGGTCGAGCATGGCGAGGTCGCAGTACATGCCGGCGCTGAGGTGGTAGTCCCGCTCGATGATTTCGCGGTGCAGGCGGGTGCGCAGGTTGTCCTGCTTGACGTAGCCGAGGCTGACGGATTTGAGATCCAGGCCGATGCGGGCGTGGCCGGTGTCGATTTCCACATCGGGACGCACGCGGATCTCCAGCCCGGTGTTGTCATCCAGCCCGAAGTAGCTGACTTCGACCTCACGCCGGGGGTGGCGTAGCAGGGGGCCGGCTAACGCATCGGCGAGTAGCGCGTCGCAGATGGCGCAGCACAGGGTGTACTGCGCCTGACTGACCGGGATTTTCCCTGCGGCCTGACGCTGCCAGTCGGCCAGGATCTCGTCGGCAAAGCGGGCATCCGGCTGGATCTGGCGCAGGCTGGCCATCAGCTCCTCTTTTTTCCCACTGGTGTTCAGCGGCTGGGGTTTCTGGCGCTCTGCCTCGACCGCGGCGGGGTCGATTTGCGCCAGTTGCTCCAGCAGTGCGTCGCGGCTGCCGCCGGTTTTTAGCGGCGCGGGCAGGCTGGCGTTGTAGGCCTTGAGGCACGTCTTGATGGCGCTGGCGCCCTCGGGCTGCTCCAGCGTCTGAAACGCGGCGGGCAGCGCCGCATACAGCCGGGCGAGTTCGTCGGCACTGCCGCTGAGGGGCAGCGGCGCGGGCAGCCCGGCATTGTGCGCCAGCAGAGGCGCCTTGAGCTGATCGGCAGAGAGCGGGGCGGGTAAGGTGGCGTTATGGGCCTCGATGACTTTTTTCATCGATTCGCTGCCGGTGAAGACGTCGGGCGGGAGCTGCGGCTCCAGAGCGTATTCGGCGGCAAACTTTTCCGGCTCCAGTGCCAGGGTGTGGATCAGGGAGCCGAGCAGCAGCGCCGGTGACGCCTCGCGCGGGATGGTTTTGGCGATGTGGCGGCCATGAAAATACATCAGGCTGATGCGGGCGTCTTTGAGCATGGTACTGCTGATGCCGTTGGCGGCGTGGTAGTCCGCCGAGGAGAGTCCCGGATAGCGCCCCGGCTCAAAGCGGGGTGGCGTCACCTGCTCCTGCTTCTTATCTTGCTCCTGTGTGGGCGTTGCCGTGTCCGGGGCTGACTCGGTGGGCAGGCTCGCCAGCGGTGAGGCGGCGAACAGGGCCGTCATGTCGCCGGGGGCCGGATTGAGCGGCGCGGCGTCGCCAGACCGATCCTCTTGCTGGGGCGGCGCCCGGCGGGGCACCGGCTGAATGACACCCAGATTTTCGCAGATAAAGCGCCGGGTGGCGCCTTCGTCCCAGGCGATGGACTCCGGCGCCGCCTGGATCATGGCAAAGATTTGGTCGGGGTGGATTTCCAGGATCCCCGGGGTGTTGGCGAGCAGTGTGTACCAGATGGTCAGCGCCTTATCGCTATGCGCCATCAGCTGCTGTGCGCGGGCGACGATCGCCGGATCGGGGGTCAGCAGGTCGTAACCGTTGGCCGGCTGCAGGGCGCAGGCGATGGTGTGGCGCAGAAACTCCGTATCAAAGGGGCACCCCGGCGCCAGCATGACGGGGGCTCCCCGCGTTGCGCCGCTGGCGGTGGTGAGCGCCCCGGCCGTCATGCGCTGGCGGATAAAGGTCACCAGCTCTGGCCACTTGGGGATATTGTGGTTGTAGCGTTGCTGGATTTGCATGATCAGCGCATCCAGCCCGGCGGCATCCTGCTGTGCCAGTTCGCGGCATTTTCCGATGGCGACCGCCAGATGGTAGTTGCTGGCGTAGATCTCGCCTTCGGCATTGAGAATTTCGAGGGCGGTGGGCAGATCGTCGAGGTAATAGTCGCGTGGGCCATAGAGTTGTACCAGCGCCGCACGCTGCTCAAGCGGCAGCTGCCGGAAGCTGAGCGGGGTATCGTCGGGCTCTGCAGGTGCCGATTCTTCGGGTTCTGCGGGTGCCGATGGCGGCTGTGGTTCGCCTGACGGCGGCGCTGTCTTTGCGGGGGGCAGCGGCTCCTGACGGCGCACCCAGTTGTTATCCTCCATTTGGTAATGGCGGCAGAAGTCGCTGCTGAGTACGTCTTCCGGTGGCAAATCATCGACTACCGGCAGATGGGTGCGCTGGGGGTTAAAGTAGTCGGCCTCATCCAGCCCGGCGGCGTCCAGCGCGATGCTGAGTTTGGAGCGAGCGATGCGTTCATTGGTGGCTGAGCACCAAAACATCATGTCCGGTTTGCCGGATTTTTTCTTGGCCTTGGTGAGAAATGCGAAGGTTTCAGACATAGCGATGTTCTCCCGGTGAAAAGAGGAAGCGGAAAGGGCGGAGCAAAGGGAAAAACAGCGTGCGGGTGGCCGGACTGCGCTGGGGCTGATTCGGCCTGGGGTAGGGATTAGTCGCCTGCGTGGCGGAAACGGCGTGCGTCTTCGGCCAGTTCGACCAAATCCCCGTCGCGGTCAAAGAAGGCGATGCGGATATCGTAGAACTGTGAATAGTAAAGGCTGCCGGACTTTTCCTGCAGGTTGAGCACCGGGGTTGCAAACACGTGGCTGACGATAACCTTTTCGCCAATGTGTGGGCGCGTGGTGATACTGCCGATGCCCTCTTTTTTTACCACCACATCGCCGACGGCGAAGGGGCGATCTGGTTTTTGCAGCAGGATGGCGACGGCGTTTTGCAGTGCTTCAATAGACATGATGGTTCTCCATGGTGTGATAGAAATAGCCCGATAAGGCGGGGAGGGGGCTGAATGGATAGGCCGGTACGGCGGGGAACACCGGCGCGGTGGTGTAATAACATATCCAGCTGCGGTCTATGGCTCACCGCCATGACGCCCGTAATGACAGTGCAGACCGCAGCTGGGTATTATTATTTCAATTGGGAATTATATTATTGATTATTGCATGTTGCTTAATGGTTGATTGCGTGGAGTAATTATAGTGATAGTCGGCTTTGTGTCAGGAGCGGACATTGGTTGTTTATGTGGATAAATACTAAGGGTTTTTTATTTTCGCCACAAAACAGGCCCGCTTTGAGTAAATAAATAGGCAACACTTGTTTGTTGCTGAGGAAGTTAAAGTGCGCTAATTTAGGCATTTAGCGTAGACTAACCTAAAATAAATGGCTAGAAAAAAGTAATAATATACCAATACGCTTTTGATCACAGGAGTGGTAATTAATTGTAGTTAATATTTATCAATAATTTAATAATAGTATAACATCCGTTAGAGCTAGTGAAGGTGTGACGACACAATATCAGCATGTTATGCATTATCCTCGGTCCCATACTCCGCGCAGCAATGTCTGCTCGACAAAACGAACCGTTCAGTCGCGAGGATGAGGGCAGTGAATGAGGTGGTCAGTTTTATTAGCGCTCCAGGTAGTTTTGTAGGACGAATCGTGGCGAAGCGCCCCAACGAACTGATTGAAGCTAAGGGCACTGAGCATTGCATGAATCAACTCAGTGGAAATTTAAAGCACCAGTCTGATACTAAGGCTGGCAAAAAATCAAAATAAATGGATTGATACGGACATGACAGATAGCGTACAGACTGAAACAACCGAGGGAAAAATCATCATCAACTTGTTTGCTCCCAATCTTCCCGGAAGTACCAAAGAAGATGATCTCATTCAAAAATCTCTGCGTGATCAGTTGGTCGAGACTATCCGAAACTCGGTTACCCTTCCTGACACCGATAAGTCTGCTGGGCTAACACGGTTTATTGATGAGTCCGGTCGTAATGTATTTTTTGTGGATGGTACTCGCGGTGCGGGTAAAACCACTTTTATCAATAGCGTGGTCAAATCTCTAAACAGTGACCAAGGTGATGTAAAAGTCAGCATCAAGTGTTTGCCGACCATCGACCCTACCAAGTTGCCGCGTCATGAACCAATTTTGGTCACTGTGACTGCCCGTCTGAATAAAATGGTGTCCGACAAGTTAAAAGGATGCTGGGCGTCGAATGACTATAAAAAACAAAAAGAACAATGGCAGAATCACCTTGCGCAGCTCCAGCGTGGTTTACATCTGCTCACAGACAAGGAATATAAGCCGGAATATTTCAGTGATGCTTTGAAGCTGGATACTCAGCTTGATTACTCCATTGGTGGCCAGGATTTGTCAGAAATCTTTGAGGAGCTGGTTAAACGTGCGTGTGAAATTCTCGGCTGCAAGGCCATTTTGATCACCTTTGATGATATTGATACTCAGTTTGACGCTGGTTGGGATGTGCTTGAATCTATTCGTAAATTCTTTAACAGCGGGAAGTTGGTGGTGGTGGCTACAGGTGACTTGCGCCTATACTCCCAATTGATTCGCGGTAAACAATACGAAAATTACAGCAAAACTTTGCTCGATCAGGAAAAAGAGAGCGCCCGCTTAGCAGAGCGAGGCTATATGGTTGAACACCTTGAACAGCAATATTTATTAAAACTTTTTCCGGTACAAAAGCGTATTCAACTGAAAACCATGTTGCAACTGGTCGGCGAAAAGGGAAAAGTCGGTAAAGAGAAGATCAAGGTTAAGACCGAGCCTGGCATGCAGGATATTGATGCCATAGATGTTCGGCAAGCGATTGGCGATGCTGTTAGGGAAGGCCTTAATTTGAGAGAGGGCTCTGATGCTGACATGTATGTGAATGAACTGCTGAAGCAGCCAGTGCGGTTGTTGATGCAGGTGCTTCAGGATTTTTATACTAAAAAATATCATGCTACATCGGTAAAGCTTGATAGTAAAAAAAGAAGAAATGAAAGGCCTGATGAGTTATCAGTTCCGAATTTACTTAGAAATGCCTTATATGGTTCGATGCTAAGCAGCATTTATCGTGCGGGGTTAAATTATGAACAGCATCGGTTTGGTATGGATTCACTCTGTAAGGACATTTTTACCTATGTAAAGCAGGATCGTGATTTTAATACCGGATTTTATTTGCGGCCTCAGTCTGAAAGTGAAGCATTAAGAAATTGCTCTATTTACTTAGCGTCTCAGGTAAGTGAAAACTGTCAGGGCAGTCTGTCAAAGTTCCTACAGATGCTTTTGGTTGGTTGTGGTTCTGTCAGCATATTCAACCAATTTGTAACCGAGTTAGCACAGGCTGAAAATGATAGAGAAAAATTCGAACAGCTTGTTAGTGAATATGTATCTTATATGTCTGTTGGCAGAATTGAAAGCGCCTCACATTGGGCTAATCGATGTTGTGCGGTGGTTGCAAACAACCCTAATGATGAAAATGTTGGCGTTTTTCTTGGTATGGTGCAGTTAAATCGTAAATCACGCCAAAAGATGCCAGAGGGTTACAAAAAATTTAACATTAATACTGAGAATGGTTTGGCAAAAGCCGCAATGGCTGCTTCTTTGAGTACGGTAGCTTCAAATAACCTTATGGATTTCAGTAGTGTTTTTAATCTGATTGGTGCTATTGCAGATATCTCTGCATGTCGTTGTGAAAGACCTGCCATTACTAATGCTTTTAATAAAGTTGTAGCTCAGACAACATGTATTGTTCCCCCATGGAGCGAGGCTGCTGCTCGTGCAGAAATGAAAGGCTCAAGTAAAAGGGCGGATAAAGATGCTGCTGTTTTGGATATTGACCTTGATCCCATGGATGATGACGTAACTGCTGATAGTCAACAGGATGACCATCAGCAGGATGGCACAACGGAATTTTCTGATGCCATTACAAAAGTTGAGCAATGGCTTAATAAAGTAAAAGAAATTGAGATTGAAATTCGTCCGTCGGCACTTTTGATTGGTAAAGTATGGACTCGGTTCTATTTTAACCTTAATAATGTGGCTGATCAGCATAAAACCAGGCTCTATAAAGATGCAGCGCATGGACTAATGGCCAGTCAATCAAATGCTGCAAAAATTATGCGTTTTAATGTTTTGGCTTTTCTTCATGCGGTATTGGTTGAAGAGAGCTTATATCATTCGGTTAGTGATAGGGAATATATCGGTGAGGGGTTAAGACTAAACCCAGTTACTTCGGTTGATGAGTTTGAGAAAAAGATAAAAGTAATTAGTGAAGAATTGACAGCGGATAAGAAAACATGGAGCGATACCCACCCATTGTTTTTCTTATTAATTAGCTGTCCAATTCTACATCCGTTCATTTTTCCTGTTGGAGGGGTTAATTGTTCAGCCAAAGCACTGAGCAAGGAAGCAAGTTTCAATGAACTGATTGATAAAATTGTTGGCGGAAAATTACTTTCTGATAAAGAATGGGACTGTTTTTCTAAAAATGGTGATCGAGAAATAAACATTAAACAACAGGTGTCTCAAAACACTATAACATCGCTGAACTCCTCCACAATCGTCGGAGCGTCATACGATAAGGTTACGCCAGCTAGGAAAACCAAGTCGCCTTCATTAAGTAACGGCGAAGAAAAATGATAATGATCTTCGTATAAGGATTGGGTATGGAAAGGTTTCTTCTTAACTCAACAGTACTGTTGCATAGGCTGAGCACAGTCTCTTTGGATGAGGTATCACTTGATGAGAGGGTGGAGTCATCTGTGTTCCTTGCTCAATACGAACAGGAGCGTAGTTTGCCTGATCATGTAGCTAAATCGGCTTGGTCATCTTTAGTGCAGCAAATCAAACAGCGGAATATGAAACTCGGCCCAGTAGCGACCTTACGCCAGATAGCTGAAAAGTTTATTAAAAACGAGAAAGGTGGCCCCAAAATCGATCTACCTATGTTCTCGGAATGGCAAACGCTGATGAGCCGAGTGTCGTGCCTACCAATTATGGCGTGTCATCAGGTATTTAACCCTGGGGCTGCCAGTCAGGAATATAGCTTTCGCTGGCCTTTATACCCATATCACCCAACGGTTGAAGACTACATTACCCGTGAATGCCTACACGAAACTCACCAACACCTGAATGGCAGTACCAGTGCGGAAGAGTGTTGGCTGGATGCACTCAAGCACCCAGATGTGAGCGTCAGAGATTTCGAGAAGGGCTGGGCATCTCAAGAGATGAAACAACTCTGCGCCCAGATTGACCCCTCTCTGACGCCTGAAATCTTTAAGGATCGTTTGCAAATCGCCTGTAATATTCGTGAAATTCTTTGTCGGGTTGCTCAGGGCGTGGAGTTGCCAGAATGGATAGCATCGATGCAGTATCCGCAGCAGTTGGCGGATAGCACCATTCTGCATAATGGCCAGGAGTATGGGTTTGCGACGGTTTGGCCAACTGACGACAAATACAGTCAGGAGTCTGAATTTTGCTGGCTAACCGGGTTGTTGGAAAAATGGCGGTATAATGCGCCCGAAGGTTTAGAACGACTGCTTTGGGTTTACCTGCTGATGCAAAATCAGTACTTGACCTTACTGGTTCAGCGAGACGATTTTTTCGGTTTTGATCAGTTCCAGAATTACACCATGACGGAGTTGAGGGAGGAAACAGAGAAATCTTATTTGTCTCGTTTTAAACATGCCCATGGTGCTGGTGTGTATTCTCAGGTGCGTTATCTGGAAGGACGTTTTGCTCCGAAGAGCGACCCAAGAAAAATGCAAAAACTGCTCTTCAGTGTGTTAAGAGGATATTGGGAATACCTGAGTGCTCATATGTCTCTGGAATGGGTGCATGAGAAGCCGCTGACTATGTCGCAAGTGCTCGATAACCTCGAACTGGTTGAACCTCATGGCAAGTGTGCAGAACTGGCGCTAGTGCCGCACTTTATTAAAAGAAAGCCAAAAAATGGTGAGGTCTATCCTTACGCATTACTATTCAAAGAACTGAAAAATCAGGCAGCTATTCTGATGGACATGCTGAAGTCTGAACCGCGCCTGACAGGCTGGATTCGAGGAGTGGATGCCGCAGCTAATGAGATGCACGCACCACCGGAGTTGTTTAGCCCCTTGTTCCGGGTGCTAGCCAAATCAGGTATTGCTCATTTTACCTATCATGTTGGCGAGGACTTTCCGCATCTGATCAGTGGTATTCGATCCATTGATGATGCCTTGAGATTTTTGCCATTGCGTAATGGCGACCGCCTTGGCCACTGCACGGCGATTGGCATCACACCTAATATCTGGAAACGCTCTTTGCCCTTGTCTTTGTCCATGACCAAAGAGACGAGATTGCTCGATTTGGTGTTTATCTGGCGGGAACTTCGAAGTCATCCGGAACTGCTGCGTTACGCCAGTGATGCAGCGATTGAAGCAGTTCGCTTGGCCCATAAAGTGTTTTCGCTGGAAGAAGAAGTCTCGATTACCACCCTTGATCAGGTATTTGAAATGCGGGGGCTGTTGGCGGAATCGGAAGGTCTGCTGGGTGAACTAAATGGGCCATTAAAACCTAAATCCCTCTGGTTGGAAGAGTACGAGCGCGCCAGAGAGTTGGTTAAAACGACGGGTATGAAAAGGCCCCTGAAGTTGTATAAGCAATGGCTTACATCTGACAATGTGCGAAAGCAGCGTGGTGAATATGTTGAAGTTGCCCTGGAATATTTGCCGGATGAAGCGGTTGTTGCATTACAACAAGCTGTAATGGCAAAAATGGCAGACCGAAACATTGCGATAGAATGCCCTCCGACCAGCAATACCCGTATCAGTCAGTATCGAGATGTCAGCGAGCATCATATCTTTCGCTGGATGGGCTTGCCGGGTGAGGCGATTGAAGGTGATGTTCCTATGTCTATTTGTCTTGGATCTGATGATCCGGGGATCTTTGCCGCAGATTTGAAATCCGAGTTCTATCATCTGTTCATTGTGTTAACCCGAAATTTCGGTTTGTCGCCAGCGGAGGCTTTGGGAAAGGTGGCAGAGGTGAATGAGAATGGGCGGATTTATCGCTTTCATGATGTTAGCTAGCCTGTATACATTGATGATTCTGTGATCGTTCAAGACTCGCTGGGTTAAACGTTAACGTCCGCAAATCGCTCTTCGCGGACGTTTAGTTAGTAGATTGCACTCACCATTGTCCGCTGCTGGCCAGGGATGCCATAGCACCGTGATGCCTGGGGATGCCTGGGAACTGAGTTATGCGAATCTCTTCGCTCAACGCCGAGTGCATGGTTTTGATTGTTAAAGAGCGGAGCGTCCGGTAGGTCGGGCGCTTTTACTGCCCATGAGCCATCGCCGTCTTGCTCGCTGTTAGCGGAGGCATAGGCTAAATAAGCGTCACATTTCGAGACCACCATAGCCTTAGCTATCGTTCAAGTAAATACCTAAAGCTATAAAATGATACCGGCTTCGTGCTTTTTGTTGATATCTAAAGTAATTTATTTATAGCTAATGGAGTTTTTTTGATATGGAGGCGGGTTATCGTGATATCTGGAGTGGATCGAGGGAGATGAAAAAACCGGCTATAAGCCGGTTTCTATGACGCGGTGCAACTATGCGAATCTGACTAATCGCATTGGCCAATTAATGATAACTTTTCCGTTGATGTGCATCTGGTCTTCATCTTCTTTTTCAATGCTCCAGTTAGCATACGCGGGGTTATCAGAGATGACAGTGAGGGTGTTTTTTACCATTTGTAGCCTCTTGATATGTGAGGTACTTCCATAGGTAAATGCGTAAACCCCATCCCCGTCGAAGTATTTTACCGATATATCGATAAAGACTAAATCTTCGGGGTCAATCGTTCCTTTCATACTATCGCCGTTGGCATTTATCGCCCGAATGACGTTGTTCGAGCGACCACCAAACACCCTACGGGCGTAATCAGGCTCTAGTGATATAGACCGGATGATATCCGGGTAATCTTTGTTGTTGCTCCCTGGACCGCAGCTGTAAGAAATATCCATGACGCTTATGATATAAGAGTCATCCTTCGGTAATGGCAGGGATGAGATCACAACCCCATTATCCTTCCTCATGGGCCCCCGTCCAGCTGATAACCATTCAGGCTGAACCCCAAGCACCGCCGCGATCTCGACAACTTTGCGAGAGCTCTTAGCCTTTCCTGATGTCAGTTTCCATACGCTGGGTTGAGCCATTCCTACAGCCTCCGCCAGAGAGGCCTGTGTCATTTTTGCCTCTGCCATGGCGAGGCTAAGTCTGTCTGCAAATGTATTTTCGTTCATAACAGAACTCTATAACTAAGGTTATATACAGTCAAAAACCAAAAGCTATTGCTTGTTCGATAGCTTTAGTTATAATTGATCCATTGAGGAGCGCAGGGGGAGCTATGACCAACAGCCTTATCAAAGAGGCTATCGCTCTGGCCGGTGGCCAGCAGGAGTTAGCCCGTTCGTGTGGCGTTCGGCAGCCATCGGTTTCCGAATGGCTTCGTGGCAAGAAAAAACCATCCGCAATCAGCGCAAAGCGGATTGAGCTGGCAACAGGAGGAAAGATTTTAGCCATCAATATTCGTCCCGATTTATATGAGATTTTAGATAACTAATAGAGCTTTCTAAAAGTGATACGCATTACATAACAGCAATCCCTATCCTCGTTGGACGCTGTGGGGATAGTCCTTTAACCCGATTAAGGACTGACCTATGACCATACACCATCCCTCCCTTTCCCCGGCAGGGGCCCAGTTGGACATCTTGCGCCAGCAGCTGCTGGCCCGTAAGCGCGTGGGTAAGCCCGGCCTGCCGCTGCACCTGCTGCGCGATGATCAGATCAAGACCCGCTGGACGGAGTCCGAGCTGGCGACCATTCGGGCGGCGTCCTCCGCCATGTCTTCCAATCCGGCTGTTGAAACCAATATCGCGGCGATCCGTGGCTTTCTGGCGATGTTCGCCGAGGCGCCGGAGATGCTGATCCATGTGCATCTGGCGTTGCAGGCCGCCGACATTTCAGCCCCCGACTGGTTGCCGCCGCTGCCGGCATCGGGCAGAGCAGCGTTATGAAACGGCAGCAGAAACTGAACACCGCACAATCCGTGGCGCTGATCGCCGGGATTGTCGGTGAGAAGTTGGATTTGGCCGGGGAGGAGACCCGGCGTTTGGCCATCACAGGGGCTTTGCCGGGCGTGGTGCGGGCGTTTTTTTCGCGCGAATCGGGCGGTGTGGCCTCCGGCACAGGAGAGCAGGTATGGCACACAACACAGCAGGACGACAGCCCCTTTTCCCGTTAACGCTGCCGCCGTCGGCGCCGGGAGGTGTCCGATGAGCTGGTCGCAATTCATTCACGACAATATTCGGCGCCAGCTGGTGGGCGAGGGCTTCGACGAGGCGCTGGCGCGCAAGGGGGCGGAGGCGGGTGTCGCGCACTATGCTGCGCACTCCACCCAGGCATCCCGCTGCGGCAAGCTCTTTGATGACTGCCTGCGGGTGGCGCGGCGCTGGGTGGTGGCGTACGGCACCGTTCAGGAGCGCAGCCAGCAGCGCCAGCAGCGTCTCGCCCGGTTGGCGAGCGCCCGGCGCTAAGGGGGAGGGATGAGCCTATCGTACGCACTCTCTCACACGCTTCACCATGATCTGGCGGGAGCCTCCCGCCGGCTTCAGGCAGTGTTTATCCTGCAGGCCAAGCGGGCCTATGTCGAGTGCCGCCATGTCGCGGCATCGGTTGACTGCGCCCGTCGTTTGGCGATGCGAATTTCCACAGTGACGAAAAACGGTTGGTGACCTATGAGCATGATGCTGATGGCGATGGCCATGAAAATTAAGACAGGGAATCCTCTGCGCAAATTGGTGCTGCTGAAGCTGGCCGACAACGCCAACGATCAGGGCGAGTGCTGGCCGTCGATCCCGTATCTGGCGGCGACCTGCGAGATGGCCGAGCGTTCGGTGCAGCACCATATCAAATGGCTGCATGAGCAGGGCTTTTTGTGGGTGGAGCCGCGCAAGAGCAAAAATGGCGGTCACCAGTCGAATATTTATCATCTGACCCTGGAAAAGCGCTTACAGATGCCGCCGGATGAGGATGAAAAGGGCGATCTGCCTCCGGCCGAAAATCAGGAAAAAAAGGGTGCTGCGCAGGGGGCGGGATCAGCCGGTGCAAATGGTGCGTCTTTGTCTGAGGTGCCAGTGCAACACATACGCCAGGGTTTGTCGTTTGATTCACTAGGGGTGGAGCAGCCATTGCACCCAGAACCTATCATTAAGAACCTATCATTAGAACCTATACCCCCCTTACCCCCCAACAACAGCGAATGCGTTGAGCCCGACAAGGACAAAACCGATCGGGGAAAACCGGATTGGACAGCGCCCGATCGACACTATCGCAAACCCGATAATCCTGACGCCGATCACCCAGAACCGGAAAATCTCACCCGACGACCTGCTGAACGTATGGACTATGGCGCTTATCTGGCGGCCTACAACGCGCTGGTGGGCGACAGGCTCCCCCATGCGGTGACCGTCAACGAGGAGCGTAAGCGTAAACTGCGTTCGCTGGTGAAATCGTTGGCGACACCGAATCTGGAGGGCTTCCGGGCCTATGTCTCGGCGTTTCTCGACCATGCCAAGCCGTTTTACTTTGGCTTCGGCGATGCGGGCTGGATCGCCGATTTTGATTACCTGCTGCGCCAGAAAACCCTGACCCGGGTACGGGAGGGGACACTGTGAACGCCAATCTCCAGTACCTGGAGTCCAGTGTGATCGGTGGCCTGCTGCTGGGTGGCCTGACACCGGCTGCGCAGGAGGTGCTGGCGTCGCTGGAGCCTGCCGCGTTTTCGATCCCGCTGTACCGGACGGTGTACCGGGTTATTCAGCGTCAGGCCAGAGCCCGTAACCTGATCGACTCGCTGATGGTGGCCGAGGAGTGTGGGGATGAGCACTTTGCCGATGTGATGAGCACGGCCAAACACTGCCCCAGCGCCGCCAATCTGGCGGGCTATGCGGAAATGGTCAGCCAGGAGTACCAGCGCAGGCAGTTCGCCGTCACCCTGGATGGCATGCGCCGGGAAATCATCAGCGCCAGTATCGAGCAGGCCGGGCAGGCGATGGATACCCTGATGAGCCGCCTGTCGCTGATCCGCCGTCCCCGGCTGGAGCCTGTACCGGTGGTGCTGGGCGAGGTGATGGGGGATTTTACCGAGACGCTGGAGCGGCGCCTGAACAATGGGCTGGAGTCGGACACCCTCCGGCTGGGGATCGCGTCGCTGGATGCGGTGACCGGCGGGGTGAATCCGCAGGATTTGATCATCATCGCCGGGCGCCCGGGGATGGGGAAAACCGCGCTGGCCATGCGCATTGCCACGTCGGTGGCCGCCCGCACGTTACCCGGCACCTCACAGCGGCGCGGGGTGCTGATCTTCAGCCTGGAGATGGGCGCGCAGCAGTTGGCCGAGCGGGGCATTGCCGCAGCCGGCGGGCTGGCGGTGTCGGTGCTGCGTAATCCGGCCACGCTGGATGACGAGGGCTGGGGGCGGGTATCGCAGGGCGTCGCGGCGCTGGATGGGCTGGATCTCTGGATCGTCGATACCGCCCGTTTGAGCGTGGAGAAAATCCGCGCCATGGCCGAGCGCCAAAAGCAGGCACACCCGACGCTGTCGCTGATCCTGGTGGACTATCTGGGGCTGATCGAAAAACCGCGCGCCGAGCGCCACGATCTGGCCATCGCGCATATTTCCGGCAGCCTGAAGAGCATGGCGAAGGAGCTGGGGACGCCGGTGATTGCGCTGAGCCAGCTGTCCCGCGAGGTGGAAAAACGCCCCAACAAGCGGCCGGTCAGCGCCGATCTGCGTGACTCCGGCAGCATTGAGCAGGATGCCGACCTGATCGTCATGCTGTACCGCGACGTGATTTATCACCCCGATACCCCGGCCCGGCACCATGCGGAGCTGATCGTCACCAAAAGCCGCTTTGGTCAGGCCGGGGCGGTGATTTACCAGCGTTTTATCAACGGCCATTTTGTGGAGTGCGATCAGGAGGAGGCGCGGCGGCTGTGTACTCCGATGGATCAGCCGCCGCTGGCAGCGCGTTACCGCGGCGCCAGAGTGTGAGCGCCGACATGAGACAGGGAGGAGAGACGATGGACGTGAAACCGAGCGTCAGTTTTCAAGAGCGTGCCAGCATCAACAACGGGCTGCGGGCGCTGAGCCGTGAGCGGGGCTGCGTTGGCGGCAGTACCCAGATGAGCCGCGTGATCATCGTCGCCGCCGGCGCCGACTGGCACACGCTGCGCGGCCTGGAGCGTCGCCTGCTGCAGCTGTTCCCGCGGGAGGGGGATACCCAGGCGGCCATCAGCGCCCGGCTGCGGCAGGTCAGCGTGCTGCGCCACGGGCTGGTCAAGCAGGTGCGCAAGGTGCGCAATCCCGACAGCGGCAAAACGGTCTGGTTTTACCGACTGGTGCCCGCCCGCCGCGATGGGAGCGTGTGATGGTGAAATTTTCGCCTGTGCGCCACGCTGCGGCGTTTTTAGGATATCAGCCATACCAACCCACGGCATTGATGGCTACGCCGCGCCTGAGCCATTCTGAGGCGATTTTATGAGCAGTGTGCAGGGGAGGTCGCCGCGCCGCCATAAAGCCGAGGCGCTGGGCGTGCTGCTGCCGGGCGGCGGGATCCGCTATGCCACCGATCACGATCGTGACGTGATGCGGGCGGTGCCGGTCGGTACGCCGATTGCGCTGCAGCCGGTGGGCGATCGGCGCAACCTGAAGCACCACCGCAAATTTTTTAAGCTGCTGGCGCTGGGGATGCAGTACTGGGTTCCCCGTTGGGATTTTGTCAGCCGTTCGGAAAGCTGGGTCGCCCATGCGGTGGCGCGGCGTATCGCCGAGGCGGCCGCCGATCCGGCGCTGTATGACAACGTAACGCGGCAGATTGCGCAGGGGGTGCTGGCCCGGCTGGCGGAGAAACGGCGCGGGCTGTTCGATGCCGAGGCGCTCAAAACCGAGGAGGCCTACCTGAACCACGTGATGACCCGGGCCGGGTTCTGTGATGTGAAGCCGGCGCCGGACGGCGGCACCTACCGCCAGCGCTGGAGCATTGCCTTTGCCAATATGGATCAGGCGACCTTTGACCGTATCTATCGCGGGGTGGCCGGGGTGATTTGGAATGAGACCCTGAGCCAGCATTTTGCCAGCGAGGCAGAAATGGCGCTGGCGGTGGATCAGCTGATGGCGTTTTAGTGATGAAAAAATCAGGGGCGTTTCGCAGCCGGGCGTGGCGGGAGTCGGCCCGGGGGCAGGGGTGTACCCTGCAAATTCCCGGAATTTGTAACGGTGATCCGCAGACGGTGGTGCTGTGCCATCTAGCCAGCCCGATGCATGGCATGGGGTACAAGTCGGATGATTTCTGGGCGGTGTATGGCTGTTCGGCCTGCCACGATGTATTGGATGGCCGGGCACCCTATGACTGGCGACCCGGCGAGCGGGAGGAGGTGATGCTGGCGGCGCTGTATTGGACGCTGAGGGTAGTGATAGATGATTAAACGATAGGCGATATCTTCTTGATGTAGAGAATTATCGTGGTACTGTATATGTATACAGTTTATATATGGCTAAATAACCAGTATCCCATTTTTAGAGAGTTGGTATTAAATTAGGATCTTTCCCTACTTATTGGATGAGAGTTTATGATCCTAGAAACGGCAACAATTACATTTTATAGAATTCATAAGTGTGGCTACTACGGCTATGGAGATTTGCTCCCCGCATTTGGTAATTGTGCTGAGATGCTGACAGATCTTGCTTCATGGGCAGAAGGGAAAAGTTTTAAGCAAACAAAGACATATGAAGGAAATGATGAGGTTTTACCAACTTATTTACTTGATATGAAGCGTGCTGATGATAACGTGGTATTACTTCTTTGGAATGAAGTACCCTCTACAGATCAAAGTGTTCCATCCGTACAGGCAGATGCGGAATTTGGAGAGAGTCCAGATGTTATACTGAATTCGATCGAACCAGGTAGTATTCCAGGATTTGCAACTTATTTTTGGTTCGTTCCATCCATGAATTTGGTGGCAAGTATTAAACTTAATCATGCTCTAACTGGCCAAAAAGCAATGCAGGTTTATCTCCATAGCTTTTTAAAACAGTCATCGAGTCATGTTGTGGCAGAAATGACAGATCAAGCAGATGGTACATATGATATTGTAATTAAAGGTTATAAAGTTAATCCTGATGATGATTCTTTGCCAAAGAAAAAACACCGACCACAATTTTCAGTTGGTTTAGTAAGAAATCCTGGAAAACATGATTTTATTAGACAGCGAGCTAATAGCGTGTCAAAGATTGAAAAAATAGTTGAATTGGATGTGTCTAAAGCTGAGGATTATAGCCTTTGGCAAAAACTATTAATTGGTATGCGTGTCAGTCAAGCACAATCAAGTGATGTGTCAACAAAGATAAAATATGAGCTTTCTCCGGAAGTAGATATTGATGATATCAATGGAATGATTGATGATTGGAATGATAATCATGATACTAATTCTTGCGACTATGGATTTACTTTCTCTGGTGATTCAAAGACATATTGGTTAAGTCGCTCATTGGCTAGAACTCAATTTCCTTTAAACTTAGAGCGTCGGAATGCTGAGTTTGTAACATCCGCCTCTCTTCTCAATGAACTTGTTGGTAAGAGGGAGCTCATATTGCGTGAGGCCGGAGTTTAGATGAAAATATTAAGTGGTATATTCCTTTTTGCTATTTTGATTGCTTCTGCCTATTTTGGAAGGAATGTGCCATTTTCATCCCAATGGCCTCTTTATGAGGCCTTACGTACTACAGCATCAATTATATTTGCTGTTGTTGGGGCTTGGTTTGCAATTATTTACCCGGAACGCTTGAAAAAATCATTTAGAGGTGGTGGTGTTGACGGTGAACCTAATGGAGGTGGGATAACAAGACTTTTTACTCCAATTGTTTACTCAACTGTAATCTTAGCATCAGTATTAATAATTGGTGTGACGGCGCCTTTAATAAAACAAATAACTTTCTTTTTAGTGCATAAAGAGTTTTTTAGAGGTGCATCTTATCTGATTTTGGTTTTTTTGACATTGTTGCAGCTTTTTACGATTGTTTGTAGCTTGATTGGGCCTGATATGATTAAAAGGAACCACTCATTACAAAAGAGATCTAAAGATGCTGCGAACTCTATCTTGCCCGTCAATAAACGGAAATGATGCGTATATATAGGTTTTTGTTTATTGGATAAGCTTAGCGTGTTAGATATGTATGATTTGTAAGTAAAACCTTCAACTAGGAGGGATGTCGTGTCTTCGAGGTGAGACAATCTGAATATTGGAGATCTTAAAATGGCAACGTTGGATAGTCTGTTAACGCAGTGTAGTCCTGAAAGTCGTGCGAAAATTGAAGTGCGGGTTGATGAATTGCGTCGAGAAGTATTGCTCCATCAGCTTAGAGAAGAACTGAGCACTCCACAGAGTGAATCGGCCTCCGTACCAGCAGTAAAAATAGATAACAGTGACAAGAGGTAATATCTTTCCCCCCACCACTGAAAGGTGGAGCAGACAGCGCACAGTAAGCCCTTAACCATGCTGCGCGTTATTTTCACGCACGATAGCCAAAATCGCGCCGCTGATCTTTGCCAGCGATTTAAAGCTGGGGTTCGTTGATGGCGATAGCGTTTTGTATGCACTGCTGCGGCTGGCAATCCCGGCCCTCTTGATGACGTCCGCGTGGCCCAGCTGTTCCGCGTATCCCCTTAACGCGGCCTGCAAAATATCCGGGCGCCCCTCGCTCATGGATTCCCAGGTGGCCTGGCGGAGGATCGCTTCTACATTTTCTGGCGTGAGTGCGCGTGAGGATGCCGATACCACTGCGCCTTTGCTGATGCGCCTAACCGTATCGGCAGAAAGCTCGGCATCTCCCCAGTTCAGCACGCCGCTGGCTGTCAGGGAAAAGCGGTTAAAGTCGGCGATCGCAGAGAAGGGCGGTTTGCTGAACAGCGCGGCTAAATCAGCCCTACCACGGAAGCCGTCGCTAAATTCGACCTCGATAACATGGTCGCCGACCACATCCACATCAATAATTTTCAACATAGCTGCATAGCTGCCTC
This sequence comes from Edwardsiella ictaluri ATCC 33202, assembly GCF_000264785.1. Taxonomy (GTDB): domain Bacteria; phylum Pseudomonadota; class Gammaproteobacteria; order Enterobacterales; family Enterobacteriaceae; genus Edwardsiella; species Edwardsiella ictaluri. The sequence continues at coordinate 17,783 of NZ_AFJI01000039.1, read as the reverse complement.
TTACGGGAGAGGGAGACGAGTCATGGTTAGTCGGCTATCTGTAGAACGACGACTACGGCCGCACCGTGCAGGATGCGGCAGGAGATCAGACAAACCGGATCTGCAGTTTCTTGCCGGTCGCGTGTGCAAATTTTTTCAGCGTGGCGAATGATGGCCCGCTTTGGCCGGAGGCTAAATTACTTTCCATGCGAGTGATCGCTGTAGCCTTGGTTCCCATACGTTCGGCGACCTGCGCCTGGGTCAGCCCCGCGTTTTTGCGGGCTGCGAGCATTTCATCGAGTAGGGCGTATTCCTCTTCGATGGCATCGTATTCTGCTTTAAATGCCGGGTCTTCCATCCATTTTGCAGCCATTTCATCATGCGTCATCGTGGGGGGGGTGCGTTTACCAGCCATGTTTTACCTCCTTCATTCTGGTTTCAGCCTTCTTACGTTCAGCGCTTGGCGTCTTCTGGGTTTTCTTGATGAAGCTGTGCAGCATGACGATACGTTTTCCGGTAAGAGTGCAGTAAAACACGCGGGCGATGCCATCACTGCCTTTGATTCGAAGCTCAAAAAGCCCATCGCCAAAAGGGCTTGTGTGTGGTTCTCCGAGATTACTACCGTAGATTTCCATGCGTTCAACGAGATGCTGGTATCGAACCCGCATACCCATTGGCAACTGATCGACCTCAAGCCGAACCTCTTCGCTGTAGTACTCAATAGTGTAGTTCATGGAGTGAAACATAACAATATTGTTATGTTTTCGCAAGTTCTTGCCCATCGGAATTGTGAGCGCTAGAGCGTAGTGGCAGCGGCAACATCTGTTGCTGGGATTGGCGTCCTGGAATGGGCGGTTTTTAAGAGCATTAGGAAATATATGCCACTCACTGTTCCAAGGGGATGGTTATTGCATTCTTATGATTTGTAATTAAAGTATCATAAATCAGAATTAGTTTTATCCGCGATGCCGGGGGTATAGTCCGCTCAGGTGCTAGAAACACCTGCAAGCCGGAACCCGCACCTGTCAGACATGCGGATTTTTTATGGTCATATCTCGGATATGGCCGAGTGTGGGCGAATACAATACCAGCAATGGGAATAAGCCCGCTTGCCGCTTGTACAAGTTTCTAGCACTCGGCCACCCGAGCCATTCGGGTATCCTCTAGAAAAGGATACAAGCTATGACCATCTCTCACGCCTCAAACATTACCCGCCCTCCCAAAGTGTCGATCCACGATGGCAGGGCGGTGACAACTACCGATGACGTCGCTGCCTATTTTGGTAAGCAAGCTCATCACGTCGTGCAAAAAGTAGAATCCCTTGATTGCTCAAAATATTTCACCATCCGCAACTTTTCGCGGATGGTGAAAAATAAAGCGATAGGCAGTGGTGCTGAGCGCCAAGTGGTCTACTACGAGATGACCAAAGACGGCTTCGTCTTTCTGGTCATGGGTTTCACCGGTAAGCGTGCCGCCGCGTTTAAAGAGGCCTATATCGCCGAGTTCAACCGCATGGAGAGGCAACTGCTCACCCGCCAGCAGGGCGCGTACTCAGCCCCTAAGCCACAGCCGCTCTGCGACGGGGAGATAAAAAACCTGAAATGGCTGATCGACTCCATCGTCAATCCGTTCCGGTTCCGCGCCGCCTGGAATCAGGGCGTCTGGTACGCGCTGCGTCAGGCCACCGGCGTGCCATCCCCATATCCCTTTACCGCCGCCGATTTGCCTGCACTGGCCCGCGAGCTGCAGCGCATCATGGAGATCAGCCATGAAACCCGCAGCCTGCTCCAGCAGCTTGAAAAGCAGGTGCTGCAGCAGGTGGTGCGTAACCGCGGCGAACTCCGTCCGGTATTGAACCATATTCAGCATGAGTTCCGGCAGCTGAGTCTGTTGGGGGAGACCCGCTCCCGGTTGAACAACGTCGAGCGGCAAAGCCTGGCCCGGCTGGAGCGGCGGGCAGGGTAGTTTGGAGCGCCCGGTGGGGAGGACTGCCGGGCGTGGTAGTAAATGAATAGGGTGATAATCATTTGAGTTTGGCTGTTTCATGCTTTAGTTTTAGATCTAGCCTCTAAAACTGGAGTATTACATGAAAGAGCAATTTATTTTCTTGCGTGGTTTTTTTTCTGCGATTGCTGGCTTTTTAGCCATAGTTTCTTTAACAATAGCAGTGTTGCCTAATAGCGACTATGCATTAAAAATGGCATTTGTAACTTCAGTAGCAGGATTAGGTCTTTTTGGTTCTTCCGCAGCGATTCTGTCATACAATATCAGCATTGTTAGCTCGCCTAACGCCACTAAAATACATTGGTTCTTAGCCAAGCAGCTTTATAGACGGTGCTTTAAAGATCAAGGTATGATTCGTATGTTTTGTATGGCATATTTCTACCTTGCTCTTCTGTTTTTCTTTTTTTTGGATCATGTTTTTGGTTGGTCTATTTTTGATGATGGCTATATTTCAAAAAACATTTTCTCTCTGGTTTTTTCATGTTTCTTGATTATAGCGTTTGTGGTTGTATCTATAGTGGCGGTTATTAGTCCAACAATGTGTATTTACAAGGTGAATAAAAAAGTGAAAAATCGATATGGATTTACAGGGCTCTGAAAATATCGGGCGTTTTTAATGTTATTTAATTGATATTCCCATGCTTTTAAATAGGATAAACCAGACTCCCTCATGGAGGATCGGGTTTATGCCTATCGCCATCGAACAACTGATCAAGATGTTTGACCCGCGCAGCGTCAGCGCAGAATGCCTGTACCTGATCCGGGCGGTGCCAGGGATCACCCGGGAGCAAATCCTGGGCGCGTTTGCAGCGGTGGCACAGTGCCATCCGCTCGGCTTCGATTTGCTGCTGGCCCGCTACCGGGAAGATCGTCAGGCCGAACAGCGTGCGCGGCGGGCGGCGGCTGATAGGGTGTGCCGGAGCCCACATCCCCCTGATGGTACCGCCGTCTGCCAGCTGGCCGTCACCGTGGCACTGGGGCGGACGCTGCCCGCCCAGCGGGTGGTATTGGCGGCGCTGCTGCGCAAACATGGCCCCCGGGCAACGCTGGCAGCCAAGCAGCTGGCCGCTATTCAGCGCCAGCAAAAGGGACTGGAGAAAGCCCGGGTAATGCTGAGTGAGGGGGGCTGGCGTTACCAGCGTAATCTGGCGCAGCACGATGCGTTGGCGGGCCGTTCCGTGGCTCTCCGCCGGGCGTTGGCCGACTGGGCCGACGCAGAGGCGGCCCGTTCACCCCATTGCCCACGTTGCCGAGGCAGCGGCCAGCTGTTGCGCCCGCAGCCCCATTGCTGTGATACCTGTGGTGGCCGAGGAAAAATCAGTGTGACCGCTGACCATTTCCGGCGTTCGCTGGTGGATAAGGGCATGGTGATAACGCCTGAGGTATGGCGGTCAGAGTACCAGTCATGGGTGAATGATACGCTCAGTGGGTTATATCAGGAGATGCAGCTGGCTGGCGATGCCTTGTCGATACGGTTAATGTTGGAGGGGCAGGCGGTGGCATGAAGAGATTGCCAATGGTTAATAAGTGAGCTAAATTCGGAAAGATGACCAAGCTATGTTTATCGCCGATTAATCGCGGCATCCTTCGATATATATCATCTCTATCCGGTATTGGCGATTAATCCAGCCTACACCAGTCAGCAATGCGCCTGCTGTGGTCATACAGCGAAAGAAAACCGCCAGTCACAAAGTCATTCGAGTGTCTGGAATGTGGATATACAGAGAACGCCGATATAAACGGTGCCCGTAATATTTTAGCGGCGGGGCACGCCGCGTTAGCCTGTGGAGAGATGGCAGCGTTAGGTCGCTCGATGAAGCAGGAACCCACCGAAACGACTCAGATCATGGTTTGAGCGTAGTAGGAATCCCGCGCCTTTAGGCGGGGGAGGATGTTAACTGGTGGCGAAAAGTTGCGCAGCGCGACAAAATGTCGCATACTATGCATACGCTGTGATGGCGAGTAACCACCGAGAGGCACCGCAAAATGGCAACGAGTGTTCGTTTGGATGATGAGTTTGTCAACGACGCTAAGATCCATGCCGATGCTGAGAGCCGTAGCGTTCCTAAGCAGATTGAGCATTGGGCTAAGATTGGCCGGATAGCCGAGGATAATCCAGATTTACCTTACAGTTTTATCAGTGAGGTGTTGTTGGCGCAGAGTGAGGTCAATAACCAGAAGGTGACGCGCTATGTCCGAAGGACCAAACGCCAGTGAGATAGCGGTTTATCAGAGTCGGCGGTTTGAGAAAGCACTGGATAAGCTCTCGGTATCTCAGCTGGCACGGGTTGAAGATGAGATCGATAAAATTATCGCCGATCCCGAGCTTGGTGAGCTGAAAAAGGGAGATTTAAGCTTTCTGCGGGTGCATAAGTTTACGCTGAATAATCATCTAGTGCTGTTGGGATACAGCTGGCAGTCAAAACGGGTAGAACTGTATCTATTAACGATCGGACCTCACGAAAATTTTTACCGTGAACAGAAGCAGCATCGTAAAGCGGATTTGAAGCTCATTGGCTAACACCGATATATTTTTCCAAATAACAGACCCTGGCGAATGCCGGGTTTTTTTTTATCCAAATTTCCCCAGCGCGGGGTAATGAGATGGCACATATGCACCATAACCCAGGAAGTTGGTTGGAGTGGAGGGAGTTGCTGTGGGGCTGGTGGCAAGGGGAGACCCCGGTAGGCGGCGTATTACTGGCCATTCTGACGGCGGCTGTCCGGGTGACCTATCTGGGCGGCGGCTGGAAACAAACGGCGTTAGAGGGGGCGTTATGCGGTGCCCTGACACTGACCGTGGTGGCGACGCTGGATTACTTTAATTTGCCGAAGTCGCTGACCCCGGCCATCGGCGGTGCCATTGGCTTTATCGGTGTGCAGCAGATCCAGCGTTTTGCGATGTATATCCTGCAGCGCAAACTGGGAATATCAACAGACAGGGAGCGGTAATTATGGCACTCACCAAGGATCACATCTTCGATGTCCTGCTGGGGCGCGAAGGAGGATACGTCGATCACCCTAACGACACAGGGGGGCCAACCAACTGGGGGATCACCGAGAAGGTGGCGCGTGCCCATGGCTATACCGGCGATATGCGTAACCTGACGCGGGCGCAGGCGCTGGAAATCTATGAGAGCGACTATTGGTCAGGTCCCCGTTTTGACCTGGTGGCGGACTATTCCGCGCTGGTGGCCGCCGAGCTGTGCGATACCGGCGTCAACATGGGGCCGTCGGTGCCCAGTAAGTGGCTGCAGCGCTGGCTGACCGCCTTTAACGATGGCGGGCGCTTGTACCCGGATATCAGCGCCGATGGGGTGATCGGGCCACGTACGCTCTCTGCGCTGCGTGCCTATCTGGATGCCCGGGGAGAAGAGGGTGAACAGGTGCTGCTGCGGGCGCTGAACTGCAGTCAGGGCGATCGTTATCTGGCGCTGGCCGAGCAGCGGGTGCAGAACGAGTCGTTTCTGTATGGTTGGGTTCGGGAGCGGGTGACGCTGTCCTAGCGACAGATGGATCCAGAATGCCCATCTAAAAATAGTGAACAGTTCGATGGTGGGATGATGCGAAATCCTGTCAATACGCATTGCATGAAATAAAGCTCCGATTGCGGAAAACAGTCGGAGCTTTCTGTTTTCTTCATCTTGATAGCGGCAAGGAAGAAACGTTGATTGATCTTAGCAAACTGATTAGGGAGTTGCGACTAATGATCGAGCAGTTACCAAACTGGCGGTTCATTCTGCTTTGGCTTGTACTGTTTGTCGCTGCCGTTGGTTATTTGATAGGGCAAATCCGCTGGTGGTGAGCGATGTGAAGCGATTACCGTTCCGCTCGATACTGGGGGAATGCATATTGTGAAACAAGATGACGTACGTCCAGAAGCCCCGCTTTATGCCGGGGCTAATGAGATGGTCACCCCCACCCTGTGAGCGGTACGCTGGCAGGCCATGATTAAGGTGAAACAGAATGCGGATCAACAACTGGACCAAATTAAAGCCGATGCTGCTCGTTCTGCCGTTGATGCTGAGCGCCTGCGGCGTACGCTTTCTCAACTGCGGCAGCAGTTGGCAGACCGTTCCCCCTGCCGAGTCTCCACCGCTGGTGGATCCAGCCCGGCAAGCGCCGCTGCCGGATTTCTGTTTGCCGACGTGCTCGGCGAATCTCTCCAACGCAATGCAGCGTTGGCAGCCTATGCTGACCGGGCCCGAGCTGCCGACCTGGCCTGTGAGCGGCTCTACGATGCCGTGATGCAGTCGCGGGCGCCGTGAGGACTGTGTTTTACGCGCATTTTGTGGCTGTGCGGTGCTAAAAAAATGCGGACCGTGCGGTCATCGCCAGGATAACCATTATGACAAAACCGGACTGGGCGGCGATTGCAGTGGCGTTCCAGGCCGGAGAGCTGTCCCTACGGGCCATCGGTGCCCAGCACGGCGTATCCGAAGGTGCCATTCGAAAAATGGCCAAAAAATATGGCTGGGTACGCGGTGAAAAAAACGGTACGCAAAAAGGTACGCAGGTACGCAAAAAAGGTACGCAGAAAAAACAGGGAAAAAAGTGCGTACCGGTAAAAAATCAGCGCGGGCAGGAGGATGGGCAAGGGGGCGCAGAGGCGCTCTCCTCTGTTTCACCTGCGGCAAAACCAATTCGTGGTTCACGTCACGCGCCGCCCATCCGTCCTTTTCTGCCGCACAATACGGCGGCGGTGACCCATGGCGCCTATGCCCGCCGCATGCTGTGGCCCGATGACATTATACAGGACGCGCAGCGGCTGCAGTTGAACGATGAGCTGCTGATGCTGCGGGCGGGAAACCTGACGGCGGCGACGAATATCGGGCGTTGGATAGCGCAGCTGGAGCAGGCGGACCCAGATCAGGGCAAGGTATTACGGGAAAATATCGGGGCGGCGGAGCGGGGGATTTTGCGTAATACGGTACGCATTGAGTCGCTGGAGCGGACCCTGCGCGTCAATGCGCTGAACGAGGCGACGACCGCCAAGCGCTGGGCGGAGACGCAGCGGCTGACGTCGGAGAACAGTGATGCCGATACGCCGCTGCGGGAGGTGATTGAGCAGATCCAGGGAAGCCAGCAGGGAGGGCGGATCAATGCCGGTTCGGGCGATGAGTGAGCGGGAGCAGCAGGCGCTGGTCCGCGGCTATCTGAGCGATCCGTGGTGGCGGCTGGACAATCTGTACCAGATCGTTGATGAGCAGGGGCGGCTGGTGCCTTTTCGGATGCGGCCGGCGCAGCGGCAGCTGTTTATGGAGATGCACGAAAAAAACCTGATCCTGAAAGCCCGTCAGCTGGGATTTTCCACCGCCATCGATCTGTACCTGCTGGATCAGGCGCTGTTCAGCAAAAATGTAAAGTGCGGCATCGTCGCGCAGGATAAGCAGGCGGCGGCAGAGATTTTCCGTACCAAAATCGAGGTGCCTTTCGATCATCTGCCTGGGTGGCTGGCGGGCTGTTTTCATGCGGTAAAGCGTCACGGCGGGGCCTCTGGGGGCTACATCGAATTCGCGCACGGCTCCAATATCATGGTGGCCACCTCTTTCCGTTCGGGCACGGTACAGCGGTTGCATATTTCTGAGCATGGAAAAATTTGCGCCAAATATCCGGCGAAGGCGAAAGAGGTGCGCACCGGGACGCTGAACGCGGTGGCCGAGGGCAGCATTGTGTTTATCGAGTCCACGGCGGAGGGGGTAGGCGGCGATTTTTATGATATGAGCCTGCGGGCGCAGGAGATGGCGCAAAGCCGTTTACCGCTCTCGTCGCAGGACTATAAGTTTCATTTCTATGCCTGGTGGCAGGATCCCAAGTATGCGGTGGCGGTGCCGCCGGGCGGGCTGCGGCTGAGCCGTCATCACCAGGACTATTTTGCCGACGTTGAGCAGGCGATGCGGATCAGCTTAAGCGATCGGCAAAAATGGTGGTACGTGCGCAAAGAGGCTGAGCAGCAGCAGGAGATGAAGCAGGAGTTTCCCTCTACGCCGCGCGAGGCGTTCCTGACCTCCGGGCGCCGGGTCTTTTCCTCGGCATCCATGCTGCAGGCGGAGGGGCGCTGTGCGCCGCCCGCGTTGGTTTACGACATCGATCCGGTGACCGGGCGTAAAAATAAGATGCAGGCGCTGCGACAGGGCGCCAGCGATGTGCTGCAGCGTCAGCTGCTCAATTATCTGCTGATCTGGGAGCTGCCCGATCCCGATGAGGTGTATGCCATTGGCGCCGATGTGGCGGAGGGGCTGGAGCGGCGCGATCGCAGCAGTCTGGATGTGGTGAAACAGAGCAGCGGAGAGCAGGTGGCGCACTGGGTGGGGTATTTGGATGCCGAGCTGTTTGCCATGCTGTTGGATAACGTCGGCCGCCTGTACGGCATGGCCTATATCGGCGTAGAGCGTAATAACCACGGCCATGCGGTATTACAGAAGCTGCGGGCGCTGTATCCGCCGCGCTATCTGTATAACGAGCAATTCCTCAACCAGGATACCGATGATGAAACCCGCCGGCTGGGGTGGCTGACCACGCGCCAGAGCAAGCCGATCCTGATCGAGGGGCTGAAAACCCTGCTGCGGGAGGCGGCGGACGGACTACGCTGGATTGGCAGTGTGAGCGAGATGAATACCTACGTTTATGACAAAAATGGCACGATGGGCGCCCAGGCGGGCTGTTATGACGATCAGGTCATGAGCTATGCCCTGGCCCAGGAGATGCGCGCCCGGATGCCGGCGCGCAGACAGCCGGAGCCCATTAAACATCAGCCAGCCCACTGGATGACCCGATGACCGATCCCTTTTCTTCCCCGGATATTTCGACGGCGCCCGATCGTCAGGGCCAGTTCACCCTGGCTCAGCTGCTGTCTATCACGGCCGATATTCATCATCAGCCGGATTGGCGTTCGGCGGCCAATAAGGCCTGTGCCTACTATGACGGCGAGCAGCTGCCGCCGGAGCTGATTGCCACGCTGCTGGAGCGCAGTCAGCCGTTGACCATGCATAACCTGATCGCGCCGACGGTAGACGGCGTGCTGGGCATGGAGGCCAAAACCCGCACCGAGCTGATGGTGGTAGCCGATGATCCGCAGCCGGAGTTTGAGGCATTGGCCGAGGCGGTGAATGCCGAGTTCGCCGATGCCTGTCGCCTGGCCAATCTGGGCAAGGCGCGCAGCGATGCCTATGCCGGTATGTTAAAAGCCGGGCTGGAATGGGTGGAGGTGCGGCGCAGCGACAATATCTTTGGGCCGCGCTATAGGGCGGGTACGGTACACCGCAACGAGGTGTATTGGGATTGGCACAGCCGGGAGCCGGATCTGAGCGACTGCCGCTGGCTGCTGCGTCGCCGCTGGATGGATTTGGACGAGGCACTGGCCACGTTCCCCGCCAAGGCAGCGATACTCCAGAATGCCCGTATGGATTGGCGCGGTTTTATCGATACCGGGCTGGCCGAGGGGCTGGATGCCGATCTGGTCGCGGCCTATGAGGAGTATCAGCAGTACAGCCGCAGGGAGCTGGAGTGGTTGAGCAGCGATCGGCAGCGGGTGCTGCTGCAGGTGGTTTACTATCGTAGCTGGGTGACGTTGCCGGTGATGACGTTGGCCAACGGACGCGCCCTTGAGTATCAGGCTGAAAACCCACTGCACGCCGCGGCACTGGCGATGGGGAGAGTGCAGGTACAGATGGCGCGCAGCAGCCGTATCCGCGAGGCCTGGTTTGCGGGGCCGCACCAGTTGGTGGATAGGCCCTGCACGGCGCCGCAGGGGATGTTTCCGCTGATCCCGTTCTGGGGCTACCGCAAAGATCGCAACGGGGCCCCCTATGGTCTGGTCAGCCGGGCGATACCGGCGCAGGACGAGGTGAATTTCCGGCGGATTAAGCTGACGTTTTTACTGACCGCTAAGCGGGTCATCATGGATGATGATGCGGTGAATATGAGTCGGAAGCAGGTGCAGGAAGAGGTGGAGCGGCCGGATGGACTGATTATTCTGAACCCCGATCGCCGCAATAAGACCACCATCGCCCAGTCGCTGGAGGTGCAGCAGGACTTTCAGGTGGCGCAGCAGCAGTTTCAGGTGATGCAGGACTCCATGAAGCTGATCCAGGATGGCATGGGGGTCTATTCCGCCTTTCTGGGGCAGAACTCTAACGCCACCTCCGGCGTGGCCATCAGTAATCTGGTCGAGCAGGGGGCGACCACCCTGGCCGAGCTGAATGACAACTATCAGTTCGCCTGCCAGCAGGTCGGGCAGCTGCTGTTGGGCTATCTGTTGGAGGATTTGGCACAGGTGCGTAACCACACCATTGTCGTGAACCGTGACGATGCGCGCCGGCGGAAAAGCGTGGCGATCAATGTTGAGGGGCGCGACGGCATGAGTAATGATATTGCCCGTCTGCGCGCCCATATTGCGCTGGCGCCGATCCAGCAGACGCCAGCCTACCGTTCTCAGCTGGCGGAGCGGCTGGGGCAGGTGGTGGCTGGTCTGCCGCCGCAGGTGCAGGCGGCGGTGCTGGATCTGTGGATTTCGCTGCTGGATATTCCCAATAAGAGCGAGTTTGTCGAGCGGATCCGTCAGGCGGTGGGCATGGCCAAGTCAGCCGATGAGATGACGCCGGAGGAGCAGGAGGCGGCCGCCCAGCAGCAGCAGGTGGAGCAGCAACAGCTGGCGCTGGCGATGCGCGAACTGGAGGCCAAGGTGGGTAAACTGGAGGCCGAAGCCCAGCGTGCGGCGGCGTCGGCGCAGCGTGAGCAGGCACAGGCCGAGGGGCAGCGCTTCCATGATATGAAAACACAGGCGGAAACAGGGCAGATTTTGCAGGGAATGCAGCAGGATGCTCAGGTGGCCCGTCAGCAGTTGTTAACCCTTATCGAGCAGCAGATTGCCGCGCTGCCATTGCATTAGGGTAAAAAGTGAGCTAATTTGCGAACGATGACCCGCCTCGCACTTTTTGCGGGTTTTTTGTTTTTAGGTGGCTAACGACTGTCTGCCGCTTGGTACACCTCGTTATCGGCCCGTTTACCGATAGCGATCACCAGCAGGATGATTTCGCTATCGTTGACTTCATAAACTAACCGGTAACCGGAAGAGCGTAATTTTATTTTATAACGGTTAGCGCGCCCACTTAAGCGTGCTGCTGGAACATGTGGGTTTTCCAGGCGTTCGATCAGTTTCTTTTTCAACTGGCTTTGAATCGGCGGTGCCAGTTTTTTCCACTCTTTCAGGGCTCGCTTTTCAAAGCTCAGTTTATAGGTCATCGATATTTACGCTGACAAACTCAGCGTCCTCCAGACGCTCATCGGCGATACGATTAAGCGCCGCATCTTCAGCCAGCTCCAGATAGTAAGCGTAGAGTTCCGGTGGAACGCAGTAAAAGGCCGGCTCATTCCGGTTTAAGATTGCTACGGCATTGCCGTCACCTTCAGCAATGGTACCCATTGGATTGCGTTTCAGGTCGGTAATGCTGGCGGCGGTGGTCGTGAGAATTTGGTATGCCATATGTCTTCTCCTTGTCAGATAGATACACTATAGCGTTTTTATAGACACCTTTAAAGGTGCTTTTAAGCATGCTTTTTATTCAGTGCGCCGTAAAACCCCGTCCTTTAGGGCGGGGAGGATGTCAAGTGCCCTGCTGATAAACCACCATTTTAAGCATCACCTTTCAAAATAATGAGTTGCACACGCCGCAAAGGGCTCTGTTATCGCAGAGCCCTTTTTCGCATGGGCAGCGACACGCCTTTTTCTGTTTCGGATCTATCCGACAAATAGACAGGCAGGAGAGCAATATGGACATCGATGATGCAGATATCGCCGGGAAGACACCGGACGAGCTGGAGGCACTGCTGGCGCAGGCCGGTAGCAATGAGGAGGACGTGTCCGCGGGCGAGGGCGATCCGGAACCGGCGATCGCACCGGACACGCCAGCGTCCGCAGGGGATGTGCCGCCTGAGGCTGCATTGGCATCGCCAGCTGGAGAAGAGCCGCAGGACGCTGCGGTCACCGATCCCGCCGCTAAAGTGGTACTGGGTAAGGATGGCGTACACCATATTCCCTACGATGTACTGCAGGCTGCCAGGGAGCAGGCGCGCCGCAGCGCACAGTCGGCGCAGTCCGCTGCCGAGGAGAATGCGGCGCTTAAGCGCACGCTGACGCTGCTGCAGCAGCAGGTGAGCCGGGCAGGGATGCAGCCGGCCACCCTGCCGGAAGAGACGCAGATCAGTACCGAGCAGTTGGATAAGGTGCGGGCGGACTTCCCGGAGCTGGCAGAGATGTTCGAGCAGGTGGTTAACCAGGTGAACTACCTGAATGCGCGGGCGAAGCCGAGTCCCAGCGAGGATGGTGGCGGAATCAACCCGGTGCTGGAGGCGATTGCGCGCAATCCCGATCTGGCACAGTGGTTCGATAGTGACATCGATCGGCGCGATTTTGCCATTACGGTGGATGAGCGTCTGAAAACCGATCCTGCCTGGCAAGACAAAACCCTGGATGCGCGTTTCGCTGAGGCCGCCCGACGTACCAAGGTCGCGTTTGGCGATCCGGACGTGGCCGTGGGGGCGACCTCAGCAGAATCGCTAAAAAAACAGGCGGAGGAGAAGCTGGCCGCGGCGGCCGCGACGCCCAGCGTACCCTCTTCGCCATCGGATGTGGGACAGCCGGTAACCCAGTCACCGCAGTCGGTGCTGGATAAGGCAGCCAATGCCAGTGATGGTGAACTGCTGGCCATGATGGCCGGAATGAGTGAGAGCCAGATCGAGGCATTGTTGTCACAGGCCGGTGATGCGTTTTAACCGGGACAGGAAAAATCATGACGACCATTACCAAAGCCCAGGCGAATAAGCTGTTGCAGGTAGCGCTGTTTACCGCCGCCAACCGCAACCGCTCGTTTGTCAACGTGCTGACGGAGCAATCCGAAGCACCCAAGCAGGTTGCCTCTGATAAGCAGGGGGTGAATCAGACCAGCTATACCGCACCGGTGGTGCGGGTAACTGATTTAACCAAAACCAAGGGGGACTCGGTGGATATGCAGGTGATCCACAAGCTGTCCAAACGCCCGACCATGGGGGACCAGAAGCTGGAGGGGCGCGGAGAAAACCTGCAGTTTGCCGACTTTGCGCTGAGTATCGATCAGGGACGGCACATTGTGGATGCCGGTGGAAAGATGTCGCAGCAGCGCTTTAAGCACGATCTGCGCAGTGCAGCACGTCGTCTTCTCGGTACCTATTTTAACGATCTGCAGGACCAGTGTGCCGTGGTACATCTGGCGGGTACCCGTGGGGATTTTATGGCGGACGATATTATCCTGCCGCCCGCCGATCACCCGGAGTTTGCGCGGATCATGGTTAACGAGGTCATGCCGCCAACCTACGATCGCCATTTTTTCTCCGGTGATGCGACCTCCTTTGAACTGTTGGATGCGGCGGATCTATTCAGCCTGGCGACAGTGGACAATATCTCTCTCTACCTGGACGAAATGGCGCACCCGCTGCAGCCGGTCAGGCTGTCGCGCGATGAGTTGAAGGATGAGGACCCCTACTTTGTGCTGTACGTGACTCCACGGCAATGGAATGACTGGTATACCTCCACTAACGGCAAGGACTGGCAGGCGATGATGACCCGGGCGGTACAGCGCTCAAAAGGGTTCGATCACCCGCTGTTCAAGGGGGAGTGCGCCATGTGGCGCAATATCCTGGTGCGTAAGTATGGTGGCATGCCGATCCGTTTCTACCAGGGTTCTAGCGTTCAGGTCTCTGCCAATGATGATGCGGCCTCGGTACAGACTCTGCAGGCCAATACGGCTATTGACCGGGCGATTTTGCTGGGGGGGCAGGCGCTGGCCAGCGCCTGGGGGATTGGCGACGGCGGCGGATTCTTTGGCTATCACGAAGAGCGCACTGATCATGACAACGGGCGGGAGATCTCTATTCGCTGGATCAACGGACTGAAGAAAATCCGCTTTAGGCAGAAAAATGGCCGTGTTCAGGATCACGGTGTGATGGTGGTGGACTCTGCTGTCAGCGGTGATCAGCCGAATAATCAGGAGATAATGTTTTTTCCAGTTTGACATCCTCCTCCGCCTTTAGGTGGGGGAGGATATCAAATGCACGTTTCATGGTTTCACCTGCTAAAGAGGAGAATGTGATGATGCAAAAGACAGTTAGCCGGAAAACCGCCTCCTTTCCTTCCCGGCCTGAAGGCCGAGGTTTCCCGGAGGTATTCTGATGAAAGAGATTAATGCCCCGTCAATGCACGATCGGATCTATCAGGGTGCGCTGGGCAATGAGTCCATCGCGGAGAGTGTGGTGACGCTGGATAATCTGATGGAAGACGAACAGATCCGGCTGTTTGAGCTCCCGTTGGGTATGCGTATTAATGCGCTACAGATCTGTGGCAGCGGACTCAGTGCAGGAAAAATGCTGACGTTCGCTATCCAGTCTCCCTCCTTATTCGATATTCAATTATTGAGTCTGCCCTTAACGGAAACGGTTTCTGGCGTGTATCCCCTGGTGCCATTGACCACATCTGAGCAGGGTGGAACGCTGGTGTTGAAGGTCGCAGGCGGACCGGTGAGTGGAACGCTGAGTGTGCTGGTGCGCTATAGCGTGATCGGATATTGAGTCAACGGGCCCTGCGGGGCCTTTTTCTTTTGGGAGTGAACATGTCTGAGCAAATTGCAGTGGTCTATATCGGCCCCAAAGCCGAGAAGCGCGATACGGTTACCGGCAGCCGGCTGGTCTTCCCACGTCATATCCCAGTCTCTGTGGATACCGCGGTCGCATACCAGTTGCTGGCGTTTCCCAGTGTTTTTATTCCGGCAAAAAATCTGGAGAGGTTTCTAGCTGAGGCGCAGGAGAAACACGAGGAGAAACAGCAGGCGTCGCTGGCAGCGCAGATGCAGGTGCGTCAGCAGACCGAGCAGCAGAGCTTCGCGCTGGAGATCGAGGGCACGATCATCGATATCTCAAAATTTACCGTGGCGCAGCTGATCACGTTGGCGGAGGCGCAGGAGTTGGGTGTGCAGAAAGGTGCCCAGGAGAAGGCGGATGCGTTCCGTGTCAGAGTTCGCGATGCATACCGGGAAAAAATAGCGGTACAAGCCTGATGGTTCGGGCCGATATTTTTTTGCCGGCCATACGCCGGGGAATTGACGGGCCGCTGGAGATGATGATGCGCGAGGCGCTCCTGAGCGCAGCGATCCGTTTTTGCCGGGAGTCGCTGGTAAGCAGGGAAACGCTGCAGTTTGGGGCAGCGCAGGCCGGGCTGACATTGTCTCTGGCGCCAGCGGACACCGCACTGATATTCAGTCGGCTACTCTCGGTAACCTCACGGCAATCGCCCAATATTGCGGTCGCGCTGTGGCCAGGCGTGGATTTTACCGTAGAGGCGGACCAGCTGCGGTTATTGTGTCCGGTTGCGGCGCTGCGTGTACGCATGGCGACCGAGCCCGCGCCGGGTGCCACCGAGCTTCCCGATGCGCTGGAAGCCTATCAGGAGGCGCTGGCAGCGGGTGCATTGATGCAGCTGTATATGATGGCGGGCAAGCCCTGGAGCGATGCTCAGCGCGCCGACTATTACCGGCTCCGTTTTATCGATGGCTATCGGGAGGCGTTTCGCAGTAGCAGTGAGGTTGCCCCGTATGAGACGGGTTTTCATAATCCAACACGCCGACACGCCTTTTTCTGATGACGACGATTGCTGATGTGATAGGAAGGGTGAATACCCAACTGAAGGATACCCTGTGGGCGCGCTGGCCGTTGGCCGAACTGTGCGACTACTTTAATGATGCGATACGCGCCATTTTACTGGTGCGCCCGGATGCCGGTGCCGTGATGACCACACTGGAGACTGTGCCGGGAACACGGCAATCGTTGCCTGGGGATGTATTCCGGCTGCTGGATATTGTGCGCGTTCAGAATGGGCGGGCGCTGTTACCGCTACCACGCGAGGTATTGGATACCCAATATCCGGGCTGGCACGCTATGAGCGGGGTAGTGGAGCGTTATTGTTACAGCGATCAGACCCCGCAGGTTTATTACCTGTTCCCCGCTCCGGAAGAGGAGGTGATATTGGATGCGGTGGTATGTCGCAGCCCTGAACCCATCAGTGTGGAGACGCTGCAGGATCCCGTTGCGCTTCAGCCGGTACCGCTCGATCCCGTTTATATCAATCCCCTGATGGACTGGATGTTGTTCCGTGCATTCAGCAAAGACAATGAGGGCGGGGCCAATGTGGCATTGGCCGTCCAGCATTACCAGATGTTTGTGGAGCAGCTGGGGGTTAAACAGCGCGCCGATGCCACAATCCGCCAGTTACTGCGCGGTAAGTATATGGGAGGAGAGGTGTGAGTGTTGTGATTTCCGGGGTTTTACTCGATCCGTCCGGTAAAGCGGTATCCGGTGCCCAGATTACATTGACGGCTATTGCCAATAGCATGCAGGTACTGCGTGGTTTTACCTGCAGCGTGATGACGGCAGAAAATGGCCAGTATTCCGTAAGATTGGAGGAGGGCAATTATTCGATCAGCGTGGCCCATCAGGGGCGCAATTTTGTCTACGGCGCAGTGACGCTGACAGAAGACTCCGCACCATCATCGTTGAATGCGCTGTTACACCAGCAGGTGATGGAGCAAGAGGTGACGCCGGAGGTCATCCTCTATTTTCGCCAGATCCAGCATAAGGTGGCCGATGACGTTGTCATTATGCAGCGTCTACAGCACGATAGCAGCCAGGCCGCCCGTGCTGCACAGGAGAGTCAGCGACATGCACAGGCGTCAAAAGTCGCCGCTGCCGGGAGCGTGCGTCAGGCAGCGGCCCATCGTCTTGCGGCCGGGCAGGCTGCAGAAATGGCGGCGGATTATGCCCAAACCGCGCAGGATAGCCAGCGGCATGCGCAGAGGTCAGAAATGGCTGCGGCCGAAAGTGAACAGCGCACGGCGGATCACCGTCTGGCTGCCGAGCAGAGTGCCGAAGTTGCGGCAGTACATGCGGCAGAAGAGGCTGCAGCGCGGGTTGCTGAGGTGGTGCATAATGACAGTGAACGGGCGGATGTGGCGAAGAAACAGGCGGAAAGTGCGGCAAGAAACGCTGACCAATATGCACAACAGGCGGGTATAAAGGCGCAGAATGCACAGGCCGCAGCGGATGTGTCCCAGGAAGCAATACAGGTGACCAGGCAGGCCAGGGATGATACGGCGCGCTATGCCGCGGAGGTGCAGGGGTATACCCAGCAGGCGGTGCTATCGGCCCAGCAGATAAAGGAAGATACGGATACCGGCCTGCTGGTGGCACAGGATATTGCCCAGCAGGTGGCCGTGGTCAACATGGCGGTGAGCCGCGTGGTGGAGGACGCGTCATATGTCGAGCAGGCGGTAATACGCACCTTAGATAAGGCACCGGTGGATAGCCCCGTTTTTACCGGAACGCCGCAGGCACCGACACCGGACGGATCGGCGGTAGGCCAGGAGATTGCCACGGCGGCGTTTGTCTTGGCACAGGTCAGTAAGCTGATTAACTCATCACCGGCCGCCATGGATACGCTGCAGGAGCTGGCGTCAGCGCTGGGTAATGATCCTGAATTTTCTGCTACCGTCATGAATTTGATCGGCCAGAAACTGGATAAGCTACAAAATGGTGCAGATATTCCTGATAAATCACGTTTTCTACAAAACATTGGCGTTGTTTCTGCGACAATATCACGCCGAGGGGTTGTGCAGCTCAGCGACAGCACCGAGAGCACCAGCATCTCAGAGGCGGCGACGGCCAACGCGCTGAGGCGTACCTATCAATATGCCACGCGTATCGCCACTACCAACCAAATA
>NZ_AFJI01000038.1 GCF_000264785.1 Edwardsiella ictaluri ATCC 33202 | reverse complement strand
TAAGTCACACCGCCGCGCGCGACGTGCGATCGGTCATTACTTCAGATACTGGCCGCTGCGCAGCGCCTCGATGCGCTTATCCAGCGGCGGATGCGACAGGAACAGCTCGCCAAAGGTACGATTACCACGACCGTTGATACAGAAAGCCATCATGCTGCCGGCTTCCTGCGGCTCATAGCTGGTCTTCAGACGCTGTAGCGCAGCGATCATCTTCTCGCGACCGACCAGGCCGGCTGACCCGGCATCGGCGCGAAACTCACGGTAGCGCGAGAACCACATGGTAATGATGCTGGCCAGAATGCCAAACACCAGCTCCAACACCATGGAAACGGCGAAATAGATCATCGGGTTGCCGCTGCTCTCGCCCTCACCCTCATCGCGGTTGCCAGAGAGAAAACCTGCCGCCACCTGGGCTATCAGGCGGGAAATAAAGATCACGAAGGTGTTCACCACCCCCTGCACCAGCGTCATCGTCACCATGTCGCCGTTGGCGACATGGCTGATCTCATGTGCCAGCACCGCCTCGGCCTCATCGCGGCTCATGCTCTGC
Source organism: Edwardsiella ictaluri ATCC 33202 (assembly GCF_000264785.1). GTDB lineage: Bacteria > Pseudomonadota > Gammaproteobacteria > Enterobacterales > Enterobacteriaceae > Edwardsiella > Edwardsiella ictaluri. Next base: position 16,252 of record NZ_AFJI01000038.1, on the reverse strand, counting down.
AGCAGGCCGGTGCTCACCGCGACCAGCGAGGCATCGCGCCGGGCGCCGGTGGCGAACGCATTGATATCCGGAGCGTGATAGATGGCAACCTGCGGCATGCCGATACCGGCCTGCTGGGCCTGACGGCGTACCGTCTCGACCAGCCAGCGTTCGGTTTCATTGCGCGGCTGCTCAATCACCTCGCCGCCAACGGAGCGCAGCGCCATCCACTTGGACATCAGCAGAGAAACAATGGAGCCGCCAAAACCGAACAGCAGTGCCATGATCATCAGTCCCTGCACGCTGCTGGAACGAATGCCTGTCAGGCTCAGCACCAGACCGAACACCAGCATCACGGCCAGGTTGGTCAACAGGAACAAAGCAATACGCATCATATCGTCATCAATCCTCTCAAACATATCGCACCATGCGATGATCAGATGGTAAGGCCATCTGCGCCGGTTTCAAGGGCTACGGTGCAATAACGGGGTAAAGAAACACAACTTTACATTTACGCTGCGAATGGCGACGACTTTTCACACTGGCCCGGCAAAAATCAAATGGTTGCCGGAGCTGCGCCTCAGAATTTTTGTAACAACTGACGCAGCTGACGCTACTCCTGCTGACCGGCCCAGATCACCATCACCCGATCCCGCCCGTCGTTGCGGATAAAACCGTAGCCCTGCGGCATCGCGATGGTCGTCTGCTCCCCTTTGCCGATAGCGGGATGACGGGCGCGGAACTGCCCCAGGCGCTGCCAGTGTGCGACCTGCGCCGCCGCCGGGCCGTGGATATCCTGCCAATTCATATCCGAACGGGTGCCCTGCAGCGGATCGGAGCCCGTGGGCCCCAGCGGACGCCCCGACTCATCGCCGTAGAAAATCTGCACCGCGCCCGGCGCCAGCAGCAGCAGCTCCGCGGCTCGGCTGCCGCCGCTGCGAAATAGGTGGGTATCATGGGATGACAGATAGCTCAGCACGTTAAAATCCTGCAGCTGCGCGGCCATCTGCTGCCACAGCGGATCGATATCGGCCAGACACGCCTGCGCCCGCTCCGCCTGCTCCTGATAGTCAAAATTGATCATCGCATCGAAACCGTGACGATAATAGGCGCTGCGCATCACGCCGTGCCCCCAGGCCTCGCCGGTCATCCAGAAGGGGGCAGCGTCCAACGCCTGCTGCGGATTCGCCCGCTTCCATTCGGCCAAGGCCGCGCTGGCCTGCTGCTTCAGCTGCTGCCAGGCCGCCAGCTCTACGTGCTTTGCCGTATCGATGCGAAAGCCATCGATGCCGTATTCACGCACCCACTGACTGAGCCAGCGGGTCAGATAGTCCCGCGGCGTATAGCCTGGGATCTCCCGGGCGCGGGTATCCGGCTTATGCCGATAAAAGCGCGGCAAACCGGATGCCACGCTGGACTCGGTTTTTACATCCGGCAAAAAAGAGAGCGACAGCGTAAAATCATCGAATCCCGGGGCGTCATAGTCGCCGATATCGGTACGGATCCACCCCTTCCCCCACCAGCGCGCCCACGCCGTGCGATTGCCAAAATCAATATAGTCATTAAAGCTATGCCACGTCTGACCCCGCCCCGGCCGCCAGTCACTCCAATGGGTGCCCAGCGTTTGCCGCAGCGTCTCCCCCTGCAGGAACAGCGCGCCGAACCGGTACTGCTGCATATCCGCCAGCGTCGCGTAACCGGTATGATTCATCACCACATCGAACAGCACCCGGATACCGCGCCGGTGCGCCCCCTCCACCAGCGCCCGCAGATCCTGCTCGCTGCCCATATTGGCATCCAGCCGCGTCCAGTCCAGCGGGTAGTAGCCATGATAGGCATAGTGCGGGAAGTCGCCCCGGCTACCGCCACCCACCCAGCCGTGGATCTGCTCAAGGGGTGAGCTGATCCACAGGACATTGACCCCCAGACGCTGGAGATAGTCGAGCTTTCCGGTCAACCCGCGCAAATCGCCGCCGTGAAAGGTCCCGATCTCCTGCATCCCGTCCTGCTGGCGGCCATAGCTATTATCGTTGCTGGGATCACCGTTGGCGAAGCGATCGACCAGGACAAAATAGACCGTCGCATTGTGCCAGTCGAATGCCGCCGGCCCCGCAGTTTCAGCTGACTCGAGCAGCAGCAGCCCGTTGCTGCCCGGCGCCGGCTGCAGGGTCACCGTGCCTTGGGTGACGCGGGCAACCTCTCCACTGTAAAAATCGCGCACCCGGCTGCCTTCGCTAAACGCCTGATCGACCGGTACCCGCAGCGGGCGGCCATTCCAACGCGGACAGGGACGCACGGGCGCCGCCGCCCGCTGCACTGCCTCATCCTGAACGGACAGCATCAGCGTCGGCGTTCCCGGGCGGGTATCGACCCGGGCCTGATAGCGACCATCCCGAAAGCGCCGCCATCGCGGCGCCTCACCCTGGCACGGCATCAGCGAGAGCGTCTGATTCAGCCGGATCGTGCCGCTGGGCTGCCAGCAGCGATCGGCCTGATACAGCTGCAGCGGCGCCTCGCCTTTGGCCAGCGCCTGGCTGGCGCTGAAAACCCCCTCGCCCACGGCGGCGAACCGGGGAAACACGGGCGATCGCCAGTCGGCCCCGGCGGCCACCGGCAACAATAGTGCGGCGAGAATGGCGTATTTCATCATCGGCTCCTGTGACTGTGACCATCACAGTGTGCCACGGGAGCCGGGCCGGCGGCTCATCCCGCCGGGGGGAGGATGGTGGGGGCGGAGCTGACGCCAGACGCCGCGGCGTCATTCCCCCTCACCTTTGCGCGCCGTAAAACAATAAAGCCGTGTATGACGAAGTATCGCCACACCCTGGTGGGACCCAGCCGGATATCATCCACGCATTACTTGCGCGGATAATCCTGATTAATCCAGCCATGACACGCCTCCCAGGTGAACATCCAGCGCCGTACCGGACCGGCCATGACGTTGAGGTAATAGCTGTCGTAGCCCGCCATCGTCGCCACCGGGTGATACCCCTGCGGCACCATCACCACGTCGCGGTTGTACACCGCCATGCACTCATCAAGCGCCCGATCGTCGGTATATACCCGCTGCATACAGAATCCCTGCTCCGGATTGAGGCGGTGGTAATAGGTCTCCTCAAGGCAGGTTTCCTGCGGTGGGTTGTCGGTATCATGCTTATGGCTGGGATAGGAACTGGTACAGCCTTCGTCAGTCCATACCTCCACCACCAGCAGGCTGTCCGCGGGTTTATCCTGCGGCAGAATGTTGTGCACATAGCGCCGGTTGTTTCCCTTGCCGCGGGCTTCGGCATCGATATCCTGCGGCGCGATCAGCCGGGTCGGCCAGGTACCTTGGCTGGGCGCGGCGCACACCGCCAGCTCAAGCCGGGTCTCGGCCTGTACCTGCACGGTTTCGCCGGGCGCGACGTATACCGCCCACGGTTTTTTCCGCTCGAACGGGCTCATCCGCTCGCCGATATTGGCGAACCGCGCGGTCGGTGCAGTGATGGAGGCCCGACCGGCCACCAGCACCAGGCAGCGCTCTTCACTGACTGCAGGCAGCGTTAACTGCCGCCCCGCCTCCAGTTCAAACACCGCAAAGCCAACATGGCCCCAGCCCGCACGCTCTGGCGTAATGGATTGGGTGCACCCTTGTGCGTCCGGCGGCTGCCAGCGCGAAAGTAAACGTGACATATCGCCTCCTCAGATAAGCCCGGCCTCACGCGCCAGACGGCTCAGGTTGTTATACCCCAGACGCGCGTAGGTCAATGGATGGGCGACCGCCGGATCCTGCTCGGCCTCCACCACCAGCCAGCCCTGATATTGATGCTCTTTCAGCAGTGACATGAGCGGCGCATAGTTGACACAGCCATCGCCCGGCACCGTGAACACACCGCTCAGCACCGCGTCGAGAAAGCTGGTTTTACGGTTTTTCACCTCTGTCAGTACATCGGCGCGCACGTCCTTGCAGTGGACGTGATTAATCCGCGACGCCCAGCGTCGGGCGACCCGCAGCGGGTCTGCGCCCGCAAAGGTCAGATGGCCGGTATCCAGCAGCAGCCCGACCTCGTCACCGCTATGGCGCATCAGGCTATCCACATCTTCGGCGGATTCAATCACCGTCCCCATATGGTGATGATAGGCAATCTGCACCCCTTGCCGCTGAGTGTAGCGGGCGAAAGCGGTCAGCTTCTCACCGTATTCCGCCCAGCGCGTCTGCGGAAAACGCGGGCGCAGGTGCACCGGCGTCTGCTGTTCACCGTGGATACAATGCGTCACCTCGGCAAACACCATCACCTTGGCGCCCAGTTCGCACAGCAGCGTCAGGTGCGGCTGCACCGCGGCGATCTCCTCCTCTACGCTGCGCTCCAGCAGACGGCCCGAGTACCAGCCGGAGACCAGCTGCAGATCGTGGCGCTGCAGGATGGGCCCGAGCAACCTCGCTTCACGCGGGAATTTATTGCCCAGCTCAAAACCGGCGAACCCGGCTGCTTTCCCCTCGCTCAGGCAGGTCTCAAGCGACGTCTCCGCGCCGAGAGACGGGAGATCGTCGTTGGTCCATGTCAGCGGATTAATACCTAATTGCACAGCCATACCCTTCTCCTTAATTATGCTTGCCCACGCTCGCGCCACCAGGCGATAAGCTGCAGGTAGTTGTCCCGAATGCGCGCCACCAGCTGCGCATCGTCGATATCCTGCCTCAGCCACGCGCGGGCGGCGTCGCCAAACAGCGTGCGGCCCACGGCAAACCCTTTTACCCACGCGTGGTCGGCCGCGGCGTTAAACCCGGCACGCAACTCTTCCGCCGGGGCATCAAGGCCGAGAATAAGCACGCCGCGGCAGTGCGGATCGCGCCGTTCGATGATCGCTTCCAGCGCCGACCATCCCGCAGAGGAGAGCGGCGGCAGCTTCCAGCAGTCGGGGTAAACCCCCAGGTTGTAGAAGCGGGAAACCGCCCGCAGATAGAGATCGTCACTGTGTGACATATCGGGCGGTAAAATCAGCTCCAGCAGCAGCTCATGCCCGGACTGGCAGCAGGCGCGGTAGACCTCCGCCACGCTCCGCTCCTGCGCCAGGCGCAGGGCATGTACATCCTCCGGGTGGTAGAGAACCAGACACTTCACCACGTGCTCCTGCGGCCAGCTGATCAGCTGGGTGCCAATATTGCCGTGCTCCATCTCCAGCGGTCGTGATCCCGGCAGCTCAATGGGCCGCCCGATCCACCAGCCCTCGCCGGTTATGGCGTTCAGCGCATCCTGTCCGAAGGTGCCATCGCACAGCAGCCCGGCCCTTCCCGCAAGCCCGGCACACTGCGCCGCTGCGCGGCTGGCCTGCAGGATCAGCGTTTTCAGCACGGGGATACGCTTCAGGCTGGCGCCGCACTGCATCGCCATCTCTTCAAGCTGGCTGCGGTGGTCAAACGCCATCACGCATAGCTCAGACCACTCGCGGCGACGGGTGGTTACCCGGTGCAAATGGTTAAGGCGCGGGTCGAGATCCGGTCGCGGAACGTCGCGCTCGCGTGACAGATAGTCATCAAGCTCGATTTTGCTCGGCATGGCGGGCGAACAGCCGTGGCGTGATACCACCAGCGCACCGCAGGCATTGGCATAGCGGCAGCTCTGCTCCCAGCCTTCATCGTTGAGGTAGCCCCGCAGCAGTCCGGACATAAACGCATCCCCGGCACCCAGCACGTTGAGGATCGCCACCCGGACGCCGGTAACGGTCAGGCCGTCATCAAGGCGGGGCGGAATCGCATCGGTATACACCGAGCAACCCCGCGCGCCACGCTTGCACACCAGCGTCGCCGGACTGACGCGTCTCACCTGCGTCAGTGCCTGTAGCGTGTCGATGCTGCCGCCCGCGATGTGGAACTCCTCCTCAGTGCCGACGATAACGTCGAACAGGTGCAGCACCTCCTGTAGCTCACGGCTCACCCGATCGGCGGCGATAAACCGTGTTTCGCCGTCACCCAGCGAGGTCAGCCCCCAGAGCACCGGACGGTAGTCGATATCCAACACCGTGCGCACGCCGTGACGACGGGCGTAACCCAGTGCCGTCAGCACCGCCTCGCGGGTTTGCGGATGGGACAGGTGCGTGCCGGTAATCGCCAGGCAGCGGGACGAGGCAATGTACGCCTCATCTACGTCGTCTGCGCTGATCGCCATGTCGGCGCAGTTGTCGCGGTAAAAAATCAGCGGGAAGGTGTCCTGATCCTTGATGCCGAGCAGCACCAGCGCCGTCAGCCGCTCTTTATCGATGATCAGATGGCGGGTATCGCAGCCGGCCTGACGGAGCTCCTCGCGCAGGAAGCGCCCCATATGTTCATCGCCGACCCGCGCCAGCATCGATGAGCGCAGCCCCTGGCGCGCCGTGCCATAGGCGACGTTTCCCGACGATCCGCCGAGGTATTTGGCAAAACCCGACGCATCTTCAAGCCTCGCGCCAATCTGCTGGCTGTAGAGATCAACGGCGACCCGCCCCATGCATATCACATCAAACTGCTTTTCCACGTTGATACCTCGTCAAACAATGTCAGTCACGTTCAGCCAGCGGCCTTCGCGATGAGAGAGGGCGATAGCGTCAAGCACCCGCGACACCTTCCAACCCTCGGCGAAATCCGGCCACAGGGGCGCATCGGCGGCGATGCCATTCACCAGGTCGCGGATCTCCACCGTTTTTTGATCGTTAAAGCCGATACCGTGTCCCGCTCCCAGACAGAACGCGGCGTACTCCGGGTGCGCAGGCCCTACCAGCAGCGTGCGGAAACCCTGACGACTCACCGGATCCTCATGCAGATACAGCTGCAGCTCCGCCATCCGCTCCTGGGTAAAACGGATGGCGCCTTTGGTGCCGGTAATGAGATACGACAGCCCCATCTTGCGCCCACAGGCGACCCGTGAGGCTTCTATCACCCCCAGCGCGCCGCTGGCGAAGCGCACCATCGCATGCGCCTGATCTTCGTTTTCCACCGCCACCCTCTGCGACGAACCGGCATGCGCAGGGCGATCAGGCACGACAATTTTCAGATCGCCACAGACCTGTTCGATATCGCCAACCAGATAGTGCGCCATGTTGACGATGTGCGCGGCCAGGTCGCCCAGCGCGCCAAGTCCGGCGGTTTTCGTAAAGCAGTGCCAGTGGATGGGGGCCTGCGGATCAGCCATATAGTCTTCGTTGTGGGTTCCATAAAAGTGGATCACTTCACCGATTTCCCCGCGGGAGATGATCTCTTTCGCCAGTTTGGCCGTTGGATTTTTCATGTAGTTGAAGCCGATCAGCGTTTTCACTCCGGCCCGCTGTGCCGCATCAACCATTTCACGGGCATCAGCAGCATTGAGCGCCAGCGGCTTTTCCGAGTAGACATGTTTGCCGTGATGTATCGCCTCCAGCGCCATCTCTTTATGCAGATGGTTCGGCGAGCAGATGTCCACCACATCGACGTTCGGGTCGGCCACCAGCGCACGCCAGTCGCCGGTGGCGCGGTTAAAGCCAAGGGCCTGCGCCCGCTCTGCCGCCAGCGTCGGGGTGACCTCCGCCACCATTTCACGCACCAGCCTGCCGCGTAGATTGAACACCACCGGCGCCTGGGCATAGGCAATGGCATGCGCCCTGCCAATGTAGCCGGTACCGATTAACCCAATGCGTACCTCTTTCATCATCCGTCTCCTCACAGTGCGCCGCGCCGGCTCTTGGCGTAAGTGTCAAAGGCAACGGCCAGTATGATAATTAGCCCGGTAATAATTTGTTGGTAGTAGGCGGACACGTTCATCAGCACCAGACCGTTAATCAGGATACCCATAATGATCGAGCCGATAATGGTGCCGCCGATGCGGCCATAGCCGCCCATCAGCGACGTCCCGCCGATCACCACCGAGGCAATCACGCGCAGCTCAAACGAGATCCCGGCGACCGCCTCGGCGCTACCCAGACGCGCACTGAGGATAAACCCCGCCAGCCCTGCCAGGCAGCCGATCAGCACATAGACGCTCACCAGCACGCGTTTGACGTTGACCCCGGCCAGGCGCGCGGCCTCCGGGTTACCGCCGATGGCATACACAAAGCGGCCCCAGCGTGTTTTATGCAACGCCAGATAGCCGCCAATGGCCACCAGTGCGAAGATCCAGATAGGAATAGAGATACCGATCAGCTCGCCGCGCCCCCACCAGCGGTAACCGGGATCAAAACCGGCGATCGGCGCACCGTCGTTAATCACCAGCGTCAGCCCACGCCAGATGGTCATCCCGCCGAGGGTGACGATAAACGGCGGCAGGCGCAGGCGGGTCACGCCGAGGCCATGCAGGAAACCAATTACCGTACCCATCGACAGACAGATCCCCAGCCCAATCAGCCAGCTCATGCCGCCCCAGGCGCTGACATCAACGGTGGTGAAGTTGTCACCTTTGATAACGTAAGCCGCGGTCATGGCGCAGACCGCCAGGATGGAGCCGACGGACAGGTCTATTCCTGCGGTCAGGATGACAAACGTCATCCCCACCGCCATGATCCCGTAGATGGATACCTCGGTCAGAATATTGACGATATTGCGCTCAGAGAAAAAATTGCCGTTCTGCGACTGAAAGAAAATCAGCAGCAGGATCATAAAAATCAGCACCCCGAAGCGCTCGAAGAAAGCGATGGGATCGAACCGGCCCGTACGCGTTACCGGCGTCGGCGTTTTGGACGTCATCTGCGTCATGAGGAAGCTCCGTTATGCCGCGTTCAGGGCGTTGTGGTTGATGGCCATCATCATCATGAGGCGCTCTTCGGTGGCATCATCGCCGTGAATTTCGCCCGTCACCCGACCTTCGCTGAGGGTAATAATGCGATCGGACACCGCCATCACCTCTGGCAGATCGGACGAAATCACGATCACCGCCACCCCCTGCTTTGCCATATCAAACAGCACCTGATGCACTTCTGACTTGGTGCCGACATCAATGCCCCGGGTCGGCTCATCCACGATAAGCACCCGTGGATTGAGCGCCATACAGCGCGCGAGAATGACTTTCTGCTGGTTGCCGCCGGAGAGCTTGCGTACCGCCTGATCGCTGTTCACCATTTTGATCTGCAGCGCCTGACGATAAGTGGCGATCAGCGCATCCTCTTTACGGGTGTTCACAAAATAGCGCCAGCGCAGCAGCGAGGAGAGAGAGGAGAGCGACAGATTGTCGCGAATAGACAGCCCCAGCACCGCCCCCTCTTTTTTGCGATCCTCCGGCACCAGCGCAATCCCCTGGGCAAGGGCATACAACGGGCTGTGTGGCTGATAGACCACACCATCGAGCTCAAACCGGCCAGAGCTGAAACCGTCGGCGCCGAACAGGCAACGGGCCACTTCACTACGCCCGGCGCCGACCAGCCCGGCGATGCCCAGCACCTCGCCTGCATGAACGTGGAAACTGATGTCATGCAGCGCAATACCGTGCGGATCCAGCGGCGGCTTTTCACGGCACAGCCCTTTCACCGCCAGGCGCACGGGTTTATCTTCATGGTGGGTTTCGCTGGACGGACGGCGGTTAAACGCCACATCACGCCCGACCATCAGGCGGATCAACTGCTCTACGGTAGTGCCCGCCACCGCGCCGGTGCCGGTAAAGCGGCCGTCTTGAAACACGGTAAAGTTGTCGCAGAGCTGAAACACTTCGTGCAGGCGGTGGGTGACATAAATAATGCTCACCCCCCGGTCTCTGAGCTCCCGCACCACCCGGTGCAGGCTTTCCACTTCGCTGTCGCTCAGCGCTGCAGACGGTTCATCCATAATGATCAGTTTGGCATTCAGCGTCAGCGCGCGGGCGATCTCCACCATTTGCTGCTGTGCCACGCTCAGGCGCGCCACCGGCGTCGTCGGCGCAATGTTGAGCTGCAGGTAGCTCAAGATCACCTGCGCCTCCTGGTTTACCGCCTTTTCATCGACGATCAGATTGCGCTTACGCGGCTCGCGGCCGAGGAACATATTTTCCGCGACGGTCATATTGGGCAGCAGGTTAAATTCCTGGTAGATGGTAATAATGCCCCTGTTCTGCCGCTCGATCGGCGACTCATCCACCGGAAGCTCTGCACCGTTAAACCAGATTTCGCCGCTCGTCTGCGGCTGCGCCCCGGCCAGCGCCTTCAACAGCGTGGATTTTCCCGCGCCGTTCTCCCCCAGCAGCGCGTGGATTTCACCCACGCCAACGCTCAGCTGCGCGCTGCTCAGCGCCCAGACGCCAGAGAAGCTTTTCGCCAGATGGGTGACATTGAGTAAAGGTTGCGACATCGGCCTGCTCCTTCTTCATAGTGGGCCACCGCCGTGGCAGCCCAGGACAAATCAGTTACCGGCCTCGTTAATCCGCTCGGCCTGCTGCAGGTTTTCACGGGTGATAAGCGTCGGCGGATAGTCTGCGCCAACGATCGCCTGCTTCTCACGCACGCTGGCCACCAGCTGGCTCATGGCTGTCTGCACCGCATAGCCCGGACGCTGATCGGCCGTCACCGCCATCCAGCCGTCGCGCACCCGCGCCAGGGCTTCCGGCACGGCGTCAAAGCCCGTCACCAGCACATCGCCCGGCTTGAGTCCCTGGCTCTGCAGCGCCTCAATCGCGCCCAGCGCCATATCATCGTTGGCAGAGAGGATCACCTGTGGACGCCGGGCCAGCGATGGCAGGACGCTCTCGACAATGCGCATCCCTTCAGAGCGCATCCAGTTACCTGTCTGATCGGTGACGATTTTGTACTTATCCCCCCCCGCCTTCAGGCTGTCGCGGATCCCCTTGCTACGCTCGATGTTAGACGACGAGCCCGGCTGCCCGGTCAGCAGAATAATGTCCGCGCCGTTGGGGAACTGGCTCTTCACAAAGTCGCCAATGGCCTGGCCACCTTTGTAGTTGTTTGCGCCGAAGTGCGGCACCTTATTCTGACTGTCGACGGAGCGGTCGAGGGTCACCACCGGCAGCCTGGCGGCCTGGATCTCATCAACCGCGCCGGAAACGGCGTTAACGTCATTGGGTGACACGATAAACCCCTGTGCACCACGGGTGATGGCGTTTTCAAGGTCAGCCACCTGCTTTGGCGAACTACCCAGCCCGTCCAGTACCTGCAGCTTCACCCCCATCTCCCTGGCGGCTTTGACCGCCGTGCGCTGCATGTGAACCTCAAACGGCATCGCCAGGTTTGGCGTACTGAAAACAATCTGCTCGTTCTCGGCCTGAACCGCTCCGGATATCACGGTGATAAGGGCGGCAAAGATCAGTTTTTTCATTGTGATGTCTCTCTGTGTAGGGAAAGTTATTACGCTTCTTAGAGGGAGACCTCTCGCTGGCAGAGCAGCGACTCCAACGCTTTATCCGCCAGATACAGCGCCCGCTCACCGTCATCACCGCTGCATTCAGGCGCCGCGTCACCGCGCAGAACGGCGACAAAGTGATCCCACTCCGCGGCGTAGGCAGATCGGTAGCGTTGCAGGAAAAAGTGCTCAGGCAGCGCCTGGGTAGCGCCGTTTGGACCATAGTGCTGCACCTGGTTTTCCAGAATATTGCCCACGCAGAGCAGCCCTTCGGAGCCGTGCAGCTCAAGGCGCTGATCGTAGCCATAGGCCGAGCGGCGGCTGTTAACGATGGTCGCCAGCGCACCGGAGGCGTACTTCAGTACGATCAACGCGGTATCGATATCGCCCGCGGCACCGATAGCCGGGTCAACCAGATTGCTGCCCTGGGCGTACACCGATACCGGCTCTTCGCCCATGATAAAGCGCGCCATATCAAAATCGTGGATGGTCATATCGCGGAACATGCCACCGGACACCCGCACATAGTCCGACGGCGGCGGCGAGGGATCGCGGGAGATAATCACCAGCGACTCCGGTGTACCGATGCGCCCGGCCCGCGCGTCGGTTTTAACGCGGCGGAACTGCGGGTCGAAACGGCGGTTAAAGCCGATAAACAGAGGAACGTGGTACTTCTTGACCACCTTCAGACAGTCACGCACCCGCGCCAGATCCAGATGAACCGGTTTCTCGCAGAAGATGGCTTTGCCGTGGCGGGCGGCCAGCGCAATCAGATCGGCATGGGTATCGGTTGCAGAGGCGATCAGTACCGCGTGTACGTCGGGGTCGGTCATCGCCTCGTCGAGGCTCTGCTGACGGGCCTGATACTGCGCGGCCAGACGCGCGGCAAACTCATGGTTGGGATCGACGACGGACCATAGCGTCGTCTGTTGGTGGATGGCGATGTTAGCTGCATGTACCTGACCGATGCGGCCAGCGCCCAGTAAAGCAATGTTAAACATAGCGGCTCCTGGTGTGGGTGAATACGGTGAACTAACGCACCCACAAATAAAACATTCATTTCATTTTAATAAAAATTGGAAATTATGTTTTTGCGCCAAGGCTAACATTTTTTCAAAAATCATGACAAATTATGCCATCAAAATCACAACATTTTGCACACGTCAGTCGGAGAGAGAGGATACGGCCGCAACTGCGCGTGCCCCCACGCCCTTTTGGGGAGTGGGGGCACGCGGAAAAGAGAGAATGGAATAAAGATTTCGTCGCGCTGGAAAACTCAATACTGGCGCGCGCTTTTCACCCGGTTTTGTGTCTGCTCCGCCGCGTCACGTACCGCGGGCGATGTTGCAACCTGCGCATCACCGGTTCGCCACCAGGCGGCATAGTCGTGCGTCATGGTCTTTGGCAACACCTTGATATCGATAAGCGTCGGCCCGGGATGCTGCCGGGACGCCGCCAGCGCCGCCAGCAGACTTGACTCATCGTGTACCCGCCATGCACGGCAGCCGTAGCTTTCGGCGTTCTGTGCGAAATCCACCTTCACCAGCGGACCGTCCAGCCGCCCGGTTTGCGGATTGCGCTGACGGCTCTCTGTGCCAAAGCTGCCGATGCCATGCCCCATCTGCAGGTTGTTGATGCAGCCAAACCCGGCGTTATCAAACAGCAGCACGCTAATCTTAATTCCCTCCTGCACTGCCGTTTGCAGCTCAGAGTGCAGCATCATGTACGAGCCGTCGCCCACCATGGCATAGACCGGCTGCTGCGGCATGGCGAGCTTAGCGCCAATGGCGGCGGCAATCTCATAGCCCATGCAGGAGTAGCCGTACTCCAGATGGTAGCTGTCGGGCGTCTTCACCTGCCACAGACGCTGCAGATCCCCCGGCAGAGAGCCCGCCGCACCGACCACGATGGCGTCCTCTTCAATATGCTGGTTGATAAGCCCCAGCACCCGCGTCTGGGTCAGACGGGTGTTGAGCGTCTCGCCATACTCGCCCAGCAGCGCATCAAGATGTCCGGCGATTTCCGGCACCTCACCGGGCGACCATGTCCGCGTCCACAGACGGCAGCACTCGTTGCGCCAGGCCGCCATCGCCCGGCAAACCGCGTCGCCCCACTGGCTTCGGTAACCGGCAAGCGCCGCCGTCAACGCCGAAAGCCCGACGCGGGCATCGGCCACCAGCGCCGTGGCGTCGAGCTTGAGTGCGTCGAACTCCGCAACGTTGAGCAGCAGGAAGTCGACATCAGGGTGGGAAAACAGCGCCTTCGAACCGGTGGTGAAATCGCTCAGGCGTGTACCGACACCGATCACCAAATCCGACTGCGGCGCCAGCTGATTCGCCGCCAGCCCGCCGGTGACGCCAATTCCACCGAGGTTCAGCGGATGATCGCTTGCCAGCGCCCCTTTTCCGGCCTGCGTTTCGGCAAACGGCAGCTGCAGCGTCTCGACAAACTCGCGAAATGTATCGTGAGCGCCCGAGTAGCGAACCCCGCCACCGCACACCACCAGCGGCCTGCGCTTGCGGGCAATCAGTGCCTGTGCCATCGCCAGACGCTGCACGTCCGGCGGGCGGCGTTCAATGTAATGCACGCGGCGGGCGAAGAAGCTGTGCGGGTAATCCCAGGCCTCCCCCTGCACGTCCTGCGGTAGGCAAATCGTCACCGCGCCGGTGGCCGCCGGGTCGGTGAGCGTACGCATGGCGTTCAGCATCGCGCTCATCAGCTGCTCCGGGCGGTTGATTCGATCCCAGTAGCGGGAGACCGGACGAAAGCAATCGTTGGTGCTGATGCTCAGATCGTGGAACTGCTCGATTTGCTGCAGCACCGGGTCCGGCTGGCGGCTGGCGTAGATATCTCCCGGCAGCAGCAGCAGCGGAATACGGTTCGCCGTGGCGGTAGCCGCCGCCGTTACCATGTTGGCCGCCCCCGGCCCAACCGACGAGGTAACGGCAAAAATGCGCAGACGGCGGTGCTGCTTCGCGAACCCGGTCGCCATATGCGCCATCCCCTGCTCGTTGCAGCCCTGCATAACCTTCAGGTGACCCGCATCCTGCTCCAGCGCCTGCCCGATACCGAGCACATTGCCGTGGCCGAAAATTGTCGCTACCCCTTCCACAAAGGGCGTCTCCTGCCCGTCGACACAGACATACTGTTGATTAAGGAATTTGACCAGCGCCTGCGCCATGGTCATCCGTTCGGTTTTCATGACCCCTCCTGTCAGCCCAGCGTCGGCATGGAGAACGCGGCGCCGGTATCCTGTTGCATCTCAGGCCAGCGGGCGGTAACGGTCTTCATCCGGGTATAGAAGCGTACACCGTCGTTACCGTGAACGTTGAGCGGACCAAAAATAGAGCGCTTCCAGCCGCCGAAGCTGTGAAACGCCATGGGAACCGGGATCGGAACATTGACGCCGACCATCCCCGCCTGAACCTCATCGCAGAAGCGCCGTGCACAGCCGCCGTCGCGGGTGAAGATAGCCGCGCCGTTACCGTATTCATGGCGGTTAATCAGCGCCACCGCGCTGCCGTAATCTGCAACGCGCACCACAGAAAGCACCGGGCCAAAAATCTCTTCCCGGTAGATAGTCATGTCGGCGGTCACATTATCGAATAGCGTAGGGCCGACGAAATACCCCTGCTCATACCCTTTGACATGAAAGCGGCGGCCGTCAACGCGCAGCGTCGCGCCCTGCGCCGCGCCGCTGTCGATATAGCCCAACACCTTGCTGCGATGGGCAGCGGAGATCAGCGGTCCCATCTCATTTTCCGGCATTTGGTCGAGCCCCGACCCGACCCGCAGCGCGGCAATCCGGCTCTCCAGCCGCGCGCATAATTCATCGGCCACGCGATCACCCACCGCCAGCACCACGGAGAGCGCCATGCAGCGTTCGCCTGCCGCGCCGTACGCGGCGCCCATGATCGCGCTGGTCGCCATCTCCATATCTGCATCCGGCATCAGGATGCAGTGGTTTTTTGCCCCGCCGAGCGCCTGACAGCGTTTGCCGTGTGCGGATGCAGTCTGATAAATGTATTCAGCCACCGGCGTCGAGCCGACAAAGCTCACGGCCTGAATGCGTGGATCCGTCAGCAGGCAATCAACGGACTCCTTATCGCCCTGCACGACGTTGAACACACCGTCCGGCAATCCGGCCTCCTGCAGCAGTTTCGCCAGCGCCAACGCCAGCGAAGGGGCTTTCTCTGACGGTTTAAGCACAAAGGTGTTGCCGGTCGCCAGCGCGACGGGGAACATCCACATCGGCACCATTGCCGGGAAGTTAAACGGCGTGATCCCGGCGCAAACGCCCAGCGGCTGCATCAGCGAGTGGCTGTCGACGCCGGTGCCCACGTTGGCAGAGTGTTCGCCTTTTTGCAGGTGCGCTATCCCACAGACGAACTCAACCACCTCAAGACCGCGGGTCAGCTCCCCCACCGCATCAGAGTACACCTTGCCATGCTCTTCGCTGATCAGCCGGGCCAACGTATCCATATGCTGCTCCAGCAGCGCCTTAAAGCGAAACATCACCCGCGCACGCTTTAGCGGCGACTGGCGGGCCCAGGCGGGAAACGCCCGGTCGGCGGCGACAATGGCCTGTTCTGTTTCCTGCGCCGTGCTCATCACCACTCGACGGATCTGTTCGCCGGTGGCCGGATTGAAGATCGCCTGCACCCGCTGGCCTGAACCGGTGACACACTCGCCATGAATAAAATTCGCTGCCGTCTCCATCCTGCACCTCTCGCTATTGATATGTGGCTGTGACCCGGACACCGTACATGAAACAAACATTTCATTTTAGATGTCGATAAAACAAAAATTAGTTATTGTGATCGGGAGTGCGTTTTTATGTTAACGATATGAATCTCACCAGCTGTGGGTGGCAGATTTCACCTTCGACAGCACCCGGCAGGGCTTCGCTTATGTGGGATTTATCATTGATGTATTCGTCGGAGTTATCGTGGGGCCAGCTGAAGCCGAAAAAGTGTATTACGCTGCCATCGGAAACGGGGTTATGGCCGCCTGAGTTCCCGGACTTAACGA
>NZ_AFJI01000037.1 GCF_000264785.1 Edwardsiella ictaluri ATCC 33202 | reverse complement strand
TTAATGCCGGTGGTGCTTACGCAGCCGATGCGTTGGCTGCCTACGCATTTACCAATACGACGATCTCAGGTTCAGTCGCGATGCTTGGCTGGTTATATTGGAGTCATAAATTTGGGGAGAAAATGAGTCTGTCGGCTGCGTTAGTGGGAGCGGTTGTCGGGCTGGCTACCATTACTCCGGCGGCCGGATATGTCGAACCATGGTCAGCCGTATTAATCGGTTTGATTGGATCTACCGTTTGCTTCTTCGCCAAGAGGGTACAAGACTATTTTCATATCGATGATGCATTGGAGGTCTGGCGTGCGCATGGGATGGGGGAGCTCGTCGGAGCGATTCTCATCAGTGTTTTTGCGAGCCGATTGGTTGGTGCGGTCAATGCAGGGTTCCATCTCTTCTGTGTCCAGGTCATGGCGGTGGTCTTGGTTGCCTTATACTCTTGGGGGGTGACTGTTATCATACTGAAATTATTAAATGTTAATGGGAAGTTGCGCGTTAATGACTGTGCCGAGATTATAGGATTGGATGAGCACGAACACGGTGAGAATGCGTATAACATCAAAAAATAATGCTTGATCTTAGCAGGTTTGATCATGCAGGAAGGCATAGGTAACATAGGCTTTCTCAGAGAGAGTAATGCCGGCCAATACTCTGGCCGGTATGAGCCGTTTATCTCACAGTTTTCTTTTGAGGATGGGATTTCCCGGCAATTTAGCTATAGGGTACAGACTGAAATCCGGTGGTAATGACGGCGGAAAGGTGCAGGCAAGGAAAGTAAGTGGGAATCGTCTTATCTCTCCATGTTAGTATAGTCGCAGGATTTTCTATGACATAGGCCCTATGAGTACGGATACGACACCGATAAGCCCGAAGCGGGTACTGGTCTTGACAGCCTGCATGCTTGCCACCTTCATGGCTGCGATTGAGGTAACGATTGTCTCTACCGCCATGCCAACCATCATTGCCGATTTGGGCGGCTTTTCCCTGCTGGGGTGGGTGTTTGCCGCCTATTTGCTGACACAGGCGATCTCTATCCCTATCTATGGGCGGTTAGCAGATCTGCATGGCCGCAAGCGGATGTTTTATATTGGTGCCTCGCTGTTCCTTCTGGGCTCGGTGCTCTGCGGTTTCGCCCACAGTATGTTGTGGCTGATCGCGTTCCGCGCGCTGCAGGGGGCCGGTGCCGGGGCGATTACGCCGATCGCTGTCACCATTATCGCCGATGTTTATGGTCCCCTTGAACGTCCCCGTATTCAGGGATATCTCTCCAGCGTCTGGGGCGTATCGGCGATCGTCGGGCCATTGATGGGGGCATTTATCGTTCAGCATTTCCACTGGTCCCTGGTCTTTTGGATCAATTTGCCCATTGGCTGCTGCGCGATGTATTTGCTATGGCGCTATTTTCCCGAACAACGGCATCCGCGGCGCCATACGCTGGATCTGGCTGGAACCGCCTGGCTCGCCATTGGTATCAGCGCGCTGTTGCTATCACTGCTTCAGGCCGAGTGGCTGGGGCTGTGGGTGCTGCTGCTGCTGGCCATTGCCGTGCTGAGCGGTTTTTTACTGTGGCGTCAGGAGTTGCGCGCGGCAGAGCCCCTGTTCCCGGCCGTACTCTGGCGCCAGCGCATCATGGTGGCCGGTAACATCGGCGGGCTGGTCGTTGGGGCCGCCATGATGGGGGTTGCTGCATTTTTGCCCACCTATGTGCAGGGCGTCATGGGGTATTCGGCTCTGGAAGCGGGCACAACGCTGGCTCTGATGTCGATTGGCTGGCCTATCGCGAGCACACTCAGTGGTCGGCTGATGGTCTATACGTCATACCGGACCACGGCGCTACTGGGCGCCCTGTTGCTGATCGCGGGAAGCCTGTGTCTGCTGTGGCAGACTCCGCAGGGGAGCCTGTGGTGGGGGCGTATTTCGGCCTTCATCATCGGTGCGGCGATGGGAATGACCAATACCACCTTCCTGGTCTCCGTCCAGAACAGTGCGCCGCACTCCATGCGCGGTATTGCGACGGCCTGCACGGTATTTACCCGAATGCTTGGCTCTGCGCTGGGCACTGCAATTCTCGGCGCGACGCTAAATCTGAATTTGGCCTGGCGCCTACCGCAGATAAACGATCCGGTACAGCAGTTGATGACTTTGCGTACCCAGACTGCACCGGAGGACGTCGGCGCGCTGCTGGCGCCGGTTGCAGCATCGTTGCACGCGGTGTTTATTGCTGCGGCACTATTGGCGTGGCTTGCCCTGCTGGCAGCATGGCTGATCCCGGCGGGCATAGGGCTGCGGGAGCGGAGAGAAGAGGTTGTTGAGAAGTAATTCAGGCCGCCTTCGGCGGCCTGAATTACTTAGCGTGGATTCGCGTAGGCGCCGGGCTCGGCGCCGTCGGTACGAATATAGATAATTTTCTGTGTGTCGTTACCGCAGTGACCCACGACCTGACCACCCGCCTGCTGTACCTGATCGTTGGGGACGATCTCCAGCGTAAAGGCGTCTGACGGAACGCCGTTGGCCACGATCTTCTGGCTAATCTCATCCCGAATGCTTTCGCAGGAGGCGGCGGCGGCATAAGAGATCAACGGTGTCAAGAGCAGGGCGGACAATAGGATAGGTTTATGCATATATGATACCTGTCGGCTAGGGAGTTAACGGGTGACCACTCTGGCGATCCAGGCAGCGGCGCGTACCTGGCTCCCAGTAGGCGTTGACGTTCAGGCTGCGCTCACAGCGTTCTCGCTGCTCGATGGCCCGATCTGCCTTATCAAACGCTTTCTCAACGTGGGTGTTGACCTTGCTACGCAAGGGGCGGGTTTGATCCCACTGCTCCCGCTGTTCACGTGCCTGTTCTTTGGTCAGAGAGTTGTCTTGCCCACCGCTGGAGCCAAAGACGCAGGTGCTGCCGGCCTCGCAGTTGGCGGCCTGCGCAGCGCTTTGCCAAGCGATGCTGCCGAGCAGTAGCAGGGGGATCAAGTGGACGAGCCGCTGTCGTTTCTCTATCTTCACAGTGTTGTCCTCAGCGAAATGTACGCTTCATACCACGTAGAGCGTCATTGATTCAATCTGCCATGATTTTCTCGATGACGCCATAGCCGGAACCGGTGAATGCCTATTCGCCGCGATAGACTGCCAGGGGTGAGAACGACTGGGAGACCGGCATCACCTCCATCGTATTGATGTTGACGTGAGGGGGCAGCGTCGCTACCCAGAATACCGCTTCGGCGATATCGTCGGCGGTCAGGGCATGCGCATCTTTATAGGTATGGGTGACGCGCTGCTCGTCACCTTTAAAGCGGACGCTGGAGAATTCGGTACCGCTGACCAATCCGGGCTCAATGTCACTCACCCGGATCCGGGTTCCGTGCAGATCGGCCCGCAGGCCAAGGCTGAACTGGCGGACAAAGGCCTTGGTTGCGCCATAGACATTGCCGCCGGCGTAGGGCCAACTACCTGCCGTTGAACCGATATTGATAATATGACCCGCGTTGCGGGTGACCATTTCAGGCAGCAGGGCGCGAGTCATGTTCACTACGCCTTTGACGTTGGTGTCGATCATGGTATCCCAGTCATCGATATTAGCCTGATGGGCAGGCTCCAGCCCCAGAGCCAGTCCAGCGTTGTTGACCAACAGATCGATATTGCGCTGTGCCGATGTCAGATGTGCTACCGTATCCTGGATAGCGGCTCGATTGCGGACATCCAACTGAACGACCGTCAGCGCATCGCCCAGCTCATCCCGTAGCGCCTCCAGTCGTTCCAGACGCCGCCCGGCGGCGATAACGTGATGACCATGGCGGATAAACTTACGGGCGATCGCGGCACCAAACCCGGCGGTAGCACCGGTAATGAAAATGTTCATACTACTCCCTCGCGTGTGGATAAATTCGGCACGTCTTTGCAACATTTCACCACCGTTGGTGTTACGTACCACAATGGAACACTGACTATTAGAATGCCAGTATTATCCTAATATGTAATCATGATAATAATTATGTAAATATCACATTGATTTTATTAAATAAACAAGATTACGGAACGACATCCCCATCGTTGATTTCTGCTATCTGGCATACCTGCCCTCGTCATTTTGTTCAGCACACACAGCATGGCCAGAGCCTCTGTAACCTGACTATCGTAGTTGCGCACCGTCAGCGAAACTCCCAGATGCGTGATCTGAGCATTCAACTCAGAAAAAGTTCGATTTA
>NZ_AFJI01000036.1 GCF_000264785.1 Edwardsiella ictaluri ATCC 33202 | reverse complement strand
TTAATCCCGGTAACATGGGCTACATCTATACGAAGGATATGTATATCCGCGCCCATTGAGGCCGAGTACCGCGCCCAGAAGGTGACGAGGGCGCCGGGGAGGGCGCGGGTTTAGAGGAACAGCTCCAGCAACGAGTTGAGGAACAGCTTGCCGTGGGGGGTGACCTGCCAGTGGCTGGGGGTCTCGCGGATGTAGCCCTGCGTCAGCGCCGCCTCCAGCTGCGGGCGAATCGTGGCCTGGTCCACGCCGGTATAGGCGCTGAAGTCGGCGCGCGGCGCCGGCTCCAGCAGGCGGAAGCGGTTCATGAAGAACTCAAACGGCCTCTCCGCCATGGCCACCTGCTGCCGTTGGTCCAGGTAGTTGCCCTGCATATAGCCGCGTGGGTGGCGGGTTTTTGCGTGCCGCTCAATGCGCCCGTCGGCGAAGGTCAGCTTGCCGTGTGCACCGCAGCCGATCCCCAGATAGTCGCCAAAGCGCCAGTAGTTGAGGTTGTGCTGACACTGGCGTCCCGGCAGGGCATAGGCGGAGGTTTCATACTGCTGGTAGCCTGACTCGCGCAGCAGGCGGTCGCCCTGCTCAAAGATCTCCCACAGCGCATCGTCGTCCGGCAGGCGCGGCGGGCGCGATCCGAACAGGGTGTTGGGCTCGATGGTGAGTTGATACCACGACAGGTGCGGTGGGTTCAGGGCGATGGCCTGGCGCAGATCGTCCAGCGCCTCCTCCCGGCTCTGCTGCGGCAGGCCGTGCATTAAGTCCAGATTAAAGCTGCGCAGCCCCAGCGTTCTGGCCAGCCGTGCGGCAGCGATAGCCTCCTGCGGGCCGTGAATGCGTCCCAGGCGCTGCAGTTTATCGGCGCTGAAGCTTTGCACCCCGATGGAGATACGGTTGACCCCGGCGCGCTGATAGGCACTGAAGCGTTCGGCCTCGACGGTACCCGGGTTGGCCTCCATGGTGATCTCGGCGTCAGCGGCCAGCGGCAGGCGGGCGCGTACGCCGTCCAGCAGGTGCTGCAGCGCCTCGCCGCTGAGCAGGCTGGGCGTTCCGCCGCCGATGAACAGGGTGCTGATGGTTCGCCCGGCGACCCGTGGCAGCTCCTGATCCAGATCGGCCAGCAGATGATCGACATAGGCCTGCTGGGGTATTTCGCCCTTCTGCGCATGGGAGTTAAAGTCGCAGTAGGGGCATTTCTGTACGCACCATGGGATGTGGATATACAGGCTCAGCGGTGGCAGTTTAAGCATGACGTATCCGATCCAGCAGTTGCTGTAGGGCCTGGCCACGGTGGGAAATGGTGCGTTTTTGCTCCCGGCTCAGCTGTGCTGCGGTACAGCCCTGCGCCGGGACGAAGAAGATGGGATCATAGCCAAAGCCGCCGTCGCCGCTGGGTGCATCGGCGATCTCGCCCTCCCAGACGCCGTGGCAGACCAACGGGGTTGGGTCGTCGGCATGGCGCAGGTAGACCAGTACGCAGTGGAAGCGGGCCTGGCGCTGATCGGCGGGCACATCCTGAAGGGCGGCCAACAGTTTCTCCATATTGGTGCGATCGCTGGCATCTTCCCCGGCGTAACGGGCGGAGTAGATCCCCGGCGCCCCGCCGAGGGCATCCACTGCCAGGCCTGAGTCGTCGGCGATCGCCGGCAGCCCGCTGAGGCGCGCGGCGTGGCGCGCCTTGAGAATGGCGTTTTCGATAAAGGTCAGCCCGGTCTCTTCGGCGCCGTCGATGCCCAGTGTGCTCTGGGCAACGATATCCAGGCCAAAATCGGTCAGCAGGGAGGCCAGCTCCCGGACTTTACCGGCGTTGCCGGTGGCGAGTACGACGTGTTGCATGATGTGGGTCCTATTGGGGACAACGGCAGGCCGTCGTGGCCTGCCGTTGTGTCGTGTCAGTGCGGGGCGAGTGCGTCCCGCTTATCCGAGCGCTGCCGCTACCGCGTCGGGGATCTGCTGCGGCTGGCTGATGCGCAGCTGTTTATGGCGTCCCAGCTCGCCCTTTTCCAGCGTGATGCGGCTTTTGGCGACGCGAAACTGTTTGGCGATGAATTTTAGCAGGTGGGCGTTAGCCTGACCATCGACCGGCGGGGCGGTGATGGCGACCTTCAGCTCATCGCCGTGCAGCCCAATGATGAGATCCCGGCTGGCCTTCGGCTGAATATACAGCCGCAGGATCCAGTCGTCGCCCTCCCGACTGACTGCACTCACAGCAGGAACCATAGCTGGCCGAACAGATCGATGCCCAGGTAGTTGAGCAGGTACAGTACCAGGATCACCACCATGGCGGAGAAATCCAGTCCGCCCATTGCCGGGATGATGCGACGGATCGGCGCCATCAGCGGCTCGCTCAGCTGGTAGAGGACATAGTCCATCGGGCTGCGCCCCTGGCTAATCCAGCTCATGATCGAACGGATGATGATCACCCAGAACACCAGATAACCGGCGGACTTGACCACCGATATCAGACCAAACAGCAGGTTATAGGGGCTGAGGGAGAGGGAGCCGCTCTGGATCAGCAGTAGCAGCGGGTATTTGACGGTCATCAGGATGAAGGCCAGCAGCAGCGAGGCGGAGTCGATCGGCCCCAGCGGCGGCAGAATGCGGCGCAGCGGCGCCACCACCGGCTGGGTCAGCTTCACGATAAACTGCGAAAGCGGGTTGTAGAAATCGCTGCGCGCCCACTGCATCCAGATGCGCAGCAGCAGCACCATCACATACAGATCGAGCAGCGTTTTGACCAAAAACGTCAGTGTTAGCATGAAAAGCCCTTTTTCCGTCGGTAGTAAAGCTTACCCGCCCGCGATCTGGCACCGGGGGTAAGTAAAAAGCGCTGCCAGCGGCAGCCGTGGGTAGTCGCGCCGCGCTTAGGCCGTGCCGTAGTCGCGGGCGCCGAAAATGGCGGTACCGATGCGTACCAGGGTACTGCCGGCCGTAATGGCGGCCTCCATATCATGGGTCATCCCCAACGACAAGGTATCCAGCTGGGGATAGCG
This sequence comes from Edwardsiella ictaluri ATCC 33202, assembly GCF_000264785.1. Lineage (GTDB taxonomy): Bacteria > Pseudomonadota > Gammaproteobacteria > Enterobacterales > Enterobacteriaceae > Edwardsiella > Edwardsiella ictaluri. The sequence continues at coordinate 25,912 of NZ_AFJI01000036.1, read as the reverse complement.
CCGCTGCAGGGCAGACAGCGCCTGCGCCATGCGGGTACAGACCGCTAGCTGGCGGGCCGGATCGTCCTCCGGCGCCGGAATGGCCATCAGGCCGCGCAGGCGCAGGCGGGGTAGCTGACTGATGGCGTCGGCCAGCGCATCGATCTGCTCCAGCGTGATGCCGGACTTGCTCTGCTCATCGCTGATATTCACTTGAATCAATACGTTAAGCGGCTTAAGCTGCGCCGGACGCTGTTCGTTTAACCGCTGGGCAATTTTCACACGATCGACGGTGTGGATCCAATCAAAATGCTCGGCCACCGGGCGGCTTTTGTTAGACTGCAGCGGCCCGATAAAGTGCCACTCCAGCGCGTCGCCCTGCGGCTGCTGGCGGTAGTGCTGGATTTTACTGACGCCCTCCTGCACATAGTTTTCGCCAAAGGCGCGCTGCCCAGCGGCGATAGCGGCATCGATGTCCTCAATGGGCTTGGTCTTGCTGACGGCCAGCAGGGTAATGTCCCGCGGGTGGCGCCCGCACTGTTCTGCCGCGCGGGCAATGTGCTGACGGACCGCGTCAAGATTGTGTTTGATGGTGGTGTTCATGAACCCTCGTCCCGCTGGGGTGGGAAAACGGGCCGGTCACGGCATGACCGGCCACCTTGCCGTGTAGTGTAAAGCAAAACGGTATTGCACTGTACCTGCTGTGGTGAGTACCGCTGAATACGATATGGGGGCGGCCGGAGCAGAGTCAATCCCCACCTCCGGCGGCAGCGCGGGGCCGCCCGGCTCAGCGGTACTGATTTTCGAACCAGCTCTCCAAAATCAGGGCGGCAGAGGCGGCGTCGACGCGGCCTTTCTCCAGCGCGCGATAGCCGCCGCCGGCAAACAGGTGGGCACGGGCCTCCACTGTGCTCAGACGCTCATCCTGCAGCGCTATCTGTACCCCAAAGCGGCCATGCAGGCGGTTGGCAAACTTGCGGGCCTGTTGGGTCAGGGGCTGTTCGCTGCCGTCCATGTTCAGCGGCAGGCCGACCACCACCAGATCCGGCTGCCATTCACGCAGTACTTTCTCTATCTGCTGCCAGTCGGGGACGCCGTCGTTGGCCTTGAAGGATTGCAACGGGCGGGCGCTGCCGGTCAGCTCCTGCCCGATGGCGCAGCCGATGCTGCGGGTGCCGAAGTCGAAGGCGAGAATAGTACGGGGATTCATCAGGCGTGTCCTGCGTTACAAGGCATATTACGGATATCGACCCCCAGCTTTTTCGCCGCGCCAATCCAGCGCTCGGCCAGCGGGGTGTGAAATAGGATCTGACTGTCGGCCTCTACCGTGAGCCAGGTATTGTCCAGCAGTTCTTGCTCCAGCTGCCCTTTGCTCCAGCTGCAGTAGCCCAGGGTAACCAGAATCTCCTGCGGTTGGCGGTCGGTGCCCAGGGTCTCCAGCACATCGCGCGAGGTGGTAAGCATACAGCCCGGGCCAATGTCGGCGCTGGAGCCAAAGGTATCCGTCGGGCTGTGCAGGACAAAACCGCGATCCTCCGCCAGCGGACCGCCGGCCAGCACCGGCTTGTCCAGGCGGATAGTGGCGTCGCGCGGGGAGGGGGTAATGTCGAGCTTTTCCAGCAGGCTGGACAGCGTGAGCTGCTCCAGGGGTTTATTGATGATCATGCCCATGGCGCCATCCTCATTGTGTTCGCACACATAGATGACGGTGCGTTTAAAGCGACTGTCCTGCATGGCGGGCATAGCAATCAGAAAATGGTGCACTAGTTTCATGGTGATATTTTCAACTCGCTGTTTTTGTAGGTATCAGTATGCGAATTTTTCCCGCTCAAGTCACGGGGGATGCGGCGGCTATGCGACGTTGCGTATGTCTTGGCCGTCGGTTCGCCCTGGTGGTAGCGGTGCCGGTGATGCAAGAGGCGACGGTGTGCCGGAAAAGCGGGGGGATGATAATGCGGGGCTCGCGGATGCGCGGCCCCGCCGGTCGGCGGATGCCGTGGGGATCAGCGGGCAGCCAGACGCGCCTCGATGGCGTCCATCAGCATGCCGGTGATGGAGACCGGAAAGGCGGCCTCGATCTCGCGGGCACAGGTCGGGCTGGTGACGTTGATCTCGGTCAGACGGTCGCCAATGATATCGAGGCCGACGAAGATCAGCCCCTTCTCTTTGAGCATTGGGGCGACCTTACGTGCGATGGCCCAGTCGCTCTCGCTCAGGGGGCGCGCCTCGCCGCGGCCGCCGGCCGCCAGGTTGCCGCGGGTTTCGCCGCTTTTGGGAATGCGGGCCAGGCAGTAGGGTACCGGTTCGCCGTCGACCACCAGAACGCGCTTGTCGCCGTCGACGATCGCTGGCAGGTAGTTCTGCGCCATACAGAAGCGTTTACCGTGCTCGGTGAGGGTTTCGATGATCACTGACAGGTTGGGATCATCCTGCTGGATGCGGAAGATGGAGGCGCCACCCATGCCGTCCAGTGGCTTGAGGATTATGTCGCCGTGGCGGGCGTGAAAGTCGCGCAGGTGCGCGGCGCTGCGGGTGACCAGGGTATCCGGCGTCAGGTCGGCGAACCAGGCGGTAAACAGCTTTTCATTGCAGTCGCGCAGGCTTTGCGGCTTGTTGACGATCAGCGTACCGCGGGCCTCCGCGCGCTCCAGAATGTAGGTGGCGTAGATAAACTCGGTGTCGAACGGCGGGTCCTTACGCATCAGGATCACGTCGAGATCGGCCAGGGCAATATCCTGTTCGCCGTCGAAGCGGTACCAGCTGGTCTTGTCATCGCTGACGCTGAGCAGGCGGGTCTGCGCGCGCGCCTCTCCCTGCTGCAGATAGAGATCGGACATTTCCATGTAATGCAGCTGGTAGTCCCGATGCTGGGCCTCCAGCAGCATGGCAAAACTGGTGTCTTTCTTGATGTTAATGGATGCGATGGGATCCATTACAATACCGAGCTTAATCATACAATTCTCCTGTCTTCCTCCATGGATTCTGCCTCAGCCCAAATCGCCGAAGCGGACCTGAAGTGCGGTGATGGCGGTTAGCGCCGTCGTCTCGGTGCGCAGTACGCGCGGCCCCAATAGGATATCAGTAAAGCGGTGATTGGCAGTCATGGCAATCTCGTCTGCCGACAGGCCGCCCTCCGGGCCTATCAGCAGGCGGATACGGTGTTGCGGTAGGGGCAGGGTGTTGATGCTGGCACTGGCGCGCGGGTGAAGGTTGAGACGCAGACCATCATCCGGCTCGGCGCACCATGCTTCCAGCGTCATTATCGGACGGATCTGGGGAATGCGGTTGCGCCCGCACTGCTCGCAGGCGGCGATGGCGATTTTCTGCCATTGCTGCTGTTTTTTGGCCATCCGCTCGGCGTCCAGACGCACTCCACAGCGTTCGGAGATCAGCGGCGTAATCACGCTGACCCCCAGCTCAATCGACTTCTGGATGGTAAACTCCATCTTTTCACCGCGCGACATCACCTGGCCCAGATGCAGGTGCAGCGGTGATTCACTGTCCTCTTCCCGCACGCCATCAAGGCGCACGCGCACGTTTTTTTTATCTGCGCTGACTATCTCGGCATCGAAGACCCGGTTACTGCCATCGAACAGCTGCAGGGCCTGGCCGGGTCCCATGCGCAGTACCCGACCAACGTGGTTGGCGGCATCGTCGCACAGGCTGACTTCGCCGGGAATGCTCAGGGGCTGTGGGTGGTAAATACGGGGAATGCGCATGCAGGATCCTCAGACAGGGTAAAAAAAGGCGTGCGGGGCACGCCGATGGGAACTGGATGCGATTATATACCTGTCACCGGCTCTGTGGCAGCCAGCCGTGAGCAGACTTACCCCTTACGGGCGGCACAGGCCTGCTGCACATACGGGTTCGGGTTCCCCTGCACTTTATTGATGCGGGCCTCCCGCTCACACTCCCATGCGGTGACCGGGTACTGGCGGTTCCACACGTCAAACAGGCGGGTCTGCTGCGGGGAAAGGCGGATGTGGTAGCGATCGCGCATATAGAAGTAGGTGCGTGCGATGGCGCCGCGTGCACGCTCGGGCGGCTCGGCCTGCCTGTTTTTGAAATCGACCTTCATGGTGCACTGGCCATACTGGCCTTCGCCGCCGCGCCACTGGCTGAAGGCGAAGTTGTTGCGATCGCCGTTGACCTCGCCGATGGCGGGCTGCAGGTTGTGCAGATCGGTTTCGATACGTACGTAGTCCGGATTCTTGGCGCAGTTTTTCCGCCCGCCCTCCTGCCAGCACAGCATCTGGTGGCCGAACTGCCAGGCCGGCATCACGTGTTCCCACTCGATGCGCCCGGCCCGGTGGGCATTTTTGCGCACCTGGTAGCCGCAGCTGGCCAGATCGGGGGTGCCTTTTTTCCCCTGCCAGTCGATGCGGCAGCCGCAGTAAAAGGTGCCGGGGGCGTCATGGTTGATTTTGGCGGCAACGGTCTTGGCCTGGGAAAAGTTATGGGGATGTTCTGCATGGGCCACCGGCAGCAGCAGGCAGCCCAGCAGGGCGGAGAGAGCGATGAAGGATTTGGGAAACATATTCTAAAACGGTGTTGGAATGAGAAAGTCAGCAGGGTAGACAATACAAGGTCTGCAGGCAACCTTTTGCGTCCGCTGTGCATAATTTTTAGAAAGTGTGGAGAAAGCGTCGCGTGATTATTCCGACGTCGCGTCGGGGGTGAAGCTCAGCGCTGCGCCGCACTGGCGACAGCGGTAGCTGGATCCTCCGCGCTGAACGCGGTTATGGCGTCGCAGGGTCAGCTGGTGCAACTGGCAGGCGCAGCGGTAGGTGAAGGTGCGCCCGCGTACTGAATCGACGCTGAAACGGTGGGTTCGCAGCGGTGCCACGCCCAGTATCTCCGCCATCATCCAGCGCCACTCTCTGCCGTGGGGAGCAACGCGGCCAAAGCGGCGGTATACCAGCAGATGCGCCAGCTCATGGGGGATGACGCTGTCGATAAACGTCTGCCCGTTTTCCTGCAGCAGCACCGGGTTCAGCCGGATTTTCCACTGCTGTGGCCAGGCTGTGCCCGCGATGGTGCCGCGCTGGCAGTAATCAATCTGGGGCTGCGGGAGCGTTTGATTCAGGCGCTGTTCGGCCTGTCCAAGGCAACGGCGCAGGGTGAGCATCACGGCCTGTTGCAGGGCGATGGGGAGTCGTGGTGTGTTCATGGCAGCCAGCATAGCGATGACGGGTAGGATGTTCAAGGGAGGATATGCGCCGTTAAAAAATTGATTAATAAATTTATATCGTTCAGTAAATTCGCGCGCATTGACGGGAAAAAGGATGTGTCACCGGCCGCGCGGCGGGAGGGGAAATAATTATCTTGATGATTATATTGTGTATTTATTCCCAGTGATTTTGTACAGGAATATTCACATGCAATGATTTGAATCTAAAGAAAAAAATGTTTGTAAAAATATTGTTTATTCCGGGAAAAGAACACTTCCTTTTCTATAATTATCTGCGGAGCCTATCCGTTTACTGACATGCGCTCCAGTGGGCCTGCGTTATGGCCAGTCATCATTACAGGGGAGCGCAGACGATGGCTTCTGTAAAAAAAATCGGGCTTATCGCCTGTACCGGGGTGGTTGCCGGCAACATGATGGGCAGCGGTATCGCGCTGCTGCCCGCCAATCTGGCAAGCCTGGGGTCAATTGCCGTATGGGGCTGGCTGATCGCGCTGGTGGGTGCCGTTTCTTTGGCCTATGTGTACGCCCGCCTGGCCACCAAAAATCCCCAGGAGGGGGGGCCGGTTGCCTACGCCGGTGAGGTCGGTGCCGCCTTCGGGTTTCAGACCGGGGTGCTGTACTACCACGCCAACTGGATCGGTAACCTGGCTATCGGTATTACCGCCATCTCTTATTTATCTACCTTCTTCCCGGTACTTAATAGCCCGGTACCGGCGGGGATCGCCTGTATCGCCATCGTGTGGATTTTCACCTTCGTTAACATGCTGGGGGGAGCCTGGGTAAGCCGCCTGACCACCCTGGGGCTGGTGCTGGTGCTGATCCCGGTTATCGGGACCGGTATTGCCGGCTGGTTCTGGTTTGAGCCGGCCACCTACATGGCGAACTGGAACACCTCCGGCGGTACTGACTATCATGCGGTTATCAAGAGTATCCTGCTGTGCCTGTGGGCGTTTATCGGGGTGGAGTCCGCGTCCGTCAGTACCGGGATGGTGAAGGATCCGCAGCGTAACGTCCCGCTGGCAACCATGATGGGGACGTTCCTGGCCGGTATTGTCTACATTGCGGCGACACAGGCCATTGCCGGGATGTATCCGGCCCATCAGATGGCTGCCTCCGGCGCACCGTTCGCCATCAGCGCCTCAACCATGGTGGGCAGCTGGGCCGGGCCGGTGGTGTCCGCCTTTACCGCCTTTGCCTGTCTGACTTCGCTGGGCTCCTGGATGATGCTGGTCAGTCAGGCCGGTGCGCGTGCGGCCCATGACGGTAACTTCCCGAAAATCTACGGTGAGCTGGATAAGAATGGCCTGCCGAAGAAAGGGCTATTTCTGGCCGCGATCAAGATGACCATCCTGATGGTGCTGATCACCGTGATGAACGCCAGCGGCGATAAGGCCTCTGACCTGTTCGGTGAACTGACCGGCATCGCGGTGCTGTTGACCATGCTGCCTTACTTCTACTCCTGTATCGATCTGATCCGCTTTGATGGAGCCAACATCAAGAATGTGCTTAGCCTGTTGGCTTCCATTCTCGGTTGTGTGTTCTGTTTTATCGCTCTGATGGGGGCCAACTCGATTGAGCTGTCCGGTACCTTTATCGTCAGTCTGATCATTCTGATGTTCTACTCACGTAAGCTGGGCTCCACACAGGATAAAGACAACGCCCCGCGTAACTAACCTCAACCGTGGTTAATTTACCGGCGGCCCTGCGCCGCCGGTGAGGCCAGTGAATGGGTCTGGAGAGTTCGCATGAATATCATTGCCATAATGAATGACATCAGCGCGTATTTTAAGGAAGAGCCGCTGCGCGAGCTGCAACAGGAGTTGGAGAGGGCGGGATTTCGCCTTGTCTATCCGCGCGATCGCGGCGACCTGCTCAAGCTGATAGAGAACAACGCCCGTCTGTGCGGGGTGATTTTTGACTGGGACAAGTACAATCTGGCGTTGTGTGACGAGATCAGCGCCCTGAACAAGATGCTGCCGATCTATGCCTTCGCCAATACCTCCTCTACGCTGGACGTGAGCATGAGCGAGCTGCGTCTCAACGTGCGTTTCTTTGAGTACACCTTAGGCAGCGCGCAGGACATCGCCCTGAAGATCCGCCAGAGTACCGATCAGTATATCGATGCCATTATGCCGCCCCTGACCAAGGCGTTGTTTAAGTATGTTCATGAGGAGAAATATACTTTCTGTACCCCGGGTCACATGGGGGGAACTGCCTTTGAGAAAAGCCCGGTCGGCGCCCTGTTTTATGATTTCTACGGCGAGAATACCCTGCGCTCCGACATCTCGATCTCGGTCACTGAACTGGGATCGCTGCTGGATCACAGCGGCCCACACCGCGAGGCGGAAGAGTATATCGCCCGTACCTTTAACGCCGAACGCAGCTATATCGTCACCAACGGTACCTCGACGGCCAACAAGATCGTCGGGATGTATTCGTCGCCGGCGGGTGCCTCGATCCTCATCGATCGTAACTGTCATAAGTCGCTGACCCACCTGATGATGATGAGCAGCGTGGTGCCGCTGTACCTGCGCCCGACGCGTAATGCCTATGGCATTCTGGGTGGGATCCCGCGCCAGGAGTTCACCCGTGAGGCCATCGAGGAGAAGGTGCGTAATACCCCGAACGCCAGCTGGCCGGTGCATGCGGTCGTCACCAACTCGACCTATGACGGGCTATTCTATAACACCGGTTATATCAAGCAGACCCTGGACGTGAAGTCGATCCACTTCGACTCCGCCTGGGTTCCCTATACCAACTTCCACCCCATCTATCAGGGTAAGGCGGGGATGAGTGGTGAGCGGGTGGCGGGCAAGGTGATCTATGAAACCCAGTCGACCCATAAGCTGTTGGCGGCATTCTCACAGGCATCCATGATTCATGTGAAAGGGATCATCAATGAGGAGACCTTTAACGAAGCCTATATGATGCACACCTCCACCTCGCCCCACTATGGCATTGTGGCGTCGGCCGAGATGTCGGCGGCGATGATGAAGGGCAATACGGGTAAGCGGCTGATCGCCAACTCGATCGAACGTGCGATCCGCTTCCGTAAGGAGATCAAGCATCTGCGTACTGAGTCGGAGGGATGGTTTTTTGATGTCTGGCAGCCGGACAATATTGATGAGGTGGCCTGCTGGCCGTTGAATTCGCGCAATGACTGGCACGGCTTCAAGAATATCGATGACGATCATATGTACCTGGATCCGATCAAGGTGACGCTGCTGACGCCGGGGATGAAGGCCGACGGCACCATGGATAACTGGGGGATCCCGGCATCGATCGTGTCCAAGTACCTGGATGAGCACGGGATCATCGTAGAGAAAACCGGGCCGTATAACCTGCTGTTCCTGTTCAGTATCGGGATCGATAAGACCAAGGCGCTCAGCCTGCTGCGCGCCCTGACGGACTTTAAGCGGGTGTACGATCTCAACCTGCGGGTGAAGAATGTGCTGCCGTCGCTGTATCGGGAGGCGCCGGAGTTTTATCAGAACATGCGCATTCAGGAGCTGGCGCAGGGGATCCATACGCTGACCGGCGAGTCTCGCCTGCCGGATCTGATGTACAGCGCCTTCGACGTGCTGCCGACGCTGATATTGACGCCGCACGACGCCTTCCAGGAGGAGGTGCGCGGCAATATTGAAATCTGCCCGTTGCAGCAGATGATCGGCCGGGTCAGCGCCAATATGATCCTGCCTTATCCTCCGGGCGTCCCACTGATCATGCCGGGGGAGATGATCACCGAGGCCAGTAAGCCGGTGCTGGACTTCCTGCAGCTGCTGTGCGACATCGGCGCCCATTATCCGGGTTTTGAAACCGATATCCACGGGGTGCGGTGTAACGGTAAGGGAGAGTATGAGGTGGTGGTGCTGAAGCATCACGGCGTGCAGGGATAACGCGACGTCGCCATCGCGAAAAAGGCACTGCCCGTTAGGGCGGTGCCTTTTTTATCGGCCGCGGATCGCGGTGCTAGTCCAGAATGATGTGCGGATAGTAGCGCGACAGATCCTGGGTGATGCGGCTGCGATCCTCACGCAGGCCAATACCGGCCGGGCTGTCGTTGACCAGCCAGCTGCCGATCAGGGTGTAGCTGTCGCCAAACCTGGGCAGCGGGTGGTACTGCTGCACAATCATGCCCTCTTCGCCGTAGGGGCCGTCAACGCGTTCGATCTCCTGACCGTTTTCGACGATGCGGATGTTGGCGCCCTCGCGGGAAAACAGCGGTTTCACCACATAGCGATCCAGCGGCGGCTGGCTGCCGTCGGCAAAGTAGGCCGGCAGCAGGTTGGGGTGATTGGGGAACATCTCCCACAGCATCGGCAGCAGGGCCTTATTGGACAGAATGCTCTTCCAGGCCGGCTCCAGCCAGCGTACCCCGGCATCCTCCAGCTTGGTGGAGAAGATCTCACGCAGCATAAACTCCCAGGGATAGAGCTTGAACAGGTTGCTGATCACCTGATCCTGGGGATCGGTAAACTGCCCCTTCTCGCCCAGGCCTATCTCGTCCATGTACAGGAACTCCGTGGCCAGCCCAGCCTCTGCGGCGCAGTCCTGCAGGTACTGTACCGTACCGCGATCCTCGTCGCTGTCCTGGCAGCAGGCCATGTGCAGCAGCTGGAAGCCGTGGTTGGTTTTCAGCTCGGCGAAGCGGGCGATCAGCTGTTCCTGCAGGCTGTTGAACTGATCCGCTACCGCGGGCAGCTTACCGGCCCGCACCTGATCTTCCAGCCAAATCCACTGGAAAAACGCGGACTCATACAGCGAGGTTGGCGTATCGGCGTTATTCTCCAACAGCTTGGCCGGCCCCTGGCCGTCGTAGGCCAGATCGAGGCGTGAATAGAGCGATGGCTGGCCGGAGCGCCAGGAGGCGCGGACAAAGTCCCAGGTGTGTTTGGGGATCTGGAAGCGGCTCAGCAGCGCTTCGCTGTCGACGACCTTCTCGACCGCCTGCAGACACATTTGGTGTAGCTCGGCAGTGGTCTCCTCCAGGGCTTCTACCTGTGCCATGGAAAACTGATAGTAGGCATCCTCACACCAGTAGGGCTCGCCGTGCATGGTATGGAACTGGAAGCCGAACTCGCTGGCTTTGGCGCGCCAGTCCGGGCGCTCGCTGATGGCAATACGTTTCATGGTTTAGCCACCCATGCTGCGTGAACTGGTGCCCGTGCCGGAAGCGCTGCTGCGCTGCAGGCTGCTCTGCTTGGCGACCGTTTCGCCAAAGCCGCCGCGGGTGACCGTGGTGGTGGTCGCCGGCTTGGGCGCCATCGCTGTTTTAGGCACGTTCATGGTACGCCCGCCTGCGGTGGCCGGGCCATAGCTCTTGCCGCTGGCGTCGACAAACTGGCCGTTGGCTGGGCTGGCAGCACCGCGCGGGGTAAACAGCGGCTGCTGGTTAAAACCGCCGCCCATCAGACGCCCCATCATGTAGCCGGCCATCAGCGGCATCCAGAAACTGCCGCTGCTCTGAGCCGCTTCGGCGTTGGTATTGCCCGTCGTCGGTGCCATGCCAGCCTGTGCCGGTGTCTGTGTACACTGGCCTTCGCCGAACTCGGCGATGCAATCCTCGCGCGTGGCGTACTTCGGTGCGGTTTTTGCCGCCTCTTTCAGCGCATCGTCGTAAGAGGCTTTGCACTGTGCGCTCATGGAGGGATTCGCCTTGCTGCAGTCATCGGCGTTTTGATACAGCGATACCGTTTCATCGCTCTTTTCACAGCCGGCCAGCAGGAATACCGCGCTGACAGCCAGCGCCAGCGGCGCCATCTGCCAACGCTTGCGAAATGCGCTGCGATTAATGTGTTTGGTCCGTTTCATGATGAGGTTCCCCGTTGCGGGCCAAGCAAAAGCCGTGCCCGTCTTTCCCAGATTGCCGATAGCATAGGGGAAAGCTGGTTACATTTAAAGCGCGCCGGGGCGGCGGTGGCGGGATTTACATACGCTGAAGCGGTAATGTGCCACAGCTCTCTCTTTCGCCCCCTTACCCGGGTGACAAAGCCGCTGGATAACGCCAGGCTGGCGGGCATCTGCACCGGCGGTAACCCGCGCAGCGCGATGCTGCGGGAGATAGGGCTGGCTTACTGAGTCGGCGTGTTTAACACAGCGGGGCGCCCTCTGGCGCCCCGTCGGTCATGGGTAAGGGCGTTTAGCGTTGCTTCAGCAGCTGGGCGACCTGAAACAGGCTGAAAGAGCTGAACAGCATTTCGATACCGACGATCATGGTGACCAGCAGTATGGAACCCTGTGGCCCGGCACTTATCAGCATCCAGGCGATCAGGAGGTCCAACAGGCCGATGATGATCTGCAGCCAGCCGCCATGGGCCCCCTTGAGCTTAACGCCGGCCATCAGGCGGGCGATCCCCCCCAGCGCAAACAGGGTGGCGACCAGGACTGCGACGGTGAACAGGCCGACCTCCGGGTTGCGAATAAAGATAAAGCCCATCACCAGATAGGCGGCGCCCATTAATATCCCACCGATCATCGGCCAGAAGTTATTGGCCCGATTGGCAATCATGCCGATAATTAGCCCTATGCCGCTGAGCAGCAGCAGAATGCCGACCATGGCACTCAGGGCGTCACCTGAGGTAAGCGGACGGAACAGGCAGAACAGACCGCCGAGCAGCAGCAGCAGCGACAGGATCAGCAGTGAGACGCGCTGTTGCTTAAGGAAGCGCGGATCCAGCTGCAACAGACGGTTGCGATCGAAGTAAATCATGGTGACTCCCTAACCCGCCAAACGGGCGTTCCTGACAGGGGGACCCGGTGTTCCGCTGTCCCGTTAAATGATGTATCACACCGTCGCATAGATTAACGGTATGTTTGCTATTAATAATCCATGATCGGCCAGGCTGCAAAAAAAGAGTGCAGGCGAAGGCGAAAGGTTCTGGCAACGGTGACTTCCAGCGCGTAATTGTGAAACGATAGTATTTTCTGCCGGGAGTATAGGCAGTATGGCGTTTTTTCCCTCATCCGTTCTCCGCGGAAGGATCTGCCTGTTGCCGCTGCGCGCGGCACAGGCGTACACTGGCGCGCCGCCGCCCCGTACCGCACAGGGACGGCCGTCGTAGGGAAGTTCCCCCAGTCATGTGTGCGGTGTCGTTTTTCCGAGTAATTCAGTATGATTGTTAGACCCCCCCAGCACTGGTTCCGGCGCCTGTTCGTCTGGCACGGTTCGGTGTTGCCGAATATCCTTTTTCGTCTCAGCCTTAATTTCATGGTCTCCTGCCTGGCGGTGATGTGCTACCTGTGGCATGAGGACTTTAACGTCAACCTGACGCTGGGTCCTTTCAGCCTGCTTGGGGTGGCCATCGCCATCTTCCTCGGCTTTCGCAATAACGCCAGCTATGCCCGCTTTATTGAGGCGCGGGTACTGTGGGGATCGCTGCTGATCACCACCCGCTCTCTGATGCGCCAGGCCATCAGCCTGATGCCGCACCCGGACGGCGAGCACCGCCGCTTCGCCATGCTGCTGACCGCGTTTTCCTATGCGCTGAAGCACCATCTGCGCCATGAGCCGATGGCCATGGAGCTGACCCGTCTTCTGCCTTCGCAGGATAAGGCGGCGGTGTTGGGGAGCTGCTCCCCCTGCAACCGTCTGCTGCAGCTGATGGGGCAGTGGCTGGGAGAGCAGCGGCAGCGCGGCTACCTGAGCGATATTGACTTCCAGACCATCGACACCAACCTGAACCAGCTGTCGGTGATCCTGGGGGGTTGTGAGCGGATCTCCAATACGCCGATCCCGTTCGCCTATAGCCTGATAGTTCACCGCACGGTGTATGTGTTCTGCGCGCTGCTGCCCTTTGCCCTGGTCTCCGATCTGCACTATATGACGCCGCTGGTATCCGTGTTTATCTCGTATACCTTCATCGCCCTGGATGCCTTGGCGGAGGAGCTGGAGGATCCGTTTGGCATCGAGGCCAACGACCTGCCCCTTAACGCGATGGCCCATACGATAGAGGCAAACCTGCGCGATATGATCAACGATCATACCCACCTGGCGCGCATCTGCCCCGACAGCCACTGTCGTCTGGATTGAGCTCTGCTCTACAGATAAAAAAATGGGCGGCTGATGCCGCCCGCAATAGGCTTTCTCTTCTTATCGTTATCCTGAGCCGCTTTTCGCCATGCGGTCGGGGTCATGCTGCCCTGTGGTTGGCATCCAGACGCACCAGCGCCAGCAATAGCTGACTCAGGGCGGCGTAAAAGCCAAATGTGTCATAGCGCAGGCAGCGGGCGTTGAATTCTGGCAGCCACTCCAGCAGCAGCGCCAGGGTGCGTTGCCGCAGCGGTACCAGAACGTCTTCCTGCCCCGGCTGCTCCGCGCTGGCGAAGCTCAGGTGGCTGAGCAGCTCCAGGAATATCGACAGATGATCCTCCGGTTCGTGGAAGTCGGCATTCAGCTGCATACCCGCCCGTTGTAACAGGGACTGCACCTCGTCGCAGGGCGCCTGACGAAAGCGCGGGGTCTCCCCCTGATAGCAGGAGGCATAGGGCAGCGCCGCCCGCTTCTGCGACAGTAAAAACAGACCGGCGAAGTCTGCCGCCAGCTCCAGACGGGCGTCCGGGCGTGCCTCCAGCGCGACGAGCGCCTCCTGCAGGCACTGCAACGCCGGTCGCAGGGGTGCCAGCTGGCGCAGCAGAGCGAACCAGGCCTGCGTGTCGGGCGAGCGCAGACGGGCCAGCTGTGCGTCGTCTGTCTCGTGGGCGAACAGCCCGGCCAGCCAGGCGTACAGGCAGGCGTAGTGCTGTGCCGTCAACGGGCTGGCGGCACTCATGGCTTCTCCTCCGTCTGCAGCGGTACGTACTGACACTGCGCCACCATCTCCTGCGGGCCATGGAAGGCGGTGACCGGTGCCAGCGGGCCGCGGTACTTCTCTACCTCGACGATGGCGGTATGGGCGCTGGTGGCCTGGGCCAGCCGCGAAGAGCCAATATCCAGCGTCAGGACATTGGGGTTGCCATATTTACACAGGGCCCCCGCCACGCCGCCGCGATCCGGGTCGTACCATGCGCCTTCGTGGATGCGGATCACCCCGGGTACATAGCGATCGGAGAGCACGGCGCCGGCCAGAACCTGACCGCGCTCGTTGAATACCCGGACGATATCGCCGTTGCGGATCCCGCGTGCCTCAGCATCCTGCGGGCTGATAAAGACCGGCTCGCGTCCGCCGACGCTGTAGTGCGCCCGCAGCGTCGGCGATTCGCACAGCTGCGAGTGCAGGCGGAAGTCAGGGTGCACCGACTGTAAGTGCAGCGGAAAGCGCGCTGAGCCGGGGCCGCCGTGGGAGCGCTCGGCCTTTTCGAACCACATCGGGTGGCCCTGGCAGTCGCCGTAGTGCATATCGGCGATGCTCTTGGAGTAGATCTCGATCAGGCCGCTCGGGGTGCCCAGCGGCTCCAGATCCGGATCGTCACGGAAGGCCTGATGGCGCACGAACAGCTGCGGATCGCCAAACTCGATATAGCCGCTGCCGCTCCAGAAGGTGTCAAACGTCGGCAGGTGGATCTCACGGCCTTTACCCTGCCGCGCACCCTCCTGATAGATCCGTTTGATCCAGCCCATTTCGTCCAGCCCTTCGCTGAAGGCCTGTTCGCGGTTAAAACGTTGGCACAGCCCGCGGAAGATATCGAAGTCGTTACGCGCCTCAAACTGGGGCGGCACCAGCTGTTTCATCGCCAGAATGCCGCGGTTGGAGTGGTTGCCGTACTGATCCAGATCGTTGCGCTCAAACTGGGTGGTGGCCGGCAGGACGATGTCGGCGAAGCGGCAGGTGGAGGTCCACTGGTTGTCGATGGCGACGACGGTCTCCAGCGTCTGCCAGCCGGCGATCATGCGGTTGATCTGCTGGTGACGGTGGAACGGGTTGGTACCGGCAAAGACGCACATTTTCAGCGATGGCAGGGTCACCTGTTTGCCGTTCCAGTCGATTTTTTTGCCCGGTTCAAGCATGGCATCGATAAAGCGGGCGATGGGGATGGTGCTGCTGGCGCCGCGGTAGTCGCTGCTGTTGTGCAGCGGCGGCGTGTTGGTGGCGCCCGAGAAGCCGCTGAGGATGACCCCTTTGCGGCTTGGGGTGCCCGCACCGTTGTAGTGCCAGCCAAAGCCAAAGCCGCCGCCCGGCAGGCCGATTTGCCCCAGCATGGCGGCCAGCACCACGATCATCCACGACCACTGCTCGCCGTGCTGCATACGCTGTACGCACCAGCCGGCGATGATCTGGGTCCGTCCGGCGGCCATCTGGCGCGCCAGGGCACGGATGGTTTCGGCGTCGATGCCGGTCAGTTTGGCGGCCCACCCGGCATCCTTCGGCTGGCCGTCCTGGGTTCCCAGCAGATAGGGCAGGAACTGGCCGAAACCGACGGTGTAGTTGTCCAGGAAGTGGGCGTCGTACAGCTTCTCGCTGTACAGGGTATGGGCCAGCGCCAGCTGCAGTGGCACATCGGTCTGGGGATTGACGGCGATATGCTGCACCTTGTCGCGCCCCAGGTAGTCATGGGTAGAGGAGACCACGGTATCGATGCTGACGACCTGGATCTCACCGTTGGCGACCTTCTCTTTCAGCTGGGCATAGTACTGATAGACGTCGTGATCCGGGCACCACCAGTTGGCCTGCTGGTTCTTCAGCAGATCGGAGCCCCACAGAATAACGGTCTGGCTGTTTTTCAGCACCAGCGGCCAGGAGGTCTGCTGCTCATAGACCTCCATGGAGCCGACGACGCGCGGCAGGATCACTTGCGCGGCGCCGGTGGAGTAGTCGCCGCCGGTGCCGACGTAGTTGCCGTGCAGCGCCAGTGCCCGTCCCATCATGCCGGCGGCGTTGTGGAACATGCCGGTGGATTGCCAGCCGCTGCCGCTCAGCAGGGCACTGGGGCCATAGCTGGTCTGAACGCGCTCCAGCTCTTGGTAGAACAGATCCAGCGCCTCGTCCCAGCTCACGCGGACGAAGCGGTTATCGCCGCGCTGGCGCGTATCGCTGAGGTGGCGTTTGCGCATCCAGTCGATGCGCACCATCGGGTAGCGGATACGGGCCGTATTGTGTACATGGTCCGGCAGGCCGGCCACCATCTTGGAGGGGTAGCAGTCCTTCTCAAAGGGCTTGGCGGCGACGAAGCGGCCATCCACCACCGTGGCGCGGATGGCGCCCCAGTGGGAGCCGGTCAGGATCCCCTCCTGGGTAGCGGAGGCGGCGGTCGCCGTGGTTGCCCGCGCGTCGCGGGCAACCAGCAGGGAGGGGCCAAACATGCCGAGGGCAGTCAGGCCGCCCAGCTGCGACAGAAAACGGCGGCGCGATACGCTGACACTTTCATTTTTGTTCATCGAGTCTCTCTCCCTTCGTGTTTCTGAGCGGCGCCGCCGGTGTCTGAGGCGTTCATTTGCAGATATTTGAGCAGGGTGCGCTCTTCCCGCTTGTCCAGGCTGGTGAAGCCGATCATGCCGTTGAGGGTGCCAATCCAGCCGTTGGCGTCAAAGTGCGCCTTCTCCGGCGCGCCGTGGCACTGGTTGCAGGTGCCGTTGTACAGCGCATCGGCGTAGGCCCAGATCGGCTTGATGTTATTGACCAGATCGCCCTTTTGTACCCAGGCGGTGGCCTGCAGCTTGCTCCACTCCACGCCGGTGGCGGCGACGGTGGTTTTCTCCAGCGTCTTGGCGTTCTGCTGTACCTGGTCACGGATAGAGGAGACGAAGATACGTTTGCCCGGCAGCAGGGACAGCACGCGCTGGCGGCCATTGGTCTCCGTCCAGCCTTCGATCTGTACCTGCAGCCAGTCTCCGTCGCGCTTTTGCACGGTGATTTCGGAGGCGGGCAGCAGGGAGCCGGCCGGCTCTTTGTCGCCTTTGGCGGCGTAGATCGGCTTCATATCCAGGGTATACAGGGTGTTGCCTTCATCGCTGGCATTCTGGCGCAGCTCGGCAAACTGCTTGCGGAAGCCACTGCTCATATCCGGCAGCTGATGCGCAATGCCCTTATGGCAGTCGATACAGGACTGATTATCCTTGGCGGCGATGGCCATCTGCCTGGCGGCCTCCGGATGCTGCTTGGCATGATCCATCGCATCATAGTTATGGCAGGATCGGCAGGTCGCCGAGTTGTTCTCTTTCATCCGTTTCCATTCGCGCTCCGCCAGTTCGGCACGCTTGGCCTCAAACTTCTCCGGGGTATCGATCGAATGGGCGATAAAGGTCTGGTAAATATCGTTGCTGGCTTCCAGCTTACGTTTCACCATCCCGGGGATGTCGGGGGGAATGTGGCAGTCGTGGCATTCGGCCCGTACGCCGGAGGCATTCTTGAAGTGGACTGACTGCTTATATTCCTGGTAGACCGGCTGCATGCTATGGCAGCTGACGCAGAATTCGGTCGTGCTGGTCATCTTGATGCCGACGTGCGGCAGAACGATCAGCGCCAGGCCGATGACGATGCCCAGCGCCAACAGCGCCAGTACCGACCAGCGCGTACTGGGGCGGTTCAGCCTGTTCCAGAGTTTTTTCATCGCAATATCCTGTCATGATGAGGAAGAGAGGGTCATGCGCGATCTTATTGATTAAATATGAACAGGGTCACTGGTCAGCATGAACGCGATACGTCAGAATATGAACAGATATGAACAGAAGACGATGAGCCGTGGCGATGACACACCACATTGTGATTGTTGAAGATGAACCGGTGACCCAGGCGCGTTTGCGCGATTACTTTGTCCAGGAGGGATACCAGGTCTCCGTGACCGCCAGCGGCGCCGGGCTACGCGAGCTGATGCTGCTGCAGCCGGTGGATGTGATCCTGCTGGATATTAACCTACCCGATGAGAATGGCCTGATGCTGACGCGCGCGCTGCGTGAGCGCTCGACGGTGGGGATCATCCTGGTCACCGGCCGTTGCGATCGCATCGACCGTATCGTCGGCCTGGAGATGGGGGCGGATGATTATGTCACCAAGCCGCTGGAGCTGCGCGAGCTGGTGGTGCGGGTGAAGAACCTGCTCTGGCGCATCGATCTGGCGCGCCAGGCGCAGCCAGCGGCGGATAACTGCTATTTGTTCGCCGGCTACTGCCTGAACGTGTCGCGCCATACGCTGACGCTGGATGACGAGTCGATCCGCCTGACGCGCGCCGAGTATGAGATGCTGCTGGCCTTTGTGACCAATCCCGGCGCGATTTTAAGCCGAGATCGGCTGCTGCGCATGCTCTCATCGCACCGGGTCGACAGCCCCGATGTGCGCACGGTGGATGTCCTAATCCGCCGCCTGCGTGCCAAGCTGCGCCCCGATCTGTTCGTGACCCAGCACGGCGAGGGCTATTTTCTGGCGGCCGAGGTCGCCTGACCGCGTCTTACCCTGCCTTCAGCGCGGGCTGGTAGAGGTAGACCGGGCGAAAGCCCAGGGGGGAGAGCGAGCGGCGAACCTGCGCGCTGCTGACGTTGCGCTGGGTGAGCACCAAGATCGGTGGGCTGATGTTGTCCGGCACGCGCTCTCCCTGCAGCGAGCGCAGGGCCTGTTCGACGGCCAGTTCGCCCTGCCACACCATCTGGTCGCTGGCGGCGGCCAGAATGCGGCCGCGCTTCAGACCACGGTAAACCTGGTGCGAGAGATAGAATGAGACGATGGTCAGCGGCGTGGCGCGGTTGCGCCCTTCGCCCATGGCGACTTCGGCGGCGATGGCGGTACCGGCCACCACGTCGATATCCGGATGGCGCTCCAGCATGTCCTGCAGCAGATTGCGCTGCACCTCGATGTCATTGTCGCCGTAGGCGACCTCCACGATCTGCAGGCGGCTTCCGCCCAGCGCCGCCTTAAAGCCATCGCTCATCTCCCGGCTGCCACCGGCGTCGCGCGGGCCGGGCATCAGCAAAACCTTGAGTGGGCGCTGGCCGAGGTGCTGCGCCAGGTAGTGTCCCGGCTGATAGCCCATCTGGAACCAGGGAACGCCGATCCGGGTGCGGATATTGGGATCGTGCAGGGCGTTGACGACCCCGATCAGCGGGATCCCCGCGGCCAGCGTCGCCAGCGCCGGGAAGCGGGCCGTGCTGCTGCCGATCAGTATGGCGTCGGCCCCCCAGTCGCGGCACAGGGCCATCTGCTCGCGCTGGGTCGCCTGCTGACGATAGCCGCCGGCGTCGAATACCTTCAGCGTCACGCCCAGCCGGTCGGCGGCCCGGATCATCCCATCGTTGATCGAGAGCCAGTAGGCATCCTTCAGGCTGGGATAGAGGGCGCACAGCTTCCAGCGCTTACCCGCGTGCAGCGGGGGTTGGCGCAGCTGAACGGACTGACGATCCGACTGCCAGCGCAGCAGCGGGGCATCGGCGTGCGCCGTCGCGGTGGAGAGCCAAAGCAGACAGAGGAACAGGGTGCGCCGTCGGGACATAATAGCCTCGTGGTGGGTAAGCCTTTATGCTAGAACCTTATCATGGATTAACTCAACGTTTTTACGATGCGGGAGCGCTATGGGGAGGCCTTCTCTGACTCGCCGGTTGTGGCTGGCCTTTGTGTTGATGGCGGCGTTAACCCTGGGCAGCGTGCTGGTGGGCTGGTTTAGCCTGCACTACGTTGGCCGGGTGGAACAGGCCAATACGCAGGCCCTGCTGCCGACGATGAATATGGCGCGCCAGCTGAGCGAGGCCGGTGCCTATGAGCTGTTTTCGGCTCAGAGCCTGAGCAGTGCGGACAGCGAACGAGAGTGGCTGGCCCAGGGACGGATGCTGACGGCCCAGAGCCTGAAGATCAGCCGCCTGCTGGATGAGCTGCGTCGCCAGGGATTCGATATCGATACCATCGCCCGGCAGGAGACGGAGATCACCCGCTCGCTGGGAGAGCAGGGGACGCTGGTGGGACAGCGCCTGCAGCTGCGTTTGCGTGCGCGGGCGCTCAGCGCACAGGTGGCGGCAGCAGCAGAGCAGATTGCCGAGTTGGCCAAAGGACAGGCCAGCAACGCGGCGACGGCCGCCGGCGCGACCCAGGCGGGTATCTATGATCTGATTGAGCAGCAGCGGGCGGCGGCGGCGGAGCAGGCGCTGGACAGGCTAATCGACATCGATCTGGAATACCTGAATCAGATGAGCGAGCTACGCCTGAGCGCGCTGCGGGTTCAGCAGATGGTCATGGCGCTGGAGAGCGGCCGCGGCCGTCAGGCGTTGAGCGAACAGGAGGAGCGCCTGTCGCAGGCGCTGCGCATCCTGCAGCGCCGCCAGCAGCGGGTTGAGGATCCGCGTATTCGCGCCCAGATAGCCCGGGCGTTGGGGCAGGTTGCGCAGTACCGTACGCTGGTCGATCTGTACCGCCAGGATAATGATATTTACGCCAGGCTACAGGTGCTGTCACAGAACAATCTGGATCTCTTTACCCGCTTTAGCGCGGAGATAAGCCGCCAGGTGAGCGACATTGAGCTGCGTAATGCCACCGCACTAGGGCACCTGCAGCAGGCGCGCCGTCTGGGGCTGACCTGGTTGATGCTGCTGGGGGGGGCCGGACTGCTGGCGTTGTGTCTGATCCTGTGGCGCGTGGTTTACCGCTCGCTCTCTCAGCCGTTGGCCCATCAGACGGCCGCGCTGCAGCGCCTGCTGGACGGTGACTTCGACTCCCCCTTTCCCGATCGCGCCGGGGTGCGCGAGCTGGATACCATCGGACGTCTTATGGAGGCGTTCCGTACCAGCGTACGCGCCCTGTGTCACCAGCGTCAGCATCTGGCCGATCTGGTACAGATGCGTACCGCCGAGCTACAGGCGCTGGTGGTTGAGCATCGTCAGGCCCGTGCGGAGGCGGAGAACGCCGATCGGGCAAAGTCGGCGTTTTTGGCGGCAATGAGCCACGAGATCCGCACGCCGCTGCACGGTATTCTGGGCACCGCCCAGCTGCTGGCCGGGCAGCAGCTCTCCCCACGTTGTCGGGACTATGTGCAGGCGATCAACGACTCCGGTGAGTCGCTGCTGGCGGTGTTGAATGATGTGTTGGACTATTCGGCTATCGAAGCCGGCAGCCATAGTGTGGCGTTGAACGATGAGCCATTTGCACCGCGCCAGCTTCTGGATAGTGCGCTGCGTCTGGCGGAGGGGAGACTGCAACAGCGGCTACTGCGCCTGGATCATGACTACGCCGATGTGTTACCAACGTGGCTACAGGGCGATCCGTGCCGGATCCGCCAGATCGTCATGAACCTGCTGAATAACGCTCTGCGTTTTACCGAGCGAGGGGTGATTCGTGTGAGCTGCGGCTGTGATGAGACGCACTGGTGGATAGCGGTTCAGGACAGCGGTTGCGGTATCGATCCGGCGCAGCAGACAGCCATATTTCAGCCATTTGTGCAGCTGAGTGCCCGACGCGGCGGCACGGGGTTGGGGTTGGCCATCTGCCGCGGTCTGGCGCAGGCCATGGTGGGAACGCTGGAGGTGAGCAGCACCCCGGGGAAGGGGAGCCGCTTCTGCCTGCGTTTGCCGCTGCGGCGGGCAGTGCCGCCGCCGCAGGAGGCGTCTGCGCAGGCATGGTCACTGGTCGGACGCCGTCTGCTGCTGATCGAGGATAATCCGCTTAGCCAGCGTATCAGCGCAGAGATGCTGCAGAGCGCAGGCGTTCAGGTTCATATCGTCGGCAATGCCGCGGAGGCGCTGACCCTGCTGGCGCGGGATACGGCGTTCGATGCAGCGCTGGTGGATTTTGACCTGCCGGACAGCGACGGTCCTACGCTGGCGCGCCAGATGGCAGAGGCCTACCCGCAGCTGAAGCGCATCGGTTTTAGCGCGCATGTGCTGGATGAGGCTCAGCACCGTCGGATCCGTCCACTGTTTTGCGGCATGATCCAAAAGCCGGTGCCACGGGCAGAGCTGTGCCGCCTGATTGCCCATGCGCTAACCGACGGTGAGCGGAGCGCGGCGCAGCCGTCCCGCGTGGCGCAGCAGATCGCAACGCCGCTGGATGACGGACAGCTGGCGGAGGATTTGGCGGCCTTTGGCCACCCACGTCTGACGGAGTGGCTGACGCTGTTTCGTCAGCATTCGCTACCGCTGCTGGCTGAGATTGCCGTAGCCCGCACCGCGGGAGATGGTGAACAGGTGAAGGGGCTTGCTCACCGCCTGAAGGGCAGCTGTGCCAGCCTGGGAATGCGCCATGCCGCGGATGCCTGTCTGGCGCTGGAGCGGGCACCGCTGACGGCGGCGGCGGTCGATGGCCCGATCCGGGAGGGGCTGGTGGCACTGGCGTGTTGGCTGGCGAAAGTCCCGGAATCGGATGGCGGCAATATGGCGTGATTACCAGTATGATTATAAGAGATATTACAGTATTGATACCCGGTGTCGAAGTGCCGTCACGGAGCGATGGCGAAGCGTCAGCGGGATAAGGAGCAAAGTATGTGGCAGTTAAAGCGGGCATTACATAAGAAATGCCCGCGGGTAAATATCTGGCTGGTTATCGTGTTTTTTTTGCTGGGTGGCGGTGTTGCACTGGCTCTCGTGTTGTATTTGATAGCCAGTGCATTGGCCTGATAGCTATATGGATAAGGACTGTACCGCCCTTTGGGGAGTGCAGGCCTTATCTGTTGCCGTTAGTCTGCCTGGTACAGTGACCCCATTGACTGGTGCATTTTTTCCGCCAGGGGAGAGGCGTCGTATTTCCCGGTTATGACCTCAATATAGGCTCCACAATCGCATTTTTCAGCCTGGCGAATGGCGGCATCCAGCGCTTCACAGGTGGCGACACGGGCGCTGAACCAGCCTTTACAGCCCATCGCCTCCGGCAACTGATGGTATTGCCACTGCGCGAGATCGTTGTAAGAGATATCCCCGTCTTTACACAGTAGGCGCTCAATCAAATATCCATTGTTATTCAAAATAAAAATCAGTGGCTTAAGTTCAAGTCGAGCGAACTGGCTAATTTCCTGCACCGTCAACTGATGTGAGCCCTCACCGCTGATGAGGATGGTTCGCTGTGTCGCAGCGGCAGCAGCGGCACCCAGTGCTGCCGGAGTGGCCCAGCCTATTGCTCCCCACAGGGTCTGATTATGGAACGTGGCACCCTCTGGCATCAGGACAAAGCTTAACCCCATAGAGCACGTGCCGGTTTCTGCGACCAAAATATCATGGGGTTTGAGCATCTGCTGCCAGCGTGCGTAGAGATAGGGGGCGGTAATCGCGCCACTGGCGCTGACAGGGGCCAGTGGCTGAGGTTTCGGCGCTAAATCCGGGCGGGCCTTTCTGCGTACTTTTTGCGTGACGGCCTCTAATACGTCCTTCATTAAAACGTGGTGGTATTCGGAGGTCCCAATCAGCACAGACTCCGGCAGTACGGTAATACAATGCTGGTGGTTTAGCCGGGCAGTAAAAGCACCGGTATTGAAGTCAGACATGAGGGTACCCATCTTGAGTACACAATCGCAGCTCTCGACAAACTCACGGACGTTGGGGTTGAGCAGATGGCCGTTATACATTCCGATATAGTTAGGATGTGACTCATCCAGTACGCTTTTATCCATAATCATGGTAGCAAAGCAGAGTCCCGATGCCTCAATCAACGCTAAGGCTTCGCGCCGGGCGTCATGTCGTTGCAGGTAGATCCCCGGTAATGCACAGGCCTGACGGCTATTGTTGAGCCGTTCGGCGATGATGTCACTTACTTCGCTAAGCGTCTGTGGATCGCTATGTATCTGTGTCGAAGAGAGGGGGGGGCGGGAGGATCACCGGCATTACGGCGTAGTCGCTGGGGATGCCGATATAGACTGGTTTGCGGTAACGTAGGGCGGCAGTAATCAGGCGTTCGGTTTCAGATATACAGTTGTCGGGGGTCAGAATGGCCCGGGCGCAGACCAGTGAGGTGCTGGCCTGATAAAAATGGGTGAAATCCCCATCGCCCAGCGTGTGGTGTACCTGCTTACCCTCTGCCTGTACTCCGCTGGCCGGCATCCCAACGAGATGAAACAGAGGAAGCGACTCGGCATTAGCGCCTGCAATACCACAGAGTGCGCTGAGTTCGCCAACGCCGAACGTGGTGATCAATGCCGACATCCCCCGCAGGCGGGCGTAACCGTCAGCCGCATAGGCTGCATTCAGCTCATTACAATTGCCAATCCAGCGCAGCCGTGTGTCGGCACAGACAGCATCTCCAATAGGGAAAGCATAGTCGCCAGGAACGCCGAAGATATCACTGATCCCTAACGCATACAGCCGGGATAGAACATGTTGGATAACCGTCTTCGTCATCATATTTACCTATCGAGTGGGGAGTAGATTAAGGTTGTGCACCGTAACTGTCTGCGGTGCCCTTCGGCGTCGGTGTTTACTTATCGTGTCACGGGACAGGGTTCAACGCCGTAGTTGTCTCGGAATAAGATTGGGCGCCAGTTATTTCAATCGGTTGTGGCGCGAGAAGCTGCAGGCATGGGGTACGGTAGCTTGCCAATTTGGGCTCTTTTCAGTACGAGCCCCCGGTTACTTGTTGGCGAGCACGTGTGCCTGGATATCATTTGAAATGATGAGTCACCAATAGCGCAAAAATATCGCAAGGTGCAATATTTTTGCGCTACCTCTGAAAACGTCAGACAGTGCGGTGCATCTCAACATCCCGGCCAGCGATGAAACCATAGAAGATGTAGCCGAACATGGTAATGATACAGCCACCGAAGACTGCCTGATCGCCACAGGCATAGATACCATAAATGCTATATACCACGGCAACGGTACCTACGATGGAGGCCAGATAATATTGGGATTGGGTGACGTGATTTTTACGCAGCATGACCTGTAGACCCGTCATAGATAATACATAAGGGACCATGTTAATGAAGACGGCCAGGTTCAGTAGCATATCGAACTGCTTGAGCAGGTTCGGCGAGATAGTCATGCAGGCCAATACCAGTTCAACGGCCAACATAATCAGCATACCGGCTATTGGCGCGTCGTCTTTGCTTATCTTGGCAAAAATATTGGGGAACAAATGCATTTCAGCGGCAGACTTTGATACCTGAGCATTGGTGAACTGCCAGCCCAGGAGCGAACCGATACAGGCGATCACGGCCAGGGCGGTGATCACTTTACCCACCACTGGGTTGAACATCACGGTGAAAACCAGGCCAAACGGTGCATCGGAGGCAAGCAATTGCGAGTTAGGAACAATACCCTGAATTACGGAGGTTGAGGCAATATAGACGATTGCTGCAAAACCAGTACCGAACAGACAGGCTAGCGGAACATTTCGCTCGGGATTTTCCACCGCATCAGAGTTGGCGCCAGCAGACTCAATACCGAGGAAAGCCCATAGGGTAAGAGAAATACCGGAGGAGATAGCTTTTGAGGTACCAATGTGATGTGGGTTCCACGCGGCGGAAAAAATCTGCGGATCGAACCAGAACCAACCAATAATAGACAGGCCAGCAACCGGAATAATGATCCCCCAAACGGTGAAGCTGGAGATACGTCCGGTGATTCTGGCACCTTTAAAATTGGCAATCATAGTCAGGATCAGGATTGCTACAACGGTAAAGAAGGTGTGTATGGGCGTTGTTTTTACCCATGGAATAAAGGGCACTAAATAGCCTGCGGCAGATACTGCAATGGCAACGCAACTGATTACAAGACAGACATAGTAGGTGTAGGAGGCAATAAAGAAAGATGACTTCCCATGGGCCTCTTCAGAGTATGCCGACATACCGCCAGAACGCTTACAGAACGCACCGCACTTCGCGAAGGTGTAGGCAATACACATGGCGCCAATCGCGGTAACGATCCATGCCAGAATAGATATTGCCCCGGTTTGTGCTAGGCTGGCGGGCAGCAGA
>NZ_AFJI01000035.1 GCF_000264785.1 Edwardsiella ictaluri ATCC 33202 | reverse complement strand
TCGCTAAACCAGGAACGGGAAACACAGACCTCATGAATCACAGCTCTTGACACACTCCGTTATTGAGCCAAAGGACCAAGTAAACCATATCGGCCGCATCCGTCACGGTAATATACCAGCGGGGATGTTCATACTCTTCCTCTGCTGGCCAGCTTCCCTGCCCACTAACGGTGATAAGAATATTAACCGCTCTGCGGAGTCTGCCCTCCACCGTAACCGCCACACAGCTGCTCAGCCCTACCCGGTGAGGGTGACAGGTAACAGTCACCGGGCCATTCAGTCGCTGTCGGATGTGTTCGCTCAGACGTTGCAGATTAGCCTGCGTCACCACAGACATCCCGGGTTCACCCTGCGGTGGCAGGGTGAAAACAGTGTTATCCGGGCTGTCATTACCGCAGACACAGGGTACCGGATACTTCAGCGTCATCATGCTGCAGTGCTCTCCTCGTCGTGTGCGTCAGTCAGTCCGCGCAACCGGTCCAGTTTACGGGCAATCAGCTTCGCCGCGTCCAGTTCGCTACAGTGATGCTCACGCATCAGCGCCCGGCGTTCCGCCTTTTCCTCTTTCTCCGTCATGCCCAGCGCAAGATACAGACTGGGGGGAACAGCACGGAACAGCGCCTCAATACGTTTGGCCAGCACCACCCCTTCTGTATAGCAACCTGACAGCTTACGGGCGGAAAGCAGCACGGCTTCCTGTTCAGGCGTGAGTGCACGGAACCGGCTGATGTCTTTCACCTCTTCCGGTGGCATGGTGAGGCAAATCCACCACTCCGCCATGTTCAGCATTTTCTCCGCAATATCCGGGAAGTCCTTCAGGTTCTGCGTGGCCAGCCACAGCCAGGCCCCTAACTTTCGCCACATTTTGACCACTTTGGTCATATACGGCGACAGCAGTGGATTAACCGTCACAATATGCGCCTCATCCACCGCGAAGACTATATCGCGGCCGAGATACTGATCCCGCTCTGCAATATTGTTAATCATGTTGGTCATTGACACCATGGTCAGCGCCATCTGCGCTTCATAACCCTCACGCGCCAGATGACCGAGATCCACCAGGGTCACATCCGCTTCAGGCCACAATTCCCCCTCGCGGTTGAACAGCTCCGCCTCAAAGCTGCCTTCCTGAGTGAACATCCCCAGCGCCTCCGCCATCTCTGCGGCTTTCGCCTTACGCTGGGCATTACGGACATTCTGCCCCTCATCGCTGTCATCACCGGCAATGCTGTATAACGCTTTCTGCAGGTCAGAAGGCAGCATCTGCCTCCCTTCTTTATATGTTGCATGCGCGGCCATCAGCAGCGCTTCACGGATCATAGCCCGGTCGGCACGCTTCATTTCGGCTTCTTCTTTCGGATCGCCGCCCGTTATCATCATGCGGGCTGAAATCTCCATCTCACCGAGAATATCCCGCTTATCCTCGTCTTCACCCTCTCCGTCACTGTCGGCATCGATATCGGGGAGATCGCTCTCATCAACGGCATGTGCTGCCAGCCCTTCTTCGACCAGTTTATGCGCGTCGGCAAACGGCGGCAGGCTGACCCCACTACCCGGTTTGACGCTTATCTTGTTGACAGAAAGTCCAAGGCTTTCAAAATAATCAGCCTGCAGGCCAAAACTGTTCCCAGCTTCAGCGATAAACAGACGTGGCCGGTGAACCGCCATCAGTTGAGAAAAGGCATAACACAGCGTGGCTGATTTACCTGCCCCCGTCGGTCCGAACAACAACAGATGCGCATTCTGGGTACGGTCATACTTGTTCAGTGGATCAAACGTCAGAATATCACCGCCGCGGTTAAAAAAGCTGAAACCCGGGTTGCCGGTACCGGTTTCCCGCCCGGTAACCGGTAGCAACCCTGCCAGGTGCTGTACCCAGGTCAGGCGGGTGTACCAATGTTTTTTATCGCTGTTCGGGTTAAAGCACATTGGCAGCGCCCGCAGCCAGGTATTCAGCGGCCCCACCTCAAATTCCGATCGAACCGGCTGCAGGCCGGCCCCAAGCAATACGGTGGTCAAATCAAGACGTTTGCGCTTAAGATTATCCATATCATCACCGCGCAGAAGGAAGGTGATCCCGGCACGATACAGCTTATGCCGGTTTCCCAGATACTCTTTCACCGTTTTCACATCCTGACGGACACGGCCGGATTCGGTATTCTCCCCGACGGCATTTTTCGACAGGCGGTTGAACTGTTCTTCCAGCCTGTCCTGCGGCTGCACAACAATCGTCATGCACAGCAGTGTCCCTTCTGGAAACATATCCATCAGTGCGTTGATTTTTTTCTCACCGCGGGCCTGTTCACCGGTGATGGTACCTGGCTCCGGCGGGGTACGCAGTCTCTCAACCGGCAGAGCACAATGTAGTTTATTATCTATCCACCATACGCCGTTCTCCGGATCCGAAACGGGTGGCGTAAACCACAGCGTTTCAGCAAAATCATTGCTGACTGGTGCCACGCCCGCCGGGAAGTCGCGCGGATCGGCATACGCCGCCTGACGATAGAGTGTGGATTTATCCACCCAGTCCGGAGACGGATTAAACAGGCGCAGCAGCCAGCTGTGCACCTGCAGGCCATTCTGACGGGTACAACGAATACCGGCCCCGCCCAGCGCACTGACCACACGTTCACACGCCTGGTTGAGCATCGCTACCGGCGGCATCGGGTCCCGGGAAGCGGACTTCCCGCTCCAGCGATAAATAACCATACGGGTGCGACGCTGCTGGCCGCGCCACAGCTGACCGGTGATCAACGCATCGGTAAACAGCCCCTCCGGCCGCGAGATACTGCGGATATGACGTGCCATTTCACCCAGCCAAGCCTCCGTAAATGCCGTGCGCTGCGCATGCGGTTTCACGTAGCCGCGTAAGTGGTCCAGATACGCTTCAGCATCATCTTCATCCTGGCAGAAGAACTGCACCACCCAGGGATTCTCATCATATTCATCAAAGCTGTCCTGCAGGGCATCTTCCACCGTATCGCGGATCTGCTCCAGACGATCATTTGTGCGCCCTTCCGTGGCTACTGGCTTCACGTCATAAACGGCACCGACGGAGATACCGTCCTCAAGCAGAAGACACTGATCTTCATCCAGGAATTCCACCCATGGCAGATAATCAATGATGGACGGATTAGCGTGATACACTTTTGCCTCTTCCTGCCGGGTCATCCGGCCTGGTCGCGTCAGTGGCTCCCGGCCGTGAATAACCAGAGGAGAGACCTCCCCCTCTGGCTGCCCTGCCGTGCCATCGGGTTTCACTTCATTTTTACGGCCGAAAAGAGAAAACATTACAGCGCCTCCGTACGTTCACCAGGCATCGCATACTGCGTCTGGCTGTAGAAAGGAAATACTGTGCTGTAGCCAGGCACTGGTGTGTTGCCGCCAGCCAGATGGGAATACAGGTACATCACCATGTCGGGATTGGGCAAACGAGAGAACTGTTGTGAAATTTCACTCTCCTGCGTGCGGCTGTAGCTGCGATCGTCCTGTGTACCTTTCCGCTGTTCATTGTCAGTTAACGGGCGGCGCAACGTGTCCCTTGCAGCAGCGGACTGACGAGTGGTTCCCCCTTCACCATCCGACCCGTTCCACAGTTCAAGCATGGTATGATCGCCAGTCGGCAGCATCTCTTCTTTTGATGTGGAACAGCCGACTAAGAGAACAGCGAGGCAGAGAGCGGCCAGCATTTTACAATTCAGGTTCTGAGTCATTTTGGCACCTTAGTCCAGACCGCCGTTGTCGCTGACCCCACCCGGGAGGGTGAAATCGTAGCGAACCCTGCGACCGTTATCTTCATAGTCAATGGCAAGCTGGCGGGTAATATGTACGGCCAGCTTCGCACCCGGTGGTACATAAATCGCGTCAAATGTCTGTCCATAGCGCTGCTTAACCCAGTCGGTTGTCTCACTCATGCCACCGGAGAGGGCTTTCCCCAGCGCCGCTTCGCCGGCACTGCCGGTCAGCGTGGAGGAAATCCCGTTTACATTGTTCTGGGTGGTATATTGCCCTTCACCGAATGCTTCCCCGGCGGCCCCGGCGGCAGAAAGAGCAAAGATAGTGGGCAGATACGTTGACGCGTTAGACTTGCGGGTACCGCTGATACACGGAATACCATCATCATCTGAAATCCAGCCAATACCGCCGTCGGTACCGGTTTTATTCTGCGTATTGCCATTACCGGTGCTTTTCCCGCTGGCTTCCGGTTGAGGCACGGTACGGACCGTACCGTCAGCAAAAACAAAGGTGATGCTGTTCACCTGCCCCCGAACGCAGGAGAGCGTCCAGTCTCCGCTGGCGCTGCCGGAAACAATCGCCCCCTCCACATCCGGTAGTTCAATACCATTAGCCGTGAGATTATCTTTACCAATTAGCACCTTGAATGGATACGGATCGGTCACAGTGCCGTTGAGCGGAATACGGCCCAGCAATGCCGTCATTGCCCGGCTTCCCACCAGGGTGGAGTTTTCCGGCAGGGTATAGACAGGCTCTGCGTTTTCCTGAGCCCCTTTTTCACCGGTATGACCCTTAACCTGCTGCTCATAAGCCGCTTTCTGCCGGGTCAGGGGATTGCTGTCCAGAAACGAGGTGGGAAACTGCGGTGAAGCCTTACCGCTGGCAGCATCGCGCGGATCGACGTCTTTTTGATCGTCAGGCGTCACCCACATCAGCCCGTCATCGCCCCGGGTGGCGATACCACGGGTGCGGCCCCCCAGACCATCCAGACCGAGGCCCAGGGGAATATCGCTGTCAGAAGCCTGTTTTGCACCCGCTGAACTACTGACGGTGGTTTTCAGCTGTTCAGACAGCGTCTGCACTTTTTCCAGCAGGCTGGTCTGTTCGTTCTGCAGTTGCTGCTGACGTTTGTCATACTCTTCACGCAACCCCTGTACTGCCTCGTCAACCTGACCGGATACATTCGTGCCGCGCTTACGCAGTTGCTCATTCTCTTTCAGCAGATCGGTATTCTGCTTATCCAGCGTTTTCTGGCGATCACGCACATCGTTCAGCCGGCCTATCAGCATACGCAGGGTATCTTCCGGCGTGTCACCCTCCACCCCGAGCGCCTTAAGCTCATCCTGCGAGAGATTTTTCAGTACCGTCGTCACATCACCCGATGCATTCTCAGCATTCTCAGGTAGCCGTTCTCCCTTACAGCTTTTCAGGCCCACAACCAGACCCGCCACCACCACTGCGGGAACAATAAATTTCACCATGGCATTGGACTTAATCTGCATGGCTGATCTCCTTCTTCGCGGTACGAACAGCCTTGCGCACCACGGAAGGCTCAGCGATGAAGGCGCTCTCCGGCCGCATACCCGTCACAATATAGACCGTGGTGGTATCTTCCGGCGTGCCCACAGGCCCCAACCAGCGGTGCTGAAACGTAGCCGCCACAAACTGTCCCTGCAGGGCACGGGGATCCAGAACAATCCTGAGGCTGGCGGTGTTTTGCAGACGGACGGCCACCACGACGCGATTTGCCACGCCCCAGGCGGCCAGCGGCGTGGCCGTTATGGCTTCAGACGGATACAGCGTTGTCAACCGTTTGGGCAGATGCGGATTCACCGGGCGGATACCCGGCACGGCTTCTACCGTGCGCAGCGGCGCATACAGGCTTTGTGCGGCATAGCGGGTCAGCAATACCGGAATGGGGGCACCGTACGATACCTTTTTACGCTTCGCCTGCGTACCGACATCACTGCCCGGCTGGATGCTGCTGTCGCTGTTCTCTGCCTGGCGACGGGTATCGGTCGTACTGCTGACCGTATTCACCTCACCGCTGTAGACCAGACGAACTGGCTCGGAAGGGCCTTTTTCACCAGCAGTAACATCGAGAAGAATAACCTCACCGCTTTCCACATCCTGCAGTTGCACCCGAGTCTGAGGAAAAGTGCTATCGGCCTTCAAGTAGACGGCTCCACCGGTACTCTGCACGCGCAGCTTACCGTTAAGTGCCGGAGGAAAACCCACCCGGACATTTTTATCCACAAACACCACCCGTTCCAGCCCTACCTGCAGCGGGATTTGCAACGGAATACGCTCCCATTTCATAAACTCATCGGCCTGTGCCGGTTCGCTGACCAGAGAGACCAGCGGCAACAGCAACAGGGACAGCACCATCAGCCCTGTTCGTATATCATTACGGGTCTTCATTACTGAAACACTCCTGGTTTCGCGGGAATTTCCGTTGGCAGTGCCGCCTCCAGACGCTGCGGCACACCGTCATAACAGTCCAGCGCCAGACCAAACGGATTGCGTTCAGCATCCCCCTCCCAGCGCACCACTTTTAGTGGATAGCGGACCAAGGCACGCTTTACCGGTTCAGCATGAAAATACTCATCCGCCACCAGGTCGAGACGTACCACCCAGTTATCTCTGCTGATAACGCTGACGCTCTTCGACTGATAGCCACGACCGGGAATTTCATACACCACACGAACACGGTCAGTCAGCTGACCAGTGTTGCTTCTTTTCCTGGCCTCGGTATTCAGATAGTCCTGGCAACCGGGGGTCAGATAGGCTGACAACGCATGAATTTTTGCCGGATAATCCACTTCACCATTTTTAGGCCAGGCATTAAGTTGCTGGAAAATATAGAAGGCGAAGGAGTAGACCGACGATGCCGGTACTTCCCACCAGGGGCGGGTGCTTCCGGCACGTAAATCCGGCGGGTTATGGACGGTCAGTTTATTTGGGGCCAACATCCAGCCGGCACAGGTGATTAACAGGAAAAAGGCCAGCACACCGCAGACAATACGCAGTGTCAGAATATGCTGATCCCGGTCTTTGACCGCATGACGAAAACGGCTCATTTTTCTCTCCCGGTTCGTTTCAGGGACCATCCCCGGGCATCAATGATCAGAGTCGGGTTGCCCAGGCTGTGACGACGTTTGAACGCCTCCAGTCGCTGCCAGATATAGTTTTCGGGCTTGCCGCGTTTGATGCGGCTCAGCCACCGACCGCCGAAACCGATAACCAGTAGCGGTGCCAGTAGCATACCGGTCGGGATAATGACCCAGCCGGCAAGAGGGATAAATGGCAAAGACAGGAGCAGACCCACACCCAGACCGGCCAGGGAAGCAAGCCCCATCTCCGGGGTGGTGAACCCGCGAAATACCACAGGTTCACTGTTCAGACGGTCAGGTAAAAAGCGAATGGTCTGCATGGGTCCTCCTCAGAGAATAATGTCGGCGGACTTGCCCAACAGCCAGAGGACAGCAACCAGTAACACCACTCCCACCACGATGATGGAGCCAAACTTCGTCCAGGTGGACTTCTCATTCCGGACCTCGGTAAAGGTATGTACTGCAGCAATCGCTACGTTAATAAACGCAATGGCTGCCACCACCAGTCCACCAATAACGACACCATCCTGCAGATAGCCTTTGATCTGCCCCATCAGGCCAGATCCCCCATTGGATGTTGGCGCTTCGACGGTTGGCAGGTCAGCGAATGCGGGTTTACAGATCAGCCAGACCAGCAACGCCCACGTGAAAGTACGGTTAATGACGTGGTCAATATCACGACGCAGGTGGGTAGCAACAGACGCAGAGTGATGCATAAATCTTTCTCCAGAAATTGGTTAATTCAGCTGGCAAACATCCAGATACTCACAACCAGCAGGAGCACGACCCGGATAGCGAAGCGACCCAGCGCTGCATTCCGTACTTTCTCGTTACTCCATCCGGTCCACACATCGGACAGTGCCCATGCGGCCCACAGAAACAGAAAGGCCAGCAGCACACCGATACAGACCAGGTGCAGAATGCTGGCCTCGACATTGCCGGAGGCAACTTTAAAGGCTGTGGATTGTGCGGAGGTCATTCCCATCAGGGACGCTCCCGACGATAATTACCGCTAACAAATGAAGCCCGTGGTTGGGACCGGGATGGCTCCAGATAGCGGTCAATACCGATACGAATGGTATTCAGATCGGATGTAGCCTGACGGTAGTCAAAAAAGAAACGCCCCTGCTCAGCAGGAGCGGCCTGAGCCGCCGCTACGCGGGCACGTTCAAGTGAGGCTTGCACTTGATCCAGTTGGCGCAAGGCCGAAGCGAGCTCGTCTTTTTCTGCCGCTTGTACCGTCGTGGACAATGTGGCCAACAGTAGCAGGCCGGTGATGCCCGGGATACGAGCGCTCAGGCTCCGGACCGGATGAGGATGGTTCATACGCACCTCCTTGAGGATTAACAGGTGCGTACAGAATGCGCAGGACAAGAGTACGAGTCAGCGATAAACTCTTTTTGCGTTTATGAGAATTAGGGAGATACAGCAATGGGACTACATGTACACTCACTCAGCAACATACCCAGAACGGAGAATCGTGATTATTTCATATATCTACTTGAGTACGGCTGGCACGAGCCTCTTGCTCAAGCTCTAAACGATAATTTCTTTAAAATGGCTAATATTGCTGCCAGAGCAAGAGCCGTTGTAATCAAGGGGACAGAATTAGCTCATTTTGAAAATGAAGTATTTTCCTGGCACCGAATTAATAATCAAAATGGTGATGAAATCCTCCCGGCAGTGCTTATTACAAACGCTCACCCAGACTATTTTATGGAAAATAGTCACGGGTACAAACGTGAAACAGGTTTGTATCGGGAATCAAAGAATAATGAGCTAAAACTTATACTCATTCCTTTAAAAAAATTCTGCCCGACTACATCTGATGCTATCTCCCTTATAGAAAAAGTATTTTCTGATATTAAGGAGGGCAAGGATCTTTCCGATTTCAGAATTGCAAAAAAAGCACAGAAAGGCATCGGTTCAGCTATCGTTGATTCTATTATTCTAGAGCCAAATATTGGTGGTATTGGTTTCAAATTAAACCAATTACTTAGCTTCTTGCGAAAGGATAAATAATACGTCCATACCGAAAACTGACGCGCCAGTAACAGCTTTTACATGGCTTGTCTGCTGACGAAAGCACACAAAAACAAGTTTTGTACGCCTTCGTCCAGCGCCGATAGCTAAAGATATTTCTTGAATGAAGCCATGGTGACCGTGATGGCGACACCCAGTAATATAGCAGCAGGTAACAACAGCAGGTTAGGGTACACCGCCGTCGGCCAGGAAAGATACAGTATTATGGGCACCACTATCGCTGGTTTCACCCTCTTTTTAGCATGATGATAAACAAACGAGCTTTCATAACCCGCCCCATAGCGCCGCAGATCCCTGCGCCCCAGTCCTTCAACCAACGCAACCAGTACAACCATCAGAAACAGTGGGACTGACAGAACCAGTATGGTCACCCGCACCAGGGTAATCACGCATATCCACACGGTCGCCGTCAGATATTCATGCAGATAGCCCGCAAGCCACCCACTCCAGCTGCTCAGATTACGGGTCAGCTCGTTACCGCTGCCCGTCTGCAGCACATGCTGCTTTATCCAGCCAGTAAACCCACTGTCAACAAACAGCCACTGATACGCAGTTGTTACCCACCGGGAAACAGTCACAGAAGGCTCCGACAGCAACAGGCTGCGGGTGAATTCTGTCGACAGCCAGCCCAGTTCGGTATTCATCACCGCCTCGCTGTGGGCTGCACCCGCTTCCGGCCAGAAGAACGCAATGCCGGTGTACTCAATCAGCAGGCTCAGCATCAGCGAACCCAGCAGCATGCCGATCAGCGCCCAGGGCCAGCCCCAGAACACATTATAAAGCAGATCATGTGGCTTCTCCGGCCGGGGCTGAGGCGGACCATTACGCTGAAGTTCAGCCACGCACACCTCCTGCAGGCACGATGCCCGGCGCATCATTCCACCACGCCTCACCACTGTGGTAATTGCGGCGCATTTCCTCGGCAATTTTCGCAATGCTCTGCGGCATCAGTGTATCATCCGCATCGTCGGCAGGCAGCGGCATACGGATTTTCCACAGTTGCCCGCCTTCCAGCAGGGCGAACGCCTGCCCTTTCGGTAGTGTTACCACATCAGCCGGCTCTAGCAACGGTACTTTGACCGTCCCGACACGATCCTGCGTACTGGAGGTAAAATCCTGACCCGCACTGATATCGGTATCCTGATGGCCAGAGACCAGCGTCTTGGTGTAAATCTCTACCTGCGGCAATTGCGTAGTCAGGAGCTCAGCGGTACGGTTCTCCCTGACACGTAACATAATCAGATTGTTGAAGTTGCCCTGGACCTGAGCCGTTTTGGCCGCATTACCGATCCGGGCCTCAATATCCGATGAGGTCTGGGTATAAGCGGTTACCTGCATACCGGCGCCGCCCCCTTTGTTAATAAGCGGGATAAATTCATCACCCATCAACTCATTAAATTCATCACAATGCAGGTTAACCGGAACCTTGCTCTCACCCTCTCCCGGCAGTCCGGCATGAATACCATGCTTGTAGATATGACCGGCCACGCTCACCAGATCGGCGAACATGGAATTCCCCACGGCGCTGGCCACTTCACTGTCGCTGAGTGCATCAAGGCCAATATACACCACTGCCTTTTTGCGGATTATCTGCTCCCAGTCAAAAATCGGCCGTGAATCGCTCATCTCCAGATAATCCGGCGCCAGCAACTCTGCGGTTTTCCCGGTTGTCAGTTTCTCCAGCAGAGGCAGCAGGGAGGCCACAATTTTATCAAAATAGGTACGGTCATAGCGTACTGCGCTACGCAGACCATCCAGAATGGGATCATACAGCTGCTTTCCCTCTTCCGAGCTGAGCGCCACCTCTATGGACCATATGCGCACCGCATCCGGCTGCCCCTGCATATTCCGTGGAACATCGTCATCCCCCAGAACCTGCTCGTTATTCTGAATTTGTGCCTGCAGTGAGGGAAGCTGCTCACGGATAACCTTCTCTGCATAACGGATATACAGATCGGCGATATTGTTCACATACCGCATAATCAGCGTGTAATCCGGACGCTCACCCAGTGCTACCAGGGCCCGGGCGATAATGTTGACAAACCGCCAGGCAAACTCACGGAACGCCGCGCTGTTCCCCTCCCCCGACAGTTGGCCCGCCACGCGGGACGCCACTTCTGACACCCGGCCAAAACGTCCGACAGCGTTATAGCGGGCGGAGATTTCAGGCCAGCCCAGATGGAAAATATACAGCGCATCCCCCCTGTCGGCACGGTGTGCTTCAGCCCAGACGCGCTTCATCAGATCGGCATCGCCCTTCGGATCAAAAACAATGGTGACTTCACCGCGACGAATATCCTGGGTAACCAGCAGCTCCGCCAGGCGTGTTTTTCCCACACGGGTGGTGCCATAGACGATGGTATGCCCGACACGCTCCAGCAACGCCAGCCAGACATCCTGCTCATCCGGCTCTATGCCGTGCAGCACCGGATTACCACCAACCGGCGGCAGCGGGCGAACCGGGTTCAGGGGCGAATCCGTGCGCAGCAGTTTTCCCAGACCCGGCGCTGAATGCTCCGTCTTCATTTCCAGCCAGCGAGCGGCCAGATATAGCCGACCCGGCTGCAGGTACTTCGCCACTTCCGGGCGCAGCGTATCCTGCAGTCGCTGGGTATGTTTTTGTGTCCAGCGAAACCCGCGCCCCAAAAACAGGCGCTGACCACTGACCGGTATCTGCCCGGCGCTCATTACATAGCGAGGAAGTCGGGTCAAATTACGGCGATAGCGAATAATTCTCATCCCTTGCCGGGCACGCACAACGGATAACACCGCAAAACCAGACGCGGTTACATAGCTTACTGAAGGTGCCAGCGCCACAGCCCAGGGGGCCTGCACACAAACATATGCAGCTACACCGGCCACGATGGCAGTATTCAGCTCGACGGCCGGGCGCAATAGGGCTTCAATCACGTAGCGATTACTCATACTCCCTCCCGACGAAAAGGCAACAGACGTTTCCACCAGGGGGCGGCTGAAGCAACCGCCGGCTGCATCAACTCGCTTTCCAGTTGGCGAAGCAAGTGCTGCGCCTGTGTGGCACTGTGTAACTCAAATGTCCGGATATCATCATCGCTGGCAACATTATCCAGAATGACGGACACCTGTGTTTTGAACGTATCCAGCTTCCAGCCCGGCGTGTCTTCCCGCGACACGGGCAGGCGATGGGCTGTCAGGGTCAGATAAACCCCCTTCTGCCTCAGTGCTGGTGCCAACCGCAAGACATCCTGACAGGCCGACATAAAGACCGTATCAGCCCGGTACTGACTCAGGGAAACATTGTGCAACTGCGTCACGGAATGACCCAACAGATGAAAATAAAAACGGGCCAGGCAACTGCGGTGATTACCATCTGCACTGATATACCAGTGAATACCGTCCAGACTGACATAGCTCATACTGGTATGCAGCACAGAAGCATCGGTATAGTACTCCGGTTTTTTTTCAATCAGCGGAATGTTGATATCCATTCGCTTTCCGCGCTGCAAAAGCTCAGACCAGGTCATGCCGGCATACTGCGGGTGGTCCGTCCCTACAATACGAAACACGTTAATACTGCCCTTATCGGTCCAGTAATGATGTGTCATAAAGTCTTCAGCCTGCTGGAATGCAGTAAGATCCCAGGCTTTAATCTGATGTTCTGCCCAAGCGGGCAAGTTCCTGTTCACCCGGTCGGTAAATGAACAACCGTTATCAGCCTCAACCAAATAGAGATCACTCATTATCTTCCTCCCTGACGACACGAACACCGCCCCTGACGACGAACGCAGGCCTTTTCCCGTTGACGAAAGCTTAAACACAGCATTACAACGATAAACACACCCGCCAACAGCAAGACTGGCCATGAATTGACCAGCAGCGCTGCACCTGATTGCAATGCACTTATCATGGCCGTACCTGCCGGGACAATCCGGTATCTGAGATCAGAACCGGGTAATGCCGCAACTGCAACCGGCGGGCCAGCTCAGAGCCGGATGCCGGTGCCATCGGAACGCCAGGAGCCAAGGAGCGCAATGACTGAACTGCCGACGCGCTGTCAACACTGATAATCATGCCGACCGCATGTCGGTCCGTCAGCGTCTGCGCGTTCTCCGCCAGCCAGGATCGCGACAGAACGTCGTCACCGATCAGGAAAAGCGCACCTATGCCCGGCAACTGCAACGGACGATCCGCCACCACCCCTGGCGCCATCTCCGGCGTGCTGACCGGAAACATTGCAGCCATATCAGAAACCGGTGGCAGTGTGGTTGCTGTCGACGCCTCCAGTAGGTCGGGTTGTTTATTAATACCATCAAAGTAAGGCGAGGCATCCTCCCCTCCCAGATCAGCGATAACATTCAACCCGGCATAGCCCATCAGGGGAAGGAAGAGACATATCATTAAAAGCAGCTTTTTCATCAGGGCTCACTCCCAGGTTCAGTCCAGATAAAACCAGGCTCAGGGGCATTGGCCACTATTGTTTGCGGTAATAAAGGGGGCGGAGACTGGCGGATCGAGCCGCTGATACGGACAAGATGACGTTTTACAATAGTTTTGTATCGTACTGCCGCTTGCCCTCCCGCCGGATGGTGATAGCAACCGGCCGCATCCAGCCAGCTACCCGGTTTACGCTCCCAACACTCGCGCAGGATGGCCGCAGCAGCGTTGAGGTTGGTGTACGGATCGAATGCTGCCCAGGTCGAGGTAAAGTGATGCCCATTCCAGCCCAGATTCACTTGCGCCAGACCGACATCAATACGTTTAAGGGAATAACGTGACATAAATACCTGCAGCGCCTGCCAGGCCTCTAGACGACTACTGTAGCGGTATTCCTTACCTGCCACGTTAATCGTCCACGGCCAGGGACGGGCCACATCAGGCAGATTTGCCTGTTG
Source organism: Edwardsiella ictaluri ATCC 33202 (assembly GCF_000264785.1). Taxonomy (GTDB): domain Bacteria; phylum Pseudomonadota; class Gammaproteobacteria; order Enterobacterales; family Enterobacteriaceae; genus Edwardsiella; species Edwardsiella ictaluri. Next base: position 7,675 of record NZ_AFJI01000035.1, on the reverse strand, counting down.
CCTAACCACCGCAGCAATCGATCGTGGTGCCATAGCCGTTTCTGCCAGCGAAACAGAATAGAGCACCTCCGGCGGTACCTTGTGCGCTACCGCTACCCGAACATACCCCTCAGGCACAGTCCCTCCTGCTGCCGTTGCATTGCCGCTTCCAGCCAGCATCAGGGCAATCAGAATGCGGCGATATGCCATCCATCCTCCCCCTGTTGCAATAACACTGGCATCATTCCGTTGCCGAAACGCAACCAGCGCCCACCGTCATGGTTCAGCGTAATCTGTCGGGAACGGACTTTTTCCGCCGGGATACGGTGAGTGCGAGCCCACTGGCGTAACATGTCATCACTCCCCTCACTGTCGACCAGGTAAATATCAATCGGACGATTATCACTGAGTACTGCAGACAGCCGCGCATCGCAGGTCGGACAGTCTTTCGACTTAACGAACAACGCCAGACGCCCCCCGGTATCCCGGGAAACACCGGCAACATTCCCCAGATTCACCGGCAGTCTATCCGGATAAAGCCGTTGCCATGCCGCATTGATTTCCCGCTGGAAATCCAGTTCTTTTTGCGTACGGGCAAATTCCTCTTTAACCCATTTTTCCGCATACTGACGGCGCTCTGCCGGTGTGCGGGCCTCAATCCCTAGCGCCGACAGCGGATCCAGCCCCGGGGACTGGATACCCCGGGGGCCATCCATCAGTTGCTGATACCGCTGGTAATCCTCCGGGCTGAGTCCCCACTCTCCGGCCTTCTGCTGCAGGGCCTGCATCTGGCTCTGTGTGGTTTGCGAATTTTCAACTACGGAGGTATCCGTGGCCGCCAGAGCCTGAGAGCTCAGCATGATCAACGCCAAAAAGGTCAGTTGCAGTTGCATGATGGTTTACTCCACCTTAAGGGCGATCAGACGCCCGTTGACACGGAAAGTCGCCTCGCTGTAACCAGCACGAACCAGTGTCCAGCCGGAGACAGTTTCCCCTTCTCCGATAAGCGCTATCTGCGACAGGCTGTGGTAACCGCGGGGTGCCACCGCCGCCCACGACTCCGCGCCTCGTCTTTCCACTCCGGTCAGCACAAACGGCGCATGACGTGCAACAGCAGCCGTCGTTCGGGGTTTAACAGGTAGAGGCTTTTTGACGTCTGTCGGTGTTTTTTCCGAGGCAGGGATCGCAGCAGCTGGTGCTGTTTTCAGGGTATTCAACTGATTAACAAGCGTGGTAAGCCTAGCCTCCATCTCCTGCTGCACCTGTTGCAACCGTGCGGCAGACGCCTGCAGAGTGGTCAGTGCCTGCGAGGGGGCCGTCCGGGTTTCAATCTCTTTCTGCAACGTAGTCACACGCTGCTGGTTATCAGCAAGCCCGGCCTGTAACGTCGAAATCTGCGACTGAAGGGAGGATAACGTCGCGGTGGTTTTGGCGGTATTGTCCTGCGCCTCGAGGTGTGAAAGACGTGTATCCAGGTCAGTCACACCGTTGACCAGCACAGACAATGCAAACCCCGTTGCCACCATCGTCAGGCAAAGACCGGTGATAACAGCAAATCGCCAGGACCACCGGATCATCTTCCCTCTGGCGGGTACAGGCTCAGTGATATTCATTTCGCTCATTTTTTCAGAAACCCTCCCTTAACCGGGGCAGGTACCTTGGCGGACGTCAGCACAGGCGGTAACTGGCTGGCCGGTAACTGATACCCATCACGCAAACTGTGACAAGCCACACGTTGAACATCATCAACCTCCAGTTGCCAGGCCGGACCGGCCATCACCTGCAGAGCCGTACGCAAGCGCATGGGCCCCAACTGATACTGCACGGCCGGCAGTGGCTGGCGATACAGCACGCCGTTTGCCGGTCCCATGGCGCAAAGCGAATAGCCGGACTGCTTCAGGGCATAGCGCAGGGCATCCGCCACTGTCGGATGCAGTGCTGCCGGAATACGGATATCAATAATCTGGGACAGCGGATCACGCTGGACAGCCATCGGATCCGTGCTGACCAACAGGTAACGGTCATAACGCACCACCTCCGGCATTCGGGCATATTCATCAGGTGCGACGGTCTGAACATTGCGAGTGACAGCCACGGAAGGCGTGGGCACAGCGGCATCACGCTGCTGTAGTTTCTGAGGTGAAGAGGAACAGCCGGCCAGCAAAAGTAGCGGCAGAACAGCAGTAAGGGTCTTACTACGGGTATAAAATTTCATCCGGGGGTTTCCTGTACAGTGATAGAACAGGCCTCACTGTGCGAAATCCCCCCGCATTCACTCAATTAACAACTGATTTTCCGCAGATGTAAAAAAAACGCCGACCGGAAGGTCAGCGTTCTGTTTGTCAAATTACACCGGTCAATGTCGCGGAGTCGCACCTTTAGCACCACGAAGCAGCCCTTCGGTACTCAGGTCCTCATCCAGTTCAGGCCAGTGGATACCATAACCAGCACCACACAGCTCCCAGTTTTGTCGCTGCTCAGCAGTACCAGCAGCAAGACGCGGGAACCAGGCAACGGGAACAGAGATACTGCGTCCATCCATGAGATCAACCGTCAGGCGATCATCATCAATACAGACATTCATTACGCGAATATCATTCTCACTTTGTAAAGTAAGCATCCCAGGCCTCCCGGAGTGTTATCTGATATTCTTCAACCAGACGTTGTAATTCACGAAGTTCGTGCGAAGCAAATCCCACACTACGCGTGACGCTGATATCATGTAACCATATTTTAGCGGTTGCATTACCTTTATCAATATGGACATGCGCCGGTTCATTAGGTTCATGGCTGTAAAAGTAGAATCGATAAGCGCCGATCCTTAATACTGTAGGCACAATATTCTCCCTGTCAGATTGCGTGTATGCTCACCCGATTAACGCCATAACCATACCCAATAAAGGGGATGTCGTCGTCAAAATCCACCGGCATTCCAGCAGCCGCACTTCCGGATAACGACGGCCCAACCTGAGGTGGCTGGCCACTTGATACAGGTTGCTGAGGTTGTCCCCACCCCTGGTGTTGAGAGGAGGAGCTACCCGACTGCTGACGGTTCCCCAGCATCTGCATGCTACCGTTCACGTTGACCACCACTTCGGTAGAATAACGATCCTGGCCATGCTGAACCTGCCATTTACGGGTACGTAACTGGCCTTCAATATACACCTGTGAGCCTTTACGCAGATATTCGCTGGCCACTTCCGCCAGTTTGCCGAACAGTACGACACGGTGCCATTCGGTCTGCTCTTTCATTTCGCCGGTTTACTTATCGCGCCAGCTCTCTGAAGTCGCGATCGACAGCGTGGTCACTGCGTTACTGTTGGGCATATAGCGCACTGCGGGATCTTGGCCTAAATTTCCAACCAGAATGACTTTGTTAACTCCACGTGAAGCCATGATGCTCTCTCCTTATGCCCACTCACGTTGAGTCCAGGCAACAGTGGTGAACGCCTGAACCACTTTTTTATGGGAATTGAAGTATTCTTCAGACTCACGGGAAACAGGTCCCTCATGATTTGCCGTACCGATATAATAACCGCGACCGCTTTTGAGCACCTGTAAAGGTAAAGTAAAACCGGACTCTGCTGCCAGAATTCCTGTTGAATTATTCATGATGTGTTTCCTTAATAAGGAAAACAGACCTCCCTGAAGGTATATCCGTTATTCAGGGAGGTGAGGGTAAAAATAACTCAGAAAGAATTTTCAGCGTATTCGGGCTGAGCAGAACTATTCTGAGGCGGCATGGAGTCCGGTTTTTCAGTCTTATAAACCATATCCTGGCCTATTTTTATCCAGTCCACTTTTATTAAGCGGGCTTTCAGGCTGACACGCTGCTCGCCGGCATGATCGCCTTTGTTAAGCGTAAAGATATCCGTGGACGGATTACTTAAGGTGAAGCCGATAAGGACTTTTTTATCTTCATCAACGGCTTTCTGGCAGCGACCAATCAGGCTGGTCGCTTCTTTTCCGGCAACGGAAACATCAAAGCGAACATATACCGGGTTATCCGTCGGACCACTCAGCGCGTTAATCACACAACTGAGAAAAGAACCGTTCTGAAGATTGACCTGGCGAATATTGCTGAGATATCCCAGACCTTTAATGGTCAGGTTGAAATATTCCGTTTTGCCGGAAGCAGGATTATTTGCAGACATGATGTTTTCTCCATGGAGGTAAAAATAAGATACGACGGAGAAAACATCTGCCCGGACGGGAGTGTTTTTCCCGTCGGGGAGTCAGAATCAGCTAAATTCCGACTGTCTGGTCAGTCATTAAGAAACCTTCATCGCCGCGTCATAGTGCGCTTGTGCTGGCGATATCTGCTTTCAAAGGTGCGCAGATGTACCACATTCAATATGCTCTCCCTTTCAGGCTACGGGAGAATTCTTTTGCAGCCGCCCGAAGGCGTTTCTCACAGACTGCTGAAACATTGGTGGTCGTAAAAACGACAATTAAGCTCGACCATCATTAAACTGCCCGGCGAGAATGTCAACCTGAAACCGGAGGAGATGTTGCTGCGAGTTGCAGAATAAAAAAGGCGCCGTTGCCGACGCCCTTATGGCCAGTACCTGAACCTGCAGTGTCTCATCATTCTCCGGGGATAGGACATTATCCCGACGCGGTTTTCACGGAGTGCATGCGTCTTGCAGGCCAGTCGGAACGTACAATTCACTGCCTGCCGGGCTTGGCTACCATCAGACCCCGTTACCGTCCAATGACAGCCCCGTAAGCCTGCGGGGTACCTTTGCATCAAAGCGGATTTACAATAGCAGAACTTACCGTCTAGGTGTACCCGAAAACCCATTATTGCGAGGCAGATAATTCCACTTCCGTATTTACTACCGTTTTTTTGCCCCGCGCGATTTTCCGGCCTTTCCCACCGCTTTTTCCCGCCACAATACCGTTACATTCCGGATAACGAATACACCCCCAGAAGTCTCCGTTTTTTCCCTTACGCTTGCGGGTCAGGCCCTTACAGACCGGGCAGGGAGGCGTCACAGGCGCAGTAATTTTCACTGTATCCGCTCGCCCTTTGTCAACCAGATGACGGGTCCACTGCAGCTGTTTTTGTATAAAGGTGTCCAGCGACATTTTTCCCTGAGCAATATCGTCCAGCGCCTGTTCCCACAGCGCGGTCATGCCAGGGCTGGTCAGCGTTTCGGGCAACGCCGCTATCAGTTCCCTGGCAAGCAGTGTGGCGTGGATATGTTTGCCTTTTTTCTCCAGGTAATGACGGGAGAAAAGTGTCTCAAGCACACCGGCCCGGGTCGCTTCGGTTCCCAGTCCCGCATTATCGCGCAGCACTTTTTTCAGCTTCGGATCGCTGACGAAACTGGCAGCATTTTTCATCGCGGCAATCAGCGTGCCCTCGGTAAACGGTTTTGGTGGACTGGTGACCTTATCCCCGACACTGGCGCCATTTACGATACAACTGTCACCTTTGTTCAGAGCTGGCAACGCCATATCATCATCCTCCGGCGGATCTTCCTGAATCTCTTTCTGAAACAAACACGTCCAGCCCGTTATAACATTGACTTTCCCCTTGGCTAGGAACAACTGGCCGCCGATATTAAAAGAAGCATCGGTCACATCAGACTCCTGCAACGGCAGGAACTGGGCAAAATAATGCTGTCGAATAAGCTGATAAACCTTCAGCTCATCCGCGCTGAGGCGCGAGAGGTCAAATGCCTGACGTGTAGGAATAATGGCATGGTGTGCCGTGATTTTTTTATCATTCCAGACCCGGGAGACAAACCCGCGGTCCAGTTGAGCCAGCACCGGTGCCACTGACGGATCGGATTTGGCAACAGAGCCCATTACTTCCGGTATTTCCTTCTGCATTGATGTCGGAAGATAACCACAGTCGGTCCGTGGATAGGTCGTCGCTTTGTGCGTCTCATATAATGACTGAGCAACAGCCAGCGTCTCTTTGGCCCCCATCCCGAATTTACGGGAGCAAACCAGCTGCAGCGTTCCCAGATCGAAGCAAAGCGGAGCCGGTGTTTTATCACGCTTTTGACTCACTTCCAGTACTGTTGCACCTTTCTGCTGCTGGCAGAGTTGTCCGACAGCGTTCGCAGCCTGCTTATTCACGCAGCGCTTTTCGTCATCGCAGTACTGCGCCGCCGCCTGCCAGGTCGCCCTGAAGCGCACGCCATCTTTCTCAAGCAGAACCTGCACCTGCCACCAGGGGACCGGGACAAAATCAGCGATTTCTTTATCACGGTTAACCACAATGGCCAGCGTCGGTGTCTGAACCCGACCAACAGACAACACATCAGAAACACCGGACTCGCGGGCTATCAGGGTATACAACCGGGTCAGATTCATCCCGATAAGCCAGTCCGCCCTGCTGCGTCCCAGTCCGGCGTCATACAGTTTTGCCGTATTTTCCCCAGGAAGAATACCGGCCAGAGCCTCGCGGATACTGGCTTCGTCAAGCGCGGATAACCACAACCGACGTACTGCGCCACGATATCCACAATACGCCAGCAGCTCACGGGCGATAACCTCACCCTCCCTGTCAGCATCGGTGGCAATAATCACCTCTCCGGCCTGCTTCAGCAACTTACTGATAACCGTGAACTGATCCCGGGTCTGAGGTTTGACCACCATTTTCCAGTTATCCGGTAAAACCGGGAGCACATCGACCCGCCAGGGTTTACCAAACTGTTCGCCATAAGCATCTGGGCTGGCCTGCTCCAGCAGATGGCCAATAGCCCAGGTGACAGTGATATTGTCAGCGCTGATAAATCCCTGTCCCCGTTTGCTGATACCGAGAACCCGTGCAATATCTTTCGCCTGAGACGGTTTTTCACACAGATAAAGCTGCATGTTTCATCCCCTCTCAGCTCTTTTCGCTCTGGCTAACAGGTTTTTCCCGCAGAGGCGATGAAAAAGAAGATCGCTTTTTACCGGAGAAAATATCGGGGTCGGGTTCACCCAGCCGCGCCAGAGCCTCTTGCCCGCGGGCGGTCAGATTAATAATATCGCTCCGGTTGACCGTCACGGTGTAATAAGGCTGAATAGCGCCATAAACCTGTCTGACAGCATGTCCACCTCTGTTGAGATACTGATCGCGCTGAGCGCGTGAGATCAGCCCATAATGGAAAGCCTGAAACGCTTTCATTGCCAGCTGGTCGTAACCGACCAGCAGCCATACGCACCGGTAACCTAGGGGAGAACGGCTGTAAATGCTGATATTCAGAGGATGCGCAGACGCAATGTCAGAAAGCGTTATCCCGTTGGGAACGCCACCGAGAATCGCGTCTAGCTCATTGAGCGTTTTACTGACCTTGGTGGATGCTGCATTAATCGCATTTTCCAGTTTCAATAGTACCGCATCAGCATACGGATTATCTGATGCTGAATCTCGGGACGCTATTCCAGCACGTTGAATAGCCTTTGGCATACTGATGATTTCAGGCCGTTTTTTCTCATGATGACTACGGGAATCGCTGTCACTTTGCTTACGCCCTTCCCATAATCTGCTGGCATAGTGAGTATGAAGCTCCACCGAAAGCGCAGACTGTAATGCGCCTGCCCGCGGTGAAGATGCTTCATTACCGACCTTAGCATCCGCGTTCTTTTTACCCTTTTCCATATATAGCCCCTTGCTGTTGCGATATCTCAGTCAGGATTGAGATAGTCCGCAGCAAGAGGAAGCAGGACAATTGAAAACCAGATCGCCAGATGA
>NZ_AFJI01000034.1 GCF_000264785.1 Edwardsiella ictaluri ATCC 33202 | reverse complement strand
TCCGGCAGCATGATTAACAAGCAACTCTCAATATTTCAAGGCAATGTGTCAGATCAAGTCGAGACTAATACATTTCAGGAGGCATATTTCCCTACCCGTCTCAACCACATACTTTTTTGTCACTGGGGTGAGTCACTGTATTGAGCTGACAGTATAAAATCTATTTATTCAAAAACGCGGTTTGTAGCCCGGCATACTGTGGCGATGCTCCCGGTGGCACAAAACGCATGATTTCCGCCAGGGTGTTTACACTCCGTACATTGCCATCCGGTCGGTCATTTTTATATAAATAATGGGCGGCCAAATGGCCGCCCACCGTACATTATAAAACTATTACTGCTTTTGGGTCACTTCGTTGCTCATCTGCGTTTTTTCATACGCGACTTTCGATTTTTCCATTGCCATGTGAGACTCTTTCTTCGCCTCTGCGTGCTTACCTTCCGCATGCATCTTAGCGGCTTTTTTATGGTGCTTAACCACCGCCTCATGGTGCTGTGCTGCATCCTCATGCTTAGCTACCGCAGTATCTGCAGCCAGTGCTGAAAAGGAAACCACACCGGCAGCCAATGCGGCAACAGCGAATGCCTTTTTAAACATGACAATCTCCTTGTGAAATAATTCCTGCATTAAAAACCTAGTACAATTCAGTAATAATTCAAGACTAAAATTTAACCTTAGAAACAATGGATCACGAAATAAAAAATAACCAGAGAGGATTATGCAATAAGTATAAATTTATGCTACAGCAGCGTCTGGTCAGACGTGTGCCGTAGCATAAATTTAGACGCCCGATAGATACACAAAACCTCTCCTCGGATTGAATTCGCGCCCGGTTACACAAATACACAGTTTAGCGCACGCGAACCCGGCACACTCGGCGACACGATAGCCTATAGGGAATAATCGCCCATTCGCCGTCCGCGCAGGCGGCGCTTTACCCACACAGCACCTCACTGCAGTGCAGCAGCCCCGAAGGAGATATCTCATGTCCATTTATCAAGCAACTCCCACTGATGCCGAGCGTATCAATCCGCTGTTTATTGCCTACCGTCAGTTCTATGACGTTCCCTCCAACCCTGCACAGACGCTGCGCTACCTGCAGCAGCGCCTCGGTAACGGCGAATCGGTGATCTTTTACGCGACCGATGAGCGGGGAGATGCTGTTGGCTTTACCCAGCTCTACCCCCTGTTCTGCTCGCTGGAGATGAAGCCAACCTGGCTGCTATACGATCTGTTTGTCGCCCCACAGGCACGTCGTCACGGCGTTGCGCGCGGGCTGATGCAGCGGGCAGAGTCCTTTGCCCGCGCCAGCGGTGCGTCATTTATCGGCCTGGATACCGGCACGGACAATACCCGTGCCCAGGCGCTGTATGAGAAGCAGGGCTACGTCCGCGACCGCGCCTTCTACCACTATCAGTTGACCCTATAAAAGCCTATCGGGCCGCCGGGCACCCCGCTGGCCCACACCAATCGCCCATCACGTCCAGCAATATCAAAAGAAAAGTCTGACATCCATCTCATTACAGACATAATTACCGGTATTACGCGATTACATAACCCATGATCAAGAATAAACCCACCGCAATCCGCAAGATTATTGCGATCTCCTGTACGGTGTCACGCGCTCCCTGTGCCCCCTTCTCTCTGGATCACAGGGTCAGTGCACCGTTCAGGTGCCGGGTATATTTAACAAATGGATAGAGTTAATTATCTCCGTTAAGCGATAATTAAATACACATAAATGGTTGAACGCCAGCGATGGTATCGTCGTTTCCCTGTTCAGGGGAGATCGACTTTCTGACGATTAACCCTCTGCCTTATCGGCGGCGCTTGGGTCTGGCTCAGCGACAAGCCCAATGCCGAACTCACTATTATCCTGACGTTTTTAATATGTTATTTATTATCAGTAAATATACCGGTGCCACGTTCCAGCAAATTGAAAAGATCAGCGACGTCGCAATATCCCGCCTGGCCGCGATCCAGCAGCTGACTATCGCCTTTCCCGAGGCCATCTGCCAGCGATTCCCCTACCTGCTGCCAAGCTCCCTTCAGGGATCCGATTTCATGACATCGCGGTTCTGCTCTCCGGACCGCCCTGCTGTTGCGCCTGCGGCGCTTTGTACATACACGCCACACCAAAGCACAAGTTGCCATTCTTGCCTGATGTCCGGCAGACGCGCGGTAGAAAAAACGCTGCTCCAAGAGTGCGCCGACATGCGTCTCGCCCCGGCCTGCTATGACAATCGCAGCGCGGGACGTTTTGGCTATCTGGCCAAGAGCCCCTACCGGGGTGCCGTCAACCGCCCGATTGCCGAGGTCAGGGTGGGCCACATCGATGAGATCTACATCGCTCTGCCCATGATCGCACGGAAGCGTATCCACCACTTTCAGCTTCCTGCTGTCAGAGATCACAGCCCAGGCCTATATCGTTCCCGATCGCTGTTCCTATGCTATCCATCTCTCCCAGCTACGGAAATAGGCAATATTCAGGCCATCAGCATCTTTTCCTCCCCCTTTTAACCGCCTTGGCGCGCTGACCAAGCGCAGCGAAGATCGGCTCCCCGGCACCCTGATCATGCTGTTCAGTACGCCGCTGTGCTACCGATTACGTTGACTATCCGGTTCATCCCACCCGCTCCGCGACTCTCCGGGCAGGTACGCTATGGAGTGAACGGCCAACATATCAACGTCTGAAAGTTTCATGCCATCAAGGCGCAGGAAAATAGTGACAACGTCACTAATGTCACCCAGCATGATCTGCGGATAACCCCCTTCAACGCTTTTCCATGCCGCTCCGCACTGGATGAGCAGCCTCTGCTGATCAGCGTATTACAGGGCAGTATCTCGATCGTCAGGCCGCACCGCACACCATTGCACACGATGAGCAGTAGCGTCGGTTGGCAGATAACGCTACCGGAAGTCATCGATGAGCATGCGCCTGTGCCACAGCCTCTGCCTCTCCCGGTACCGCTACAGCATTTTCGCTTTAAACGAAATGGCTCTCTGGAGATCCCGCCAGATCCGGGTCGGCTACGGACTTTATCCGGGCACGCAGACTGTATCGTGATCAGCCCAACGGCGATCATCGGCAGCACCATTAACCATTCCCACGTCTCCTCCGTCGACACCTGACAGACGCCGACAGCCGTCACCGGCGATCGGCTCTATATCGGCACCGGCACTTGAATTATCGGCCCCGTCGCCACTGGCAGCGATGAAACAATAGGTGCTGGTGCTACCGTCATCCACGACATTCCGGCGTACAGCGTTGCTGCCGGGGTTCCCCCCTGCGCAGGTAATAGCTATAGCCAGTGGTACTGCGGGAAGCCCCGCCTCCCTGAAGGAAAACCACAAAAACATGACACTGATGGAAGAATAGCCACCCCGCATAGCTGAAAAAACAGGCACCGCCACATTGATCGACATCCAGAAAATCAATAAAATCTCAACAATAGACATATAAAAATATATATTATAATATTCAGTAACAAGTTATAAGGAAAAAATATTAAGGCATTGCTATGTTTTTAAAATTCTCTGGGTGGGATGAGTGCAGCATCAACGATTATACCGATTGCTGTTCAAAATATGGCTACAACTCAGAATCATCTCCTCATTATATCGAGTTTATGTTACATCATGGTGCGGATCTGAGGTTTATCGCCTATAGAAAAAATAAATTGCTGGGCGCTGCCTGTCTTGATGGGAAATGGCTGGTAAATGACTTTAAAAACCCCAATAAGTCGATGAGCAACCTGCCAATCCCCAGCTCATCTATCGTTCTGCCGTTCTCATCGGAGGTCAAATGTATTGCACCATTCAAAACCAAATGCCTCAGCCCGCTCAGAAAAAATATCATCAACGCATCATTTCACTTTTTTACCAAGCGGACCGCAGCCTTTGCAAAAAACATCGAAACAGACTTTTCCAAAAAGACCATTTCAACCCGACGGCGTGAGATTAAAAAATTTATCGCCGACGGCGGGAGTTTTGTCGACATCAGCCAGTTTAGCGGGGAAGAGTTGTTTTCAATATATGAAAATTTATTTTTTATGCGCAGGGAAACTACTATTCCTGACCGAGAGATCAATATCGATTTCTTTGTTAAGTTTAAAAATAACTTTCTCGGTGAGGTCCTCTACCTTAACGATAGCCCCGTCGGGATCCAGCTACTGATCACCTCAACGTCTACACTGGGCTTCTTCGTTGACTTTATCAATATTGGTTATGATATGGAGATAAAAGCGCATTCAATCGGCACTATCCTCATGTGGAACAATCTGGAAAAAGCGACAGCGAGAGCCCATGCGCTCGCCCTACCGCTACATTTCTCCTTCGGCTTTATGTCAGGAAAATACAAGCAACGGTGGTGTAATCCGGTCGGCGTCGGCAAAACCCTGATATAGCCACATCACCTATTTCGTCCAGCGACGGATACGTCACCGAAGCCCACTGCGCCAGAATGCAGTGGGCGGACGATCGCCAACGCCCCTCATACAGCTTTGTTAATAGCGCCAGGAGGGAGCATCGTGCGTTCCCAAGGCACGTAGCACCACGCAGGATCGTGAAAAACCACCCCATCAGCGCTGGCGCGCCTTAAAGCGGGGATCGCTTTTGCATATAACGTACAACCTGCCGCGGCGACGCACGATACGGCAGTCGGGGTGACGATGTTTTGCCGTTTTCAGGGAAGAGAGAATCTTCATCGGCACGCTCCTCCACCCAACGCGACAACGCGGATCCCCCACAGGGGGGATCCATCCAGCGCAATCGCGAAAAAAGGTACCCAACGGCGCTCCGGGTAAATAGGTGTTTTCATCTCGGCTCCTAGAATATGTTACGTTATAACAATTCAATTATAATTGAGATCGGATACCATTCGCAAGATCCATTTAGCCACGCTGTCGGTAAGGCGATCCCCCCTTCCGCCGCATCTGAGCGCGGCCTCTCCCCTGTTAGGCAGTGGGCGCTGTCCGGCCCTCTGTCGCCCCGCAGCCCTGGGATTACCCTGCTCCAGAACCCGGGGATGGTCTGGACGTCAGAGCGCCCGGTGGATATCAGGCCCCCCCGCCGAACTCCTCTATGCCACCGCGTAAAAGCATCTGCATGCCCCGCTGGTGAACCAAATCGCCAACGACGACCAGCCTAGAGCTGGCTGACAGATGACAACTGCCGTACCGACAAATACAGACAGTAAGATCATCTATGACAGCGTCAGCGCCCGCTTCATCAGCCTGGGACACGCCCGCAGCCAGAGCGCCGGGATGGGGAGCTCTCCCTGCCAGACGGAGACCCGGCTATCGCTGCGATAGGCGATGATATAACCACCACACTATTTACTTACGTTATTAATATGAAGGTGTCGATCTCCCCTAACAACAAGGAAGCCGTATGAAAAAAATCTACCTTATCACCGTCGTATCAGCCTGGATGGTTAACCCGGTGTCCGCCGCGACCGAGCAGTGCGTCAGCGTAGATCCACAGCAAATCGCCGCGCTGTTTGACCAGTGGAATGCGGCGCTAAAGACGGGAGATGCACAGAAGGTGGTCGATACCTATCTGCCCGACGCAGTTTTACTGCCCACCGTATCCGCTCAAACGCGCTATACCCAGAAAGAACGGCTGGATGACTTCAGCTACTTTCTCGCCAGGAAACCGGTGGGTGTCATCGATAGCCGCACCATAAAAATAGACTGCAATACCGCCACCGATACCGGCACCTATACCTTTACCTTTACCTTTGCGGATCGGTCGAGCGCCGCCGCCCGCTATACCTTTACCTACGCCTGGAACGGCCAGACGTGGAAGATAGCCACCCACCACTCATCGTTGATGCCCTCCTCCTAATCCAACCCGGGCGCCATCCCGAAACGCGCCCGCCCCCTTCAAAAATGAAACCATAGCAACATATTTGTTATCCCTCGCGCGGCACTCGCTGAGGCGAAAAATAAATCATCTTATTTTTCATTGAATTAAAAACATCTCTCTCCAGGTAAAAGCTGGCACGTAACCTGCTCCTGCTATGGCGACACTGAGTTAACGCCATAACGGAGAGAGTAATTGCAATGAAGAATCAGACCCTTGGTGATTTAGTGGTACTGGACATGACCCGCGTACTGGCCGGGCCTTTCAGCGGCATGCTGCTGGCGGATATGGGCGCACACGTCATCAAAATTGAGACGCCGGAGCACGGCGATGACAGCCGCAGCTTTGCCCCGTTTATTAACGGAGAAAGCGCCTATTACATGAATCTGAACCGTAATAAACAGGGCATCACCCTGAATCTGAAGGATCCCGACGGCGTCGCCCTCTTCCTGCGTCTGGTGGCCAAGGCCGACATTCTGATCGAGAACTTTCGCCCCAATACCATGGAAAAGCTGGGCATCGGCTATGAGAAGCTAAAAGAGATCAACCCGCGTCTGGTGTATGGCTGCGTGTCGGGATTCGGCCACTACGGCCCCTATTCGGCACGCGCCGGTTACGACATTATCGGCCAGGCGATGGGTGGACTGATGAGTACCACCGGCTGGCCGGACGGCGAGCCGACCCGCTGCGGCACCGCGATTTCCGACGTGCTGGCCGGCATGTTCATGACCATCGGCGTCCTGGCCGCCCACCACCGTGCCAAGATCACCGGTCAGGGGCAGAAGGTCGATGTCGCGCTGGTCGATTCGGTGGTCGCCGGTCTGGAGATCATCAATCAGATCTACCTCAGCAGCGGACAGCTGCCGGGGCGCAACGGTAACCGCTACGAGTCCATTTATCCCTACGACTCGTTTAAGTGTCAGGACGGCAGCATGGTGATCGGCGCCGGCAACGACAAGCTGTACCACGCGCTGTGCGAGCTGATGGAGATGCCCGAACTGATCAGCGACGCGCGCTTCCTGACCAACCCGCTGCGCGTCCAGCATCACCGCGAGCTAAAGATACGGATAGAGCAGTGGCTGAGCGATAAAACCATCGATCGGGCCACCACCATGATCCTGGAGGCCGGCATCCCCGCCGGGCCGATCAACACCATCGACCGGGTGGTCAACGATCCGCATATCGCCGGCGCGCGGCAGATGTTTGTCCCGATGCACCATCCCATCGCCGGCGAGGTCCGCGTCACCGGCAACCCGATCAAGCTCAGCGACGATCGCTACCTTCCCCCGCGCTCCTCTCCCCGGCTCGGAGAGCACACCGCCGAGATCCTGCAGCGCTACCTGGGGCTAAGCGCGCAGGAGATCGAGCGCCTGACACGCCAGGGGGCGCTATGAACCACGCGATACGGAGAGCCTGATGATGACCGAAATGCGAATGTGTGACTGGCCGACTCAGGTTAGCCTGACCGAAGTATGCCCGCGCGACGGGCTACAGAATATCTCCGCCTGGATCCCGACGCCGGAGAAGCTGGCGCTGATCGACGGCCTGATGGCCAGCGGCCTGAAGCGAATCGAGGCGACCTCGTTTGTGCATCCGGCGGCGATCCCGCAGATGAAGGATGCCGACATCGTCGCGCGCCATGCGGTGGCGCAGGCCCACTCGCTGGGGGTGGAGATCGCGGCGCTGGTGCCGAACCTGAAAGGGGCCGAGCGGGCGCTAACCTGCGGGATCACCAAGGTCAACTACGTGATCTCCGCCAGCCCGCAGCACAACCTGAAGAATATCAACCGGACGCCGCAGGCGTCGCTGACAGAACTGCAGACCCTGCGCTGCGCCCTGCCGGAGCTGGAGGTGACGCTGATCGTCGCCACCGCCTTCGGCTGCCCGTTCCAGGGGGCGGTGCCGATCGCCGACGTGGCGGCGCTGCTGCGGGCCGGGCGCGAGATGGGGATCAGCCGCTTCACGCTGTGCGACACCATCGGCGTGGCCAATCCCCGCCAGACCGTAGAGCTGCTGCAGCAGCTGCGCCTGGCGCTGCCGGGGCTCGATCCCGCCCTGCACATGCACAACACCCACGGCATGGCGCTGGCCAATATCTATGCGGCCATCAGCCAGGGCGTCACCCGCTTCGAAAGCGCTGCCGGGGGGCTGGGAGGCTGCCCGTTCGCCCCCGGCGCGGCCGGCAACGCGGCGACGGAGGATCTGGTCAACATGCTGGATCGCATGGGCATTGCCCACGGCGTCGATCTGGGACGACTGCTGCAAGTGGTGGATCGCCTGCAGGGACTGGCACCGGCGGCGCTGAGCGGCATGCTGTCGCACGCCCGGCGCTACGACGAATTCGAGTTCAGCCAGCCGTAGCTTTCCGCGCGGGGGCGGTACGCCCCCGCCCTTTCCGATGGAGGAGATATGGGTAAAACCGTAGCAGAGAAGATCCTGGCCGCCAAGGCCGGGCTGACAGAGGTGACGGCCGGTGATGTGGTCTGGGTCGACGTCGATAAGGCGATGATGGATGACATCCTGGGACCACGGGTGCAGATCGCCGAACAGCTGGAAAGCCTGAAGATGCCGATCCGCCACCGCGAGCGGGTAGTGGTCATCGCCGATCACTATACGCCGCCCGCCAACGCGCGTCAGGCGGAGATCGTCAAGTTTACCCGCGACTGGTCTGCCGAACAGGGCATCGATCGCTACTATGAATTTCAGGGGCCGTGCCACCAGATCATGGCAGAGCAGGGACACGTACTGCCCGGCACCCTGATCCTGGGCACCGACTCCCACACCTGCATGGGCGGCGCGCTGGGGGCATTCGCCACTGGCGTCGGCTCCACCGAGATGGTGGGGATCCTGGCCACCGGCAAAACCTGGCTAAAGGTGCCAGAGAGCCAGCGGGTTGAGTGGAGCGGTCCGCTGCCCCCCGGGGTGATGGCCAAGGATATCGCCCTGAAGACCATCGGCCACATCGGCCACGCCGGGGCGACCTATCAGGCCGTGGAGTTTTGCGGCTCCACCTTTGCCGACATGCCTATCGATCAGCGTATGGCCATCGCCAATATGGCGGTGGAGATGGGGGCCAAAGCCGGGCTAATGTCGGTAGACGCACTGACGGAGGCCTACCTCGCCGCGCAGGGAATCGGCCGCGACGCCTATACGGTCTATCCCCCGGACGATGACGCCATCTATGTACGCCAGCTGCGCTTTGCGGCACCGGCGCTGGCTCCGCAGATTGCCTGCCCGCACAACGTCGATAACGTGACCGATATCGACAACGTGGCCGGTACCCGAATCGATCAGGCCTATCTCGGATCCTGTACCGGCGGACGCTATAGCGATCTGGCCGCCGCCGCCGACCTACTGCGCGGCAAACGGATCGCCCGCGGCGTGCGCCTGCTGGTCTCACCCGCCTCGCAGCAGATCTGGCAGCAGGCCAGCCGCAGCGGTATTCTCAGCCAGCTGGCGGAGGCCGGTGCCACCATTCTGGCGCCGACCTGCGGGGTGTGTGTCGGGCTGCACTCCGGGCTGCTGGCGGGCGGTGAAAACTGCATTTCGGCCAGCAACCGCAACTTCATCGGCCGCATGGGCAGCCGCGATGCCAACATCTATCTGGCCTCTCCGCTCTCCGTGGCCGCCGCTGCCCTGACCGGCAGCATCATTTCACCGCAAACGCTTCTGTGAGGTCCCCGATGGATACGCTGCTACACGGCAATGTCTGGAAGTTTGGCGACAATATCAATACCGATATCATCTCGCCGCCGCAGTATATGGAGCTGAGCATCGCCGAGGCCGCCCCTTACTGCATGTCCGCCGTCAATCCCGACTTCGCCGCACAGGTGCGTCCCGGGGATATTCTGGTGGCCGGCAATAACCTGGGATCCGGCTCATCGCGCGAAACCTCGCCGCTCACCCTCAGGTATCTGGGGATCCAGGCGGTGGTGGCCTGCTCCTTCGCCCGCATTTTCTACCGTAACTGCATCAATCTGGGGATCCCGGCGCTCAGCGCGCCGCGCGCTGACGAGATCCGCCAGGGCGACGCGCTCTCCATCGATATCGCCCAGGGCATCATCCACAATATCACCCAGCAGGAGATCTACCCCTGCACCCGTCTGCCGGATAACATTATGGCGATGATCCGCGCCGGCGGACTGGTAAACCATCTCAGACAAACCGGAGGTTGTGATGCAAACTGAAGTGACTGCGCTCCCCGTCGCTATCGTACGCGGGGGCACCAGCAAGGGCATCTTCATCATGAAGAACGCCCTCCCCGCCGATCCCGCCCTGCGCGATCGGGTGATCCTCTCCGTCTTCGGCAGCCCGGATCTGCGCCAGATCGATGGGCTGGGCGGCGCCGATCCGCTGACCAGCAAGCTGGCCATCATCGCGCCCGCCAGCCGCCCCGACGCGGATGTGGATTATATCTTCGGCCAGGTCAGCCTCAGCGAGGCCTTCATCGACTACGGCGGCAACTGCGGCAACATCTCGGCGGCGGTCGGCGCCTTCGCGATCCAGAAGGGGATGATCGCTGCTGAGGTACCGCTGACCCGGGTGCGGATACATATGGTGAACACCGGGCGGATCCTGATCGCCGATGTGCCGGTCGCCGACGGTATGCCGCGGGTTGAGGGCGACTGCAGTATCGACGGCGTACCGGGCAGTGGCGCCCGCATCGATCTCGACTGGGCCGACTGCGGCGGGGAGACCACCGGCGCGCTGCTGCCCAGCGGAGCACCCTGTGACACCATTGAGGCCGGCGGACGTGAGTATCAGGTCTCCATCATTGATGCGGGCAACGTCACGGTGTTTATCGATGCCGGGGCGCTGGGGCTGCGCGGTACGGAGACCCCGGCCGAAATCAGCGGCGATGCGCAGCGGATGGCACTGATCGAAGAGATCCGCGCCAAGGCCGCGCAGCGGATTGGACTGATCGATGACTGGCGCGAGGCGGCGCAGCAGATCCCCTATGCGCCCTTTTTTAGCATTGTCAGTTCACCGCGCACGCATGATACCTTTAACGGTAAGCACATTGAGGCGGACCAGTGCGACATTGTCTCACGCCTGGTATTTATGCAGGCGCTGCACAAGGCCCACCCGGTGACGGGTACCGTCGCGCTGGGCGCCGCCGCCCGCATTCCCGGCACCCTGGTATACCAACGGATGGCACCGGCGGCCCACGCCGGCGATCGCCTGCGCATCGGCCATCCCAGCGGGGTGATCGTGACCGACTGCGCCGTCGGACGACAGGGGGAGACATACCAGCTGCGTAAGTCGCGGGTGACCCGCACCGCCCGGATCCTGCTGGACGGACAATTTTACCTGCGAAACAGCCTGTTGGCTCCGACGTCCGACGGGAAGTAGCGCCTCACGCCGGGCTGAGCCACGGGGGCCGCTCACGCGGCCCCTCTGCTGGCGGGCTCACCCGGTACCGTTGACCAAGGAGTTTCCATGAGCGCCGAATTTCACTTTGCCTTTATCGCCCCCTACCCCCAGCTGGCGACTCTGGCGCGACAGCAGGCGGCGGCACTGGGTTGCCGTCTGACGGTGATCGACGGTGCCTTTGACACCGTCGCCCGTCAGGTCGCGCGCCTGCCGGACGACATCTCGGCGGTGATCAGCCGCGGTGGCACCGCCGAAAAAATCCGCCTGTATACGCTCAAGCCGGTGGTCTCCATCGAAACCAGCGCCCTCGATCTGCTGACGCTGCTGCTGCCGCTGCGGGGAGAGGTCGCGCGGGTCGGCGTGATCAGCTACCGTCAGCCACTGCCCGGGGTGGCGCCGATCGCCCAGGCGCTGGCGATGGAGATCCGTCAGGAGGTGTTCCATGGCCACGAGGATATCGACGCGCTGCTGCTCAGCGAGGAGATTCGCGCCCTGGATGTCGTCATCGGTGGCATTCTGGTGGTGCGGGCGGCGCAGCGGCACGGCGTGAGCGCGCGGCTGCTGACCGCCGACGACGACGCCATTTACCGGGCGCTGCATCAGGCGATGCTGCTGGCGCACGCGGAAGATGAGAGCCGCAGGAAGGCCGCGCAGCTGGATACCATGCTGGCGACCATCGCCGAGGCACTGATCGTCACCGATGCGCAGGATCGCATCATCCAGGTCAATCCGGCGGCGCTGACCATCCTGCGGCGCGAGCTGTCGGCGGTGATCGGCCGCGAGATCCGCACGCTGATCCCGGATTCGCGCACCCGGGATGTGCTGAAGAGTCAGCGCAGCCAGCTGGGACAGGTGGTGGAGGTTAACGGCGATACCTTTATCGTTAACCGGGTACCCATCGTCAGCCAGGGACGCAGCCTCGGGGTGGTCTGCACCCTGTCGGCCTCGCGCCTGATCCGCCACGCCGAGCACCGCCTGCGCCAGCAGGAGGGGCGGCGGCAGGGGTTCGTCGCGCGCTATGACTTTGACGATATCCATACCGCCGACCCAAAGATGCAGGATATCAAAACGCTGGCGCGCCACTATGCTGCGACGCAGGCCAACGTCTTAATCCAGGGGGAGTCGGGCACGGGCAAAGAGCTGTTTGCCCAGAGCCTGCACCGCAGCAGCGCGCGGCGCAGCCAGCCCTTCGTGGCGATTAACTGCGCGGCGATCCCGGAGAACCTGCTGGAGAGCGAGCTGTTCGGCTATGTGGACGGCGCTTTCACCGGCGCCAATCGCAGGGGTAAGGCCGGGCTGTTCGAGCTGGCGCACGGCGGCACCCTGTTTCTGGACGAGATCGGCGAGCTGCCGCTGAGTATGCAGACCAAGCTGCTGCGCGCCCTGCAGGAAAAGGAGATCATGCGCATCGGCGGCAGCGGGGTACTGCCGGTCGACGTGCGCATCATCACCGCCACCAACCAGGATCTGCGACGCCGGATCGACGAGCGGCTGTTCCGCGGCGATCTGTATTACCGGCTGAATACGCTGCACATCCTGCTGCCGCCGCTGCGTAGCCGCGACGACGATATCCGCCTGCTGGGGCGCCACTTTCTGCAAACCCTCGGGTGCTGCCTCGACGGGGAGCAGGAAGCGGTGCTGCTGGCGGCGCTGTGCCGCCACCCGTTTCACGGCAACGTCCGCGAGCTACGGGCCATCATCGAGCGCTTCGCCATCCTCTACCGGGTGTTCCCCGCCCTGACGCCGACCCAGATCCTGCAGCGCTATTGCCAGCCAGACGAGGCCGTCAGCGAGGCGGGCGGGCGCGGCGTCCTGACCTGCCGCATCCCGCTGCTGGACGACTTCAAACTCATGACCGGCCATTGCCAACGCCAAATCGTACAATATTATCTGGCGCGCAATCAGCAGAATCAGCAGAAGGCGGCGCGCCAATTGAATATCAGCAAAATGAGTATCTACCGTCATATTCACGGCCAATCCCCGGAGGCGGATCGCCACGACGCGTCCGAGCCATAACAAAGTTGTGACGCGCTACGCCGCGCCTGTTACCCCGGGGAGAATAAAGTGTGACCGGGGCGACAGCAGTGCGGCACATCACCTGGATACATATGATTCATATCACAAAAATAGCCCATTCCCAGCTTGGCACACCTCTTGCTTTTTCTCTCATCAATCATAAACAAGAGGACACACCATGCCGGACATCAACACCCTTATCATCCTGGCCATCGTCGTCTCCATCGCCCTTGGCTACTTTATCAAAATAAATATCGGCATCTTCGCCATTATTTTCGCCTTTATCCTGGCCAACATGGCGGGCCTCTCAGGCGGAAAGCAGCTGGCGCTATGGCCGCTGAATCTCTTTTTCATCCTCTTCTCCATCACCTATTTTTATGGCTTCGCCATCGCCAACGGCACGCTCAACCGCGGCGCCCAGCATGCGATATACATGAGCCGCCACTCTCCCTGGCTGATGCCGGTGATCTTCTACCTGTGCGTGGTGGTGTTTTCCGGGATCGGGCCGGGGCACTATGCCGCCTTTGCCTTTCTCTCGCCGCTGATCATGCTGATTGCCACCCAGATCCGGATGAGCAAGATGCTGGCAGCGGTGATCGTCTACAGCGGCGCCTGCGCCGGGGGCTTCAACCCCTTTACCCTGGGGGGACGGGTGGTCAACGGGATGCTGGAGAACCTGAACATTCCCGCCCCGCTGGCGCTGCACTATACCTACACCATCGGGCTGAGCATGTTCTTGGCCCATACGGCGATCTTTGCCGTCAGCTACGTGCTGCTCAAGGGATACCGGATTCAGGCCGTGGAAAACATGGCGCGGCCGGCGCCGTTTACCACCGGGCAGAAGCGCACGCTGTGGCTGGTCTGCGGCGTCTTCCTGCTAATCATCCTTCCGGCGCTGCTGTCATCGCTGCTACCGGCGTCGGCGGCGCTCAAAACGGCGACCCAGGCGCTGAATCCAACCTTCCTCTCCTTTATCGGCATCGTCGCCTGCCTGCTGCTGAAGGTGGCCGATGAGCGTAAGGCGATGGAAAATATTCCCTGGCCGATCATTATCATGATCTGCGGTCTGGGGATGCTGATCAACCTGGCGGTCGATCGCGGTGCCGTTGATCAGATAGCCAACTGGGTTAACGGCGTACAGGGCGAAGGCAGCCGCGGCTATGGCGTGGTGTATATCATGGGGGGACTCTCCTCCACCATGTCGCTGTTTGCCTCCAGCATGGGGGCGGTGATGCCGACCATGTTCCCCATCGCCGCCAGGCTCCATACCGAGCATACCGCCCTGCTGTTCTCGGTGATCGCAGCGTTCGCCACCTTTACCGGCTATTCGCCATTCTCCAGCGGCGGCGCCTTGGTACTGGCCGGCGTGGGGAACGATGCGGCCGAGAGCCGACGCCTGTTTGTGCAGCTCATCGTGCTGCCGATCGCCATTATCATCTGTGCCGCGCTGCTGCTGCTGTTGGTGCTCTCCCTGCTCTAGCCCCGCGCACCGCGTGTACGGCGTGTGACATCCACCGGCGGCCATCGGCCGGTGGATGTCACGCCGCATGCTGCGTTCTGCTACATCCCCTCATTAGATTCCCCCGTCAGAATTACCCGCACGCGGCAGCCAGAGAATACGGCATGTTTTTGGCGGCAGCTGATAACCATGGTTATGATTCAAAATTGAAATTATTATTAACGCCATTCCCGTTTAGCTGACATTTATTCTTGGCGTAAAAAACCCTGTATGATTTAATCCCATAAATAAATCACATAATTACGTGGGCGCGGTAAAAGTAAAACCATTCGACATTATCGTTATCCAAGGGGAAGGTTGCCATGACGGCCAAATGGCTATTAACAGGGGTCACCTATCAGCTTAAGATGCTGCATCCCCTGCGGCTCAGCGATAACAGGTTAAATGCCAAGGGTTTCACATATGACTTCAACCGCAAGATCCAGCCATTGCCGCCGCAGATGCTCAATGAAAAGATCGCCTCCCACATGTTGATCAACAGAAATCAATGCATTAATGCACTGACAACGACGCTCAACGCCCAAAGGTTTATCACCCGACAGATGGGTGATAAATATGTTATTCCGCCGCTGGACATTTATCCCCGTTTTCGGCCAGACAAATTTTAATGCGCTGCCGCAGAACGTCACCATCACCGCCTCACTCGATAGCGCCATCATCTGCACCGATAAAGATCGGTTTAATATCGCCAGCGCGTGTAAAAAATATGCCTTTGACTATCTCGAATGCCTATCTCGAAATAGATATGGCCATGTCCGGGAGGCACTATAACAATGGTGCTCCGGACATCCTCTGCGGAAAAGGTCTGGATATATTTGCCACGCGGTTCGCGATCATGGCTCCGGCGCTATTCCGGGGACCTTGCTGCGCGGAGCAGCCTAAATCTATCGGGATAGATTTTATCCGACACCCGGGAAGCACCAATGCCATGGATTGCAAGAAAAATCTGATTAAGCCCCGCAATGGGCATACGCTAAAATCAGCACAGAATAGGCACCAGGAGACAACTTAACATGAAATTGACGGCCACCGTATCAATCGCCCTACTGCTGTCTACGCTCAGCGCGACCGCCTGCGCCGCCGGCAGGCAGATCGACGTCCTCTTCCCCAAGGGACATGACAGCGCACGCTACTCCGGCACCATCAAGGGGTACGACTACGACACCTACTCCTTCCGCGCCGCCAAAGATCAGCACCTGCGCCTTACCCTGCCCAAGGAGACGGTCGATGCGGTTTTATTCGGTCCGGGCATCGACGATACGATCGACTTAGGGCAATACTCATCGGCGCTGGATAGCCAGGGGCGCTATACTCTGCCCGCCTCCGGAAAGTATGAAATTCGGATATTACAAAGCCGCGCAGAGGCCCGGCGCAACGAGGTGAAGCCGTATTGCTTCACGCTGCAGATCACGCGCTAACCCCCGCGCCAATCACGCACAGCCCGGCAGGACGACGGCCCGCGACGGGATCGCCTGCGCGCAGGGGCACCGGAGCGAGAGCAAATCGCCCGGCGGGACGCGATGCGCCGGGCGGCCCGCCGCCTGTTGTGCGTATCGCGCGGTTTGACGACCGCCGTCAACGCCTTCACGCCCGCCATCGTCCCCACACCCGTGCATCACCAACCCGGCCAGCGTTACCTGCAGCGCTACACTGTCTCAGCCCGGGCGAGGCTCTCCCCTATTTAATCTGTACGCCGATCCCGGACACCACCAGCCACACCTCCTGCGCCGCCTGCGCCAGCCGTTGGTTCGCCCGGCCGGCGATATCGACAAAGTGGCGCGCCAGCCGATTCTCCGGGGTGATGCTCATGCCCAGCTCATTGGTCACGATATACACCGGCGACGACGACGCCCGGCACGCCGCGATCAGATCGTCCACCTGCCGTTGCAGCACCACCTCAAGCGCGGGAAAATCCAGGGTCTCCGGCGATGCGCCGCCGCTGGCCTCATAGAGCAGGTTGGCCAGCATGGTGGTGATGCACTCCAGCACCACCCCCTCGCCGGGTCGTACCCGGTGGCGAATCACCCCGCCCAGATCGCGATACCCCTCCCAGGTGCGCCAGTGCGCCGGCCGCTGCGCGCGGTGCTTCTCGATGCGCGCCGCCATCTCGTCATCGGTGACGGTGGAGGTCGCAATATACAGAATGCGCGCGCAGCGCTGAGCTGCCAGCCGCTCGACATGCGCGCTCTTTCCGCTGCGCGCCCCTCCGGTAACCAAAATCATGCCTCCGCCTCCCGATGCCCGCGCATTATTTTATAAATTTCTTTAATATCAATATGCTCTCTCATTGCACTGGCCAGAAGATCGATCTGTTGGGCTTTGTAGGCCGCATAGTCCAGGGTCCTTTCCAGCGGCGCCAGCCCCTTGCGATGACGCAGGCTGTCCAGCACGGCGTGCGTAAAGGCGTCGCTGTCGAACAGTCCATGCAGGTAGGTGCCGAACACCAGCCCATCGTCGCTGATGGCGCCATCCGCCACCCGCCCGCCGTCTCGCCCGATAAACAGCGCCGGGCGGCAGTCGGCCGCCCGCTGCGTTTCCCCCATGTGGATCTCATAGCCTTTCACCGCGACACCGGCGGCGGCGTGCAGCCACCCCGGCGGCGTCATCGTCACCTGTGCCGCGCTCTGCACGGTGGTTTTCCGCGGCGCGAAGCGGGTGACGATATTCAGCAGGCCAAGGCCCGGCTGCGTCCCCAGCCCCGATTCCACCTCGTCGATAATGGTGCGGCCCAGCATCTGGTAACCGCCACAGATCCCCATCACCGGCACCCGCTGCCGGTGCGCCTGCAGCAGCGCAGCGGCGATGCCGCTTTCACGCAGCCAGCCCAGATCGCCCAGCGTATTTTTACTGCCCGGCAAAATCACCAGATCGGCGTCGGCCAGCGCCTGCGGATGGCTGACATAGCGCACCCTGACATCCGGCTGCGCCGCCAGGGCGTTAAAATCGGTGAAGTTAGAGATATGCGGCAGCTGCACCACGGCGATATCGAGATCACGCGGCGCCGTCTGCCGGTATTTGCCCTTCTGCAGCGCGACGCCATCCTCATCGTCGAGATCCAGATCGAGCCACGGCATCACGCCCAGCACCGGCACCCCCGTCAGCGCCTCAATCTGTTCAATGCCGGAGTGCAGCAGCGCCACATCGCCGCGAAATTTATTGATAATTACCCCTTTGACCCGGCTCCGCTCGCCCTGACGCAGCAGTGCCAGCGTGCCATAGATAGAGGCGAAGACGCCCCCTTTGTCGATATCTGCCACCAGGATCACCGGGCAGCGCGCCATCTCGGCCATCCCCATGTTGACGATATCGCGATCGCGTAGGTTTATCTCCGCCGGACTGCCGGCCCCCTCCAGCACCAGCACCTGATACTGCTGCGCCAGACTCCGGTAGACCGCCAGAATGCGCTCACGCAGACGCGGCTTGTACTGGTGGTAGCTGACGGCGTCCATGTCGGTCGCCACCTCCCCCATCAGCACCACCTGTGCTTTGCGGTCGCTGGTCGGCTTGAGCAACACCGGGTTCATCCGCACGTCCGGCGCGATGCCCGCCGCCTGCGCCTGAAAAATCTGGGCGCGCCCCATCTCTTTGCCATCCGGCGTGATACCGGAATTCAGCGCCATATTCTGTGACTTAAAGGGCGCCGTGCGCAGACCGTCCTGATAAAAAATGCGGCACAGCCCCGCCACCAGCACGCTTTTACCCACGTCAGAAGCGGTTCCCTGCAGCATAATCGCCATCGCCTGCGTCATCGGGCCTCCTTTATCGCGTTGTATCGCATACGCCGGAAAAACTTCTCTTCACGCTTATAGCGCGCCAGCCCCAGCGCTGACGGGGTCACAACGGAGGTCATCACATCCGCCGGTACGGTGTACAGAAAGCGCGGCCACCCCGCCAGCGGCAGAAGCCCCACCATGATATGCATCGCAACCGCCTGCTGCGGCGTTACCCTCAGCAACAGCGCCGCCGCCAGGCCACTGAATGAGAGCCGCTGTCGCTGCTGTTCGGGTTTCATCGCGCTCCCCCCCAGCGCTTATTGACTAAAATAGTCGAGAAATAGGGCAGCGCCTGCCCATCGCCGACCTCATTCAGATGCCGCCAGCAGCGCTCGCCGGGCAGCGTGGCGTCGGACATCATCAGCGCGCACTCCAGCAGCCCGGCCTGCGCCAGCAGCGCCTTAATCCGTGCAAACCGGCCATAGACCTTCATCAGCACCAGCGTGTCATGGTGCAAGAGCGCCTGCACGATCTCCGCCTCCGGCGCGGTGCACGCCATCACCGCCAGCGACTGCTGCTCCATCGCCAGCGGCATCCCGGCGCGCGCGGCGATGGCGGCAAACGAGGTCACGCCCGGAACGATCTCCAGCCAGTCGGGTCTGCCGAGACGCTGGAGCAGGAAGACCCAGGTGCTGAACAGCATGGCGTCGCCGAGCGTGATAAATCCAACCCGCTTTCCGGCCGTTACCTCCCCCTCCAGCGCTGCCGCGACCGTATCCCAGACCGCCTCTTTTTCCGCGTCGTCGCCGCTCATGGGAAAGTGGCAGCAGCGCACCTCCGTCCGCGGGCCGACATAGTCGCGGACGATGGAGAGCGCCAGGCTGTCGCCGCCTTTGCGTCCCGCCGGGGCGTAGAGGATATCCAGCGAGCCGAGGATCCGCGCGGCGCGGACGGTGATCAGATCGGCGGCGCCCGGCCCCGTACTCAGGGCGTACAGTTTGCCGCTCATGCCGCCGCCTCCATGGCAGCGCTCAGCGCCTGCTGCAGGTGCGCCACGAAGATCGCCCGTACGGCGGGATTCTCACCCAGACCGTTCAGCCACGGCGTCGCCGGGATCCCGGCGCGGTTGAACTGCGTTTTCCAGGAGTCCGCCTCATCTGAGGCCATGTCATTGATCGCATGATCACCGGCCACCAGCATCAGCGGCATCAGATGCACCGCGCGGACCCCCTCCCGACGGAGGCTCTCGATCAGGATCTCGACCTGCGGATAGCTCTCCACCGCGCCCACGCAGGCCGGAAGACCCTGCGCCCGCATCATGTGATCGAGGCAGGCATAGGCCGCAAAGGCGTGATGCGTCGCGCCGTGCCCCATAAACACCACTTTCTCCTGCGCCCCGAGGCGCGGCATCTGCTGCCGCAGCGCCCCCATCAGCGATACGTAGTCATCATGGCTGCTCAGCAGCGGAGCCCCCAGCGTCAGGCGGAAAAACAGCGGACGCATACTCTGTACCTCGCGCACCACCTTCTCATACTCATCGCCGTTAATAATGTGCAGCGACTGAATCGCGACATCCTGATATCCCTGCTCCGCAAGCCGCTGCAGCGCCTGCAGCGGCGTGTCGATCGCAATTCCGTCGCGCGCTCTGAGCTTGCGGATGATCATCCCGGAGGTAAATGCCCGGAACAGATCGCGATCGGGGCAATGGTTCGCCAGCTCACGCTCGCAGGCTGCGATATTTTTCTCTGCGGTCTCACGGTAGCTGGTGCCAAAGCTGACCACCAGAAGCGCCTTTTTCATCTCATTCTCCTTAAGCCATGGCCAGCCAGCGCGCTAAACGGCGTTGAAAGGCGGCCTGACTCTCCAGTAACTCCGCACCCGTCACCAGCGGCGCCGGACGTGTAATAACGATGCAGGGAATACCGGCATCCAGACAGGGCTGAACCTTTTCCCGATAGCCGCCCTCGGCACCGGAGGCTTTGGTTATCACCACGTCAGCCCGGCATTGGCGATAAAACGCCGCATTAAACTCTGCGCTGAAGGGGCCGCACAGCGCGAAGATCTGCCCGACGCCAAGGCCGAGCCGGGCGCACTGCGCCATCACCTCCGCCAGCGGCAGCACGCGCACCAGCAGCGTTTTCTCCGGCAGCGCCGCGCACCAGCGCGCCAGATCCTTGCTGCCGGTGGTTAGCAATACCCGCTCGCCAAAGCGCCGCGCCAGCGCGCTGGCCGCCTCAATACCGGCGACGCGGTGGAGCAGCGGATGGGTCAGATCGCCGAGCTGCTCCGGGCGCTGATAGCGGCTGAGCAGCACCCCTGCCATCTGACAGGCCTGCGTGATACTGTGGCTGACCAGCTCGGCATAGGGATGCGATGCGTCGATCACCCAGCGGGTCCGGTGCGCGCCAAGCCAGGCGACCATCTCCGCCTGCGTCATGCGCCCGCAGCGCACCCGCCCGCGGATCGCGCCGGCGAGGGCCTCACCGGTCGGCGTCGCCACCGACAGGGTGTAGGCCACCCGGGCCGCATCCAGCTGCTGACACAGCGCCCGGGCGTCGCTGGTGCCGCCGATCACCAGCACCCCGCCATGGTTCACAGCGCGTAGCCCCGCGGCGTGATCATCAGGCCGTCCTGCACGTAGGTGGCCTTATTGCCGACGATCACCAGACTGGTCATATCCACCGGCGCAAAATCCATCTCCCCCAGGGTGGTCAGCCACTTCTCCTGCTTTTTACGCCCGGCGGACTTCACCACCCCCACCGGGGTCTGTGCGCTTTTGACGGCGGACAGCAGCGCAAAGGCACGCGCCAGATGCCCCTCGCGACCGCGGCTGCGCGGGTTGTAGAAACAGATCACAAAGTCGGCCTCGCCGGCGGCGACGATGCGCTTTTCGATGACCGGCCAGGGGGTCAGCAGATCGCTCAGGCTGATATGACAGAAATCATGCATCAGCGGCGCCCCGAGCAGCGAGGCGGCGGCGATGCTGGCGGTCATCCCGGGGATCAGGCGCACCCCGACCGACAGCCCCTGCCGGCTGACCAGCTCCAGCACCAGCCCCGCCATGCCATAGATCCCCGCGTCGCCGCTGCTGATCAGGGCGACGTTATGCCCCGCCTGCGCCAGATCAATCGCCGTCTGGCAGCGTTCGATCTCTTTGCACATGCCGGTCTTGATCACCTGCTTGTCGCCGGTAAAGGCTTTCACCAGGTGGGTATAGGTTTTGTAGCCGACGATGATCTCCGCCGCCTGCAGCGCCTCAACGGCCTCCATCGTCATCATGGCCTGTGAGCCGGGGCCGATCCCAATAACGGTTAACATGCGGATGAAACTCCTAAGGTAATCGTGACGCCCTGCTCCCGCAGGGTGTCGCCTAATAGCTGTCCATGACTCAGCAGCCAGGCCGCCGGTCCCGAGACGCTCCCGACGCCGACCGTGCGGCGCACCAAGGGTGAGATCGGAAAGCGGTGCTCATGTGCGCGCAGCGCATCGGCGCTAAAGGTGTGAAACGGGATGCACCAGCGGGCGGCGAGCTGGATCAGCCCCGGCTCATCGCGCTTCAGCGCAGCGCTGCCGATCGCCCTCAGCGCCAGCGGGTCGATCCGCTGCGCCTCCAGCTGGCGCGCCAGCAGCGCGGCCAACAGTGGGAAAGGGGTACCCCGCCGACAGCCGATGCCGGCGACCACCCGCTGCGGCACCAGCTTCCAGTGCGGCAGCGGAATTTCCGGCAGATCGCGGCTCAGGGTGATGCACACCAGCGCATCCAGCGCGGGCAACGCCTGCAGGTCGGTCACGGTGATAAATCCCCGCCGATCGCAGCGGCTGACCTCTGCCGCCAGCGCCGGATCCCACCACAGCCCGACCCGCCGCTGACTGACCAGCATCTGATTGACCACCCGGACCGCCGGGCGGAAGTCACTCATCCGGGCATCAAGCTGGAACGCAAGCGTATCCAGCGCGGCCATCCCGTTCACGTCCGTGGCGGTGGTGATCACCGGATCGGCCCCCAGCATGTCCGCCAGATCGCGGGTCAGGGCGTTCGCCCCCCCCGCATGTCCGGAGAGCAGGCTGATCACGTGCTGGCCGCGCTCATCGATCACCACCACGGCCGGATCGCTGAACTTGTCATTGATCAGCGGTGCCAGCACCCGCACGGCGATCCCCGTCGCGCCGATAAAAATCAGCGCCGAATAGCGGGTGAACGCACGGCGGGCGGTCTGGGCGAAGCCGCCCTCGAACGGGATAAACCCCGGCTCCCACAGTGCCACGCTGGTAAAGCAGGTCAGCGGCAGCCGCGTCGCCAGCCGCTTGGCCAGCTGCACGCCGCCGGGGGTCAGGCAAAACAGTGCGATGGATTCAGGCTTTACGGTATTCATGGCTAAAGTCCGCCGCATAGAGCTTTGAGTAGTGATACTCATCGCCAAGGAAACTGCCGACAAGGATCAGCGCCGTTTTACGGATCCCCGCAGCGTGGACCCGGTCGCCGATGTCCGCCAGCGTGCCGCGGACGGTGCGGCTCTCCGGCCAGGTCGCCTTATAGATAACCGCCACCGGCGTGGTGGCCGGATAGCCCCCCGCGATCAGCCGCTCCGCCACCCGCTGGATCCGTTGGACGGAGAGGTAAATCGCCATCGAGGTCTGATGGCGGGCGAACGACTCCAGCTGCTCACGCGCCGGCACCGGTGTACGCCCCTCAAGGCGGGTAATGATCAGGCTTTGCGCGACGTCGGGCACGGTGTACTCCACGCCGAGCTCCGCCGCCGCGCCGAGAAAGGCGCTGACCCCCGGCACCACCTGCCAGGCGATGCCGCGCCTGGTCAGCTCCTCCCCCTGCTCACGTACGGATCCGTACAGGGAGAGATCGCCCGTCTGCAGACGCACCACGGTTTTCCCGGCCCGTACCCCAGCCTCCATCAGATCGAGGATCTGCGCCAGATGCAGCGCCGCGCTGTCGTGGCACTCGGCCCCGGGCGGACAGTACGCCAGTAACTCAGGGTTGATCAGCGAGCCGGCATAGATGACCACCTGCGCCTGCTGCAGCAGCCGATAGCCCTTGAGGGTAATCAGCTCACGATCGCCGGGCCCGGCGCCGACAAACCACACGCAGCGGGCATCAAAGGTCTCAGACATGATGTTCCTCCTTCTGGCAGGCGATAACAAAAACGGGATTATTCGGTTTGAAGTAGTGGCCCTGACCGAGCGGAACCCACGACGCCGTCTGTATCTGCTGACACGTCACGCCCTGCGCTCCCCGCTGCGCCAGATGGGCCAGCGCGCTATGCAGGTTCTCCATCAGGATAAAGGTCATCACCAGGCGCCCGCCGGGATGCAGCTGGGCCATCGACCAGTCCATCAGCGCCGTCAGATGGCCGCCGCTGCCGCCCATAAACACGGCGTCGGCCCGCTCCGCCACCGGCATCGGCGCGCTGCCGGGCAGGATGCGGACGTTGCCGCAGGCAAAGCGCCGGCGGTTCTCTTCGAGCAGGCGCAGCGCCGCGGGGTTTTTCTCGATGGCGGTCACCCGCAGAGAGGGAAACTGCAGCGCGGCCTCAATCGATACGCTGCCGGTTCCCGCCCCGATATCGATCAGATGGCTGGCACGGTGCAGCTCAAGTTTGCTGAGGGCCAGCGCGCGCACCGCCTCTTTGGTCATCGGCACCGTTTCGCCGCGCAGAAAAAGCTCATCGTTCATCGAGGATCACCACGGTGTTCATCTCATAGTCGGCGCAGACCTCACTGACGGGCAGCCAGTGGATCCGCTCTCTCTCCATCGCCAGATTTTCACCGATCACCATCCAGCGATGCCCCTTCCCCCGCGCCACCAGCTGCGCGGCGATCTCTTTCGGTCCACAGCGCGCGTCGGTGACCATCGCCACCCTGTCATGGCGCGCCAACTGATCAAAATCGACCCGGCGGCCGTGGCTGCTGGTGAGCCACATCCCGTTCATGTCGATGCCCGCCTGCGCGCAGAGGTACTGCACCGCGCTGATGCCGGGAATGATACGCACATGCTCAATGCCAAAGTGCGCCACGATCCGCGTGCCGATGCCGTAAAACAGCGGATCGCCGGAGGCGATGATCACCACGCGGCGCAGGCGCCGGGCCTCGAGCCAGGCCAACAGCGCCGCGACGTTGGCGCCGAGGGCGAAGGTCTCGCCGCGAAAGTCCGGAAACTGCCGTAAATGACGCGCCCCGCCCACCAGGCACTCCGCCTGCGCGATCGCATCGCGCGCCGCGGGAGTTATCAGATGGACGCCCGCGGGGCCCACCCCCACGACCGTCAACACCGCAGATCCTCCACGATGGCGGCGACCGGGCGGTTGCTGCCCAGCGTCCGGTTATCAAACGAGAACAGAATGGCGTCGCAGATCGGCAGATTCTGGGTAAAACGCAGCCGCTCTATCACGCGCTGGCAGATACGGGCGGCGAGATGGTCATACAGCGACTGAAAGCCGTAGGCGTCGATATGCTCCATCGCCGCCTCGGTCGTGTCGCAGTCACGCACCCGCGTCAGCAGCGCCAGCGGCGCGCCCAGCAGCGCCAGATGCGCCACCAGCGTCTCCATGCGCGCATCGGCCATATGGCTGTGGGTGTGGAAGATCCCGGCGGCGACCTTGATCAGCTTGCCCGGGTGGCCGACCAGCACGATCTGGCGAAACCCCAGACGCACCGCCTCCTCGACCATATAGCCGACGAAGTTGCTCATCGTCACCACCGCATCGGCCGCGATCCCCATCTGCTCCCGCACAAAGCGCTCGCCGTGGTTGCCCGGCACCAGCACCACCCGTGTCATCCCGGCGGCGCGCTTCATCTCCAGGGTCAGCGCCAGCGAACGCTTCCAGCTCTCCTCCGACATCGGCGTCACGATGCCCGTGGTGCCGATGATCGAGATGCCGCCCAGGATACCCAGGCGGGCGTTATAGGTTTTCTGCGCCCGCGCGACGCCCTCCGGCGCAAAGATCTCGACCGCGGCGCCGCGCGTCGGGCCGATCGCCTCGCGCACCGCCGACTCAATGGTATGGCGGGGCGTGCGGTTGATCGCCGCGCTGCCGATGGGCAGGCCAATGCCCTTGCGCGTCACGGTGCCGATCCCCTCGCCCCCCGACAGCGAGATCGCGCCGCTGTCGTTGAGCGTGACCCGCGCGAAAATCAGCATACCGTGGGTCGCATCGACATCATCGCCGCCGTCTTTGCGAATGGCGGCGATGGCCTGCTCCCCTTCGATATGCGGGGATTCCACGCTCAGGTTCAGCGTGACGCCGGAGGGGGTCACGATGGCGATCTGGTGGATCGGCTGCTGGCGCAGCGCCATCAGCGCGGCGACCTTGGCGGCCGCGGTGGCGCAGGAGCCGGTGGTATAGCCCTTGCGCAGCGCCTTTCCGTGGTGCCACACCGGCGTATCAAAGGCCCGATCGCTCATGTTGCCCCCCGCAGGTGGTACAGCACGGCGTTAACGATCGCCGCCGCCACGTTGCTGCCGCCCTTGCGCCCCAGCGCCGCAATGGCGGGCAAGCCGCTGTGCGTCAGCGCCGCTTTCGACTCCGCCGCGCCGACAAACCCCACCGGCACCCCCACCACGCCGCCGACGGCGATATCGTGCTCCAGCAGGCGGAACAGCGCCGTCGGCGCATTGCCAAAGACGAACACCGGGCACTCCGCCTCCGCCACCGCCCGATCGACCGCCGCCATGGAGCGGGTGATCCCCTGCGCCTGCGCCTGCGCCACCACCTGCGCATCGCTGATATAGCAGCGGCACTCGCCGCCAAACGTGGCCAGCAGGGGTTTGTTGATCCCCGAGAGGGCCATCGTCGTATCGGTATAGATAACGGACGGGCGGCTCAGCGCCGCGCACAGCTGCGTCAGCGCATCCGGGGAGAACCAGAGGATATCCAGCCAGTCAAAATCGGCGGTGGTGTGGATAACCCGCTTGACGATCGCCTCGTGCAGCGGGCTGGCGAACCGATACGCCGGGCGCGTCTCACGGATGATCCCGTCAATGATGTCGAAGCTTTTGGCCTCAATCGCCCGGGGTTGCTGGATATATTGCATGTTCTCGTCTCCTCAGGCCGCACCGGCCACCAGCCAGCGCACCGCCATCAACAGCGCCAGCGCCAGGGCTGACGCGACCCACATCAGTCGAACCGTTCGGGAAATATCGTCCGGGGTCACCGCGCGGCGCGCATCGCCGATCCAGGGTTTATCCACCCGCTGGCCGAAGTAGTCATTCGGCCCCCCCAGCCGGATCCCCAGCGCACCGGCCACGGTCGCCTCTGACCACGCGCAGTTGGGGCTGCTGTGGCAGCGGCGATCGCGCCAGCCGATGCGCAGTGCACGGGAAAAATCGTCGCGGCACAGCCACGCCGCCGCGCTCAGCAGCAGCCAGCTCAGCCGCGCGGGAAGGTAGTTCGCCGCATCATCCATCCGGGCGCTCACCATGCCGATCGCCCGGTACTTTTCATGCTTGTAGCCCACCATTGAGTCGAGGGTATTGACCGCCTTGTAGGCCATCGCCAGCGGCGCGCCGCCCAGCAGCAGGAAGAACAGCGGCGCGATGATGCCATCCACCGTATTCTCGGCGACGGTCTCCACCACCGCCCGGTTGATCTGCGGCGGCTGCAGCGACGAGGTATCGCGCCCTACGATCCAGGAGAGCTTTTCGCGGCTCTCGGCGAGCGCACCGGCACGCAGCGGCCGTTCGACCTCCCGGGCGGCGTCCGCCAGACAGCGGCCGGCCAGCGCGGTAAAGATCATCCAGACCTCCACCGCCCACCCCAGCCACGGGTGGATCGCCCGCGCCAGCGTCACGCCCCCCCAGGCCACGCTCCACGTCCCCCCCACCACCGTCAGCCACATCAGGCCGCCGCCGATGCGCAGCGCGCCCTCGCTGCGGCAGCGACGGCGTACACAACGCTGTAGGGCGGTGATCAGCTGCCCCATCCAGCGTACCGGGTGCGGCCAGCGCGGCGGATCG
Source organism: Edwardsiella ictaluri ATCC 33202 (assembly GCF_000264785.1). Taxonomy (GTDB): domain Bacteria; phylum Pseudomonadota; class Gammaproteobacteria; order Enterobacterales; family Enterobacteriaceae; genus Edwardsiella; species Edwardsiella ictaluri. Next base: position 24,366 of record NZ_AFJI01000034.1, on the reverse strand, counting down.
CCGATCGCGGCGTCGAGGATCCAGGCGAGACACCAGGCCAGGAGCGTCATAGGGCCGCCCTGGCGGCCGCCAGCCAGCGGTTCAGCATCTGTGGGCGCTGGGCAAAATGCAGGTGCAGATAGCTGGCAAAGGCGCTGCCGACCTGCCATCCCCCGTCCCACGTCTGGGTGGTCACCCCATCGCGCACTTTGCGGCACGCCAGCAGCGCGGGGGTTTGCGGTGAAAAGTCAGCGTAGTGGAACTCGTGTCCGCGCAGCGTTTCGCCGCGATCCGCCAGCAGCGTCGGCTGACGCGCCTGTGCCTCACAGTAGCCAAAGCGGGTCAGCCGCCGCCCCATTTTACTGTGACCGGGAATAATATTGGCCATGGGGTGGATCTCGCCGTCGGCATCCTCCAGCGTGCTGCCAAGGTACATCAGCCCGCCGCACTCGGCGTAGATCGCCGCGCCGCGCCGGTGCGCCGCGCGCAGGCTCGCCAGCATCGGGGCGTTGGCCGCCAGCCTCCCGGCGTACAGCTCCGGGTAGCCGCCGCCCAGCCACACCATCTGGCAGTCGGGCAGCCGGGCGTCATGCAGGGGGCTAAAGCGGACGATCCTAACGCCCGTGCGCTCGAGCAGCGCAACGTTGTCCGGATAATAGAAGTTGAACGCCTCGTCCTCGGCCATGGCCAGCGTCAATCCGCGTCCGGCGTCGGCGGTGGGCAGCGCAGGCCAGGCGCCGGGCGGCAGCGACGCCATCTGGCACAAAAAGAGCAAGCGATCGATATCCAGGGTGCGTTCGAGTACGGCGGCAAACGTCTGCCAGGGCTGCGCCCGCACGACGGACTCCCGGGCGGTCACCAGGCCGAGGTGGCGCTCAGGCAGGGCAACCCCCGCCGTCTGTGGGATATAGCCGAGCACGGGAATGGCGCAGTAGCGTTCGATGGCCGTCTTAAGCAGCGCGAAATGCGCCTCGCTGTTGACGCGATTCACCATCACGCCCGCGATATTCAAGGTGGGATCAAAGCGCTGAAAGCCCATCACCGTGGCGGCAATAGAAGTGGAGACCGCCTTGCCATCCACCAGCAGGATCACCGGGCAGCCGAGCTGCTTGGCCATCCCCGCGCTGCTGCAGTAGTCCGGATCGGTGCCGTAGCCGTCATACAGCCCCATCACCCCCTCGATGACCGCGATGTCGGCCTGCTGCATCCGCTCGCCAAACAGCGCGTTGAGCGTCGGTTCGGGCAGCATAAAACTATCGAGATTGCAGGAGGCGGTGCCGCACACGGCCGTATGCCAGGCAGTATCGAGGTAGTCCGGCCCCACTTTGTACGGCTGGACGCGCAGCCCACGCTGTTTCAATAGACTCAGCAACCCCAGCGTCAGCGTGGTTTTGCCACAGCCGCTGCCGGTGCCCGCCAGAACGAACGCGTACTGCTTTGCCGTCATGCCCCTGATCCTGTTCAGGGTGGTTGGAGGGTATAGATACACCGCTACCCAGTCTTGCGACTGTATGCATCAGATCAACCCACTTCCCACCGAAGTTGTTGGTAGTTACCGACGGGCAGGTCTTCTGGCTTAGCGTCCTCCTCGCCCGTCCTTCCCAATCTTGCGATCAGTGGTGTACACGGGGTCGTCAGCATCACAGCAGCGGGGGCTGCGGGGGATTTACACCCCCTTCCCTACCATCAATATGGCAAACCTGTCGGCTTAAATGATGAGCGGGCAACGCTCGCCCAGCATCACAAATAGATATTCATGCTCACTCCTGTGCGGCCCTCATCGCCCACCACAGAAGAAAAGACGGCGCAATTTAGCATAAAAACAGCATGATGGTACGTCATTCCACCCGTTATTATCATGCAAATAGATTTGCCGCTGATTATCAGGCTATCACCATAGCACGCTTTTCCCCCGCTATCCCTCCGGCACGGCAGAGCCAGGGTGAAAAGCATGGCTTTCCTGCCATCACCATGCCACTATGCGGCGAAATTATCGGTTCAAAAGGTGAAGGCGTGGCGGTTGCGCAGTGCCCCGCATCATGCGGAGAGCTCATTCAGGGCTGGATTTTAGGCAGTGAGAAGCTGGTCTCCTGTCCCGTCGACTGGTACAGCACGGTCGAAGTCTGCAACGGCGCGCCACTTTCGCAGGAGCGCCCGCTCTCCCGAATGATGGTTGAACGCCTGCTACAGCACTGGGGCTACCCGGCGCAGATGGGCCAAGCGTTGCGCATCGAGACTCACTCGACCATCCCCCTGGCCAAGGGGATGGCCAGCAGCACGGCGGATATCGCCGCCACCGCCGTGGCGGCCGCGCACCATCTGGGGCGACGGCTGGACGAACCGACGCTGGCGGCGCTGTGTGTCTCGCTGGAACCCACCGACAGCACCCTGTTTCGCCAGCTGACCCTGTTCGATCATAACGATGCCTCCACCCAGCTCGCCTGCGGCAACGCGCCTGAACTGGATGTGTTGCTGCTCGAAAGCCCGCTGACCCTGCGCACCGCCGACTACCACCGCCGCGCGCGCCAGAGGGCGTTACTGGCGGAGGCGCCAACGCTGCAACGCGCCTGGCGACAGCTGCAGGAGGGATGTCAGCGCCAAGATCCTTACCGCCTGGGAGAGGCGGCCACCCTCAGCGCCATCGCCAGCCAGCGGCTGTTGCCGAAGGCGGATTTCCCCGCGCTGCTGGCCATGGTGGAGCAGTTCGGCCTGTATGGCGTCAACGTGGCACACAGCGGCAGCGTGGTGGGGCTGCTGCTGGATCGCCGCCGGCACGATGTCGGGGCGCTGCGGCACCACCTCACGCAGCACGGGTTAACGCGCCATTGGCCCACCCAGCATCTGCTCAAACTGATCGGCGGCGGCGTCAGGCTACGCTGAGGCGCGGCCGACGCGCCTGACATCATTCACCGGGAGAGGGAGAGGCACGGTTAAAGATGTCTGCCCCCGGGGGCAGACTACCCTGTCGAATCTTATCTATCAGGTACCTAAGGAGTCCGGCATGGCGGCGTGCGGGCGGACGATACCAGCCTGTTCGGGGGGTCTCCGGCTTATGGCCATCAGCCTGGATGCTGTTGTCGAAGAGAGCGTTCGGCTGCGTGCTCCCGGGGACGATCAGCGTGGCAAACAGCAGCCCACCCGGCGCCGACGGGCCAAATTTTTCCGTTATTCATGATAATATCCCCGGAGGAAATCCGCAGTGACGGGGAGAATAATACCGATAGTCACAGCATATACTCCCGCCGCCAATATAAAATGATGCACCGATGCTGATTATTTACTTAATAATTAGCTTTATGACACATATCAGTAAAATTATATACCGTTGCGCGTAAAAAACGAAACCACATCCCATCATCAATATCCCGCCAAAAAAGGGAAATATCGCTCAGCGAACATCTCCTATTTATACCGCAGCCGTGGCGATACCAATAATAGATAACTCCGAACCCTATTGACGCTGTACACTGAACCGCAGCGGCGGCGCCTTGCCATGATGCAATGTGTTATTACGCCACAAAGAAAATGTTCAGCACTGCCCACTGGATCACCCGCGATATTTCCACCGCAGCGAGCGCCAGACGCCGAGCGCACCAGAAAACCGTTCGCCCGGGCGAGATGCCGGTAACGCGCCGTGCACGCCTGCCCCGCCCACGGCGTTATCCAGGCACAGCATGGCAATAGTGAACGCAGCACGCAGAAAAAAATGCACTTAGCACCCGCCAGAAAAATATAACATTATGATTAGTAATTAATTTTCTCATTCTCCAGCGCGAACACCGAAAACGGTTTGACTCGTGCCAGAGCGTTTTCTTCCCCCTGATGGCACCATGCTTAACTCTCTCCGGGGTGGCGACCTAATGCAAAAAAATAAAAAAACACAAAAACAGACCACATCAACAACGCTTAAATAAGCAGCAATATAAACTGGAAAATCAGTACCTCACTGACATAATCACAAATGTAAAACGATGGTGGTGAAATCACATCTCGCTCTTTGGCGAATACTATAGATATAGCGAAAAACAACTTTCCCTTACACTTTCTGTATATATAGAGCGTGCACAATGAATATTGAGTCCCTGCTGAGTTTTTTTTATAGAACAGGAAGCCATAAAATAGATGGCAATCAATACCGGCCGGCCAATACAGAGGGTCCGGTGAGACTGGATTACCTTACAAACATATCAGATAAAAACAAAAACCATCCCGTTCTCATTACATTCACCCTCAACGAGCGCCACTGCAAGGAACTGACAAAGCTTGGCTGCCACAGACCACTGGACATAATACAGGCGCTCTGTAATATCAGCACTTCAGTGGCCAACAGAATGATTACGGATGGAACACCGCTCTCTGAAGAAAGCGATAACGTGCATAAGAGGCTGCGGCAGGATCTTGACTCTTATCTCGGAGCGCGGGCCAATGCGGTGATCGACGACGTGCTGGTATATCATAAGAAAAAAATCCTTCCTGAAGCCCGTGCGGAAATCGTGCGATCTGCGATGACAGAGTGTGGCTATGGAGAAATCGTGGAGGGGAAAAAAGATGAACAATTACTTAACCTTGCCAGACCCGGCCTAACCGCTGAGCTCAACACGTTAGCCGACAAGGCGTTATCATTAACCAGCAAGGCGCTCAACTATTTAAATAAAGAGATCAAACCGCTCATCTACGATCTCACCTATGATGCCATTGTCAATCATCCAGTGATTGGTCCAAGACATATGCAGAAACAGGCGTATATGCCGACAGCGCAGGTGTTAGACCTGGTCCGGACGAAAACGGAGAGTTGGGTAGCGGAGGAGTGGCAGCTAACGAGATTATGATGCGCCGCTGAGAAACCGCCGGCGCAAACGCCGATAATGGGGGTTTGCCTACGCCGAGCCACCGGGATACCTGCATGCGCTTTTTAAGAGTGCTATACCCACGACGATTACGCAATCAAATGATACTCATGGCGATCCTGCTGGTCATCGTGCCGACGCTGTCGATTGGCTATATCGTCGAGACCGAGGGACGCTCCGCGGTGCTGGCCGAAAAAGAGAAAAAGCTGGCCGCCGTCGTTCAGCTGCTCGACCAGGCGCTGGAGGGACACTTTGACCATTTCGCGACGCTGCCGCGCGCTGAGCGTATCCGGGCGCTGAATACCGAGCTCAGCCCCATCACCGAGCGTATCACCCAGGCGTTTCCCGGCATCGGCGCGGGCTACTACAGCAAAACGCTGGATGCGATCATTACCTATGCCCCGTTCGCGCTGTATCAAAGCAACGTCGGCGTGGCCATTGCCGCCGACCACCCCGGACGTGAGGTGATGCGCAGCGATACGCCGCTCGTCTTTTCCGGCCACCAGGTGCGCGGCGATATCCTCAATTCGATGATCCCGATTAAGCGGGGTGGCGAGGTGCTGGGCTACATCTGGGCCAATGAGCTGACGCAGGATATCCGTCGTCAGGCCAGACAAATGGATCTGCGTATTATGGCGGTGCTGACGGCGGGCCTGCTGTGCAGCCTGCTGCTGATCGTCCTCTTCTCACGGCGTTTCAGCGCCCATATCGACATCATCACCGAAGGGCTGTCAGCGCTGGTGCACAAAACGCCTGAGCCGCTCCCCGAGCTGCCCGGCGAGCTGGGGCAAATCAGCCGCAGCGTCAACGCACTGGCGCAAACGCTGCGTGAGACCAAGACCCTTAACGATCTGATCATTGAAAACGCCGCCGACGGGGTGATCGCCATCGACCGGCTGGGCAATCTCACCACCATCAACCCGGCGGCTGAGGCCATCACCGGCTATACGCGGGATGAGCTGGTGGGCCAGCCCTACGCCGCTCTGTTCTCCGGCTCCCATTTCGCCAGTCCGGTGCTGGATACCCTGGCACACGGCACCGAACATCTGGCGCAAGAGGTCAGCTTCCCGGCGCGTCATCGGACCATTGAACTCAGCGTCACCACCAGCCGCATCCATAACCCCCATGGCGAACTGATGGGGGCGCTGGTGATCTTTTCCGATCTGACCGCCCGCAAAGAGGCCCAGCGGCGTCTGGCGCAGACCGAAAGGCTTGCCACGCTGGGCGAGCTGATGGCCGGCGTCGCCCATGAGGTGCGCAACCCGCTGACTGCCATCCGCGGCTATGTGCAGATCATCCGTCAGCAAACCGCCCTGCCAGCGCATCAGGAGTATCTGTCCGTAGTACTGAAAGAGATTGATTCAATTAATAAAGTCATTCAACAGCTGCTCGACTTTTCCCGACCGCGGCAAAGCCAGTGGCAGCGGGTGTCGCTCAACGTGCTGATCGAAGAGGCGCTGATCCTGGTGCAAACCTCCGGGGTTCAGGCGCGGATCACCTTCCACTGCGCGCTGGACAGCACGCTGCCGGCGATCGTGGCCGATCGCGAACTGCTCAAGCAGGTACTGCTGAACATCTTAATCAATGCGGTGCAGGCCATCAGCGCGCGCGGCGAGATCCGCATACGCACCTGGCAACCCACCCCCGCACAGCAGGCGGTGACCATCACGGACAGCGGCTGCGGCATCGATATCGCGCTGCAGAAAAAAATCTTTGACCCCTTCTTCACCACCAAGGCCGCGGGAACCGGCCTTGGGCTGGCCCTGAGCCAGCGCATCATCAACGCCCACCGGGGGGATATTGACGTGGCCAGCACGCCGGGAGGCGGTACCGCCTTTACCCTCATGTTACCGACCCATCCGCCGGAGAGCCCGCCAGAATGAAATCCCGCTACCGTATCCTCATCGTGGATGACGAAGAGAATGTGCGCCGCATGCTCACCACCGCGTTTGCGCTCCAGGGGCATGAAACGTACGACGCCAGCAACGGTGAAGAGGCGCTGCAGTGCTTTGCCGACGCGCCGCCGGACGTGGTGCTGATGGATATCCGCATGCCAACAATGAGCGGGATCGACGCCCTGAAAATCATGCGCACCCGGCAGCCACGCACGCCCGTCATTCTGATGACCGCCTACGCCGAGGTGGCAACCGCCGTCGAGGCGCTGCGCAGCGGCGCATTCGATTACGTGATCAAGCCCTTCGATCTGGAGGAGCTGAACTTACTGATCCGGCGCGCGCTACAGCTGCAGGCGATGAAGCAGGAGATCCGCAGCCTGCATCAGGCCCTGAGCAGCCGCTGGCAATGGGGGCATATCCTGACCAACAGCCCCCGCATGATCGATATCTGCAAAGACACCGCGAAAATTGCCCTTTCGCAGGCTAACGTACTGATCAGCGGCGAGAGCGGAACCGGCAAGGAGCTGATTGCCCGCGCCATTCACTACAACTCGCGGCGTGCAAACGGCCCGTTTATCAAGGTCAACTGCGCCGCCCTGCCGGAGTCTCTGCTGGAAAGCGAGCTGTTCGGCCATGAAAAGGGGGCATTTACCGGGGCGCAGGCCCTGCGCCAGGGCCTGTTTGAGCGTGCCCACCGGGGAACCCTGCTGCTGGATGAAATCGGCGAAATGCCGCCGGTGCTGCAGGCCAAGCTGCTGCGGATCCTGCAGGAAAGGGAGTTCGAGCGCGTGGGGGGGCATCAAACCATTCGGGTGGATATCCGCATCGTGGCCGCCACCAACCGGGATTTGCAGGCAATGGTGCGCGAGGGCCGCTTCCGTAACGATCTCTTCTATCGCCTGAACGTCATTCATCTGCAGCTGCCGCCGCTGCGCGAGCGGCGACAGGACATCGCCCTGCTCGCCAACCATTTCTTACAGAAATTCAGCTCAGAGAATCAGCGCGACATGATTGAGATCGATCCTGCCGCCCTGGCGCTGCTCTGCTCCTGGCCCTGGCCGGGTAACATCCGCGAGCTCTCCAATGTCATTGAGCGCGCGGTGGTAATGAGCACCGGCGCGATCATTTTTGCTGACGATCTGCCAGCCCCGCTGCACCAGCCCATCAGCGGCGTCAAAAGTACCCCCTCCGGCGAACGCAATCTGAAAGAGGAGATCAAGCGCGAGGAGCGGCGCATCATCAGCGAAGTGCTCGAGCAGCAGGAGGGAAACCGCACCCGCACCGCCTTAATGCTGGGCATCAGCCGTCGCGCCCTGATGTACAAACTGCAGGAGTACGGTATCGATCCGGCGGGGTGCTAGGCGGTGCCGTACAGGGTGACGGTGCATCGCCTGCGGCCAGAATCTGCTGTGCAAAATGTTGCACAGTGTGCAAAGCGCTGCACATCACCCCCGCTCACTGCCACGCGGCTCACACCACTATAAATCATATTATTCAATTGGTTATTCAATAATTTCATCTATAGGCCACGCTGGCATCCGGCTTGCTATTCCCTTTAGGTACCTAAATTAGCGTACGTAACAGGGAAAAATAATGAAAACCAAGTTGATTACTTTACAGAGTGCCACCGGGCTGTTTCGCGACGGCATGACCATTATGGTGGGCGGCTTTATGGGGGTAGGCACCCCGCCCCGCCTGATCTCGGCCCTGCTGGAGTCCGGCGTCAGGGACCTGACCCTGATCGCCAACGATACCGCCTTTGTCGATACGGGCATCGGCCCGCTGATCGTCAACGGGCGGGTCAGCCGCGTCATCGCCTCCCACATCGGCACCAATCCGGAGACCGGGCGGCGCATGATGGCCGGGGAGATGGCGGTGCAACTGGTTCCGCAGGGCACCCTGATTGAACAGATCCGCTGCGGCGGCGCCGGGCTCGGCGGTTTTCTGACCCCCACCGGCGTCGGTACCGTCGTCGCCGAGGGCAAGCAGAGCCTGACGCTCGACGGCAAAACCTGGCTGCTGGAGCGCCCGCTGCGCGCCGATCTGGCGCTGATCCGCGCCCATCGCGCCGATCCCCTGGGCAATCTGACCTACCAGCTCAGCGCCCGCAACTTTAACCCGCTGATTGCCCTCGCCGCCGACATCACCCTGGCAGAGCCGGACGAACTGGTGGAGACCGGTGCGCTGCTGCCTGACCACATCGTGACGCCCGGCGCAGTCATCGACCATATCGTCCTGCCTCAGGAGAATAAATAATGGATGCGAAACAGCGTATTGCGCGCCGCGTGGCGCGAGAGCTGCACGATGGCGACATCGTCAATCTGGGCATCGGCCTGCCGACGATGGTCGCCAATTATCTGCCGCAGGGTATCCACATCACCCTGCAATCGGAAAACGGATTCCTCGGGCTGGGGCCGGTCACCACCGCCCACCCCGATCTGGTGAACGCCGGGGGACAGCCCTGCGGGATTTTACCGGGCGCGGCCATGTTCGACAGCGCGCTGTCGTTCGCCCTGATCCGCGGCGGTCACGTGGACGCCTGCGTACTGGGTGGGCTGCAGGTCGATGAACAGGCCAGCCTCGCCAACTGGGTGGTTCCCGGCAAAATGGTGCCGGGCATGGGGGGTGCGATGGATCTGGTCACCGGGGCGCGCAAAGTCATTATTGCCATGGAGCACTGCGCGAAAGATGGCGCGGCGAAAATTCTGCGTAATTGCACCATGCCACTCACCGCCCGCCATGCGGTGCATGTGCTGGTCACCGAACTGGCGGTATTCCGCTTTACGGACGGCAAAATGTGGCTGACCGAACTCGCCGCAGGGTGCGATCTGGCCACCCTGCGCACCAAGACCGAGGCCCATTTTGACGTCGCCGCCGACCTGTTGATCATGCGGGGTGACGCATGATTGGCCGCATCTCACGTTTTATGGCCCGCTTCGTTAGCCGCTGGCTGCCCGATCCGCTGATTTTCGCCATGCTGCTGACCCTGCTGACCTTCGCTATCGCGCTGTGGCTGACACCCCAAACACCGCTGGCCATGGTGCGCTTCTGGGGCGATGGCTTCTGGAACCTGCTGGCATTCGGCATGCAGATGGCGCTGATCATCGTGACGGGCCATGCGCTGGCGAGCTCCGCCCCGGTGAAAAGCCTGCTGCGCACCGCCGCATCGGCCGCCAGGACCCCCGCTCAGGGCGTGATGCTGGTGACCTTTTTCGGCTCCGTCGCCTGCGTCATCAACTGGGGATTTGGGCTGGTGGTGGGGGCGATGTTTGCCCGTGAGGTCGCCCGGCGCGTACCGGGGTCAGACTACCCGCTGCTGATCGCCTGCGCCTACATCGGCTTTCTGACCTGGGGCGGCGGCTTTTCCGGCTCGATGCCCCTGCTGGCAGCCACCCCGGGTAACCCGGTGGAGCACGTTGCCGGGTTAATTCCGGTCAGCGATACCCTCTTCACCGGCTTTAACATCTTCATCACCCTCGCCCTGATCGTGGTGATGCCCTTTATTACCCGCCTGATGACCCCCAAACCGTCCGATGTCGTCAGCATCGATCCGGCGCTGCTGATGGAAGAGGCCGATTTCCAGAAAAAATTACCGGCAGATGCCCCCCCGTCAGAGAAGCTGGAGGAGAGCCGTATTCTGGCGCTGATCATCGGCGCGCTGGGCATCGCCTATCTGGGGATCTACTTCGCCGGGAAGGGGTTCAACATCACCATCAACACCGTCAACATGATGTTTATGATCGCCGGTCTGCTGCTGCACAAAACGCCGATGGCCTATATGCGCGCCATCAGCGCCGCCGCGCGCAGCACCGCCGGTATTCTGGTTCAGTTCCCCTTCTATGCCGGGATCCAGCTGATGATGGAGCACTCCGGCCTCGGTGGCCTGATCACCGAGTTCTTCATCAACGTGGCCAATAAGGACACCTTCCCGCTGATGACCTTCTTCAGCTCTGCGCTGATCAACTTTGCCGTGCCGTCCGGTGGCGGCCACTGGGTCATTCAGGGGCCATTCGTCCTGCCCGCTGCGCAAACCCTGGGGGCCGATCTCGGTAAATCGGTGATGGCCATCGCCTACGGCGAGCAGTGGATGAACATGGCGCAGCCCTTCTGGGCGCTCCCCGCCCTGGCCATCGCCGGGCTTGGGGTCCGCGACATCATGGGCTACTGCATCACCGCCCTGCTGTTCTCCGGCGTTATTTTTGTTGTCGGTCTGACCCTCTTCTGACGGTATCGACCCACCTTAAGGAAAAGAAGATGAAAAATTGTGTCATCGTCAGCGCAGTGCGCACCGCCATCGGCAGCTTCAACGGCGCCCTGGCGGCAACCAGCGCCATCGATCTTGGCGCCACGGTCATCAGGGCCGCCCTGGAACGCGCCCGCCTCGACCCGCAACGGGTGGATGAGGTGATCATGGGCAACGTACTGCAGGCCGGGCTGGGACAAAACCCGGCGCGTCAGGCGCTGTTAAAAAGTGGCCTCAGCGAACAGGTCTGCGGATTTACCGTCAACAAGGTCTGCGGCTCGGGCCTCAAAAGCGTGGCGCTGGCCGCCCAGGCCATTCAGGCGGGCCAGGCGCAGGCAGTGATCGCCGGTGGCATGGAAAACATGAGTCAGGCGCCATATCTGCTGAATGCACAGGCGCGCTGGGGCTACCGCCTCGGCGACGGGACGCTGACCGACGTTATCCTGCAGGATGGCCTGCTGTGCGCCACCCACGGCTACCCGATGGGGATCACCGCCGAAAACATCGCCCGCGAATATGACATCAGCCGTGAGATGCAGGACGCACTGGCCCTGCTCTCCCAGCAAAAGGCGCTGGCGGCCATCCATGCCGGTGCCTTCCGGGCCGAGATTGTCCCGGTCAGCGTGACGTCGCGTAAAAAAACTACCCTCTTTGAGCGCGACGAATTCCCCAAAGCCGACTCCACGGCGGAAGGACTTGCCGCCCTGCGCCCGGCGTTCGATAAGGCGGGCAGCGTCACCGCCGGTAACGCCTCAGGGATCAACGACGGCGCGGCGGCGCTGGTGGTGATGGAGGAAAACGCCGCCCGGGCGGCGGGACTGACACCGCTGGCGCGGATTAAGGGCTATGCCAGCGGCGGCGTCGCACCGGCGCTGATGGGGATGGGGCCGGTCCCCGCCACCCAGAAGGCGCTGCGACAGTGCGGGCTGCAGATGGCCGATATCGATCTGATTGAGGCCAATGAAGCCTTTGCCGCGCAGTTCCTGGCCGTCGGAAAGGCGCTGGGGCTGGATGCCGAAAAGGTGAACGTCAACGGCGGCGCCATCGCGCTGGGCCACCCCATCGGCGCCAGCGGCGCCCGGGTTCTGGTCACCCTGCTGCACGCGCTCTCCGCCCGGGATAAGAGCCTGGGGCTGGCGACACTGTGCATCGGCGGCGGCCAGGGGATCGCCCTGATCGTGGAGAGGATCAGCTGAGACCGGAGCGGGCGCGCGTCGGCGCGTCTGCAGGGCAGGCGGTTATCCCCCGGCCCGCCTGTCCGCATGGCACAACGGAATACCGTGCCTCCGGCCAGCCCCTTTATACAACGTTGACTGGCGGCGCTTAACATGGGCAACGGTGTGTCAACAGCGCGGGTATAACGGCTTTTCCGTTTACCCGACGCATGCCAGCACCGCTGTCCGCACCGCCCTGCGCTGTGTCAGTCGCCGTGTCGCAGGGCGTTTCCCGTCCGCCAACCGCTAAGCGCTCCCCATCTGTCTGTACCACTGGCCGGGCTTACCGGCCTTACGCTGTACCTTATCCCGCAGAGCGGTTTTGGTTAACAGCTTAAAGGGAATATTCAACCGATTGCTTCGCCGTGATCGCCCAGACATTGCCGCAAGGTATTACGACAAAGGCGTCCTGTGGACTCCACGGCTACTTTGCCCGTAGTTGCGGTGGTGCGCCAATATCAATCATCCGGCAATACATTGAGCAACAGCAAACACCACGTTAGGTCGAAAACCGCGCCTTATATCCTCGCCATGAAGGACGGGGCTTTACGGCACACCGGGTAAAACCGCAAGCCCGTTTTAGCAAAACCATCCACGCTTACACCATACGGCAGGCGATAGAGGATAAAACCGCCGCTCCGCTGTTGCATGGGGCATTGCATATTCCTGCGCGGTTGTACCACACGATACAGCGCTTGATACATGGTTTGAGCGCATCACGGATAAACTGTCAGAAAAACAGCGTACCGACCTAAAGAAAAAGTTTATGCCAAAAGGCCAGAGGCATGGTTTATCCCCGCTGGTGCGGGGGCAGAAAACGCACAAAAGTGACAACGTCACCATTATTTCATCCCCGCTGTCGCGGAGGGGCAGGAACTGCACCCAAAAAGTGACAACGTCGCTATCGCGTCATCCCCTCTGGCGTGGGGAGCCGGCGTCTGCGCCTCGCCACCCTTAGCGTCGATCCCATTAGGATATTTGATTTTCCATTTTGGTCCTGAGTCGTGCTCACGATCCTCACTTACTGCGTGTACGCGCCGGTTGTTGTGCGCTGTCCATGCTCAAACGGGGTGCAACAATATATTCCTACTGGGGTAGGCTGTTAGCCCAGAGAGCGGCGGCTTGTGAATTCAGCGCTGAGATTGACATCCTCCCCGCCTGAAGGCGGAGGATTCCTACTACGCTCAAATCATGATCTGAGCCGTTGCGGTGGGTTCCTGCTTCATCGGGCGGCCTAAAGCTGCCATCTCTCCACCGGCTAACGCGGCGTGCCCCGCCGCTAAAATATTACGGGCACCGTTGATAGCAGCGTTCTCTGTATATCCACATTCCAGACACTCGAAATGGCTTTGTGACTGGCGGTTTTCTTTCGCTGTATGGCCACAGCAGGCGCATTTCTGACTGGTGTAGGCGGGATTAATCGCCAATACCTGACCACCGCGCCAGAGCTGCTTGTACTCAATCTGGCGGCGTAGTTCATACCAGCCCAGATCCAGTATCAAGCGGTTCACCCCTGATTTGGCTTTGACGTTTCGTCCGTGCTGCTCTACCGTACCTTTAGCAACGATATCCGACTGTTGAGCTGATCGAGCTTCACGCCCTGCGGGTAGCGGAAAGCATCGTTTTGACCACATTTTTTGAAGCGCGGGAATGCTGCGCGTTTTTGGAGGAAATTCTTGTAGCCGCGCTCCAGAGCTTTTAGTAACTGCTGCAACGGCTGAGAGGGTGATTCTTGTAGCCATTGTGTTTCAGGCGCGGATTTCCACTCAATGAGCCATGAAGCCATTTGGGTGTAGGGGATAGAGTTCTTTCCCGCTTTATGGTTCTCATTCTGAAGTGCCAGTGTACGGTTAAAAACGAAGCGACAAGCTCCTGCGAAGCACAGCATATCGCGCTCCTGCTGATCTTTGGTCTTAACTGGAATTTGAAAGCTGGAAGTCGCTTCATCCATACCATTATGCGTTGATCTATGACAAAAGAAACTGATATTCGCCGAGGAGGACACTGTGTTTTCCTGATGCATATTCACTTGGTATTCGTCGCCAAATGTCGACGAAATATATTTGATCTTGATGCCATCGAAAAGCTACGCAGCTACTTTGCCAGCGTATGTGCTGATTTTGATGTTGAACTGGTTGAAATGGATGGCGAATGCGACCTCGTGCATTTGCTGATCAACTACCCGCCAAAGCGGGCAATATCAAATCTGGTCAACAGTCTTAAAGGCGTATCCAGCAGGCTGCTACGCCGTGACCGGCCAGATATCGCTCTACGCTATTACTACAAAGGCGTTCTGTGGACTCCGAGTTATTTTGCAAGTCGTTGTGGCGGTGCGTCGATTTCGGTAGTGACTCCAAATTAGTGTCGTGGTATTATTCACCTTTTAGATAAGAAATGGCAAAGATTGATCTGGTTTGCCCCCGCTGCACCAAAACTCAGGGAGTTATCCGTAATGGTCACTCCACTTCTGGCGCTCAGCTCTATCGCTGCAAGCTCTGCCTGAAAACCTTCCAGCTCAACTTTCAATATAACGCAGCTAAACCCAACACACATCAATCCATTATTGCTATGGCAATGAACGGCTCCGGATGTCGTGACACGGCACGGGTTCTTGATATCAGCCTCAATACTGTCCTCCGCCACCTAAAAAACGGGAACCGAGACAGCGAGCGCAACACGTAGAGCCGGGAGCCGAAGTCGTTATCTGCTGTGAAGCTGATGAACAGTGGTCATTCGTTCGTTGTAAGAGCAATCCTCGCTGGCTCTTCTATGCGTATGACCGTATTCAAAAGCGGGTTCTTGCTCATGTCTTTGGCCCTCGAAATGCGTTGACGTTACAGCGGCTTCTAGCGTTAGTGAGAAAATTTAATATTGTCTTCTACATGACCGATGCCTGGCCGGTATACCGGACGCTACTGGATCCAGCTCACCATGTAGTCAGCAAGAAATATACCCAACGCATAGGACGCCATAACTTGAATCTGCGAACTCATCTCAAACGGCTTACCCGAAGGACAATCTGCTTCTCCAACTCAGAAGAAATGCACGATAAGGTCATCGGCTGGTATCTAACAATCAACCATTACCACTAAATTTGAGTCATGACCGAATCATGTGGAACGGCTATGGCAGGTACTTCTCGACACAATAACGCGCAATCATCAGTGTCGCTCAATGTGGCAACTGTTGAAAAAAGTCTGCCATTTTATGGAAACCGTCAGCCCGTTCCCGGGAGGTAAACATGGGATGGCAAAAGTGTAGCGGTATTTGGCGCAGCTATTTAGAGCCCTTCAGCGAAGGATTAAAGCAGGAACATCTGAATGAGAAGGAATTCATATCTCTGAAGGATGACCGGTGCAAAAACGAGGCCTGGCACATGCACGATAACCAGCGTTATCCCCATTCTGTGCTGGATGACACTCTCTGAGTTTGCCGAAAAATCTACCGGTTGCCAGAATATGTAGCCAGAATGAAGCCGGTTATTCTTGATTATGATGGGATCATCTGCGGGGTCAGGAGCAGCTGTGGTGCGCCAAGACCCGCTGTGGGTGGGCTCCATTCCTGCTTATGTGATGTTCATCATCGATGTACCCGCCGATGTCATCGTGAATTGACGGGCAGCCATCGTCAAGGCAAACAACGTTCATACTGGATGGGCTGGAGCCAGGACTATAGACCCGTCGTCCCTGACTCCCGCCATTACACAGATCAAAGCTCACAGCATGTCTCTAAGCTTTTTAAATAAGCCCCATGACTAACTCTGTCAGTTTACTGCGCCTTGTCATCAAATCAATTTGATCTCTGCCAGCATCAAGATTTCCCTGTTGGCCGAGTCTAAAACGAAATTCCTCTATATTTTTCGAGCAAAGCTCGGGCAATGGCTTCAGTCTCGGCATCGGCATTACCGCTGATATCACTTGGCCGGAAGTGCATCTGGAATGCACTGACCGTTTTTCTGGTATTCTCATCCAAGACTCCATTCTGGGGGATTTGATCATATCCATACTGCTTCAGTAATGCCTGAATAACACTTACTTTTACAGGGGAATGTGGGGAACGATCAGCAAGATATTTATTTACTGTACTTCTGTCCGGCCAAGCACCTATGCCCATTGCAGCCAGGTGTTCCCAAGGGAATAGTTTTCCGGGGTCCTGTTTTCTGAGAGGGGCTATGTCACTGTGTCCAACCACATTATCAGGCTCAATATGATAGCGATTAACAATATCCTTTGCTAATGCAGCGACAGCAGCAATCTGTTTTTCGGTGTAGGGATACCAGGTTCGTTGCCCCAGCATATTATCAGTATACCCTAGGTTGACTATTTCTATTCCGATAGAGGTATCATTCAGCCCCGACCGGCCATTCCAGCTGCTGATGCCTGCATGCCATGCCCGCTTATTCTCATCAACGAGCTGAAGGACGACGGGTTGACCATGTATTGACTTCGGCTCTTTTGGAATAAGATAATGAGCACTGACTTGTTCTTTAGTCAAAATATTCAGCGAACTAACATCATCCACTGCCGTATAGTGTAGAACAAGAAAACGTATCCTTTCATTCTGGCCAACAGCCGTAAAAGCATGACTGGCAAAATAACCGTCGCGCGCTTCAATTTTATCCGAATGTCTTACGCAAGCTGATAACATAAAAGCCAGAATGGTCACTACCACTAATTTCTCAATCATCGTTGAGCAGGGTAAAAACAGAGGTTTACGCATTAATTTAAACTCCGTTAATGAATTGAAGCCACCGCTTCTTTGCTTGAATCAGTTATTGAAAACAGCAGCCATTATCACCTATTTCATTAAACGATTGATAAACAACAATCTAAATATAAACAAATTAATCACAAATACCAAAACAACCAGAAACAAAATTGTTACAAATCAACCTTGTAGAAAACCATTAATATACTTTGCCATTTCCCCAAGCTAAATAAGCAGATAGAGCTAAAACGGCTATGCTGACAGCCACCATGAAAACACGTCAAACAAGCCGACACTCCACAAAAACAGCCAGTTGAAGCAGTTTCAAAAAATGTTAAAGAAGTATTTATCAACAATTTTATATGATTATTTACAGTGGGAATTCACAGAGACTGTAAAATATAAATTCAAGTTAACTGGGTATTTTAGCACAATGAACCAATATCTTAACCAAATGAAAATTAACATTATGGATAGTTTGAGGCTATTAGTGATAATGTAAGGGCGCTGTTCAACGGATGCGGCCAAAGGATACTGACATCTATATTCGGTCAGCAAATACCGGTGTACTGTTCGGCGATAGGAAAGTCTTTTTAGACTGTGGACAGTATGACTATCTGAATGCCTATCGGTGTTGCCGCAGAAAACAGATCCAGCGCCTGACTTGCAACCCTATCCAGCACTCCCCGGCACCGTCGCTGGCTCCCCCTCATTTCCCTGCCAAGTACCCGTCTGACGCCGCTCTGGCTGAATAACCCACCGATGCCCTCAGCACACCGCAGTCAAAACCTGCTCTATCAATTTGGGTTTTCAGGGATAGATGTGTACTCTTATCGCAAATTGGCCAACGCTTCCAACTGCGCCCGATGACTCTGTTTGGTATCCACCTTGACATAGGCACTGCGCTCTTGCGGTACAACAATCACCTCTACAACGCCAGGCTGCGCCTGTAAGCGATTTGCCAGGGTGGGATCCTGCAATGCCAACTCTGTCAGGATAATACGTAGGCTACTGACATATGGTGGTTCTTTCATGGTACGACTGATCAAGAACCAGAAGGCAGCCACCAGGGCGCCGGCGATAAACACCAGACCGGCCCCCTGCAAAGCATACAGCCAGCCGCCGAGGCCGCCACCAAGCGCCACTCCGATAAACTGGCTGGTGGAATAAACCCCCATCGCGGTACCTTTATAGCCTGCCGGTGACTCTTTGCTGATCAGCGAAGGCAGGATCGCCTCCATCACATTGAAGGCCATAAAGAACAGCTGTATGCCAACGATGAGACCCCACAGGCGTGTGCCGGAGAGCCACATCAACACTTCGGCACAGAACAGTAGCGCGACGCAACTCATAAAGACCCGTTTCATACGGCGGCATTTCTCGGCGTAGATGATGCAAGGCACCACGGCGACAAATGATATCAGCATGGTCACCAGGTAGATTACCCAATGCATATTGGCCGCCAGACCGGCTCTCTCCAACGCCAGCGGCAGTGCCACGAAGCTCGACATCAACAAGGTATGCAGGCACAGGATGCCGATGTTGAGCTTCAATAAACGCGAATTGTTCAGCACTCGGCTGAAGCTACCGCGCACAATGCCTGAGTCGCGATTCAACAGATGGGTATCAGCGCAAGGTACTATAGCCAGGGTGATGACGATGCCGGCCAACGCCAGCACGGTGATCATCCAAAACAATGCACTCAGGCCGCAGGCGTGGGTGATGATAGGCCCCAAGACCATGGCGATAGCAAAGATGATACCAAAGCTGACGCCGATAAATGCCATCGCCTTAGTGCGGTTCTGCTCCCGGGTGAGATCAGAGAGCAGTGCCATCACTGCAGCAGCAATTGCACCGGAGCCTTGCAGCGCGCGGCCAAGGATCACACCCCAGATCGAATCGGTGACGGCGGCGATGGCGCTGCCAAGGGCAAAGATCAGCAGTCCAGCGATGATCAACGGCTTGCGACCAATACGATCGGAGAGCAAACCCAATGGGATCTGAAACAGCGCCTGCATCAGGCCATAGATACCGATGGCGATACCGATCAGCGTTTCGCTGGCACCGTTGAGCGCCATACCGTACGTAGTTAGCACCGGCAATACCATAAACATGCCAAGCATACGCAGGGAGAATACGCAACCCAATCCCCAGGTGGCGCGACGCTCCTGTGGGGTCATTGAATTATCGTTCACAGCAAACCTCGGTAAACATCATGCGATCACGCGTTGAGAGAGCGCCTGATCGCAGGGTTTATACAAAACTGTCCAGTATGGGAGAGCAAGGGTAAATCAAACGGCGTCGGACAGAGAGGAGCGGGCCTGTTTTATAACGGCTCATTGCGCTACCGCTCACCCTGCATACGACAATATTGTGATAAACCAATAACATTGGCTATATCCGCGATCCATTCACAGAAGTGGCCCTGAGTGCGTCTGTCCACACACTGACTTACCAAACGTAGGTCAGCAGTGCTGGCGACGCGCTGCTGACGCTGAAGTCAATCGACATCATCACGCTCAGGGAGGTGATGGCGACAATGGAAAACACAAACAGTTTTCGCGCCCAGATGCTGTCGTTCTCGGTCTTATAACCACGCAGCGCCATCCCCAGCCACCAAATACTCACCACCGCCGCAACAATCAGGTACTTATAGCCGGCATAGCCCACCAGGGCCAGCATCAGCGTGGCGATCATAAACGCCAGGATGTAGAGCGTGATATGGTTCTTGGCGACGGAAACGCCTTTCACCACTGGCAACACGGGAATGCCAGCCGCCTGGTAATCTTTAAAGCGGAAGATGGCGATGGCATAAGAGTGTGGCATCTGCCACAGGCTAAAGATAGCCAGCAGGATCAACGCACCAGCATCGAACGCGTTGGTGACCGCACAATAACCGATGACCGGCGGTGCGGCACCCGACAAGCTACCGATCAGCGTGCCATAGACCGAGTGGCGCTTCATGTACAGGCTGTAAACGCCGACATAAACCACAAACCCCATCACGGCCAGCCACATGGCCAGCGGATTAGCCGCGATATACAGCAACACAAAGCCCGCAATACCCAGAACGGTCGCATAAATCAGGGTAACACTCGGCGCAATCAGCCCTTTCACCAGCACCCGATTCTTCGTTCTCTCCATTTTCTTGTCGATGTCGCGATCGATGTAGTTGTTAAACACACAACCCGACGCGACAACCAATGAGACCCCCACCAGAGTCGCAAGAAACAGGGGATAGTCGATGATCCCTTTAGCCGCGAGCAGAAATCCGCCAACAACAGAAATGAGGTTGCCGAAAATAATGCCTGGTTTAGTGACTAGCAGGTATTGCTTAATCATCACGCGCCACTCAGCCCTTAATCGACCATCATATTGATGTTGAGGTTGTACATAATCCAGAGTGAGCCAACAACAACGATACCGATGATCACAGCGGTGAACAGGAGTGCCACCAGGTTCCAGCGCCCTTGCGATGAGGTGTTCATATGGAGGAAGCAAACCAGGTGAACAATTACCTGGATAACCGCCATCCCGACGACCACTGCCAGGGTGGTGGAATGAGCAACACCACCACTCATCACCACCGCAAACGGGATCACCGTCAGAACGATCGACAAGATAAAGCCGATCAGGTATGACTTCACTCCGCCATGGCCTGCGCCACCGTGAGAGGTTTCATGGGATGAATGGCTCATGACATAACCCCCAGTAGGTAGACGGCTGTAAATAGGCAGATCCAGATCACATCCAGGAAGTGCCAGAACAGGCTCAGACACATCAGACGGGTTTTATTGGCGGCGGTCAGGCCGAACTTGCTGATCTGGATCATCATGACGACGATCCAAGTCAGTCCGGCCGTTACGTGCAGACCATGGGTGCCGACCAGCGCGAAAAAGCTGGAGAGGAACCCACTGCGATCCGGCCCAAAACCTTCTGTAATCAGATGATGGAATTCATAGACCTCCATCGACACGAAGCCCAAACCAAACAGGAAAGTCAGCAACAGCCAGACGTTAACACCGCCGACGCTCCCCTTATTCATCGCGCCTATCGCCATACCATAGGTGATCGAGCTGAACAACAGTAGGAAGGTTTCGACCAGGACGAACTTCAGATCGAAGATCTCTTTTCCGGTGGGGCCGCCTGCAGTCCCGTTTACCAGTACTGCATAAGTCGCGAACAAGCCCGCAAACAAAATGCAGTCGCTCATCAGGTAGATCCAGAATCCGAAGACCTTGGTCTCTCCTGCGTCATGGTGTCCATGCTCTGCATGGGCTGTATTCTGATGGGTCAGAGTTTCAGTTGACATGTTTCACGCCTGCGTTACGGATTTGTTCGTGGTGTTGGTTCTCGATGCGCGCGATCTCATCAACCGGCACAAAGTAGTCAACATCGTGATCGAAGCTCTTGCCGATCCAGACAACGAGGATACCGATAAAGCCAACCAGCGCCATCCACCAGATTTCCCAAATCATTGCGAAACCGAATATCAAACTGAAGCAGGCGATGATAACGCCGGCGCCGGTATTCTTAGGCATATGAATCGGTTCGTAGTGTGCCGGTTTTTTATAGGCGTCACCTCTTTCCTTCATCTCCCAAAATTCATCACGATCATGGATTTGCGGGACGATGGCAAAGTTATAGAACGGTGGTGGAGACGACGTAGACCACTCCAAAGTACGTGCGTCCCACGGATCACCGGTCAGATCGCGATTCTGTTCGCGGTCGCGCACGCTGACGACGATCTGGATTATCTGGCACAAGACACCACAGGCAATCAGTGCTGCACCGCCGGCGGCGACCAACAGCAACGGATGGAACTCAGCGTTGATGTCCTGGCTGATACGACGGGTCATACCCATAAAGCCCAATACGTATAGCGGCATAAAGGCGATGAAGAAGCCGATCAGCCAGAACCAGAAGGCGCGAATGCCCCATTTTTCATTCAACGTGAAACCGAAGGATTTCGGGAACCAGTAGTTTACGGCCGCAAAGCAACCAAACACCACACCACCGATGATGACGTTATGGAAGTGTGCGATCAGGAACAGGCTGTTGTGCAGCACGAAGTTTGCGCCCGGTACCGCCAGCAGAACGCCGGTCATTCCCCCCACGGTGAAGGTAACGATAAAACCAATGGTCCACAGCATCGCCGTGTTGAACTGGATACGCCCCCGGTACATGGTGAAAAGCCAGTTGAAAATTTTCACCCCGGTCGGGATGGAAATGATCATGGTGGCGATACCGAAGAAAGCGTTAACGTTCGCGCCGGCACCCATGGTGAAGAAGTGGTGTAGCCATACGATAAACGACAGGACGGTGATCACGATGGTTGCCCATACCAGTGAGGTATAGCCGAAGAGTCGTTTTTTAGAGAAAGTGGCGGTGACTTCGGAAAATACGCCGAATACCGGCAGAACCAGGATATACACCTCTGGGTGACCCCAGGCCCAAATCAGGTTGATGTACATCATCATATTGCCACCCATCTCATTGGTGAAGAAATGGGTACCCAGATAACGATCCAGGGTCAGTAGCGCGATAGTGACAGTCAGAATAGGGAATGCAACGGTGATCAAAATATTAGAACACAGCGCCGTCCAGGTGAATACCGGCATTTTCATCAAAGACATGCCAGGGGCGCGCATCTTCAGGATGGTGGTGATAAAGTTCACACCGGTCAACAGTGTGCCCAGACCGGAAATTTGTAGACTCCAGATCCAGTAATCAACGCCGACACCAGGACTGAACTCCTTACCTGACAGCGGCGGATAGGCCAGCCAACCGGTCTGCGCAAACTCACCGACCCCCAGAGAGAGGTTGATCAATACCACACCGACCACGAAGAGCCAAAAACTCAGTGAATTCAGGAACGGGAATGCAACGTCACGCGCACCAATTTGCAGCGGTACCACGACGTTCATCAGGCCGACGACCATCGGCATCGCCATGAAGAAGATCATGATCACGCCGTGCGCACTAAAGACTTGGTCGTAGTGATGCGGTGGCAGGAATCCGGCTTCACCGGCGGACGCCAACGCCTGCTGACCGCGCATCATGATGGCGTCGGCGAAGCCGCGTAGCAACATGACCATCGCCACGATGATATACATGATACCAATTCTCTTATGATCGACCGATGTCAACCATTCGCGCCACAGCCACGTCCATTTGCCAAAATAGGTCAGTAGCGCCAGGATCACCAGCCCCCCAACAAGCATTCCAGCAACAGCGACCATGATGATCGGCTCATGGTACGGAACCGCATCAAGTGTTAATTTTCCCAACATCAATTATTCCTCGGATCCGACGTGACCAGTGTGTTCACTCATGTCCATACCTTGGTTCATGTCCATGCCTTTGTGCGCACCAGCGCCATTGTGCATCGTCATGTCACCCATAAATTTGGCAATAGTGTCTTGGAATAAATTCGGTTTGAAAGCAGCGAAATACTCAACCGGGTTGTTTTTACTCGGCTCTGCCAATTTATTAAACTTATCGATAGTATTCAGGTTGTTAGGAGATGTTTTTACTTTAGCAACCCACTGCGTGAAGTCTCCTTCGGTCGGGGTAACGATAGCGGTAAATTTCATACCGGAGAAACCTGCCCCGCTGTAGCTGCTGGAGATACCTTTGTAAGCGCCCGCTTGATTGCTGATCAGGTGCAGCTTGGTCTGCATCCCGGCCATCGCATAAATTTGTCCACCTAACTGCGGGATAAAAAATGCGTTCATTACCGAATTCGACGTAACCTTGAACTCGACGGGAACATCCTGCGGGAAAGCGAGCTCATTAACGGTCGCAATACCTTGTTCTGGATAGAGAAACAACCATTTCCAATCCAGAGAAATTACTTCGATCGTCATCGGTTTCTTGTCGGCGACAATCGGCTTGAATGGATCGAGTTCGTGGGTTGTCTTCCAGGTAATCGTGCCAAGGATGACAATGATAATGATAGGGATTGTCCAGACGACCACTTCGATCTTGTTGGAGTGGGCCCAGTTCGGCATGTATTTAGCATCTTTATTGGAGGCGCGATACTTCCAAGCAAAGATGAATGTCATGAAGATAACCGGTATCACCACTATCAGCATTAACGCGATTGCCGTGAGGATCAGTGTCCGTTGTTCAACACCAATAGCACCTTTGGGATCCATTAATACCATATTGCAACCACTGAGCAACCCAGAGGCTGCCACCAATGACAGCATCCCAATGCGTCGATTGTATTTCTTAAGTCTCATCTAACGACCCCAATGACATCATAATAATGATTTACCGTAGCCTCATTCACACTGACATTTTATGGCATGGTTAAATAAATGTAAAGATTGTCAGCAAAAGGTATCCTTTCATTGATACTTTTTGCCAAATGGATCACACGTATCATCATGTAGTAATAATTTACCCATAATATCAACAAGATGGTAAGCTGGTTCGGCAATGCATCCAATCAGTTGAAATGTCCCCTTTCGATT
>NZ_AFJI01000033.1 GCF_000264785.1 Edwardsiella ictaluri ATCC 33202 | reverse complement strand
TCACAACCAGGGCCAGTCAATGCCGTCCAGATGTTCACTGGCCAGCAATCCGTTCTGCCAGAAGCGCTCGAAGACGCCTGCATCACGCCATTCCTGGAAGCGCCGGTGTGCAGAACTCGATGAACATATCCCGCTGGCATTCAGTGCGTTCCACTGGCATCCGGTTCTGAGGACGAAGAAGATGGCATCCACTGCGGCACGGTTATCAACGCGTTTCCGGTGTGTACCGAGTGGATGGCTGGTTTTGTGCTCAGAGATAAGCGGTGCCATTTTTTCCCAGAGTTCATCGCTGATCCGCCATTGGCTGCCTGTCATATTTTCGCCTTTAGACATTATCAGTTACGACATTCTGACAATCCCTTCAGGGATAGGTTCTAAGTCATCAGAAAATAAAAAATACGAGGCTTACAGGCCTCTATAGATAATCGGATAGGTCATATTTAGTTCCTATCCCAGTAGGCATATATTGTTGCACCCAGCTTGGACACGGACAGCGCACAACAACCGGAGCGTACACGCAGTACATGAGGTTTGTGAGCACAGACCAGGACCAAAATGGAAAATCAAATAGCCTAATGGGATAGACTCTTAGCATATAGATTATTGATATGTGTTTTTTGCAAAGATCTGTTAATTAGATCTTCTATAATAGCACGCTCAAATCTACTGAAAAAGGATAGCGCATTATGTCTATTTTGAACTCTGATCTAGACTGGAACCATGTCGGTAATATTTCTACCGGTCCAGGAACCACCGTCTGCGATGCATTTAAAATATCGTATGGTTTGCCAACTAAAGAGCTTCTTCCTGCAGGGACAGGATTATATAAATTCAATGGTTCGAATGCATTGTCAAGACGCCAAGTCACTGATGCTACCCTGCTGTCTCCCTGGTGGAGTCCCATCCAGCCCTTCCGGCATGATGGAGGCCTGCAGCAGCGTATGCTATTAGCTAAGCAAAACGGAGTATCAATGAGGGAATGGGGACGACTCACCTCCGTTATCAAAGAAAACTGGAACTCTCTCGACTGGTTGCTTGAAATAACCCTAAAGGTTCCCGTCTATGCCTGGTTCGGTGGATTTAAAGGAATGCCGCGTATTGATGCCGATTTTTCCTCTCGCCGAAATGCCGCCTTGGAAAAAAAAGGTAGGGGGTCAATGTTACCTGGCGGAGCCACACAGTTCTACATTCCGAACCTGACGGTCTGGCATATTAGTAGGTACAACTTTTCAGCATTGAAATAGCACTAATTACTTCAAAAATAATCCCCCTTTCGGGGGCTGTCCCCGGTTACAGTCATCCTCACCCAGACATTAGCGGCCTGCCATCTGCGCCGTTTTTACCCTAGGGAAAGTGTGGAATACGGGGGGATTATCGGATCGTCGATATTGAAATGAATATGTATTTTTTACAAAGATGGACAAATTCATTCACATATAATCCCCATCTATAACATTATACGGTGTTGTAAGAAATGTTACGGAGATGAATTCATGGCAAGTGAAAGCAAGCAGCATACTTTGGATCGGGTCCGCTCGCCAAGAGTGCAGATTACCTATGATGTTGAAATTGGCGATGCGCAGGAGATGAAGGAGCTGCCATTTGTCATGGGGGTTCTCGGTGACTATTCAGGGCAACCGGCGACCCCGCTTCCCAAGCTGAAAGAACGCAAATTCGTTTCGATTGATCGTGACAACTTCAACGATGTTATCAAAGGGATACATCCACATCTGTCATTCCGCACTGAAAATACCCTGGCAGGAGATGACAGCCAGCTGTCGGTGGAGCTGCATTTTCAAAGTATGGCGGATTTCACTCCTGAGCGAATAGCGGCACAGGTCGAACCACTACGCAAGCTGATGAATATCCGCAGCCGACTCTCCGATCTGAAAAACAAGATGTACAGCAACGAGCGCCTGGGTGAGGTATTGCAGGGCATCATTGAAGATACCGAAAAACTGCAAAATCTGGGTAAAGAGACCGGTTTTAGTGAGGAACAGCAATAATGAGCGAACAGAACTTGCCAGAAAGTGCCGCTGTCGAGAGCGCGGCTCCAGAGGACAGCCTGCTGGATAGCATCATTGCTGAAACCCGGATGGCACGCAGTGACCTGGAGAGAGAGCGGGCGCGGGACCTGTTGGGGGAATGGGTAAGTGAGGTTCTGTCGGGAACGGTGACAGTTTCCGGTGACGTACTGGCCAGTATTGAGGCACGTATTGCCCAGATCGATGCGCTGCTCTCCGCCCAGCTGTCCACCATTATGCATGAGCCGGCTTTCCAAAAGCTGGAAGGGTCATGGCGTGGACTGCATTACCTGGTACATCAAAGCGAAACCGGTACCGGCCTGAAAATCCGCATGCTGAATGTCAGCCGAAAAGATCTGATCCGCGACTTTAAGAGTGCCGCCGAGTTTGATCAGAGCGCCCTGTTCAAGAAAGTCTATGAGGAGGAGTACGGCACCTTTGGTGGTGCCCCCTTTGCAGCCATGATCGGGGATTATGAGTTCAGCAACCACCCGGAGGATCTGTTTCTGCTGGAGGAGATCTCACACGTTGCGGCGGCAGCCCATGCTCCCTTCCTCTCTGCCGCCAGCGCAGGAATGTTCGGACTGGATAGCCTGACAGAGCTGTCGATCCCCAGGGATCTGGCCAAAGGCTTTGATACGGTTGAGTATGCCAAGTGGAAATCGCTGCGCCAGTCGGAGGATGCCCGCTATATCGCCCTGGCCCTGCCCCACGTGCTTGGCCGACTGCCTTACGGTGCCGCGACGGTACCGGTAGAGGCATTCAATTTTGAGGAAGATGTCAACGGCAAGGAGCATGGCAAATATCTGTGGCTGAATGCGGCCTATGCGCTGGGTACCCGCCTGACTCAGGCCTATGCCAAATATGGCTGGTGCGCCGCCATCCGGGGAGTCGAAGGAGGTGGTCTGGTGGAGGGACTGCCGGCGCACACCTTTACTACCGATGATGGCGAAGTAGAGCTCAAGTGTCCCACCGAAGTGGCCATTACCGATCGCCGGGAGAAAGAGTTGGCCGACCTGGGATTTATCGCCCTGACCCACTGTAAGGGTACCGACTATGCCGCATTCTTTTCGACCCAGTCGGCACAAAAGCCCAAGGAATATGACAGTGACTCAGCTAATGCCAACGCCAGGATCGCCTGCCAGCTGCAATATATTATGGCCACCTCGCGCTTTGCCCATTATTTAAAATCGATGGTCCGCGACAAGCTCGGCAGCTTTATGAGCCGTAGCGAATGTGAATACTTTCTCAATCAGTGGATCAGTAATTATGTGGTCGGTTCAGATGATGCAGGCCAGGATATTAAGGCGAAATACCCATTACGGGAAGCCCGTATTGATGTCAGCGATATTCCAGGTAAACCGGGGTTCTATAAGGCAGTGGCCTATTTAAAACCCCATTTCCAGCTGGAGGGGCTGACCGCATCTTTACGTTTGGTCGCCGATCTGCCGCCACCGGCGCAAGGCTAACTATTTAGCCGAATTTATCTATCACATATATCTAAAACACAGTTTATCTTGTCACAAGAGAGGTCCGCTATGGCTTTTGATACCTATATCAAACTAGATAAGGTTGATGGGGAATCTACCGATGCTAAGCACAAAAAATGGATTGAAGTACTGGGCTTTGCATGGGGAGCAGGCAATGAGTGCTCAATGGAGAGCGGTACCCAGGGTCTGAATACCGGTAAGGCCACAATGTCGGTATTCCGTATAACCAAATGGATGGACTGCGCCAGTGTCAAGCTGGCCTCGGCCGCCGTTCAGGGCCAGAACTTTCCCTCGCTGGAAGTGGAGATTTGTACCCAGGCTGGCGATAAGTTCGCCTTCTGTATCTATAAATTTACTAATGTAGCCATCTCCAGCTATGACTGCTCCGGGGCCTCTGGCGGAAGCGACCGCCCGCAGGAAACCATTGATTTCGCCTATAAGGAAGTGACTTGGGAATATATTCCCCAGGATCAGAGCGGTAAGGCGGGCAGTAAAATTGGGCCCGAGGGCTGGAGTCTTATTACCAACCAGAAGAAGTAAAACCATCAAGCTGGGGGTCAGGTACAGGTGGCGTCGCAAATATGTCACCCTGTACCGTTCCCCTCTTTACACAGATAGGCGATACCCCTTCCGCTTTATACAGATAGGCTACATCGGCAGGAGCACATAATGAATATTGACGATCTCACTGATGATGACAAGCGGTGGCAACAACTGGGCCCAAAGCCAAAGCGGCAAGCCGGGTTTTACAGTGCGGCGGTGATGCCTATCGAGGTACTACGCATGGCGGATGTTGTCATCAGTCATGAGCTGAAGTTCGATTCAACATCCTTTGGCGCGCTGTTGAAGATGCTACAGGAATCGCTAGATGATGTGATGAAGCAAAAATCCACCTCATTGCTACGTCCGCCTCAGTGGCCTATCGATAGTCATCCTGCTGATGCGGGGGGACATAGTATCAACGTCCCGCAGATAATAGGCGACATCGGTACAGCGATCAACAGAGCCAACCAGGAGGCTTCACTGGCCAGCTATATCAAGTCGGCATCTGGGGCGTTACCGATAGACGCACGGGGCATCGCATCCTTTTCTGCATCAACGGTATCCAATGTGCTGGGTACCGTGGGGCTGATCAACACCGCCGGTTCTCTATTACCCAGACCGGCCAAAACGGCACTGACGGCGGTGAACAATATTGCGGAGGGGGTCTCTCCCTACGTTGCGCTGACCCAGCAGATTATCAATGCCACCCAGGGGAGTGTCTCCGCCGGTGGCAATGCGCTCCTGAGCACCGTTGGCCAGGCCGTGGGCGGCGGTGTCGGTACGGCGCTGTCGGCTGCCGCCACTCCGGTCGGGGTCATACTGAACCTGGCCGTGACCACGGCCAGCGTGGCCTCGACCATGGATGTTTATGGCACGCTGTGGGATCTGCGCCAGCATCTGTACCCCTGTACCTGCGGTCAGTGCGATGGACGGCTCAAGTTTATTATCGACCGCTATGATCAAATCAATATGGCCAAAGCGGTGGGCTTTGCCGCTGGCTTTATCATGGTGGGACTGCTCCCGATGATGGCGATGGGGATACGCAAGCTGCACCACCACAGGCAAGGCACCGCCTCCCACAAACACCAGATGTGTTTACAGATGATTCAGGCTGCCAGAAGCCGGGGAACCCAGATGAAAGGAACTCCCGGGGCGCCACCGCTGAACGGAAAGCCCTGTATGCCAGGCTTTCAGGTCACCACTCCGGGCTGCCCGACCGCCATCGCCACCATCGCACTGCTGATGGGAGAGCACGGAACCAAAGACGGGTATCTGAAAACGCTGGCAGTCATGCTGTCGACCGACGGCGTCGATAACCTAAAAAAGACAATCCCGTGAGTTGAGCCATGATCCTTCATCGTATCTTCCGCCCTTCCGTGCTGGATCGTTTGTTCGATGATTTCCCGCAGGAGGGAACAGAACGGACATCAGATCGCCGGTATGAACTGGCCCATTTTCGCTGGACCGTCAGACGGGATGTGGAAGATATTCTGAATTCGCGATCCGCGCTGGCACTGGATATAAGCCAGTGGCCTGAGCTGGAAAAATCCCCCCTGAATTACGGCCTGCCGGACTGCTCAAACCTGAGTGCCGCCAATGCCGAGGATCGGGAGTGGATCCGCCAGCATATCGAACGAGTGATTGACCTGTTTGAACCCCGGCTACGTCAGGTCCGGGTTCAAATCCATCTGGATGAGAAAACCGGCATCAGCCAGATGATATTCAGGATCGAGGCATTACTGGACGTGGAGCCCTCTCCAGAGCCGGTGGTATTTGATGCCGTTCTGGATGTTTCAACACAGCTGTACCGAATAGACAGGTGATGCATGGCCGAGTTATTGCCCTACTATAACCGGGAACTGGCGTTCCTCCGCCAGTTGGGACGTGAGTTCGCCTCCCAGTATCCCAAGGTAGCCGGCCGCCTTCTGCTGGAGGAGGGAGTATCGGAAGATCCTCATGTCGAGCGGCTGATCGAAGCCGTGGCATTTCTCTGCGCCCGCGTGCATCACAAGATAGATGAGCAGTTCCCCGAAATAACCAATGCGTTGCTGGGGATCCTCTATCCCCATTACCTGCGCCCGATTCCCTCCATATCTCTGGTCCAGTTTTCGGTCGATCCGGCACAGACCAACTTGTCAGGCCCGCTGCGGCTGCCACGACATACCAGCCTGCTATCCCGCCAGGTGGATGGCATGGCATGCCGGTTCCGGACCACCTACCCGGTGGAAATTTGGCCGGTGTCAGTCATCCATGCCTGCTTCTCCCCCGCGCGACAAACCAGCCTGTCAGTACAACAGCAGGGAAGCGCCGGTCTGATCTGTATTCAGCTGCAAGCCCATCCGGGACATCATCTGAATACCCTGGGAATGGATAGACTGCGTTTCTTTCTTCAGGGTGAGCCTGCCGTGGTGCACACCCTGTATGAGCTGCTGTTCAACAATGTGACCAAGGTGGTCCTGCGCTCCGGGGCGGAGGAGTGGACCCTGCCTGCCAGCATCATCTCACCGGTTGGATTCGACGAGGATGAGAACCTGTTTGACTACGATGCCCGCTCGTCCCAGGCCTACCGCCTACTGCACGAATACTTTGTTTTTCCTGACAAGTTCCTGTTTTTTGATATGACCGGGTTGCTGCAGGCAACTCCGCTGCCTGAGGCCTGCCAGGAGATCGATCTGTTGATCCATCTGTCAGAGTTCGAACGGGAGGGACGCCTGACCAAACTGACCGATACTATCGATGCCTCAACGTTCCGGCTGGGATGCAGCCCGGTGGTCAACCTGTTCCGGCAGCGGGCAGAGCCTTTGCAGATAACCCACCGTAAAACCGAGTACCAAATTATTCCCGATATACGCCGTCCCTGGGGCATGGAGGTCTATTCGGTCGATGCCGTCAGTAAACAGGTCAAGAATGATGGGCAAGAGAAGACGAAGCTCTACCGTCCCCTGTTCGGCCTGCATCACGCCAACGACAGTGAGCCACAGCGGGTATTCTGGATGGAAAATCGCCGTGGCGGGATCCGCGGGGATGACCCGGGCAAGGACGTCTATTTATCCCTGGTGGATTTGGATTTTGACCCCAATCAGTCATCATCGGAAACCCTGAGCATCGATGTGACCTGCACTAACCGAGAATTTCCCTCCCTGCTGCCCTTCGGCGGTGACCAAGGGGACTTCGAGGTAGACGGAGGCTCTCTCGTCACCCGGATCCACTGCCTGCGCAAGCCGACATCGACCCTGCGCCCTGCCCACGGCAGGGCAGCCATGTGGCGGCTGATCTCCCACCTGAACCTGAACCTGCTCTCCATCACCGGTGAAAACGAGGAGGCAACCGAGGCATTCAGGGAGCTGCTCGGACTGTATAACTTCAGCGACTCCCCCGCCCTGCGTCAGCAGATTGCCGGCATTGTCAGTATCAACAGCCAGCCGGCGACGGCGCGCCTGTGCAGCCGGAATCAGGCGGCGGTGGTTCGGGGCATCGAAATTACACTGGTGCTGGATGAGAGCCAATTTGAGGGAGCCGGGGTGTATCTGTTCAGTGCCGTGGTAGAGCGATTCGTCAGCCAGTATAGCGCCATCAACAGTTTTACCCGCCTGCATGTACGCACCCAGCAGCGGGAACAAGCGCTCAAGCGCTGGCCGCCGCGGGCGGGTAAGGCGGTGCTGTCATGAGCGCCCCCCAGAACCGACAGTCCGTGCTGGAGCAGCTGTATGCCCGGCCCTATGACTTCGATTTTTTTCAGGCCGTCAGGATACTGGAGCTGCAGCAGTTAAGGTGTGGCTGCCAGGAGCTTCCGCTGCGCTTCCGTACCCATCTCTCCCTGGCTACCCCGGCCAGCAGTATTTATGCGCTGCAGCCCCCCGTAGCAGATCAGCCGCAGGTCATGACCATCAACTTCATGGGACTGACCGGCCCCTCTGGGGCATTACCGACACGGTATACCGAGATGCTGCTGGAGCGACGCCTGCAGCATCGGGATCAGACCGCTCACCATTTTTTTGATCTGCTCAACCACCGTCTGATCACTCTGTTTTACCAGGCGTGGCGCAAACATCAGGCGACGGCTGATCTGGCCTGTGGCCTGCAGGCCGATTGGCGTCAGATGCTGCTCTCCCTGGCCGGTCTGGGCACGCCGGGACTACAAAACCGGCTGATAAAAGATGGTGTCAATGATGATGTCTTTGCCTATTACGCCGGGCGGTTCGGCGCACGCTCGCTCAGCGAGGAGGGACTGCGCACACTGCTGACAGAGTATTTTTCCGTACCGGTTGAGATCCAGCCCTTTCAGGGACAGTGGCTGAAGCTGGATGAGTCGGATGTCCTGGCTCTGGGGCGTCAGAACTGCACTCTGGGAGAGTGGCCGGTACTGGGCCGGCAGGTATGGGATGCCCAAAGCCAGTTTAGGATCCGCCTCGGGCCGATGAACTATAAGCAGTTTCAGGCATTTTTACCGGGGGGAAAGGACTTTCGGGCACTGACCAAGTTGGTCCGTTTTTCCATTGAAATCGCCGTAACGTTCGATATTCAGCTGGTACTGGACGCCCGTGAGGTACCGCCCTGCACACTGGGTGATAGCCAGGCCGGAGCGGCCCGCCCCGGATGGATTGGCTGGCTGGGAGAGCGCCCCTCCAGACTGGGCGATGCCGACGACGTGGTATTACAGGAGCCGAGGGACAGGCTGCACGCGCGATAAATCGGGTGCACAGGCAAGACGCCCGGCGCCCACCGCTTATTCAGGCTGAAAGCGACCTACCACGCGATGTGACTTACATTCATTAACGGGGAAACCTGTTTTTTCGGAGAGAGAGTTTGGTGAATACAGATTTGAAAGCCTTGACGGGGAAAATGAACCAGACCTGCCATCAAGCACTGGAGGCTGCAGCAGGCCTGTGTCTGTCACGAGGCCATCACGAGGTCGAGATCGAACACGTGCTGCTCAAGTTGCTGGAGACGGGCAACACGGATCTGGATCACCTGCTGCAGCACTATGGGATCGACGCCGGCCGTTTTCAGCGGGACGTGGAGCAGGCGCTGGATCGCCTGAAGGACGGATGCAGCCGACAGCCGGTACTCTCCCCCCATCTGCCACGACTGTTGTCTGATGCCTGGCTGGTGGCCTCCGTCAACTGTGGCGAGAGCCAGATCCGCAGCGGTCATCTGGTCATGGCCCTACTGGGTGACACGGTGCTGCTGCAGCTCGCCAGGGCGCTGTCGCCAGAGTGGGCTGCGTGGTCTGCGGCAGATCTGCTGCACAAGTGGCCCGCGCTGGTCGTCGGCAGCCGGGAGGCGACGGCGCGGCACGCGCCGGGAGTTCATGCGGGCGCCTCCCCCTCACCCGCTCTGGATCAATACACGGTAAACCTGACCGAGCGGGCCCACCAGCATCAGCTGGACCCGGTTCTCGGGCGGGATGGCGAGATTCGGCAGATGATCGATATTTTGCTGCGCCGCAGGCAGAACAACCCAATTCTTACCGGTGAGGCCGGCGTAGGGAAAACCGCCGTAGTGGAAGGGCTGGCCCTGCGCATTGCGGACGGAGAGGTTCCGGATAGCCTGCGCAATGTTGCCCTACGGATGCTGGATCTGGGCCTGCTCCAGGCGGGTGCCAGTGTCAAAGGGGAGTTTGAACGTCGTCTCAAAGCGGTCATCGACGAGGTGAAGGCCTGCAGTGAACCGGTCATTTTGTTCATCGATGAAGCCCATACGCTGATCGGGGCAGGAGGTGCAGCAGGTCAGAATGATGCCGCCAATCTGCTGAAGCCGGTACTGGCCCGGGGAGAGCTGCGCACCATTGCCGCCACCACCTGGAGTGAATACAAAAAGTATTTCGAGAAAGATCCTGCTCTGGCGCGGCGCTTCCAGGCCATCAAAGTGGAGGAGCCCAGCGAGGAGATCGCCATGGTGATGCTGCGTGGCATGCTGAGTAAAATGCGCCAGCACCACCAGGTACGGATTCTGGATGAGGCGGTAACGGCCGCCGTCAGGCTGTCACACCGTTATTTGACCGGCAGACAGCTGCCGGATAAAGCGGTCAGCGTACTGGATACCGCCTGCGCCCGGATTGCGCTCGGGCAGCGTACCCTGCCAGCCCCCGTCGAGGATGCATGCCGCCATCTGGCGCACCTCCAGACCGAAATTGCGCTGCTGGAGCAGGAGCAGGCCGGTGGCCTCGACCATGGTAGCCGGCTAATGACACTACAGGAGCAGGCCCGGGTCGCCCAAGACCATTATCAGACTCTGGAGCAGCGCTGGATCGAGGAGTGTGAGCAGGTCGCCATCATCCAGGCGCTGCAGGTGCAGTTGGAGCAGGAGGATTGTCCGGACCGCAGTGAGATGCTGGCCCGACGGGAGCAGGCCGTTCTGGCGCTCGAGCAGATGCAGGGCCGGGAGCCGCTGGTGCAGACCTGTGTGGATGAGTCCGCCATTGCGGCGGTGATCTCGGCATGGACGGGGATCCCGCTGGGTAAAATGGTGCAGGATGAGCTGGAGATGGTCCGCCAGCTACAGACACGGCTGGCAGAACGGGTCATCGGACAGCCCTATGCCCTGGATACCATCGCCCGGGGTATTCGCCTGTCCCGTGCGGGACTGGAGGATCCGGACAAGCCCATCGGCGTCTTTCTGCTGGTCGGCTCCAGCGGCGTGGGAAAAACCGAGACCGCGCTGGCGCTGGCCGAAACCCTGTATGGCGGTGAGCGTAACCTGATCACCATCAACCTGTCGGAGTTTCAGGAGGCCCATACCGTTTCGACGCTGCGGGGCTCACCGCCGGGCTATGTCGGCTATGGTGAAGGCGGTGTGCTGACAGAGGCAGTACGCCGTAAGCCCTACAGCGTGGTCTTGCTGGATGAAGTAGAGAAAGCCCACCCGGATGTACTGGAGGTATTTTTTCAGGTGTTTGACAAAGGGGTCATGGATGATGCCGAGGGGCGGGAGATCAACTTCCGCAATACCGTTATCCTGCTGACCTCCAACGTCGGCAGCGATACCCTGATGGCCTACTGTCAGGACGGTATGGCACAGCCCGAACCGGAGCAGCTGTGTGAGGTGCTGCGGGATGACCTGACCCAGGCCTTCAAGCCTGCCTTTCTCGGACGCCTGCAGGTGGTACCCTACTACCCGGTACGGGGTACGGTGCTGAAACAGATTATCCACCTCAAGCTGGATAAGATTGCCCGACGCTTTCAGCGCAATCATCAGGCCACTCTCCATTACGATGAGTCCCTGGTGGATGGCATTGCCAAACGCTGTACCCAGCCGGACAGCGGCGCCCGCCTGATCGATAATATTCTGTCGGCCCAGCTGTTATCCGGTATGGCGGACGCGGTGCTGGCACAGATGGCCGCCGGCGAGCCGGTATCCGATATCACCATCGCGATGGATGAGCACGGCCGACTGACAGGATCGCTAGAGGGGAGTGAAGGATGGAATTAACGTCGGATAACCGGCTATTGTCCTTATCCACCCCGTTGGGCAAGAATACCTTACAGGTGGTGCAGTGCCGTGGTGAAGAGTCGGTCTCCGACCTCTACCGCTTCGAGCTGGAGCTGTTCTCCACGGAGCCCACCCTGGAATGGCAAAAGCTGGTCGGGCAGGCCGCCGCGCTGCGGCTGGCCTTACCGGATGGCCAGACCCGCTACTGGCATGGCGTGATCGGCCAGGCCTCATACCGGGGTGCCGAGCAACACGGATATGCCTATTATGCCGAGCTGGTACCGCACCTGGCCTGGCTGCAGCACGCGCAGGAGTGTCAGATCTTCCAAGAGAAGACGGTTCCGCAGATTATTGAAACCGTACTTAAGGCTCGGGGCATCAGCGATTTTCGTCTATCCCTGTCGCAACACTACGCCCCCCGGGAATATTGCGTACAGTATCGCGAATCGGACCTCAGCTTTATTAGCCGGCTGATGGAAGAAGAGGGAATCTTCTACTGGTTCGATCACAGCGAAAGCCACCATGTGATGGTATTGGCCGACAGCAACGCCGCGGTTCAGCCCTGCAAGACGCACTCAGATATTGTCTACCGGCCAAAGCATATGAGTGAGTCCGGCGATGATATTCAGTTGTGGATGCCCTCTCTCTCGGTCGTGCCGGCCAACGTCTTCCTAAACACCTATACCTTTGAACAGCCTACCGCCAGTTTGCTGACATCCACTGCCTCGGTGGCCAGACAGGGCAAATTGAGTGACGTGGCGGTCTATGATTTTACGGACGGCTATACGCAGACCCGGGAGGGCGAACGGCGAGCCAAGCTGAGAATGGAGGGACTGGAGGCGATGCAGGCCCGGATAGAGGGCGGCGGACGCTGCCGCACGCTGGCCCCGGGCTATTGGTTCAGCCTGCAAAAACATTTCCGCAAAGACTGTAACGATGACTATCTGCTGTTAAGCGTACGACACGAGATCGTCAATAACCTGCCGTGGCAGAACCAAGAGGTGAACTACCAGAACCACTTCGTCTGCCTGCCTAAATCCCTGCCCTACCGCCCCCTGAGCCAGGCTCCCCGTCCGGTGATCCATGGCGTACAGACGGCTGTGGTCACCGGCCCGCAGGGTGAAGAGATCCACACCGATCTATATGGCCGGGTTAAGGTCCATTTTCACTGGGATCGACTGGGAAAGCAGGATGATAAAAGCTCCTGCTGGATTCGGGTGGCGCAAGGCTGGGCTGGGCTGGGCTGGGGGGGGATGCAGCTACCCCGGGTGGGACAGGAGGTGATTGTGGACTTTATCGATGGCAATCCGGACGCGCCCCTGATTACCGGCCGGGTCTATAACGCCAACCAGACGCCCCCCTTCAAGTTGCCTGACAATAAGACCCAAAGCGGCATTCAGACCCGCAGCACGCCCAATGGCAATGCGGAGCACTTCAGCCTGCTGCGCTTCGAGGACAAGATGGGCGCGGAAGAGGTGTTCATGCAGTCGGCGCGGGATTTTCGCCGTCTGGTGAAGCACGATGACGAGCTTACGGTAGAGCATGACCGCCGGGTGACCATCAAGAATGACTGCTCTGAGACGGTCTCCGAGGGGAACTACCTGCAGAGTATTACCAAGGGAAAGCATACCCGGATGATCGAGGGCGATACCTTAACGGAGGTCAAGTCAGGCAACAGCACGTTACAGGTAGACAGGGGGGATCACGCCACCAGAGTCTCGGCAGGCAGCCTTCATCTGGAGGCCGGAACCTCGATAACCCTGAGCGTAGGCAGCAACCGTATCGTCATTGACAGCAGCGGCGTACTCATCGAGGGCATGGATATCACGGTGAAGGGTAAACAGTCCATTGATGCCTCCGGCCTGAGCGTAGCAATAAAGGGAACCCAATCGGCCAGCCTGAGCAGTTCGGCAGAGGTGGAGGTCTCCTCCTCCGTGATGACCTCCATCAAAGGCGGCATTGTCAAGATCAACTGATTTTCTGTATCTGCCCCCCGGAGAGCCTCCCCTTTTCCGTTCAGGCTCTGCGGTATGGTATTGGTATTTATACAACTGAATGAGGAGTCTATCCATGGGACAACCTGCCGCACGTTTGACGGATATGCATGTCTGCCCGATGCAGACCCCGGGCGTCCCCCCGGTACCGCACGTCGGCGGGCCAGTCATCGGCCCCGGCGTTCCCACGGTACTGATCGGTGGACTGCCGGCGGCGGTACTGGGTGACATGCTGACCTGTGTTGGTCCTCCCGACACCATTGTCAAGGGCAGTGCCACAGTGCTGATCGGTGGCAAGCCCGCCGCCCGCATGGGGGACAGCACAGCTCACGGCGGCACCATCACGCTGGGTTGCCCCACCGTGTTGATTGGCGGTTAAGGGAGAGTGTTATATGAATATCTTGGATATGGCGCGTTTACTGGCTCCCATCAGTGAGCACCATCCGGCGGGAGAGGATATCAGCTTCGACCCACTATACGACCAGATTCGGGAAGCCCGCCGGGCCGACGCTGACTACCTGGGACAGGGAGAGTGGGTCAGCTCACTCAAACAGTCAAACTGGGCCGAGGTGATCCGCCTGGCCAGCGAGGCGCTGGAGACACGCAGCAAAGATCTGCAGCTGGCAGTGTGGCTGTGCGAGGCTCTGGTGCAACGGCATGGATTGCCAGGACTGCAGGAAGGGCTGCTCTTACTGGATAACCTGCTGGAGCACTATTGGGCGGAAATGTATCCGGAGCTGACTGAGGGGGAGCTGGAAGGCCGGGTGAGCCGTCTGGAGTGGCTCAACCAGGTCTTACCCCCGGTGCTGGGCTTACTCCCCCTGACGGCAGCACAGGACAGACGGGCATATGGCTGGCTGGACTGGCAGGCCTCCCGGGAGGTCGATAACCTGAAGCGGCTGAACAATGAAGCGGCTCAGACAGCCTTAGGCGAAGGAAAAACGGATCCGGACGCGTGGGATCTCGCTGTCAGTCATACGCCAGGCACCTTTTATCTGACGTTACAGAGCGATCTTCAACAAGCCATCAGTGCATTCCAGGGATTATCCCAGCGGCTCGATCCGCTATTTGGACGGGATGTCCCGCGGATAAGCAATGTGGCTGAGCGGCTGGAGCAGATGCTCCGGCTGGTGACGCGTCTGGTGGAGGGAAAAGGGATGACGGTTACCAACGGCACCGGGGAGAACCCGCTGACACCGGCAGGCACGGAGGCGATCCCCGTGGTCACTACATCCTCCCCCGGCGTGGCCGGCGCACCCAGAACCCGCGAGGAGGCCATTCAGCAACTCAACGGTATTGCCACGTTTTTCAGGGAGACAGAGCCGCACAGCCCCGTCTCCTACATTGTGGATAAAGCTGTC
Source organism: Edwardsiella ictaluri ATCC 33202 (assembly GCF_000264785.1). Classification (GTDB taxonomy): domain Bacteria; phylum Pseudomonadota; class Gammaproteobacteria; order Enterobacterales; family Enterobacteriaceae; genus Edwardsiella; species Edwardsiella ictaluri. The sequence goes on along the minus strand of NZ_AFJI01000033.1, from coordinate 28,591 downwards.
CGCTGGGGCAATATGAGACTGGATGAATGGATCCGGGAGGTCGTGGATGACAACGGTACCCGGCGGATGCTCAAGGGTGTATTGGGTTATGATGAAGAATAAGACGATCTGGGGAGTCATCGGCTGCCTGCTGCTCAGTCTGACCGGCTGCTCATCCGATCCGGCAAAGCAGCAGGCACGCCGCAATACGCAGTGGCTGTATGGCAGCCAGGCCGTTTTGGTTAATGTACAAACGGCCCCGGACCTGAACAGCTACGACGGCGAGTCGCACAGCCTGGTACTAGCGGTGGTTCAGGCCCGTTCACCTGACGCCTTTTATCAGTTAATCCAAACATCCGAACTCGTCGGCCAGGTCTTGCAGGGCGGACGTCCCCCTGACGGAATTTTGCAGGTAAGCCGCTATGCGCTGGAGCCCGGCCACGATTTCCGCCTGGTCCTGGATCGCCTGCAGGAGGCACACCAGGTGGGGCTCATCGCCGCTTTCTACGGTCTACCGGTGGCGCAGACCTCCCGCCTGTTTGATATCCCGGTAAAAGTGACCCGCTCGGGGATACTGTTCCCGGACTGGAAAGCCGCCCCCTCCCCTATGGCGTTGAACCTGAAACTGGGTAACAGCGGGATAAGCGAGGCGGTAATGAATCCGGTGGATAGCATCCCCTCGGCCAGCGCACCGACAGCATCGACGCCAATCCGGCTGAGCGATATCAGTGGACAATAGGCTCAGGCCGACGGATCGCCTGTTATAAATAACAGATGACACATGCAGTTAGAGAAAAACTGCGCCGACTCTCCATACTTGCCTTTAGGGTGATAGATGAAAATTCACAAACCAATTTATTGGCATCAGGGCATGTTTTTACAGCCGCAGCATTTTCAGCTGGCAGACCTGCATACTCAGTTTCAGATCAAGCCATTCCTGAATTCCGGACTGCAAGATTTTTGGGGAGTGGGAGCGCTGACCATTTCAGAGTCAGCCCTGGGTAACCAGCTGCTTAATATCCTGTCGGCTGAGCTGATCTTCCAGGATCAAAGCTATGTCATATGGCCGGGTAACACCATCCTTAAGCCACGATCCTTCGCCTCTGCCTGGCTGGATCAGAGCCGACCGTTCAATGTCTACCTGGGGCTAAAAAAGCAGGACACAATAGAGTCCAATGTGGCCGTCGTGCCACAGCTTGAGGATGGCGCAGACCGGAATGTCCGTTGCGTGACGACCCAACAGGGAAACAAGCACGCTGATTTATATTCGGATGGGCCCGAAGCCGAGATCCAGAGCCTGCACTACGTACTGCAGGTGCTGTGGGAAAATGAGGTTGAACAGCTGACGGATTACAATATCCTGCCAATCGCCCGGTTGGAGCGTAAGGGAGAGCTGATTCAGCAGTCCAGACACTTCATTCCGCCGTGTTACATCATGGGTGGCTCCGAGCCCCTGATGCGGGTGGTACGGGATGTACGGGACGATCTGGCAGGACGCGCCCGCCAGCTGGAGGCCTATAAAAGTCCGCGCGAAATCCGCAAGGCGGAGTTTGATGCCAGCTTTCTGATGTTTCTGCTGGCCCTGCGCACCCTCAACCGCTATGTACCGCTGCTGTATCAGCTGACCGAATCACCGTTGGTCCATCCGCGCAAAGTCTACGACGTACTGCGGCAGATCGTCGGCGAGCTGTCCACCTTCAGCGAGAACTGCGACATGCTGGGATCCACGGATGAAAACAGCCCGGGGCTCCCACCCTACCGCCATCAGGATCTCGCTCCGGGTCTCTTAACGGTACGCGATCTGATTATTCGGCTATTGAATGAAATATCGATCGGACCTGATTTCCTGATCACCCTTGAGCCAAGCGGAGAGTATCTGACGGCACAGCTACCCAATAGTCTGCTGGAGGAGCGTAACCGTTTCTACCTGATCGTCCGCAGCGACATGGCACCGGATACCCTGCAGGACTCGTTCCGGGCCAGGGCCAGACTGGCCGAGGCCAGCGCAATGCCCTTACTGATCCAGCGAGCCTTACCGGGGATCACGCTGACGCCGCTATCGTCAGTTCCCGAGGGCTTGCCCCGGCGATCCTGCTCATTTTATTTCAAGATCGACTCCCAGAGTGAAGCCTGGCGGCAGGCCGCCCAGAGTTGCCATATTGCATTCAGCTGGTTCGATGCCCCAGATGACGTCAAAGTAGAATTGGTAGGAGTGAACCGGTGAGTTTATCGGAAGCATTTATTCAGCCCATGCTCTATGTGCGGCAATTTCTACAGGCGCCCGAAGGGGATGCATCATTATTTCGTGAACGGCTGCGATCATACCTGCACCTCAGCCGGAGCCGGGCCCAGGAGGGAGGGGAAACCCCGGCCACGATCGATTCCGCTATGTATGCCGTGGTGGCCTGGATAGATGAGACGATCATGTGTTCGGACTGGGACGGCGTTGCAACATGGCGCCGTGAGCCACTGCAGGCCAGTTACTTCAACACCGTCTGCGCCGGAGTTGACTTTTTCGACAGGCTGTCCGCACTGAGCCCCGAAGCCGACGACGTCAGAGAAGTCTATCTGCTGTGTCTGGCTCTGGGATTTGAGGGGCGCCATACCGGCAGCATGGGTCAGGCCACGCTGGAACAGATCAGGATGCACCAACTGAAGACCCTGCACGGCGAGATATGGGAGGAGTCACAGCGTCTATTTCCGGAGGCCTATCCGATACCCTCAGTCAAACCGCCGCAGCAAAAGCGATTGCTGACCAACAGCCGTTTTACCACCATCGTGGTGCCGCTGGTCATATTGGTCGCACTGTATGGAATTCTGAACTGGGTATTATATGAGTATGCGGATGTCGCGCTGGAGTTGCTGCCATGAAACGTATCTTCAAATGGATAGCGATTGCACTGATTCTGATCATGCTGGCGATGCTGTGCTGGCTGCTCACGTTTTGGCAACGCTGGCCTGCCGCTGCCGCATGGGTACTGTTTCTCGCCATTCTGGCCGGCGCCCTGCTGACACGCTATATCTGGCGTAAGGTACGGGCATGGCGTACCCGCAGCCTGGAGGCGGAGCCGGTTAAAAAAAACAGCGCCACGGAACGCCATCCCGTAACGCTACAGCGCCAGTGGAGAGCGGCCACAACCCTGTTGAGGCACTCCCAGCTGCGCCGTTTCCGCCACCCGCTGCAAGTCCTACCCTGGTTTATGATGCTGGGCCGTCCAGGCTCAGGTAAATCGGCGCTGCTGACACAGTCAGGCCTGGCCGCACCGTTGGATTTGCCCCATGAGATGCATGACGGTAAGGCGCCTGTCGGCTGGTGGTATTTCGACAAGGCCGTCATCCTGGATATCTCCGGCCAGTTTGTACAGCCGGAGGCATCGCAGGATACCCGTACGACCTGGAACAGAATGCTGGATCTGCTGGGGCGCGATCGCGCCCAGGCCGGCTTGAGTGGGCTGGTGCTCACGGTGTCGGCCCAGACCCTGCTGTCAGCGAATGGTGAAGACCTGATCGATGAGGGGCGGCTAATCCGAACCCGGATAGAGCAACTGATCCGTCTGTTCGACAGACGCTTCCCCGTCTACGTACTGGTAACCCAAATTGACAGCCTGTACGGCATGGAGGCCTGGTCCCACCTGCTGCCCCAAGAGGTACAGGAACAGGCCATGGGTCACATTGTGGACGAACCGGAGATCGGTCACGATGTCCGTGATGTGATCGATATCGTATTGAGCAAGGTAAATAGCCGACTGAAAACCATGCAGCTGGCGATGATACTGCGGCACCCGGATGCCGATCCGGCCCTATTGATGTTCCCTACCGAGCTGGCCAGACTGGCCGAGCCTCTCAAGCGCTATGTCCAGCATGCCCTGGGAGACAGCCCCTATCTGGAGTCACCCATACTGCGTGGCGCCTTTTTCACCAGTGCGGTTCAGGAGGGGAACACCCGCAGCGGGTCCCGGGATCAGCAGGAGATTGCGCTGCAAGAGGCGGCACATGATACCGTCAAACAAGGGATCTTTGTCCGGGATCTGTTCAACCGCGTTCTGCCGGCAGACCGTGACCTGAGCCGCCCTGTTGCCGTGACCAGTCCCTGGCGGCGTCTGAACCGTCATCTGGGCCTGTTTGCCTGGTGGCTGTGTGTAGCCGCAGCCCTTGGGTATCTCGGCGTATCGGCCGTATACTGGCAGCGTACGCTGGATGATCTGCGCCAGCGCTATCCGGAGACCATGATCATGAATAACACCCTGCCCCACGATATGCGGATTATGATTGCACAGCGGGATGCGATTTATTGGCTGGAAAAGAGAAACGCGCAGTGGGCCAGCCGGGTACTGGCATTCCAGCATCAGCTTCAATATGTTGAAGCTGATGCAAAATCACAGTATGTAAATGATTTTAGCAAATATATATTGCCCAGCCTGGATAAAGCCATTCGCCAGAGTACCACGGAGGAAAACATCACATCCCATCCGGACGGACTGGTGAATGCCTTTCAGATCGAAGCCCGCCGCGCGAACCTACTACGGGCGAGGCTGCGGGGCTCCAGCTATGGAGCGTTGATGGCCATGCCCCCCATACCGACCCCGTCCCTACAGTTACTCTATCCGACCCTGGATTCGAATACGGTATCCCGTTTCAATGACCTGTTCCTGTCCCAACTTGCCTGGTCATCGGATCTCCAGCTGCAAAATTCCCGTCTGCTGCACCTGCAAGACAGGCTCCGACAGCTGGCGGCACAAAGTGCCACCCTGGACTGGGTCATTCCATGGGCAAACGCCCAGCCTGATTTGGCAAGCGTAACCCTGACCGACTTCTGGCAGGGCTCACTGCGGCCGAATAAACTGCCGGAGGTCGCTGCGGCCTATACCCTGAATGGAGAGCGGCGTATCCACTCATTCCTGAGTGAGATACGCAACAGCATGCCGAACGACTCCGCCTTCGACAAAAAGCTGACCGTATTCAGGCAGGAATATGCGCAGAAACGATTGCAGGCCTGGCAGGATTTCGTCGGCCAGTTTTCTCAGGGAGAGCAGATCCTGGCCGGTCAGGGCGAGTGGCAGAGTACCATTGGCAGACTGCCCCATGATGACAACCCGTATCTGCGCCTTGCCCGCCGTCTGTTGAGCGAATTCGCCGACATGCCGGATGACTTGCGCCCGGGCTGGCTCCGTGTGCTCCCGCAGTGGCTGGAGGTACGCCAGCGCGCCCACCAGCAGGCCATCGTCAGGGTTCCCGGGCTGGTCAGTGATATGGGCAGCATGATCCTGCGCGGGGCGGCGCAGAAGGGGGGACTGGATCAGCCCCGCAGCCAGCTCGTCAGCCGACTCGATGCCATTCGCCTGTATCAGGAGTATCAGGCGGCCATAACCCAGGCAATGAACAGCGTCGTCACCAGTCAGGCTCAGGCCACCAAAGTGGCGGCGGACTTCCATGGCTTTGACAGCCAGCAGAACGGACAGTCCCCATTGCAGACGGCCTATGCACGCCTGATAAGTCTACGCAGCCTGCTGGGACACAATCGGCCGGACGAACAGCTCACCTGGGGGCTGATGGCTGGCTCCTTACAGCTGGTTATACGCTATGCCGATCAGCAAGCCTCCTGTTTCCTGCAGAACGCGTGGCAGGACAACGTCATCGCACCATCGCGCTGGACCCTTAATCAGGCCGATCGGGCGGATAAGCTGTATGGTGAGAATGGAGTGATCTGGACCTTTTTGTCCGGTCCAATTAAGCCGTTTATCCAGCGTAACGATTCGGGCTGGCAGGTGGTGGATACCCTGGGACAATCAGTCCCCTTTACCGCAGACTTCCTGCCGTTTATCAATCAGGCCCTGATTCGCCAGGTTGATCTGAAAGCTGGAAAAATCGAACAGCATCAGAAACAGCAGCTGGCCACCCTGGCCCAGCAGCAGCAGAAGCAACAGTGGCAAACCCTTGCCGCAGAGTCTGCCGAAAAACTGGCCGAACTGAACACCACCGCCAATACCCTGAAAGCGAATAGCTATCCCGTCTCCCTGATGGGACTGCCCACGGACGTCAACAGCGATGCCAGGGCCAAGGTCGTAGGAACCCTGTTGACCATGCAGTGCTCCAATGCCACGCTCCGGCTAAACAACCTTAACTTTGCCGTAATGCAAAGTATACAGTGGTCACAGCATCAGTGCGGCCAGGTGACGCTGCAGATCAGGCTCCCTGCCTTTACGCTGACGCGCAGCTATCCCGGGCCTAGGGGCTTTGTCAACTTCTTACGGGATTTCCCGGGCGGAGCACGCCGTTTTACCCCGGCGGACTTCCCCGCTGACAAAAACCGGATGGCAGCGGTCGGGATAACCCATATTACGGTACGCTACCGTATCTCTGGGCAGGAGACCCTGTTGCAAGACGCCGCTCAGCTGATACAGACAGAAAGTGATATTCAGTCAGCCCAGAGTCGCCAGCAGCAGGCACAGCAAGCCCTGATCACATTGAATCAGCCGACCGCACCGGAGATCCCTCCGGCTGTGGATCAGCTGCCGGTGCTGAATGTGATGGGTGTACCGGAGCGCATCGGACAGTGCTGGCGGGGGGATGTTCGCCTTGCCAGAGAAAACGGCAGCATTGGTCAGTTAATGAGTGAGTTGGTCGCCAAACAGTTAACCGACAAGCCCTAATGCCGCCTGCGGGGGACCTGTTTCCGGGATGGCAGGATCACCGCTTATCCCGTACGTGATCAGCCCCCTGTCACCGGTCCGATCGCGGCCTGATGTCAGGGGGCTGGTCCGTAAGAAACGGAGATGGAGCAAAGTCCCTGCCGGAACAGGCCGCAACCTCTGCCGCCCTGTAACCATTCCGCCTGGAGATCAGACTATGCACACAGGAGGGTTGCTCAGGCAGATTCCCGCACCCCTCTCCTACGGGCTATTTAACGATATCCTCCGCAGCGGAAACCTGCGTATCGGGCGTATCCTCTCCCGGGGTACACATGAATGGGTTCTGCTGCTATAGGGGGCCAGCCTCCGTATCGGGCTGCTGACGCGACAGGGAGAGGCTGATACGCCTTAGAAGCGGAGGAGTACATCAATCTGTCGGCCCACCCGCGCCACAGGGCAGAATCGACCGCCCCGGACCAGCGTCTGGCTTACCCCCTGCTATGGCTGACACACTCCCCGCACTGAAGCGGCGGGCGGACACCCTAACTAACGCGGTACCGGCACTCTGCCAGCACCTCTCACTGATGGCCCGGTGTCGCGATAATGGCCTGAAGACCACGGCAGGCGCGGCGAGCGGCGGCTTAGCCCTGAAGTTGCGCCAGCAGCGCCTGACACGTCGGTGGCAGCGGCGGTGGCGTCTGTGGCCTGGACGGCGCACTGCGCGACGGCGGAGGCAAGAACCAGCTGGCCAGCTCCGCACCGCAGCCATCGCCCGGAGGAGGCGGCGTTTGCGCCTCACAGGCCGCGCTACCCGGTGGACAACGCAGGCGCACATGCATATGGGCACGATGGGCAAACCACGGGCGTACTTTATGCAGCCAGCCGCGATCGCCGTCGGCCGTGTCGCACAGCTGACGCTTGATCGCCGGGTTGACAAAAATGCGCACCACCTGAGGATCCTGCGCCGCCAGCCTAATCAGCTTACCGATCTGCGGCGTCCAGCGCGATGGGATCACCCTGTCAGCGCCGACGGCCACCAGATCCTGTGGTACCGGCTGCCGCAGCTGCTGCTGCGTCCAGCGCACCTGGGGCAGCTGTAGCCAGATGTCCACATCCAGCCCCGACTGATGGCTGGCGTGACCGCCGTTGAAGCTCCCGCCGGCCGGCATCGCCATATCGCCGATCAACAGCGTACCCAGATGCTGCGCACGGACCTCGGTACCCAGACGCTCCACGAACGCCAACAGCGTCGGATGGCCGAAGTAGCGCAGCTGCTCACTGCGCATAACCTGATAGTTCTCCGACGCCAGCGGCAGTGCCCGGGCGCCGATGATACAGCCATTGGCGTAACTGCCGATGGCCTGCGGCGCACCGGCCACCGGTTGGGTAATGCGTTGCCAGGGCGTCTGAGCCAGCGCCGGCAACGCGCACAGCGCCGCCAGCCATAACCACGCACATTTACTCACTGTGACCACTCCTTTACCAGCGTGGCACCGTACAGGCGACATCCGCACACTGCGCACGCTGGCGCAGCAGATGATCCATCAGCACCAGTGCCATCATTGCCTCGGCGATCGGCACCGCCCGGATCCCCACGCAGGGGTCGTGACGGCCGTGGGTGACTATGGTCGTCGCCTCGCCGGCGCGGGTAATGGTCTGCCCCGGCACCATAATGCTTGACGTCGGCTTTAGCGCCAGGCGCGCCAGTAGCGGCTGACCGCTGCTGATCCCGCCCAGAATGCCACCGGCATGATTGCTGAGAAATCCCGACGGACTGATTTCATCGCGATGCTCGCTGCCACGCTGCCCCACCACCGCAAAGCCATCGCCTATCTCTACACCCTTAACTGCATTGATGCTCATCAGCGCATGGGCCAGGTCGGCGTCCAGACGATCGAAGACCGGATCGCCCAGTCCGGGGGGAACCCCGGTCGCCATCACCGTCACTTCGGCGCCGATCGAGTCTCCGCACTTCTTCAGATCGCGCATCAGGGCATCCAGCGCCTCCAGCTGCTGTGCATCAGGACAGAAGAAGGGATTCTGCTCTACCTGCGCCCAGTCGTACTGACGGCAGACGATATCGCCCATCCGGCTCAGGCAGGCGCGGATAACGATGCCATGCTGCTGCTGAAGGTATTTTTTAGCGATCGCACCGGCGGCGACGCGCATCGCGGTTTCCCGCGCCGAAGAGCGTCCACCGCCCCGGTAGTCGCGCAGTCCATACTTCTGCTCATAGCTGTAGTCGGCGTGGCCCGGGCGAAACAGATCCTTGATGGCGCTATAATCCTGCGAGCGCTGATCGGTGTTCTCGATCAGCAGTCCAATACTGGTACCGGTGGTCACTCCCTCAAAGACACCCGAAAGGATCCGCACCCGGTCCGCCTCACGCCGCGCCGTGGTATAGCGCGACGCGCCGGGGCGACGGCGATCGAGATCGTGCTGCAGATCCGCCTCACTCAGCGCCATTCCCGGCGGAACGCCGTCCACAATGCAGCCCAGCGCCGCACCGTGTGACTCGCCGAAGGTGGTTACTCTGAATACCTGGCCAATGCTGTTTCCCGCCATGTCACTCTCCTGGTTGCCCTGACGCCATCAGGGGACTGCCTGTCTCTGCATCCGGTAAAGGGGGAGGCCCGCCACCTGCCCCGCGGTCAGCTGCGGTAAAGCGCGAAATGATCCGCGCACTCCAGTAACTGCTGACGCGTCAGCATAAAGACGCCGTCGCCGCCGTTATCAAACTCCAGCCAGACAAACGGGAGCTCTGGATACTGCGCCATCAGATGCACCATGCTGTTGCCCACTTCACAGATCAATACCCCATCATCGCTCAGATAGTCCGGCGCGCAGGCCAGGATACGGCGTACCAGTTTCAGGCCATCGCTGCCGGCGGCCAGTCCCAGCGCCGGTTCATGACGAAACTCATCGGGCAGATCGGACATGTCCTCTTCATCAACATAGGGCGGATTGGTCACGATCAGGTCATAGCGCAGCGGCGGCAACTCACGGAACAGATCGGAGCGGATCGGCGTCACTTGCTGCTCCAGGCCGTGCTGCTGAATGTTATGCTCCGTCACCGCCAGCACATCGCTGGAGATATCCACCGCGTCCACTTCAGCCTGCGGGAACGCATAGGCACAGGCGATGGCGATGCAGCCGCTGCCAGTGCACATATCCAGAATATTCCGCGGCTCATGACCGATCAGACCGGAGAAGCGATTATCGATAAGCTCGCCGATCGGCGAACGCGGCACCAGCACCCGCCCGTCCACATAGAACTCATGCCCGCAGAACCAGGCCTTATTGGTCAGATAGGCGACAGGAATACGCTCATTGATACGGCGGATCACCCGCTCAACGATACGGTGACGCTCACTCAGGGTCAGACGGGCGCTACGCATATCCTCGGGAATGTCCATCGGCAGATAGAGCGTCGGCAGCACCAGTTGCACCGCCTCATCCCACGCGTTATCCGTGCCATGGCCGTAGTAAACCTCAGCGGCGTTAAAGCGGCTGACGGTCCAGCGCAGCATATCCTGAATGGTGTGCAGTTCGTTTACCGCCTCATCGACGAAAATCTTGTCCAAAGTAGCCTCCAGCAGCGCTCGGAAAGTCATGCCTCACGACATGGATTACATAATATTGGGTAATACCCGTCAGGGTATAGCGGCTGTAGTGTGCCATGAAGCCACGGACAAATCAGCAAGGATCCGCTGCCGACGGCGGTTTTACTTAGCGCGACGTCCATCTGCGGTTACACTGTGATTATCAGTAAGAAATCAGCGAACCGTCACAGTATGAGCAAGAAACATTCCATCAACGGCGATGACGCCGCCCTGTTCCACACCGTCGTCGCCGGTATCCGCCCCCTGAGCCAGGACAAGGTGACCCATCGCCCGGCGCGCCTGACGCGCCAGGTGGCGCCGCAAAAGGTGTTGCAGGAGCAGATCGACGCCAGCTTCTATTTTTCCGATGAGTTTCAACCCAACTTAAGCAGCGACGGGCCGACCCATTACGTTCGCCCTGACGTCAGCCACTTTGAGCTGAAGCAGCTGCGCCGCGGCGACTATACACCAGAGATGTTTCTGGATCTGCACGGCCTGACCCAGCTACAGGCCAAACAGGAGCTGGGCGCGCTGATTGCCGCCTGCCGCCGTGAGCACCTCTGTTGCGCCTGCGTCATGCACGGTCACGGCAAACACGTCCTCAAACAGCAGACGCCGCTGTGGCTGGCACAGCATCCCGACATTCGCGCCTTTTACCAGGCACCGCGCGAATGGGGCGGCGATGCCGCGCTGCTGGTGCTCATTGACGTTGATGAGCGGGAGGTGCCGCACCTCTGAGGCGCGGGATCCACGACGGCCGCCGTCGGATGATGGGGCCGAAGAGAAGATCAGAGGCCGTCGGCCAGCTGGGATGGGCTCACCTGCCACTCCAGCTCACCCGTCGCCCCGTCCAGGGTCACCGCAGCGATAGCCGAGGTCGAAAACATCGGCGGCATCTCCTGTGGACAGAGGGCAGAAACCAGATAGCCAACCAGCGGCAGGTGTGAGATCACCAGCACCCGCTGCGACGCCTGCTGTGACAGCACCTCAAGATAGCTGGCGGTAACATTGGCATCACCGCCCGGCACCAGATCATCCAGAGTCTCGGCCTCGCCCGGCAGCGGCAGCACCTCACGCACCGCGGCCAACGTCTGCTGCGCCCGCAGATAGGGGCTGACCAGCACCCGATCGATTTTTCCAGCCTGGCTGGCCAGCCAGGCCGCCATACGAACAGATTCAGCATGACCGGCCTGCGTCAACGGACGCTGCGCATCGCTGGCGGCCTCAAGCGCCGCCTCACCGTGACGCATAATAAAAACTTGCATATTGCACCGCTACTGTTGGTAAAAGCCGCCGCTACCGTGCGTGACCTTTACACCCTGATGGAAAGAAAATATCGTTGCTCAATGCATCCTTTTCCCGGACAAGCCGGAAGAGCAAAGGATCGCTGTGGGGCTACCACCGATTTGTTGTTATCACGAGGCGGCACGCACCGTTATAAAGCACGCAGTTGACAACACACCCCGTACACCGCAGGGACGAAAGCTACCCCGTTCACCGCAGACTGTACAGTGCTTAAAGATAAAAGAGTTGCAGCCAGTGATCCGGCGCCCCCCTCTGCGGCTGACCTGACGCCATCGGCCGACACGGTGGATAACCTCAGGTTACAAAAAACGCACGGTATCCCGTGCGTTTTTACCCCCGTGCTTAGCGCAAACCCAGCTGGAAAATCAGCGTCTCAGCCTGACAGCAGAACAGAAAATCGATATTCAGTTCAAAGCCCTGTGCATTCTGCGCAATGCTGCTGGTGATCTGACACGGCTCTGACGCAACGGACTGCGCCTTTTCCGTCAGCTGAGCCAGCATTGTCTGAGCCTCATCCTGACTGGCAAATAGATGACGGTAAGATGCGGGACAGTCGGTATTGTCCATTACGGTACCTACGTCTACACAACAGCATGCCGCGGTTTCAGTCGCGCTGCATTTATTGATTGCATCGGTCATTTCGCTTGTCTCCTCAGTGGGGCAACTGCCCCGATAGTCGGGCCAATGGTGATCTGGCTCAAAAAACAGGATATTGATGCTTATTTTACCCCGCCCGCCTTTTTCACACTAGCGCCAGAAGGACGGAATTACCCATCACGCTAAAATGACATAATCTCGGCTGATCGCGGTATTTTTAGCCTATTCCTTCCCAACTCGGCAATAAATCGATAATAAACATAACAAATTAAAAACAGTAAGCAAATGAAGTTAAAGATAAATTTTGCAATGCTCAGCTATTGTCCCATACCGATATGACACTGGTCTGATTTGTTAGGCCGCTGCTCCCCCCTACAATCCGTGCTCCTTGTTACGACGTGTAACATTATTTAAAAAGAGTTCTACGAGGCTTCGGATATGCGCCAGAAAAAACTGTTTACTCGATCGGCGTTAGCCGCGGCGGTAGCACTACTCTCTTCCAACGTCAACGCAGCGGGTTTTCAGCTCAATGAATTCTCCGCGGCCGGACTGGGCCGCGCCTTCTCCGGCGAAGGGGCCATGACCGATACACCGGCCTCCGCCAGCCGCAACCCGGCAGTGCTGAGCACCTTCGACCGCCCGGCCATCTCCGTCGGCGGCATTTATATCGATCCCGGCGTCGATATCACCGGAACATCACCGACCGGCCAAAGTCTGAACGCGCACAACATCGCGCCGAGCGAGCTGATCCCCAACCTGCACTACGTGCAGCCGCTGAACGAACACTGGTCCATCGGCGCCTCCGCCACCAGCAACTACGGTCTCGCCACCGATTTTAACGATAATTACACCGCTGGCGCCTTTGGCGGTACCACCGATCTGATGACCGCCAACTTTAATCTGAGCACCGCCTACCGCCTCAACCAGCAGCTGAGCTTCGGCCTAGGTATCAACGCGGTATACGCCAAGGCAAAGATCGAACGCTATGCCGGCGATCTGCCGCAGATGCTGGCCACCAAGCTGCCGCAGCCGTATCAGTCAATGGCCATGAACATTCCCGCCAATACCCAAATCGCCCACCTGAAAGGCAACACCTGGGGCTATGGCTGGAACGCCGGGATCCTGTACCAGGTAGACGAGCGTAACCGCTACGCCCTGACCTACCGTTCAGAGGTAAAGCTCGACTTTAAAGGCGACTACAGCAGCGCCCTGCCCGCTAATCTGAACCCAATCCTGGGCGTCATCGGTCTGCCGATGGGCAGCAGCGGTCAGGTGATCCCCGGCAAGCTGAGCATGACCCTGCCGGCGATGCTGGAGGTCTCCGGTTATAACCGCGTGGCATCGCAGTGGGCTATCCACTACAGCCTGGCCTATACCACCTGGAGCCAGTTTAAAGAGCTGAAGGCCACCAATGACAACAACGATACCCTATTCCAGAAAGATGAGCAGTTCCACGATGCTTATCGTATGGCACTGGGGGCCACCTACTACTACGACGATAGCTGGACCTTCCGCGGCGGCGTGGCCTTTGACGCGACGCCGGTACCGGCCGAGCACCGCTCTATCTCCATTCCGGATCAGAACCGCGCCTGGCTGAGCGGCGGCTTCAGCTACGCCTTTAACCGCGATCTCTCCGTGGACGTTGGCGCCTCCTATATGCACGGCTCCCACGTTAACTTCAAGGAAGGCCCCTATACCTTCCGCTCCGTCGGTAAGGCCTGGCTGTACGGTGCCAACCTGAACTACGCTTTCTGATAGTGACGCTACCGGAAACCGAGCGCCCCTGTGGGGGCGTTTTTTTTATCTCCACCCCCACGACCACCCCCAAAGCAGTACCGGCAATGATGGCGATAGACAACCCGATCGGGCGTACCAAAAGAGGCTGGCTTTGCGCGGAAAAGCAGCCCATGTTCTTTGGCATCTGTTGATATGCCGAGAGAGGTGATCGGACGCAGACGCGGGAGAGGCCACAGAAGGGGAGATACGAATGTCGTCAGCAACGTGCTAAAAAGCGGGTGCTCGTCGGGCACCCACGTCGCCAAATACCTCAGTTGGCCGAGTCGATATCTTTCAAATCATCCTGGATCGCCTGGGCATTGGGATTGGCCTCTGGCTGAACCTGGCCGCCGTTGACCAGAAAGTCATTGTACTGGAAATAAGCCTCGCGCACCGTGATGTACGGATCGGGCGAGTTACGCAGCAGACCATCGGAGTCCAGCAGCTGAGCCCGGGTTTCAATACCTTCCAGCGCCCACTTACCGGCCGACATCCAGAAGGTCAGCCATCCCAGCGGTGGGTAGAGGTAATCCACCGAATTCCCCCCCTCCTGACGCAGGGTAAAGCTACCGTAGCCCGGCAGCACCAGGTAGGGCCCATAGGGAATGTGGTAGTAGCCCAGCGTACTGCCGAAGCGCTGCGGATCCTGTTTGCTCAGCTTATCAGGGTTAGCCATCGCCGCAACGTCAATCAGCCCCCCTATCCCCAGCGTCGTGTTGAGGAAAAAGCGGTTAAGGTGGCGAAAGCCATCATAAATCCGCCCTTCGGCAAAACAGTTCACCATGCTGGCTGGCTCCGCCAGGTTAACGAAGAAATTCATCAGACCATTACGCGCCGGGCTGGGAACATAATCACGCCATACCACAGCAACCGGCCGTACCAAATAGGGGTCAAGGTAATCATAGTTAACGTTGAACATGGCCCGGTTAAAGCCCTCCAGCGGATCCGATCGCCCCTGTGTATCCTGCCGGGAAGATCCCGTGGCACAACCGGCCAGTACCACGCTTGCCAGGGCCACCCCCGCCAGACGAGATTTCATAATTTGCTCCATAAACCAGAGCGCCCCTCAACGGGGCGCCCTTCAACAGCCTTACACTTCGCCCAGCCGCTTAAGGTACCTGACGGCTAAGGGTTATCGCCACCATTTTACCGCTAGTATAGCGTAAAACGGCACTTTCTCCGAACACATCGCTCTGCCCGTCCGCCTCTGCGCCCGGCGGCACCACCAATACCCGTATTTTAAACTGCGCCAGCGAAGAGAGCAGCCGATCCGGCATCATCGCATCGCTATCTGACAGGGTCACCGTCTGCGGGAAATGGCCCAGCGGTAGCCGTTTCACCGCCACCGGCAGCGGGTTGTTGCCGTCGGTCAGGGTAATCATCAGCTGACTGCCGGACGGTAGCTGACGCTCGAGTGCCGGATCCATGCTGATCTCGACCCGCACCTGCGCAGCATCGGTTCCCGCCTGTACCCGCGCCTGCGCAATGCTGCGTTCGATCATATCACGGCGCCGATCATCTGGCGGCAGCAGCTTCAGCATCATCTCCCAGGCACCGATCGCCTGGCGGAACTCGCCCTGTTCGAAAGCGTTAAACGCCAGTAGGCTCAGCACCTGAGTATTCTGGTGATCCTGGCTAAGCAGACGACGCAGCAGCACGGTGGCCTCGCGGTTATCCTGTGCGTCACTGGAGCGCGTCAGAACCTCAGCATAGCCCAGCGCCACCTCAGGCTCGCCGGGCGCCAGCTTATAGGCATGGGCAAAAGCCTGCGTGGCCGTCGTTGCGTTATTCAACGTCATCCCGATCCGCCCCAGCATCACCCAGTCCGCCACGTTGTCCGGCTGCGACTGTAGCTCGGTGCGCAGCCCCAGCCCCAGGCGTGTCAGCTCCTCGCGATCCAGCGGCTTCTGATCCTCACTCATCACCCGCCCACGCAACTGCGGCAGCTGCGTCATCACTTGCCGCCACTCGGCCACCTGACTCCAGCCACCGGTTTTCAGGTAACAGCCCAACGACAGCGCCACCAACACCAGCACGCCCGGCAGCAACGCCCAGCGCCCGATCGGCTGAACACGCTGCACCGCCTGCTTCGGCACATCATTCAGCAGGTTATGCTGCAGATCCGTCAACATCTCCGCGTGGCCTTCCACCAGCCCCTGCGCCTCATCCTGCTCCAGTTCACGCAGGCGCTGATGGTACAGCTGGGTATTCAGGCGATCGCGATCCGCCCCGTCGTTGCCGCGCGGCGTACGCAGCGCCGGGATCAACAATAGCGCTGCGGCGACGGCCAGCAACAGTAGCACTATCAGCCAAAAGGTTATCATCGCGGCTCTCCGTCACGCTCTTGGTTAAGCAAGCGCCGCAGGCGCTGCCGCTCGGCCTCGCTGAGGTCAGCCTGCGCCACCTCGCTATCGCGCAGCGCCACGCGCGCCGGACGGCGACGGGCCAGACGCACCAGTACCCACCCCCCGCCCAGGATCGCCAGCAGCGGCCCGATCCACAGGATCAGGGTCGCCGGCGTCACCGGTGGCTCATAGGTGACAAAGTTGCCGTAACGCGCCACCATGTAATCCACCACCTGCTGCTGGCTATAGCCCTGCTGCATCAGCTCATACACCTTCTGGCGCATGTCCGAGGCGATGATGGCGTTGGAGTCGGCAATGCTGTTGTTCTGACACTTGGGGCAGCGCAGCTGCTCCGTCAGCTCGCGGTACTGCTGCTCCTGCGCCTCGCTGGTAAAGTTATAGGTATCGATCACCGCCGCCCACAGGACGCCGGGCAACAGCAATCCCAGCGCCAGCAGGGCTCCGCGTAGTCCCGTCATGATTGACCTCCCTGATATTTCAGCCACAGCGGTTCAATCTCTTCCTTCCAGATTCGTTCATTAAGATCGCCGGCGTGACGATAGCGAACGATGCCGTTGCCGTCGATCAGGAAGGTCTCCGGTGCACCGTAAACCCCCAGATCCAGCCCCAGCATGCCGTCACCGTCATACAGGCTCAACGCATAGGGATTCCCCAGCTCGTTCAGCCATTTTATCGCCTTCTGACGGTCATCCTTATAATTCAGGCCGACCACCCGGACTCCGCGCGCCGCCAGGGTATTCAGATACTGATGTTCGGCATAGCAGGTTGGGCACCAGGTGGCCCATACGTTCAGCAGCAGCGGCTTTCCGTCGCGCAAAACCGACTGGCTGTAGGTTTTTCCCGGCGTATCCAACGAGGCAAGGCGGAACTCAGGTACCGGCTTACCGATCAGCGCCGACTCCAGCATCGTGGGGTCTTCGCCGCTGGCGTTACGCTGCAGCTGGATCAGAAACGCCAGCACCAGCAGTAAAAACAGCGCCAGCGGAATAAAAAGCAGTTTACGGTTCATGCCGTTTTCTTCTCCTGAGCATCCTTGGCGCGACGCGCGCTGCGGTAACGTGGATCCAGCATGCACAGCATCCCACCGAGCGACATCAGCACGCCACCGTACCAGATCCAGCGAACAAAAGGTTTGTAGTACAGCCGGACGGCCCAGACGCCATCATCCAGCTCCTCGCCCAGCGCGGCATACAGATCCCGCGTCAGGCCACCGTCTACCGCAGCCTCGGTCATCATGCTGCGCGCGTTGGTATAGAAGCGCTTCTCGGCGCGCAGCGTGGTCTCCGGCCTACCGTTACGCAGCACGTCGATCAGTGCCTCGCCGCCGCTGTAGTTCGGACCGCTGATCTCATGCACATCGCGGAAGACAAAGCGGTAGTCGCGGATCTGCAGGGTGTCACCGGACTTCATTCGCACGTCACGCTCAATGCTGTAGTTTTGGCTGAAGGCAATGCCGATTACCGTCACCGCCACCCCGAGATGGGCCAGCACCATACCCCACTGACTGCGCGACAGCTTACCCAATCCGCGCCAGAAACCATCGCGATGGGCCGCCCGCTGGTACAGCTCCACCAGCGTCAGCACCACCACCCACAGAGCCATCAGCAGTCCCAGCACCGTCATGGCCACAATGCTATCCTGCAGCAACCACGGCAGCAGCAGCGCCAGCGCCGCGCTGAGCACCAGCGCAGCCAGCAGCGGCGTGCGCAGGCGGCCCAGCGAATCTCGACGCCAACGCACCAGGGGGCCAACGCCCAGCAGCAGGGCGAACGGCACCATCAGATAGGTGAACATGGTATTGAAGAACGGCTCACCGATGGAGATGCTGCCCAGTCCCAGCTGCTTATGCACCAGCGGCAGCAGCGTCCCCAGCAGCACCACCAGCGTCGCGGCCACCAACAGCACGTTGTTCCCCAGCAGCAGCGTCTCGCGGGAGAACAGCTCATGGCGGGTATGACTGCGCACCTGACCGCCGCGCAGCGCATACAACAGCAGCGAACCGCCGATCACCACCACCAGATAGGCTAAAATGAACATGCCGCGCGCCGGATCGGAGGCAAAAGCGTGGACGGAGACCAGCACCCCGGAGCGCACCAGGAAGGTACCCAGCAGGCACAGCGAGAAGGAGGTGATGGCCAGCAGCACCGTCCAGGCCTTAAAGGTGCCGCGCTTCTCGGTCACCGCCAGCGAATGCAGCAGGGCGGTGCCGGTCAGCCAGGGCATCAGAGAGGCATTTTCCACCGGATCCCAGAACCACCAGCCGCCCCAGCCCAGCTCATAGTAGGCCCAGAACGATCCCAGGACGATCCCCAGCGTCAGAAACACCCAGGCGGCCATGGTCCAGGGACGCGACCAGCGAGCCCAGGCGGTGTCCAGACGCCCGGCCATCAGCGAGGCGATGGCAAAAGCAAAGGCGACGGAAAAACCGACATAGCCCATGTACAGCAGCGGCGGGTGGAAGATCAGCCCAACGTCCTGCAGCAGTGGGTTCAGATCCCGCCCATCGATAGGAAAGCCGGGCAGCGTGCGAATAAACGGATTGGAGGTCAGCAGAATAAACAGCAGGAAGCCAATGTTGATCATCCCCATCACCGACAGCACCCGCGCCACCGAATCCAGCGGCATGCGACGGCTCAGCAGCGATACCGCCAGCGTCCACCAGCTGAGCAGCATCACCCACAGCAGCAGTGACCCCTCATGGGATCCCCAGGTCGCGGCAATACGGAAGTAGACCGGCAGCTGCGAATTGGAGTTGGCTGCTACGTAGGCCACGCTAAAATCATTGGCGATAAAGGCATACACCAGGCAGATAAAGGACAGGGTTATGGTGGCGAACAACCCAAAGGCCAGCGGCCGAGCCAGTGCCATCATGCGCCGATCGCCGCGCGCCGCGCCCCAGCAGGGGTAGACGCTGAGCAGCACGGAAAGCGCCAGCGCCAACGACAGTAAAAAGTTACCGATCTCTGGGATCATAATGGGTTACCGTCCCGTTGCTCTGCGCCCGATACGGACTGATGAGAGTTCTCTTTCACCGCCGCCTCGATCTCCGGCGAATGATTCTCTTTCATCGCTTCCTCAATCTCCGGCGGGGTATATTTTTCATCATGTTTGGCCAGCACCTCTTTGGCCTGAATCACGTTGCCCGGCGCCAACACCCCCTGAGCGACCACCCCCTGCCCTTCACGGAACAGGTCGGGCAGAATGCCGTTGTAGGTCACTCCGACCACTCCACGGGCGTCATACAGCTTGAAGCTCACCTTCAGGCTATCAGCGTCGCGCTGCACCGAACCGGGCATCACCATGCCGCCGATACGCAGGCGCTGGCCCACCTCCGGCTTCTCATGCTGTGCCCCTTTCCCCATGATGATTTCACCGGGGGTGTAGAACAGGTCGATGTTGGCACGCAGGGCATACAGCACCAGCGATACCGTGACGGCCAGCCCCAGCAAGACACCCACGGCCAGGTATAAACGATGTTTACGTCGTGAATTCATCATATGAGGTCACTCTCCCGGTTATTGTCACCCATAGCCTGCTGCGCCTGGCGTATCCGTTGTTCCCGCGCCTGATGGCGGCGGATCTCGCCAAACAACGCGCGTCGGCGCAGGCGGGTATGCAGCACCACCCCCAGCAACGGCAGCAGCGTCAGTGCAACCGACAGCCAGACATAGAAGGCATAGCCGCCCATCGCAAAAAACGCCTGCCAGGAAACAAAGAACGGTGTCATTGCGGGCGCCTCCCTGGAGAAACCGACGACGACAGCAATGCGGCGACCCAGGGGCGGTGCCGCTCCTGCTGCAGAATAAGGTTACGCAGGCGCATCAGCGTCAGCGTGGCAAAGAAAAACAGGAAACCAAAGATACTCAGCCGCAGCGGGGCACGCATGCTGGGATCGATGCTCTGCTGCATATTGCTGGATCCCTGGTGCAGCGTGTTCCACCACTCTACGGAAAAGTGGATGATCGGCAGGTTGACCACCCCGACCAGCACCAGAATGCCCGCGGCCCGCCCGGCGAGACGTCGATCCTCAAAGGCGTTATACAGGGCGATAACCCCCAGGTAGAGAAACAGCAGCACCAGCTCGGAGGTCAGACGGGCATCCCACACCCACCAGGTGCCCCACATTGGCTTACCCCAGGCCGAGCCGGTCGCCAACGCAATAAAGGTAAACACCGCGCCGACCGGTGCCATGGCCGCACCGACCAAATCCGCCATCTTCATCTGCCAGACCAGCCCGACAAAGGCTGCCACGGCCATGCCGGCGTAGATCCCCATCGACCAGATAGCTGCGGGAACGTGCAGATACATAATGCGGTAGCTGTTGCCCTGCTGATAGTCGGCCGGTGCAAAGCCGAATCCCCAGATCAGGCCGGCCAGAAGAAACAGGATACCAAGCCCCCCCAGCCAGGGGGTCAGTCTGCCGCACAGCCGATAGAGCCGTTCCGGCATGGCAAGCTGATGAAGCCATTTCCACATAGCGATTGCTCACAATTGTAATGAATGGTCCGGGCTGAAGCCCGGAATGATGAAAACTCATTCAAATTCAGCATTTATATACAATAAACGCCGCAAATTTTGTCCTGCAGATAGCCTTGGTATCAACATGGTTTTAGTTATCGCTGCATATAAGAATCGGCCTATAACTGTCACCCTACTGAATACTTACCCGTAACGCGGCGGCGGCGGCAAAGGGCGCCAGCGTCATGCTGCCCACCAGCATCGCCCCCAGGATCGCCAGATAGCCGCTGATGGGCATCCCCATCGAGGCCGCATCGATGGCCGAGGTGGCGAAAATCAGCACCGGGATATACAGCGGCAGCACCAGCAAGCTCAGCAGCACCCCGCCCTTGCGCAGCCCGACCGTCAGCGCGACCCCGATAGCCCCGATAAAGCTCAGGGTCGGCGTACCGAGCAGCAGCGTCAACGCGACGGCCTGCCAGGTCGCCGCGTTAAATGACAGCAGCAGCGCCACCAGCGGTGACAGGATCAGCAGCGGCAATCCGGTCAGCAGCCAGTGGGCGATCACCTTGGCCAGCACCGTCAGCGTCAGCGGCGCCGGGAGCAACACCAGCTGCTCCAGCGAGCCGTCCAGAAAATCGTCCCTGAACAGCCGCTCCAGCGACAACAACGCCGCCAGCAGCGCCGCGACCCAGACGATCCCCGGTGCAATGCGCGCCAGCAGCTGCGGCTCCGGGCCGATGCTCAGCGGGAACAGCGTGACCACAATCAGAAAAAACCATAGCGGATTGATAATTTCCGCTCCGCTGCGCAGCGCGATGCGGAGCTCACGCCGAATGACCGCCAGTATCATACCGCCCTCTCCTCACCGCGCAGACGCAGGCGACGCATGGCGGGATAATTCAGCTCCTGATGGGTCGTCAGCACGATAGCGCCCCCGGCCGCACAGTGGCGCTCAAACAGCCCGATCAGCCGGGCCACCCCGAGTTTATCGATCGCCGTCAGCGGCTCATCCAGGATCCACAGCGGCGCCTGGCTCAGCCACAGGCGCGCCAGTGCCACCCGGCGCTGCTGCCCCGCCGACAGCTGGGCGACAGGAACATCTTCAAAGCCAACCAGCTCGACCTGCGCCAGCGCATCCCAAATCGGGGCCTCATCGGCCCGCCCCAGTACCCGGCAGTAAAACGCCAGGTTCTCAAACGCCGTCATCACGCTTTTGACGCCGGGGTGATGCCCTAAGTACAGCAAATTCTGCTGATATATCTCACGCTGGCGACGGATGGAGTGCCCCTGCCACAGGACTTCGCCGCGATCCGGTAAGGCCAGCCCCGCCATCATTCGTAACAGCGTGGTCTTTCCCGCCCCGTTAGGCCCCTCAATCTGAATGATCTCCCCCGCCTGTACCCGAAAGTCCAGATCGTCAAACAGCACACGCTCATCGCGGCGGCATCCCAGCCGGGAAATGGTCAACATGGATAGATTCTGTCCTGATTTTAATCGCTGCATAATAGCATAAGCTCTTCATCCCCCGAACCCCCGTAAACTCCCTCCACCTAACTCATTTGGGGTAAAATAACGCGTGGGATCAAGGATAAACACCGGTTAGATCCCGCTAAGGCATCTAAAATGCCGCCCATGCCGACGTAGTTCACATTTTACCGCCCGGCGCGTGGTCAGTCGGCAGCGGGAAAGGCGTCGGGAGAGACGCAGCGCGAACAAGGGGGCGAAGAACACGCTCGCGTCAGCCTCCGCGCACCATACGCTTTCCCCGGCAACCGATAATCATCGCCCGGCGCAACGGAGGTTTCATTATTTCTTGGGGCCTATCCCAATAGGTTTTTACTCCAGAAATAAAATGATGCCGCAGGAAAAATACAGCATGACCTCATAGTTTCCGGCCTTTTTCTCCCGGCGAGTCAGGATGCGGCAGCTGCGGTTCGCCCCGCGGGGCATTTCCCCATGACTCTGCCATGTGCTTTAACATCCACCGTTCTGATGGCATCGGCCTCCTTTTTTCGTGGCCGGGTATGCAGTTCATGACGACGGCTTTTCGGGGAGTCCTCCAGCCCTTCGGCTGCATAAACGTTATCCATGTACAGATTAAGCCTTCTGCCGGTTCTGCCCGTCGGAAGAGCAGTGAGAGTCTCTGCAACCCGCGTGATGCCGAGAGTGTTTGCCCCTGCGACGGCCGGTGCGGTGAGAGCGGAAATCCATTCCCGTCTGTCATCAGACTTCACCTTACTCCCCCCGCATCCCTCTGTCTGTGGGATTGTGGCCTGTTTTTTTTAAACCGGTCAGCGGTGCACCCATTCACCGATAACCATGCTCTGTCGATGGCATCCAACTGCTCACAGGCACGCAATCCGTTCTGCCAGAACCGTTCAACACCCCCGGCATCACACCATTCCTGGAAACGACGATGGGCAGAGCATGATGGGCTGATATCTGTCGCGTTGGGTGCACTCCACTGGCAACCCCTTCTGAGCACAAAGAATACGGCGTTCATTACCGCACGATGCTCAACGTGTTTACGGTGTCTACCCAGAAGATGAAGGGGTTTATGCCCAGGGATAAGTGGTGCCATCTTTTCCCGGGTTGATCGCAGATCAGCTGCCTGCCATATTTCGCTCTCAGAAATTGTCATGATGTATTAACTGACAACTCCTTTTAGGATAGGCGATTAATTATATTATGCTGATATATAAAGAATATATATTATAAAAACAAATACCACCATTGCAGATTAAAAAGCATGGTCCTCGCCGTCCTCCGAATGGGATCCCCCGGCGTTACAGCACATACAACCCGTGATGCTGGGTGCATCTACACTCACCTGCCCATTGCACCACTCGCGCTGACACAACGGATGACAGCGATTATAATAACATGATAAATATGATTATTTTTCTTATAAACCCGATCAATCCAGACAGTGCGTGGGCTTTATGTATGCAATATCTTTGCTTATAAAAATCTGTTTCATTATCACACGAAATAGTAATGTATATTATCAATAGTGTGATATATAATACCAAAATAGAACTACTATTATAATAACTGTAGGTAATCATGGAACTCTTTAACGATATCGTGTTGCTGAATGCCTTTATCCCCAAGCTGGTGGTCTTAGGCATTCTTTGTTTCATTATCACTCAGCTGTCGGTGAAATTTGCCGCACGCTATCGTCTATTAAGCTATTTCTGGCATCCACGTCTGATCGTCTGGGCTTATGCATCAGCCATCTATGCATTACTGGTTATCGCCATCATTTATATTTAACAGGTTATGATATGTTAAAGTCACCCGCTTCACGCACGGCGCTATTTCTCGCCATTACCTTCTCGATCATTATCTTTGGCATCCACAAGTACAACCAGCAACTGAGTACCCGCCATGGCGTTGTGCGGGCGAATATCATCGATATCGCGCCTCAGGTGAGCGGTCTGGTTACTCAGGTCAATGTGCGCCACAATCAGTCAGTCAAAAAGGGGGAGCTGCTTTTTTCCATCGACGACAGCGACTACAAGATCAGCGTCCAGAAGGCCCAGGCGAATCTGGCTAACGTCGAACAACAGCTGTTAGAGCAGAGCGCGGCGGTTCTCTCGGCCAAGGCGGCGCTGCAAAACGCGCAGAGCCAATGCAGCTATATGCAGGCAAACTTCCAGCGCATCAGTAACCTGAAGCAACGTGATTTTGCCTCGACCAATGATTACCAGCAGGCCGGGACGGATCTCAGCGTGAGCAAGGGAAATGTGGCCACTGCGCAGGCACGTCTGCAGCAGGCAATCGCCGCACGCGGTGCCATCGGCCCGGACAACGCCCAGCTGCTGACCGCCAGGGCAGCCTTGGCCAAGGCCGAGCTGGATCTCTCCCGTACCCGGGTCTATGCGCCCAGCAACGGCAACATCGCCACGGTCAACCTGAACGCAGGCGACTACGCTCGTCCCGGCAGCGCGGTTCTGGCTGAGGTCGATACCGATAATGTCTGGGTTGAGGGCGCCTTCCCGGAAACCGTCATCACCGGCATTCGCGTCGGCGATAAGGCCAGGATCTACCTGATGGCCGATACCAACACCGTCTACCACGGCCATGTACAAAGCATCGGCTCGGCGATCAACTCCAAAGAGTTGCCAAATCCGGGCTTACTTTCTGAACTGCCGCAAGTCTTTGACTGGGTTCGCCTGGCGGAAAACGTTCCGGTCAATATTCAATTGGATCCCGGTACCAATATGGAGAATCTCATTCCGGGACTCAGCGCGACCGTCAATATCATTAAGTAAGGCGCCCCATGCTACTGCAAAGTTTAAAAGCCCTGCGGCTCACCCTAGCCGTCATGCTCTCGCTCTATATTGCCATGCGACTGGGGATGCACTCGCCGGATTGGGCCGTAACCAGCGCGCTGATCGTCTCGCTGGGAACGATCGGCCAAATTCGCAGCCGCTGGTGGCAGCGCATCGTCGGTAACTTTGTCGGTGGCAGCATCGGATTTTTCGTCATCTGGTGGCTAGCGCAGGATCCCTTCAGCATCATGCTCTGCGCTGCGCTGTTTGGCAGCGTCTGCACCTACATCAGCCTGACCCATTTCCAATACAAGGATATGTGGCGTTGGGTGATTATCGGTTTCATCATCGTCTTTAGCGCCTCTCTCTCCAGTCCCAGCCGCGCCTTCAGCGTATTGTTCGACCGCGTAGGCTGCGTGTTCATTGGCTCCTCGGTGATCTTCATATTCAACCTGCTGTGGCCGCTGGAGTATGCCGCGTCATGGCAGAAGCAGTATCACGCAATCCTGGAAAAGCTGGACACCCTACTCAATAAAGACGATGCGGATGCGGTGGCGTTATACCTGGAGCTATCGCAAAAGATCGACCTGTTGCGCCAATCTCTGTCCTTAAACTATGGCGACTACCGAATCATCTATGCCCATGAATACAATGTAATCAATAGCATCTATGCGCTAGAGAAGTTCAGCCGTCACCTCTATTCCCTACGGATGCAACACGCCCTGGATAGCCAGACTAAAGCATGGATCAGCGCGGCTATCACTGCGGTCAAGGCGTATGAGCCCATCCCCCCGGTTACGATGGCACACTCATCGCGCTACGCCTCACTGCTGACGCTAATCGCCGCCGATCTGCACAGCATCGTGCAGAAAAATGCCAGCACTGATGCGCAAAGCCGCTTTCGCTGGCAGTGGCAAAACCGCATGTTCAGCGCCGGAACCGACTCCGCCTTTACCAGCTCACTGCTGTTCTTCGTCAGCTGTATTCTGAGTCTGCTGCTCTGGCGTTATGGCTGGCCCGGCGGTCCGCAGGTAATGCTCTTGACTGCGGTGCTTTTGGTCATGTGTCAATACGGTGAGCGCATGTCGCCCAAAGGGTTCGCCATCGGCTTTAGCATCGGCACGCTATTCGCCTTCCCGATCTTTATTTTTCTATTGCCTAACCTACACAACGCCAACGCATTCTGGCTCAGTATGTTGTTAATCTATTTTCCGGTGGCCTTTGTGATGAATGGACAATACAAAGTACGGGCGATCCCCTTGATTGCCTTTGCCGTCGCCGTCATGATCAACGCCAACAGCCACAACTACGTGCCCGGCAATGACTATTTTAACGGTTACACCACCTTCCTGTTCGCCCTGATCGCCGTCATCACCATCAGCTCGGCTGTGCTGAGTCTGCTGGTGGTGAACGATACCGAGACCCGCCTCAAGGCACAAATCGAAGGATGGGCCAAAGAGCGCCAGCGTTTTCTCAGCCACCGCGGCCAGGAACGGAGCAAGATACTGGTACGCCTGGAGCGCCGCACCGATATCATCCTCAGCCTGTACAGCAAACTCGATCCGGCGCAGCAGGAGATTTGGCGTAAAAGGATATCAGCGATACCATTGATGCTGACGCGTATCCAGCGCTGGGAGTATCTCGAAACACCCGCCACATCGACGAGCGCCTGATACCCATAGGGTTACGCCACCACCGGATCCCCCGTTCAGCGAGGAGCCGTAGACTGCGCATTTAGCAGGCAGCAGTGCGTAAAAATAACGCGTTCTCTCCCTTATCCCCCAGTTCGGCTTGAAAAAAAGAGAGGGAATACGGTAGGATAGCTCAACGCTTCAGCACGGATAGCGCCGCAGCGTCACATCTTATTTGCGTGTTCCCTTAGTTAAATGGATATAACGAGCCCCTCCTAAGGGCTAGTTGCAGGTTCGATTCCTGCAGGGAACGCCATAATCACATCTCAGCAAGTCCAACTCACTCCATAACTTACTGAATTAAAACTCAATTTCTTGTTGGTGATGCCTCTAGTCAGTCGAAGTGGTACCTTTCGATAAAGGCACCCATCACCTGATCATGGAGCTCCACAGAGCGAGAGAAGCAGATGGTTTTAGAGCGAATCGCTTGATGCGTGTTCTGAACGTCAGGTCAGGTTGTTACGCTCAATGCGCTGCATGAAGATTTTCCCGCTCAGATGCATCTCGCGGGGAACCTCCCTAAATAGCCGCGCCGAATACCGCTACACTTTTGCCAGCCCATGTTTACCTCCGGGGTGGGCTCAGTCCACCATACGCATCATATAAAAAACAAAATTTCATTAATTTATAAAGTAAAAATAGGAAAGTACTATAGATAAAATAATGATAGTGAAGCCTCTCACCGAAGTGGTGAATTCATCACACAAAATCACGAAAAATCAACATATAATCAACGAAGAGATTCTATTCCAAGCTAATTTTTTACAAATTGAATGATTAGTATATCATGATACAAATAGTGATGGAGACTGTCTGTGATTATCGATAGGCAAATAATTAAAGAAGTATTGATTTCATTTGGCTTACCTCGTGCAATTATTGATGAAATGGATAATTACCCTGCTATATCAATGCATATACAAGACACTCCGGATGTTTTTATTTCTTGTCATGATGACAAACTGTGGATGTGGAGTTTATTACCGTTTGGGCTGAATAAAATAGACTCACCTGGCGCGTTAAGAATTATTGATATTTTATCTTCCACACTTAACGGCGCTGATGGCGCTGGAGTTTTCATGTTACAAACAGACAATGGCTTGGAGTTAAAGGCATCAATGACTGCAACAAATTTCAACTCAAGCGAATCCGTAAAGTTAACTATCGAAGGGTTTATCAGAAAATTGCAGGGAATTATCTCAGAAGTTAATTGAACACATGGGAAATTATCTCATGAGTTAATTAAATGGATGGGAAATTATCTCAAAAGATAATCAAACACACAGGATATTATCTATGCCAAATATAACCATACAGACCGGCCAGCCTACTGTAGGCCTTAATCCGATGAGACACGTTTCAAGCGTCTCATCATTGATGACAGGAGTAAGCTCCTCCAATGCCAGTAGTCCTATATCCAATCAACATGAGAGGGTTACGCTATTCTTAGGAACGCCACAAAGTGCCGATATCACAATGGAGAAGGATCTTCTTTCTACTATAGGTGGCTACCTGCATCGCCTAGGGAATAAGGATTTAGCACAGTATCCTTTGGTCTTTTCGACTAGACAAGGGTATGAGACATTCTGTCAACTACGGGACAAGCTTCCGGAGGCGTCAGCAACTCCGCCTCCGCGAAGTAATGACGACAAAGGCCTAAATCATGCTTTTCTTTATGCAATAAAGAACATAGACGCGCACTACGCGGGGGATTTTAATTTTAATCCGGATCAAAAAATATACATCGTTGGCGGAGGGAAGGCAGGGCTAGACGCTATAACGGTTGGTGATAGATACTTTACCATGGGGATGGTTGCACAAATACTCTCTAATATCGGTGTACACCAAGATACCAAAGATATCCGATTAACGAGCAGCGCTTCTGCTGATGCGACGGTAGTCGATGGA
>NZ_AFJI01000032.1 GCF_000264785.1 Edwardsiella ictaluri ATCC 33202 | reverse complement strand
CAGCAACCCAGCGTTATCGCCTTTGTTCAGACACCTATGCGGACCATTGCCCTGTGTACTCCTGGTTAACCGCGATACGCTCCGGCACCCGGATAACGCGCTGGGCGGGCGGGCAGATTAAGATCGACTTCTATCACCAGAGCGCTTCATGGTTAACATCATCCACCTCGTTGCAGGTGCGAATGCGGAAACGGCGATCACAGCTCAGGGTATCGTTGATAAAATCAACCGACCAGCTCTGTTCAGTGCTTCTGGCTTCCGCACTGGATTACGAATGGGCAGGCGCTGTTTCCCTCTGCTCCGAAAGTGGAGCTTCAGCAGGCAGTAAATACGATACTCCCGCTTATGACGCCAGGAGTGGCCCTTGCTGCGCAGTATTCGAAAAAGCTTACTGAGCCCGTATCGCGGATAATACTCTGCCGCCTGCTGAAGCGTACTGATAGCCAGTTCATCACGTAACATGTCAGGACGGTAATGATAGCCTGTACGGGTCAGAGAAAAAGTCCGAAAGGCCTCTCTGATGCTGAGGGAAGGTGTTTGCACCACATAACTGACCCGCTTCTGTTTTGCTGTGGGCTTCAGCGTTTTTTGGGGCGAGTGATGCTTAAGACTCAGATCGGCAAACATTTGCTTTAGATGGCGCGCTTCATCTTATAATTATTTGATTTTATTAGTATCTATGGTCTCCATGCCATCGTGTTTTTTCAGCTGTAGCCGCTGGCATCAGAGATACCAACCTCACGGCAGACATCTTTCACCGTTCTGCCTGCCTCTACTGATTTCAGTACAGCGATAATCTGATGTTCAGTAAAATGGGCTTTACGTATAGCGCTCTCTTTCGGAGCATTGTCAACATGCCAGAAGATCGTTAAAAGTATGCGGGGTGGTGACAATCCTGACGAGCAAACACCTGTAGATTTCAGCGTATTCCACGGGTAACCGGTTATGGGCACGAAGAAAATGATATTCATTACGACGCAATTATCGACATGGTTGCGATGTGTTCCCTACAGGTGATCGGTTTTGTGTTAGGGGAGAGAGGCCACCATTTTTTCAGAGCTCATCTACCACTTGTTGCTTGCCATCTTCTATCTCCTCAGAAATTATCGTGAGTCATTATACGACAATCCAATTTTTTGATGGTCTTCTGAAGATGAATGTCTTATTATTTTGTGCTCAATTTGGATTAAATTTTCATGGGCCATGTGAAGAAAAAATATAATAATATGTCCAAATGCTGAAAAATGTATTTGTACAAAAACACTGCCAAGATATGTCCCCGACTCAACCATTGCTTAAATCTTGAACTTCACATTGCTAAAGGCTTAAAAATTTCTCTATTAGCCAGATTGGATAATATTATGCATCTTTGCATTATGTTTTCTGGTGGTGAATGACATCTGGTTTAATAAAATCTTGATCTTTTGTGCTAAACAAGACTGTTTTGCAATGCTGCTGTGTACGTTTTTGAATCTCTATGTTGAAATAAGTGGTTTCTTTTTGAGTAGTATTGAAAGAATAATCGTAATGACATCCGTTACTTTTAAATAAATAATATTTCTCGCAATGAATCATTAATCTATGATGAGTTGCGTTGAATTATATATTCACCATAGATTAACACACCTATTTTTACATTATTGAGCGCTATGCTGTGTTGATTGTGTTTAGGAGAGGATCGCACAGCAACGTAGTGTTGTATTTATAAGCAAAGAGATACAATCGAAACAAGCGAAAAGAGGTGATTGATTATGCAGTTAACTCCTAGAGAAGTGGAGAAGTTAATGGTTTACACGCTGGCGGATGTTGCGTTAAAACGCAAACAGCGTGGTGTGAAGCTGAACTATCCTGAAGCTGTATCGATTATTACAGTAACGGCCATGGAAGGTGCCAGAGATGGAAAAACCGTCGAGGAAGTGATGAATGAAGCGCGAAGTGTATTGACCCGCGATGATGTCATGGATGGCGTTGTGGAGCTAATTCCGAACGTACAGGTAGAAGCCATCTTTACGGATGGGAGTCGCTTAGTTACTGTTCATGATCCTATCCAATAAAACAGATTATCTGGTTTTTAGTTTCTTTGTTTTATAATTAAGGAGCATGAAAATGACCAATGCGAAAAATAGTAAGGCTAAAGTAAAAGAGAGTAACGTACCTGTCGGTGGTCTTCTGCTGAAAAATGAAGATATCAGCTTTAATGAAGATAAGCCTGTGGTAAAAGTTCGTGTGCGTAATACTGGTGATCGTGCGGTGCAGGTTGGCTCACACTTCCATTTCTTTGAAGCCAATAGAGCCTTAGAGTTTGATCGATCCGCAGCATATGGCATGCGGCTTAATATCATGGCGACTACCGCTATTCGTTTTGAGCCAGGTGATGAAATTGAAGTCTCTTTGATTCCATTTGGTGGAAAGCGACTGTTGTATGGATTTAATAATTTGCTGGATGGTTGGGCAATGTCAAACTATGGCAAAGAAGCGGTCGTTGAGAAAGCCATCAAATCCGGATTTAAGTTTTCCAAATAAAAATGATAGCGATATTCAACATAGATATTAACGAGGTATATCATGCCACATGTTTCGCGGAAAGAGTATTCTAGTCTGTTTGGCCCAACAGTCGGTGATAAAATTCGCCTGGGGAATACGGAACTATTTATTGAAATTGAAAAAGACTTGCGCGGTTATGGTGATGAGTCTGTATATGGTGGTGGGAAATCCCTGCGTGATGGTATGGGGGCGAATAATAACCTGACCCGTGACAATGGTGTATTGGACCTGGTCATTACTAATGTTACCATCATTGATGCCTGTTTAGGTGTAATTAAAGCAGATGTGGGTATTAAAGACGGGAAAATTTCCGGTATTGGGAAAAGTGGTAACCCTAATACTATGGATGGCGTAACCCCGACAATGGTAGTAGGTGCCAGTACTGATGCTATTTCCGGTGAGCATTTAATTTTGACTGCTGCAGGTATTGATACCCATATCCATTTAATTTCACCTCAACAGGCTTATCATGCTCTGTCTAATGGCGTCACGACATTCTTTGGCGGCGGCATTGGACCTACAGATGGTTCTAATGGAACGACGGTTACGGCGGGGCCGTGGAATATTCGTCAAATGCTCCGCAGCTTTGAGAGCCTGCCGCTAAATGTGGGTCTGTTGGGTAAAGGTAATGCCTGTGGCTATGGTCCGCTGGAAGAGCAAATCATTGCAGGGGCGGCTGGCTTGAAGGTGCATGAAGACTGGGGCGCTACAGCGAGTGCACTGCGTTATGCACTGCGCATTGCCGATAAGATGGATATTCAGGTGGCAGTGCATACTGACAGCCTGAACGAAGGGGGATATGTAGAGGATACTATTGACGCCTTCGAAGGCCGTACGGTACATACCTTTCATACCGAGGGGGCTGGGGGGGGGGCATGCGCCGGATATCATCAAGGTAGCCAGCCTGATGAATGTGCTACCCAGCTCAACGAACCCAACGCTTCCATTCGGTATCAACAGCCAGGCTGAGCTGTTCGATATGATCATGATTTGCCATAACCTTAATCCTAATGTTCCGGCCGATGTTGCCTTTGCTGAAAGTCGCGTTCGTCCGGAGACTATCGCTGCAGAAAACGTGTTGCAAGATATGGGGGTCATCTCCATGTTCTCCAGCGACTCCCAAGCGATGGGACGCGTCGGTGAAAACTGGTTGCGTTTGATTCAAACAGCCAATGCGATGAAAGTGGCTCGCGGCAAGTTACCGGAGGATGCAGCCGGCAATGACAACTTCCGAGTGTTACGTTATGTAGCAAAAATCACCATTAACCCTGCCATTGCTCAAGGTGTCAGCCATGTGATTGGCTCCATCGAGGTTGGGAAAATGGCGGATCTTGTTCTATGGGATCCGCGCTTCTTTGGGGCAAAACCTAAAATGGTTATTAAGGGAGGTATGATTAGCTGGAGCACGATGGGGGATTCCAACGCGTCGCTGCCGACGACTCAGCCAATCACATATCGTCCTATGTTCGGTGCGATGGGCAAAACTATGAATGACACTTGCGTGACGTTCGTTTCTCAGGCTTCGCTGGAAGATGGCGTTCGCGAGAAGGCGGGATTGGATCGTAACGTTATTGCAGTGAAAAATTGCCGTAATGTTTCAAAACAAGATTTAGTCCGTAATAACAACATGCCTAATATTGATGTGGATCCAGAAACCTTTGCTGTAAAGGTGGATGGTGTTCACGCGACGTGTAAGCCTGTTGATATTGCAGCGATGAATCAACTTTATTTCTTCGGTTAAGTTTAATATCACCTCTCCCTTATTATAGGGAGAGGTGGGTAAAATGGAGTACTCATCATGATCGTGATTAGCCATGTATTAGGAAATGTGAAAACGGACCCTGTCTGGGCCGAAAAGCTTAAGGCGTATGAGTTGGATTATTTGACTCTCGAACATGGTGATATGTATAAAAATAGCTGTAGGAAAATGACAGAGCAAGGTAAGGACTTGGGTATTTCCTTGGAGAGGAACTCTCTGCTCGCAGATGGTGATGTCTTGCTGTGTGATGATAAACATGCTTATGCCATTATTGTCAAATTGATTTTGCGGGATGTGATGATAATTGATTTGACAGATTTGCTTAATTTCAGCCACGAGATGATGTTGAAAATAAGTTTTGAACTGGGGCATGCGTTGGGAAACCAACATTGGAAGTCTATTATTCACGAGTCGCAGGTTTTTGTTCCTCTCAGTGTTTCGCATAAGGTGATGGAGTCAGTCATTCAAACCCATCGCTTTACTGGCATTCATTACCGATTCGAAAAAGGCGACAGCATCTTATCTTGCCTGACCCCCTCCGAAGCCCGTCTGTTATTCGGCGGCGCCGAGGACCTCGGTGCGCATGTTCATGTCGATCACAGCCATAGTCATGATTTTATGGGGCATAGCCATGAACATGAGGGACACCGCCATGTTCATAATCACGCAGGGAATAGTCATGACAATGAGCATGATGAACATCATTCCCGGCGCTGATGGGAGGATGTATGACGATTTGTCCTACTGAACTAATCCATATTATGCAGTTTGCAGACTCTGTATTACCGGTCGGCGCATTCTCTTTTTCTAACGGTATCGAGTCGGCGATTCAAAAAGGCATCGTAAAAGATGCTGACAGCCTAAAGGGTTTTGTCCGCACAGCCTTAAAGCAGGCGGCGAGTTGTGATGGTATCGCCGTAGTCGCGGCGCATCGTGCTGTTCTGGCGGAGGATCGTCAAGCCTTGGTGGCGGCTGATCGGGCGGTTTATAACAGAAAGATTAACGAAGAAAACCAGTTAATGACGACCCGCATGGGGAAAAAACTCGCAGAGCTTTCTTTAAATGTGCTGAAAAATCCACTAATTGATTGGTGGCTGAAGCAGATTGCCTGCGGTGACGCCGTCGGCACATACCCCGTCACGCAGGCTATCATCATGGCGATCCAGGGTATTGATGAGCAGCAGGTCGTGGTGATGCATCAGTATGGGGTCGCTATGACCATGTTGAGTGCAGCCTTACGCTTGATGAAAATAACCCATTTTGCGACTCAAGATATTCTTTATTCTTTGAGTCAAGATATCGTCGATCTTTGTGCAATATCGACCTGTGGTGATATTTCACTAATGTCTTCGTATGTACCTATCATTGATATATTAGCATCTAACCATATCGATGCGCATGTTAGATTATTTATGAATTAATATTTGGAGTGGATATGAAAAAAATTATTCGTGTCGGCATTGGTGGCCCAGTCGGTTCAGGAAAGACAGCAATTATTGAAGTTATTACACCACGACTGATGCAGCGTGGGATTAAACCACTCATCATTACTAATGATATTGTCACCACTGAAGATGCTAAGCAGGTTAAACGTACGCTAAAAGGAATTTTGGATGAGGAAAAAATTGTTGGTGTTGAGACCGGGGCTTGTCCACATACGGCCGTGCGTGAAGATCCCAGCATGAATATCGCTGCGGTTGAAGAGTTGGAGGCGCGCTTTCCTGACAGTGATGTCATCATGATCGAAAGCGGCGGTGATAACTTGACGCTGACTTTTAGCCCAGCCCTGGCCGATTTTTATATCTATGTTATCGATGTGGCTGAGGGGGAGAAGATTCCACGGAAGAATGGTCCTGGCTTAGTTCAAGCTGATATTTTAGTTATCAATAAAACTGATCTGGCTCCCTATGTTGGCGCTGATCTATCGGTAATGGAGAGTGACACCAAGGTAGTGCGTGGCGATCGTCCATACGTTATGACCAATTGCAAAACGGGTGAGGGGGTAGAGGAGTTAGTCGATATGATTATGCGTGACTTCTTATTTACACACAGCGAAATAAAGTGAGACACCATGAATAGGATGCCACAGTATTATTCAGCTACGGAGTGGGTGATGCAGTTAGGACGGGGCGCTCCTGAGTTGGCTGATTACCAAGATGAGCCCGCACAGATGGATAGCGGTTGTGTGGGGAAAAAAGCCTATTTAAATTTGGTTTTCGCTCAGCAGGGTGAGCGTAGCATTCTAGCGAAGATGGAACGGCGAGTGCCCTATCTGGTACAAAAGGCGTTGTATTGGGATCGAGACATGCCTGGCTTGCCGTGTGTCACGATGATCTCTACGT
The DNA here is from genome assembly GCF_000264785.1 of Edwardsiella ictaluri ATCC 33202. GTDB lineage: Bacteria > Pseudomonadota > Gammaproteobacteria > Enterobacterales > Enterobacteriaceae > Edwardsiella > Edwardsiella ictaluri. Next base: position 2,867 of record NZ_AFJI01000032.1, on the reverse strand, counting down.
CAGGCTGTATCTTACAAGGTGACCGTCTGGTGTTGCAGGTTAAGGTTGAGGAGGGCGCCTGTGGACATGTAACATCACAGTCGGCGACTAAAATCAATCTGATGAATGCCAATTACGCGGCTCAGGTGCAGCATCTGGAAGTGGAGCGTGCGGGTTATCTTGAGTTTGTTCCTGAGCAGATTATTCCGCATCGGCACTCTCGCTTTATCTCTGAAACTGTTTTACGTTGTCATCCGGAAGGGACATTACTTTATTCAGAGATTTTGATGTCGGGAAGGAAGTACCATCACCAGGATGAGCGGTTTGGCTTTGATGTCTATTCATCGACGGTCAAGGTATTGAATGCCGATGGTGATGAGTGTATGTCTGAGCGCTACGTCTTGACACCCAGCAAGGGGAGTTTGGATGATATCGGTGTAATGCAACAGTTTGATATTTTTGCCAATGTTATTTTACTGACCAGTAAAGAAAATCAGGATCGCATCGTCAGCGGGATCAAACCCCGATTCGACTATGAGAATAAAATAGCTAGAGGCGTTAGTCGATTGCCAAACGGTGTCGGGTTAGTGTTTAAGGTTCTGACAAATGACTCTGGGCAAGCTAAAGATGAAGTGCGTCAATTTTGGAAGTTAGCCCGAGAGGTATGCCGGGGCGTCTCCCTGACTATTCCCTACTTTGCCAGGCAGAAATAATTGTGCGATGACGTCACTGTCTATGGTGGTGTCATCACTGCATGTCGTTTCTGGACTATATAGATATCGTTATCAGTCTATAACTATAACTGAATAGGTTGGATGGTCGTATGGATGTTAAAATAGACAAGCTATTAGGTGATGAACGCCATAGTTTTCTGCTGGAGTTTATTGATACAACTCTGCGTGGCTGTGGACAGGTGATGTTTCAAAACAATTCATTGACGGGGGCTTTTTTCTTCGGCGGTATTTTTTTTGATGCTTACTTAAATAATACTCCGGTGATCGCTTGGGGATGCCTGCTAGGAACGGCTGTGGCGACCTTAACAGGATATCTCATCATACGCGATCGCACATCCTTGCGTAGTGGTTTATGTGGATATAACGGCTGTTTGGTCGGTGCCGCGTTACCAGTTTTTTTGGTGCCAACACCAACGTTATGGTGTGTGTTGATCTTGAGCAGTGCGCTTTCAGTCATCGTGGCGACCAGCATATCTGAGTGCTTGAAGGGCTTGAAGATCGCGGCGTTAACCGGCCCATTTGTTGTGACAACCTGGGTGGTATTACTTGCTAGTTATAACTTTCCTCAGTTGGTCCACATGGGATTACCGGCGACATTTCTGCCGCAGCAGCATACTCATCTGCTCACTCATTCCTATTATCATACTGAATGGTTAGGCGCATTTAATGGTGTTTCGGAGGTTTTTCTATTTAGTAATATCGTCTCTGGGATGCTCATGTGTATCGGGCTGGCCTGTGGTTCGCTTTGGAATGTTTTCTATGCGGTATTTAGTGCCGTCCTCTCCATGCTGATTGCACTCTGGCTAGGAGGTACCTTGCAAGGTGTTGATGCGGGTATGTTCTCATTTAGTGCCGTATTAACCGGTATTGCTTTAGGCGCTACCTTTAGTAAACCTGGCATGATGAGTTTTTGTTATACCGTTATCGGGGTCTTCTTTGTCGTATTAATGCAAGGAGCATTGAATACAGCATTAGCCCCTTTGGGTATTCCTAGTTTGACGATGCCGTTCGTATTGGCCACATGGGTATTGCTGTTGGTCCATGATAAGACTGTCTTACAGGATTAACTGATAAGCATGATGAACACACTGCTTAGACAGGCATGGAGAACGCAGAGATATATTAGGAAAGGCTAGCACACAGCAATATATTACGCTCTGGTTCTTTCTATTTTAGTGGCGAGTCGTGTGTAATTCATGGCGAGTCATTGTTGTGCCTGATGTTATTACTTAGGTTAACCGCGTGCTGCGCTGAATGACATTGCTAATTTTACAGAGTGTCATGATCATCATGATGGCGTTAGTCATTTGTGCGGGGGGGGTAATACTGAGTTTAGATATAATGTTGTGCTGATGTTGGATTTCAGCGTTACTTAGATCACACGAGGGGAATATGTTAATTAACAGTGGCGACACCGCATTCATAATTTTATGTACGGCAATGGTTTGCCTGATGACACCAGGATTAGCGCTATTTTATGGCGGTTTGGTTAGCGAGCGGAATATAATTTCTGTTATGCTGCAAAATTTTATCTGTATGGGGGTGGTAGCAGTTATTTGGATATTCGGTGGGTTTAGCTTGGTATTCGGACAGGATGTGGGGGGAGTGATCGGTAACTTTTTTGATTACTTTGGAATGCTACATATCGGCGTTTCGGTGAATAAAGCGTGGGCGCCAAATATTCCATTTATCTTGTTTTTTGCCTATCAAATGATGTTTGCCATCATTACGCCAGCGTTGATCAGTGGTGCTATCGTTGGGCGTGTCAAGTTCTCCGCCTATGTTAAATTTGTTTTCTTATGGGTGATCTTCGTCTATATCCCCGTTGCTCACTGGGTCTGGGGAGGCGGTTTCTTAGAGCAAATCGGCGTGGTTGATTTTGCAGGCGGTATCGTGGTGCATGTGACCGCGGGGTTCTCTGCGCTCGCCGCGGCGTTGTTCATCGGTAAACGGGTTGACTCGGTTATAAAATCAGAGAAGCCAGTGAGCTTGCCGATTGTGGCTTGTGGGGCCGGCTTACTGTGGTTTGGTTGGTTTGGATTTAGAGCCGCTAACAAAACCGTTCAACAAAGCGCAAGCAGATAACAGCACAAGCCAGCGTCAGCAAGGCAAGATGGGTATCCAGCCGCCGTTCGAAGCGAATACGCAGCTTGG
>NZ_AFJI01000031.1 GCF_000264785.1 Edwardsiella ictaluri ATCC 33202 | reverse complement strand
CCCTTCCGTATCTTTCCCATTTACGCATCGCTTTATTATTTATCTACTTGTTATCCTATCAATAAATGATAATCATCGGCGTTTTAATTCATATTGTGAATACGATAAGGTATAACGCCACAGATTGCGAAACCATAATACAATCGATCGCGTTTTCAGTACGCAAACCTATAACTTTTTGTTTAAGGATTTAACTTTTCGCCGTGGGGTAGACTGCAACTATTCCCCTACATGCAGGAGCGACCGGATGAGCGGCGCAAAGGTAGTGAATGTCCATCCGCTATGGCTACGGCTGTGTCACTGGATTAATGCCATCGCCATCTTTTTAATGATCCTGAGCGGATGGCGGATTTATGACGCCTCACCGCTGTTTGATTTCTATTTTCCCAAGCAATACACCCTGGGGGGATGGCTGGGCGGTGCCCTGCAGTGGCACTTTGCCGCCATGTGGCTGTTTGCCCTTAATGGCGTGGTGTATCTGACCATCAACGTGATCGGCGGCCGTTTTCGTCGGCGCTTTTGGCCGATATCGCTGCGGCAGCTGTGGCAGGATATGGCAGACGCGCTGCGCGGCCGCCTGGCCCATGACGATCCGCGCCATTATAACGCGGTGCAGAAGTGTGCCTATCTGTCGGCCATCGGCGCCGCCATCGTACTGCTGCTTTCCGGTCTGGTGCTGTGGAAGTCTGTGCAGTTTCCGCTGCTGCGTGGGCTGCTGGGCGGGTATGAGACGGCGCGCTATATCCACTTTTATGCCATGGCATTCGTGTGCGCCTTCCTCGTGGTGCATGTGGTGATGGTGGCACTGGTTCCTAAAACGTTGCTGGCGATGTTACGCGGACGCTAAGGAGCGACGATGAAGAAGAGCAACATCGATTTATCCGTCGGTGATGGTGATGCGCTGGTGAAGGAGGCGCAGCGTCTGGTTGCCCGCCGCCTGGGCGGATCGTCGCGCCGCCGTTTTCTGCAGCAAGGCTTGACGCTGGGCGGCATCGCCCTGCTGACCGGGTGCGATCTCAGCGAAAATCCCGACGTAGAGAGCGTTCTCAACCGTATGTCTCGGTTTAACGATCGGGTACAGGGCTGGCTATTCAGCGGGCAGCGCCTGGCGCCGGAGTATACGCCGAGCGAGATAACGCGCCCCTTTCCCTTTAATGCGTTTTATGGCGAGGAGGAGATTCCCGACATCGCGGGAGATGACTACCGGCTAGAGGTTCGCGGGCTGGTGCGGGACACCCGGAGCTGGCGCCTAGCGGAGCTGTATCAGCTGACGCAGCATGAGCAGATTACCCGCCATATCTGCGTTGAGGGGTGGAGCGCCATCGGGCGCTGGGGCGGCGTGCGCTTCGCTGACTTCCTGCGGCTGATCGGCGCACAGACCCAGGCGAAATACGTTGGCTTTCGCTGCGCCGATGACTATTACACCAGCATTGATATGGCGAGCGCGCTGCACCCGCAGACCATTATGGCGCTCTCCTGGGATGGGCAGCGGCTGCCGCCGGAGTATGGCTATCCGATGAAGCTGCGTATTCCGACCAAGCTGGGCTATAAAAATCCAAAGCATATCGTTTCCATAGAAATAACCAACCGATTCCCCGGTGGTTATTGGGAAGATCAGGGCTACAACTGGTTTGGCGGCAGCTGATCTTTTTTAATGCAGTACTTCCTCAATAAGATAAGGATGGAAAAATGAAAAAAGTAATCGCAACAGTACTGGCCAGCTCTCTGATGATGGCATTCACCGCAGTCTATGCTGCAGACAGTATGGCTAAAGATAATATGGGCAATGATAGCATGCAGAAAGAGCGCGCGATGTCTCATGATAATATTGGTAAAGATGGCATGAAGAAGAAAAAAATGATAGCCCATGACGGGATGGCGCAAGAGGGAATGTCTTACGACGGTATGGCTAAGGATGGTATGAAGAAAGAGAGTATGAAAAAAGATGACATGGCTAAGGATGAGGTGAATAAAGGTATGTAACCCCGCGTCAGCGTCTTTATTTTATCCGGTGCCTTTCTGTTACGCCCTATCATTGCTCCCCCGGCAATAGGGCGTTTTTTTATGGGTATCTTTTGCTGTGTCGCTGTGTGATCCCTTGCGTCGTTTGACGGAATATATTACGCGCGTTGATATTGCTTTTCACCGGCAATATAGGTCTCTCTAATATTCTGTTTACCCCCCAGGATCATCAGTGCAAACAGCCTGTCTTCTAATGTATTGGTATTATCCATACGCAGCCTTTGTATCTCATCGGTGTACCAATCGATAACCGTAAAGTCGGCAGTTTTCCCCGCGGTAAAATTCCCCACCTGTGTATCAAGGCTGAGGGCAACCGCGCCGCCGAGAGTTGCCAGATAAAACCCCATAAATGCTGATAGGGTACCGCCCGCTAGCTGGGTGACTTTATAGGCTTCACTCAATGAGTCTAATTGGCAAAAGCTGGTTCCTGCACCGATATCTGTGCCTAAGCCAACCCGAATGTGATGATTTTGTGCTCTAGCCAGATTGAACAGGCCGCTGCCCAAAAATAGATTGGAGGTCGGGCAGAATGCGATAGCCGAATCTGTTTGAGCGATACCGTCCCATTCTGTATCGCTGAGGTGGATCGCATGAGCGAATACCGATTTTTTCCCCGCGAGTCCATAATGGCGGTAAACTTGGAAATAGCTTTTCTGCTCGGGGTACAGTTCGTTAACCCAGGCAATCTCACTGCGGTTTTCGCAGAGGTGGGTGTGTACATAGGTGTCTGGATATTTTTCTTTCAGCTCTCCGGCCAGACGCAGCTGCTCTGGCGTAGAGGTTGGGGCAAAGCGTGGTGTAATCGCATATTTCAGGCGGCCTCTGTTATGCCATTTTTGAATCAACCGTTCGCTGTCTTGGTAGGCCGATTCTGCGGTATCAAGCAGATAGTCGGGGGCGTTTCTGTCCATCATGACCTTGCCAGAGATCAACAGCATATTTTTGCTCAGGGCCTCTTCAAACAGTGCATCTACCGACTGTGGGTGCACGGTGCCAAAGACCAGGGCGGTCGTAGTACCATTTCTGAGCAGCTCATTGATGAAGATATGTGCAATATATTGGGCATAGGCTGGATCGGCAAACTTTTTCTCTGTCGGAAACGTGTATTTTTCTAGCCACTCTAGTAACTGCTCACCATAGGCACCGATCATTTCGCTCTGTGGATAGTGAATATGGGTATCGATAAACCCTGGGGTAATCAGACAACCGGTTTTATTATCAATATTTTTATAATTATGCACATCGCTATGATGGTAGGGTCGGCACTCAACGACTTTACCCTCTTTAATAATAAGTAAGCCATCCTCAATAAATTCAAATGAATCGCTGAGAGGGGCTGATTTGGCCGGATTACTGAAGAAGTGAAGAAAGCTGGAGCGAATGGCAGATATTTCTTGGTGCACCAGTATAGCCTCTTTATTATTTATTGGGGCCGACAATAATAGCATTGGTTGAGGGGTTTTTAGCTGATTGTGTATGATATTTGTAGCTTGTTTATCTTCTGTGTATTTCTGCGGTGTTGAATCTATTTTTGGTGCGCCGACACGATTATTGTTGATGCGTGCATACAAGGCAACAGCGCTTTTAGCGTGCGGCAGAGAGAGGTCGGACGATATAAGAATATATCAGGAGACGATACTATCGCTAAGAGTATGAATGGCTTCATCTAGCTGTAGGCGATGGTCCGCGTCGTTAAAGCATGTATCCGGCAGCATCTGTATCAACTTGCCCAGCGCTTGTAGGAGCCGATAGCGATCCAGCTCGGCCTGCGGCGGCAACATTTCTTCCAGTGTATCGGCGTTAAGCCAGATTTGCTCGATCAGCTGTACTACGAGCAGCATGAGTCCTTCGCCGCTAATGGCCGACACACCCAGCGCCGCAGCGGCGCGATCGCAATAATCCTCCAGGCCGAGCAGACGCAGTAGCTGGCGCAGGTCGTCAATAACAGCGGCCAGATGGCTGCCAACGATCGGCTGGCCACTGGCAGAAAGCTCATAGGCCAAGAGGTGTAGCATGGTGCGTATTTTTTTGTGGCGCTGTTGCCGTTCTCCCAACATGTTTAGCCATTGGGAGATCTGGCGGCGGGGGGCCAGTGCACGATGATAGAGCTGGCGCAGCTCTTGGCGTAGGCCCGGCGTTACGGTACCGAACTCCAGCGTAGCAAATAGATCGATGGCCGTTTGGTCGTCCGCCATCAGGCTTGCCAGTGCCTCCTCCATTCTGCTGCGCAGTCTGGCGCCCGGTTGTCGGTGGGCCAGCCAGGCGGCCAGATGCAGGGCGGCCGCACCGGGCGCCGGGTACTGCGCCTGTAGGGCGCTCAGCATTTGAGGCGACTGCTGCCAGCCGTCGTCGTTCAGATCGCTGAGATCCTCCTCCGCAATCATCGCCACTTCTGCCACCAGCTTGTGCATCAGCACCCGTCCACGGCTGCTTGATTCATGCTCTTTGCCATTGCGCAGTTCGCGCAGGCGTCCCCCCAGCGCAAAGCTCAGATCCTCCTGGGTCTCCTCTAGGGTCTCGCTCTGGGTTTCGCTCAGCGCTACCATCGCCTGTGCGATGACGGATGCGCTGTTTTCTGGGCCTGGCGTAGTATGCGGTACGCTCGTGGGCCGTTCGGTGGGGATCTGTGAGGCCGGGTTAATGTTAAGCATAGGCGGTATCCCTGAGCAGTTGCAGCAGACGCGACTGCTGGGCCTGACTATCCACGTGAATGCGCAGTAGCCCGTTATCCAGCAGCGCCTGACCCTCCCGCAGGGAGGGATCGGCGGTTAATGTAATCCGTTGGTTATCGGCCCAGGCGGCCTGGGCATGCGCCAGAGCCGGGGGGGAGACGCTGAGGGTGAGGCGCCCCTGAGCAAAGCGACTGACCACTAACTGATGGACTTTACGGATGAGCAGCGCATTTTGCTCCTGTTTACCCAAGAGCTCCTCGATGACTTGAGCCGTCAGCTGGCGCCAGCGTTGCGCGAGCTGGTTGGCAAGATACTGTTCCAGATCCTGCTCCTGACACAGCCACTGTACGGCGTCGGCGATGGCCTCTTCCTGCTTTTGCCGGGCTAACCGCTCTCCTTCCTGCTGTGCCTGTTCCCGTATCTGTTGCGCCTGCACCCTGGCCTGGGCCAGGAGATCATCGGCTGCGGCCCGTATCGCACAGGCTTGCTCTTCGGCCTGGTGCAGCGATGCGGCGATAGCGCACTGCATCTCTTCCCGCTCGTGCAGGCTGTGTGCCGTGAGATATCCCTGGCTCGGTAAGGCGCCGGGCAGGGTCGTAAACGGAAGATGCAGCGGATTGTTCATAGCCACCTCGCCAGCTTTTGCAGTATGGGGATGGGCGATCCCGTGGGTGCTGCGCCCTGCGATGGGGGGGAGTAAAGCCGACAGGCGCGCAGTGCAGGATCTGGCGCCTGGCTCAGCCAGGCGATACCGAGATCCATCGCCCGCTGATATAATGATGCGGGCGGTAGAGGCTGCGGCGCGGCGCCATAGGGTAGCAGTACCTGTAACTGTCCGATACTGAGGGGGTCCAACGTGTCGGCGAGCGTCTCACGGTACGGTTTTAGCAGCAGCAGCCCACCGGCCTCCAGGGCCCAGAGTCCCATAGCCAGCAGCAGCATCGTGCGGCGTTCAGCGCTGGCCAGCAGATCGCTGGATAGCGGGGTCAGCGTGGGTGGTGCACCGCTTTGTCCCAGCCGCTGGCGTAGCAACGTATCGAGCGCAGGCCGCGCCAGCGGACCGTCACGGTAGATCGACTGCCAGCAGTGTAGCCCCAGCGCTCCCCACCATGCGGGATCGATGATGTGCCCAGGCTGGTGCCAGACCTGATACAGATGCTGCCTGGCGGGTGTCATGGCGTGCTCCTCCTGGGGCGGCGTAGCCATAGGGTCAGGCTAATGAGCAGGCCAAACAGGAGGGTACAGGCCGCGGCGATCAGCGCCTCCAAAGGCAGCGGGTATCCATATAGAATGATTTTATGATCCTCTGCTGCGACGGCACCCGGGGGTTGATAACGGTATTCGGCCCGCTGTAGGGTCACACTGATGCGATCCGGCGCGAGCCCGGGAATACCATTGTTGATGAGGGCCCTGATCTCTGCCTCTCTGGCGGGGAGATTGACGTCGGGACTGTATTTAATGAATACCGCCGCGGAGGCCAGGGGCGGCGCCTCGCCTACGATGGCGCGCGGTTCAGCTACCGAGACTTCGGCATTAATGACGCCATCCATGCTACTAAGCATCTTTTCAATTTGCTGGCTTTTAAGATAGTTAAGTTTGGCTTCCTCCTGTTCTGGGGAGGTAACCAGCTGTCCGCTGGGAAATAACTCCTGCATGGTGACGGTTTGAGGGCGCGGCAGGCCGTTTTGGCGGAGTACCTCGACGGCATCGACAAAGCGATCCTGATCGACCAATAGGGTCACCCCATCTTTTTCCATCCGCTTATCGGCCGGAATTTTGTTGTAGATCAGCAGGGCCATCATCTGATTAGCCTCTTTCTCATCCAGCTTGCTGTAGAGCTCGCTTTTACATCCACTCAACAGGGGCAGCATGCTGAATAGCAGTATCCATGGAGTGATTTTCATGACATATTCACCAGCTTATTGATGGATTGGGCGACGGAGCCCGCGACCTTGGCGGTCAGGTCAACCCCGACCACCAGATCATTCATAGTGCCCTGGACCGCCAGCATGGTATTCGGCGAGTCGCCAGCCTGCGGCGTGTTCATCAGGGCGGCAAAGCGCTCTTGGGCAGGCAGTGAAACCGGCTCTTTCACCTCTGACGTCCCCCCCATCAGCGTCTGTCCGATTGCGTTAATGGCATCAATATTCATACTGTTTTCTCCTGAGTTGGGGGCGTAATCAGTGCGCGCAGCGGCAGGCAGTCGTTCGGCGGTAACATCGCCAGACGGGCCGTGGCCGCTCGCTGGCGCCCCAGCCCGAACAGTAGAATGGCTTCGCAGCGGGCAATCTGGTCGGGATCGTCGAGCCAGTCGGGCAGCGCATTGAGAATATCGTGCATTTCGGCCCGCATCCCGCAGTTAACGGCGGCAAAGCCCGCCTCAACGACGAGGCGGGGAACAGACAGCATATCCATGGCATTATCCTATTTTACTGATGATGCTCATCATCATGTCTTTGACGGTTTTCATGATCGAGCTTTGATAGCCGATCATCACGGAGTACTGCTGCATGGCAAACTGGGCTTTCAGCATGGCCTCTGGATTGTTGTTGACGTTGCCAGAGGTGATGACGGAGTTTGCATCGCTGGATATACGGGAAACCTGATTGTCCAGCTGAGAGACAATATCCTCAATGTTCATATAGGCTCCTTACCGTGACCATGTTTAGGCGGCGCGGTGGTGATGACTGGCCCGGCGCACTTCGCTTGGCGACTGACTGAAGTGGCGCCGAAAACAGTCAGAGAAATGGGCGGCGTTACAGAATCCGGACTCCAGCGCCACGTCGATCACCTTTTTGGAGGTGGTTTCGAGCAGCTGACGGGCATGTCCCAGACGCTGGCGCAGCAGCCAGCGTTTCGGCGCCATCCCAAACTTTTCGTTGAACAGCTGGTTGAATTTACGCTGTGACAGACCGAAGAGATCGGCATAGCGCGCCACCGGCCAGGGTTCGAGCCGATGGCGATAGAGCGTGTCGAACAGGTCGGCATCGGCAGTTAACAGCGATCGCAGCAGAGTGGATGTCCGCTGACACTCCAGGGTCAGGCTGTAGGCCAATACCAGCCTGAGCATGGTTTCATCGTCGGCATCCGCCAGCCGCAGCAGTGTTTTCAGCAGGCCCGGCGCCATGGTGATGGGCAACGGTTGAGGGGGAGATATAGGGTCCGGACCACTGTACATCAGGTGCTGTAAATCACGGCATATGCCGTGCAGAAGATTGCATGGATAGCTAAATAGCCTGGTATGCCGGGTCGACGCGATGCCTGGCGGTCGTGAGTCAGCGATCAGCAGTACGCCGGGCTCAGGAAGAGACGCGATGTTATCTGGACCGGTGACGAGCAGTAGATGCAAATTGGGCATGATATGCTCCTGGCTGAGGTTCTTGAATCATCATAGCGGCCGGATAAATCTCCCCCTATCGGGTCATCACCTGAGTTGGCGGCGATCAGGCGTTTTGATTCAGCGTCCACACGGTATCGATGACGCGTATCGCGGCCAGACATGACTGACGCTGACGCTCAAGGCGGGCGTACTCGTCGGCACTGTGTGGCTGGCGCAAGGCCTGGGCAAGGCGCAGCGCGGCGTCATTGAGGCAGTCGATCAGGCGCTGGCGCTGGTGTCCGTGCGGGTCGTGTCGAAGCGAATCTTCAAGATGCGTCAGGGTTGGCATAGGGTGCCTCTCAACTGGAGTGTAGGGGGATAAAAACAAGGCGCAGTCGGCCCGCCAACGAGACGCCGTCAGGCGTAATCTGGACGATACGCATGCCTTGGCTGAGCGGTGTGCCGGGAAGCAGCCGCATGCCGTTGCTCAACTGCAGGTATAGGGCGTTGTCGGCGCCGCCGACGCCCGCGATCGGCGCGGGCAGGAGATCCTCGGTGCCTAATCCCCCCGCCATGCCGATAAAGCGGAGGGGGAGCGTATTAGCCCCGCCCTGATGGTTGAGGCGCTGAAGTAAATCATTCAGGCGTTCCTGCTGCGGCGGCGTAATGTGTCCTGACAGCAGCCAGGCGTGCTCGGTGCGCCGTGCGCTGATGCCCTCCAGTAGCCCCTCCGTTTGCAGGGCATTAATCAGCCGCTCCAGCGTCTGGGCGCCGCTGTCCGTAAACTGCCAGCGTCCCAGGCCAGGCAGCTGATCCAGCGCCTGGGCCAAGGGAGTGCTATTCCCCTGGATATCACCGTCGATGGTGGCGTCGCCGTTATCCTGCAGTGTGATAATCATATTTTGATAGCCATAGCTATTCAGCAGTGCCCGTAGTGCCTGGCGTAGCGTATCGTTGCAGACGGCCTCCTGCTGCAGATGGACGCCGCTGGCCTGCAGGCGCTGGCTCAGTGCTGCCAGGTGTCCGCTATCCTGGCAGTGACCGCGCAGCAGCAGCTCATCGTTGCTTTGCCAGATGGCCTGTAGCCCCGGCTCATTTTTCAGTGCCTGTGGCAGCCATGAACGCGGCGTAGGGGGCGTGGGGGGCAACGGCGCCGCGGTGTACCCAAAGAAGCCGATGATCCCAAGCGTCGGCAGCAGCGTGCCGAAAAGGACATATAGCAGAATGGCGCGGCTCTTGGTGCGGCGTTTGACTATCTTCGGCAGCGGTGCATCGCTATCGCTGTCGGTCAGGACAAAGTGGATCCCGGCGAGATCGATCCCCTGATTTAACGGTAGGTGATCGCCGTGCCAGGGGCGGCCGCCTACCCAGCAGGGGGTAGGCGTAGTGAGGCTGATGCCTTGTTCGCTGGCCGATAGTGCGGCAGTCGCGCCGCTCTCCAGTGCCAGATGCAGATCGTTCTCTTCGTCCTCGCCAAGGGTAAATTCACCTGTGGGAAGCCGTAGCGCCTGTCCCCGCAGGGGGCCATTGAGCAACGTAAGCTTGAAACAGGTCTCCATAGTTACCTCACATCTGGCGGGGCTCGGCTTTAATCAGGAATAGGCGTACAACGCTGAGTGTATTGCGATCGGTGCTGCGGAACAGTCCGCCGATCAGGGGAAGGTCACCCAGCAACGGAATCTTGCGAACGCCCTGCGTATTTTCATTCTGCACAAAGCCACCCAGCAGCAGGGCCTGTCCCAGATTCAGGGTCGCCTGGGTGGCGATTTCTGCGTTTTGTACCTGAGGCAGGGACTCCGTCTGGCTGAGCGGTGCACCTTGACGTCCGTCCTCGATATTGAGGATCAGTAATACCTTATTCCCGCCGTTTTCCCGGATAAGGCGCGGCGTAACACGCATCAGGGCCCCCGAGGTAATCGCCTCCAGCTTGGGGTTTTTCTCGCTGCTGAGCTTGGTATAGAACGTGATACTGCGATCCAGCACCGCCTGCACATTGTCCAGCGTGACGACGGAGGGGCGTGACACGATCTTGGCCTTAGACTGCTGCTCCAGGGCGGAGAGGCGCACCATAAAGCTGCCGGAGTTGGAGATCAGTGAAGAGAAACTGTCGCTGTTGAGTCTGCCGCCGTTGTTGAAGCTGACCTGGCCGCCGCCGATGCGCGCAGAGGCGGACCAGTCAATGCCCAGTTGGTTGATATCCCCGGCATCCACGTCGATGATGGTCACGGAGATTTCAATCAGGGTCGGGCGTTTGTCCAGCCGTTGGATCAGCTGGCGGTAGAGCGCCATATTCTGTTTGCGATCGCGGATTAATACCGCGTTTTGGCGCAGGTCAGCCGAGAAGGTGGGCAGGCCGCTACTGTTGCTGGGAGGCGTGCTGCTTTTACTGTCAGGAAGCGGCATGGCGTGCCCCTGTGCCATCTCGCGCAGTACCGATACCAGTCCTGGGACGACGACGCTCTGGTTGCGGTAGGTGTAGCTGGTGTCGCTGGCGTTGGCATACTTGAGCGGGAAGACTTCGACGGTTTCACGGTTTTGTTCCTGGTTAAGATCCTGCTCGTCCAGCTGTTTGGCCAGAGTCGTCACCTGGCTTAGGCAGGCGGGGACGCCGTTAACCTGTAGGGCATTGGCGGCCGCAACCTGGCGGACCTGGCAGGCATAGCCGTCCAGCAACCCGCTGCGCTGCAATAGGCGTTTGAGTACCGATCCCGCCAGGTAACTGGGCGCCAGCGTGGTCTGTTCCACCTCCTGGGCCTTATAGACATACAGCGTATTGCCATCGTAGTAGGGCAGCAGTTGGTACAGTCGGCTTAGCTCGGCCAGTATCGTGCCGGGTGGTGAATCACGAAGCTCTCCCACGTAGGACTCGGTAATGTGGGGGCTAACCACCACCGGCACGCCGGAGTTGGCGCCAAGATCGCGCAGCACTGAGGCCAGTGTGACGCTCTGACTGGAGACGAAAAAGGGGGCACCTCGCCAGGGGATAGGCTGAGCCAGGCTGACGGCGGAAAATTCACAGCAGAGTAAGATCAGTAGAACGATGATTCTCATGCATACCTCCCAATGAACGGGCTTCCGGGATGCGTCTCCCGAACCGGGGGCGTCAGCAGCCCCGCCATCGCCAGCTGCTGCTGCAGTAAAAGATCGAACTCTGCCTCCGTCAGTACCGGCGGGTAGCGGCGCAGTAGCCAGAACTGCTGCTGCTCAACATAGAGCGCATCGTCCAGCGTTTCCGGACTCGCCGCCAGCAGCAGACACGCCTGGCTTGCCTGTGCCAGCGGCCATGCGATCGTTATCGCCACACATATACCGCTGGCAAAATAGCGTCCTTTCAGATGCCGATCCTGTAGGGTGCCTGTGAGGCTCTGCTGCCCTACGGACCAGTCGGTATGGTTGAGATACATCGCCAGCTGCTGAAGCGCCTGACGGGGATTCAGTTTTCTGTTCATGACATTAGGGTAAAGCGACGGCATCCCCTTGCGTATCGGGTGCATACCTGAATTGATGAGTACGAGAAGCGCGGACATACCGGCCGCGATAGCGCAGCCGGTATGTCCATGAGGCGGTAGACTGGCTCAGGCAAAGCTGTGGCGTCGTGTCAGTGGAGCAGGCCCGGCGCTGTTTTGACTGAGGGTTTGGACGAGAAACTCGCGCGCTTTATCCAGCGTCTCCCGCTGTTGGGATATCCTCTGCCCTGTGGCTTCGAGCTCAGCCATCCGTTCGTGTTCGTGCTCGGCTGTCTCAACGCAGCCCCTGGCCCTGCCGGCATTGATCTCATGGCCGTGCCGAGTGATGCCATGGCGCATCTCGTTGGTTCTAACCGCGCTGGCGCCGCTCTCGAGCGCCATACTGCCCAGGGTCAGCGCCGGGATCACAGTTTGCAGGGCGTGAGGAGCGGCGACGGGGAGGAATCCGCCGACGGCAATGGTTCCGAGGGTAATGGCGCTGCGCGCCAGCAGTGAGCCATAGGTGGCGACCTGGCGGGCCCTTTCATCGCTGGCACCACAGGTTTTCCCCAGACCGTAGATCGCGTTGCCGATAGCGTCGCTGCCCATGGGAAGCCCCTCGCCGCCATTTTTTTTGTTGTGCCAGTCATAGGCCGCGCAGGCGACGTCGCCGACGGCGATGGCAAACCCGACGCTGGCCAGCGCCAGCAGGGGGATACCGGCGCCGGCGGTGAGCCCGGTGATCAGCGCGGCGGCGATCAGCACGGCACTGGCGGCGACCAGCACGAGCACTTTGGCGACAAAGCTGCGTTTCGCCATATCGACGCCGCAATCTTTGGCCTTTTGCTCGGCCTCCTTGGCCTGTGCCTTTAGCTCCTCCAGTGAAGGAGAGGCTTTTGGCGCATCGCTGCGCGGCGGCTCAATCCCCAGCTGGTCGCACGGGGTGGTGATATCTCTGCTGTTTGGTAAGGGTGAAGGCCCCTGCATTGCGGCGGGTGGCCGCGGTGCTTCGGTGAAAACGCCAGTGATCATCATGGGCTCCTTAACGTCTTAAGGTTGATTAAGCGTATCCAGCAGGCTCTGTGCCCGCTGGCGCAGCAGTGTATAGTGTGGATTGTCGTCGGCCTGGCCATAGCACAGCGCAATCGTGGCATCCAATGCATCCATGGCGGCGTCAGGCTCTCTCAGTGCAAACAGGCACTCCGCCATATGAAACGGAGTAAAGGGATCGTTGGCCTGCAGCGCGAGGGAGTAGCTGAAGAGGGTCAGCGCCTGGCGATACTCCTGCTGCTGCTGCAGCACGCAGGCAAATGCGAAGGTAAAGCGCCGCTCCAGCGGTTGCTGCAGGGAGAGATAAGCGAATGCTGCCGTCGCCCCGTGAATATCACCGTCGTTCAGGGCCTGGCAGCCGCGCGCATAGCTGGCCTCCATTTCATCCTGGCTGGCGCCGCTAAGGGGCAGCTGTGTTTCCCTGCCCTCGAGCAGCGCCAGCCAGCGACGCGCCACTTTTTCAGCCTGGGTAGAGAGCAATACGGACGTCATGGGGATCTCCAAAGAGTCTGATATGTTATTACATTATCAGGAGGTTTCCTGCGAAGCTTTGGCAAAGCGGGGTGGTTTTGGCGTTTGGCATTGTCATGTCGGGGAGCCGGCCACTCTCCCCCTGTGGTAAAGCGCTGGCCGGCGTTGATTTAGCGGTTAGTGGCAGCGATAGCGCAGCCACAGCTCGTCATCCAGACGTATGGGCTGTGCGCCTTCCGCCAGCATCACATCCGTCAGGCGTCGTCGCATCTTATCCAGCGCCCGATCGTGAGGCGCGGGCAGGATCATGGCATCGATATAGCTCAGCAGGGGAAGTGCGCCGATCAGGCGGCGCAGGAGCCCCATAAGAGCGATCACGGCCTGCCCATCATCACTGCGGGCGGTAAAGTCACAGAGGATCAGACGCTCCCCCTCCTGCCGATAGGTGAGGTGAAAACGCGGGGTTTCGATACGCTGCCCGATGAGAAACTCACTCTCCAGGAAGTGCGCCGGCGCCGGGTGTAGCCCCTCTGCCACCATGAAACGGCTGACGTCATCCATCGTGTCACCTCCTTCAGGATATGCGTACGCTGCTGGAAAGATGTTCGTGGGCCTGAGTCAGGGTGGCCAGTATCTCGCGCAGATCGCCGGAGACCTTGAGCGCCTTCTCCTTCGTTTCCTCCGCCCGCTTCAGCAGCTGGTCAGCCATACCGTGCTGATAGTCGGATAGCGCCTGCTCCTCCTGCGACTGGCGGGTCAGATCATTGGCATAGCCGACGCCGACAATCCCCTGCGTCATGTTGTTAAGGCCAGTGCTGATGGTATGCCCGTGTTCCCCAAACCCCCCCCCCACAGTCTGGGCGATGCCGCCGACGATTTGAGCGACAGCCTGGGCCTGTTTGGCCTGAAAGTCTTTATCGATGGAGTCCACACGGGTCTCAAACGCAGTTTTTTGCATCTTGAACGCGTTGCTTTGCTGCGCCTGTTGATATTGGCGCAGCACATCGCGCAGCTTCCCAAACAGCTCTCCAAGCTGAACCATCAGTTCATTCAGTTGGCCGATGGCATTATTGTCGCGATCCCCCGAAATGTAACCCTGGTTGTCCGGTGAGGTGATGCCGTTAACACCCTGGCTGCCGTTGTCGATGGTATTCATAGTCTGCTCCTCGGTTCATGCGATATTGGCGGCGATGCTGCTGAGCATGGCGCCGCTCTTTTGCTGGGCGTCTGCCGCAGAGGAGAGGGCTTTGCCTGCTCCGTCCATCAGGTTGCTGATATTCTCTTGGGCATTTTTTTTGACTTTTTCAAACTCATCCAGCATGAACTGCAAAAAGCTGCTCTCATTCATCAGCTGCTGGATAACCTTCTGGAGCTCGGCCCGCTCCTTGGTGATAACCCCCTGGTAGATGCCGTTAGTGCCCTGCAGGGTGGCGCGGGTGGTCGACTTCGCGTTATTGGCCACGCTGGTGATACAGGCACCGATGATGGCTTTGATGACCGCGCGCTGTACCTCTTTAACGACCTGCTTGGTCAGCGCTTCGAGCGATATGTCGCCGCCGGATTTGAGCGCATTTTTCACCGCGGTTTCTACCGCCTGCGTGACCATTTTCTCAATGGCCTCTTTGCTTAAGGCCTTCAGGAGAGGTCCCTGGCCCAGGAAGCGGCCGCTCTGCTCGGCCAGGTTGCGGATGACCTCTTCGGAGACCTGTCCGGCAACCTCCTTGCCTATCTCTTTGGCTGCGGCCTTGATCGCCTCCTCGCTGCCTTCGGTCACGGCGTTATGCAGCGCCTCACCGGCCGCTCCCTCCATGGCGGTTTCCGCCGCTTTGGCGATAGACTTACCCGCCATGACCCCGCGCCCGACGCTGACCAGATCGACGACCATGCCGGCGAGCTCGAAGGCCAGCTGCACCTTGCCGGCGACGTCGGCAATGGCCTGATATTTGTCCGCATGGTCCTTATCGATCAGCGCGAGGGTTTCGCAGGCGGCTTTCACCAGTCCGGAGCATCCCGCCGCCACGTCCATGGCGCCGCCGGCAAAATCGCCGATTAATAGTTTGCCAATGCCGCTGACCACCTCGGCGATAGAGACAATCCAGTCTACGATGGCGGAGAAGATCCCCGCCTTCTGGGCCTTTGCCTGATCCTCGACGGCTTTATCCACCTGTTTTCGCAGATCTTCATTCTGGCGCAGGCGCAGGTTTTCGGCGCCTTGTTCGCGGATCTTCAGGGCCAGCGCTTTGAGATTGGCATTGTCGCCGAGCGCCTTGACCCCCAGCAGAGAGGCGGCCAGCACCATCGCGTCCATCGGCGTGCGCTCGATATCGCTGACCGTCAGCGGATGACCGTCGACGCGGGGGCCAAAAATAGCCAGAATGCGGTTCAGTGCGGCCTCCGCAAGGCGCAGTGTCACGGGCTGGCGGGGGGCGGGCGGGCGCTGAAACCCGCCCCTGTGGTCCTGACCCTGACCCTGATGATGCTGAATGAGGGGGTGCTGCAGATCCAGCGCGCCTGAGCCAACCGGCGGTTGTTCCTCCTGCTGTTGTACTCTGTCGCTCTGGCCGCTGCTACCCAGCGGCGGCGTGGTATAGCGGGTTTCTGTGATAGGGTTCATGGCTGTGTCTCCTCGGTTAGCGGTGTGAGCTGGCGCAATATTTCCTCCTTTATCGCCTGGTGCTGCGGCCTGGCGGCGCACCATTTCAGCGCCGCGCTGAAGGCCTTAGCGGCCAGCGCCGTCTGCCCGATCTGTCGATAACTGAGGCCGGCCAGATAGGCCGGCTGGGGATCGTCCAGCCGCAGCAGGCCGGCCTGACCGAAGCAGGATACGGCCTGCTCGTGCTCCTCCAGGCGCTGACAGCACAGTCCCAGGGAGAGCCAGTACTCGTATTGCCAGTGGGAGAGACGGGTCAGCAGCAGGTAAAAGCGTTTGGCGCCGCCATAGTCCTCTGCGTCGAATAGCTGGCAGGCATAGCTGTAGACATGGTCGAGATCGTCGGGGGCAATATCCATCAGCGCCTGCAGGGTACCGCCCTGGTTGAAAAAGCCATGCAGCGTAGCGAGATCATCCTGTTCGGTCATGGTGGTCTCCTTAGCGGATATTCTGGGCAATGGATTTGTTCATCTCAGCCAGCAGCGTCTGCATGCTGTTGATCAGGTTGACGCTGACACCATAGGACTGCATTTGCTTCTGGATCTGCAGCTGGGACTGGGTGACAAAGTCAGAGCAGCGCCCCGAGTCGGTCTCCAGCGCCCCTTTAATCACATCAAGCTGTCCTTTATCCAGCCCCTTGCCGTCAGGGTGGCCGATGCTTTTCAGGTAACTGTCGATGTCACCATTGCTGTTTTTTCCACCATTTTGTACCGTGATATTGATATTGTGCTCGCGCAGATAATTGAGCACATCAGGCGGAAGATCGCCGGTGTCGCCCGCTTTTTTGAGTTGAGCGATGATGGAATCGATCTCATTGGCTGCCTGCTGGGAGTTTCTGGCCCTGTCAGCCTTTGCAGACATCACTTCAAATTTTCCCTGCGCCAGATAGATGTATAGATTCATGAACTTGTACAGCACGCTGATTCCTTCGGACATCATGCCGTCGCCCTGACCCGCCAGACGATCCAAGTCGTTGTCGTAGCCGTTGTTTCCGACGCGGTTTACACTACCTTGGTTATCTATATTGATGGCCATAGTACTTTCCTCTGATAGATGGAGTTAGATAAAGTCATGCCCGATAGCCGGGGAGCGCCCGGTGCCATCGGGGTGTGATGGCGCCGGGCGGTTGCCCTGCTTCAGGGTGGCGTTAAGGGCGGTAAAGTGCGTTTGCAGGCGGCTGATACAGTCGTTGAGCTGCTGGCGCAGTGGGGCGATCTCCTCCCGCATCGCGCGACTGAAGCGTTCAAGCCGCTGGCGGGCCAGTGGGTCGTGGGGGGCGCGTTCATGGAGCGTTGCGATCTCTTGCTGTAACGTGTGAAAGGCATCGATCTGCTTGCCAAGTTTGCGCTGACGCTGCTGTAGGTCTTGCATTATTTGCAAAAGGGGATTAGTGACGTGTTGGCTCATAGGGAAACCTCCTATTGACGACCGATAATGTGATGCTAGAACGCCGTTATGGCGCGAACTTTCGAGAAGCTGCATAACGTTTGTTGTTTGACCACTTGGTACGGACTCTTTTGTACCGACCTATTATTGGCGCAGGTTTCGTGCGGAAAATATCGGGTAATAACCTGAAGTTACGTTGTTTTTATTCTGTGATTTGGACAAATGAGCGCCCGTGCCGCAGGCCTGTGCCGACGGCTGTCGATTGTTTACGCGGGCGCCGGGGCGCCGTTTTCCCTGCGCGGCGCCGTGTCTTGTGCGCCGGATTTATCCTTCTTGCTCAGTGGGGACGGCGGGTATCCGGCGGGTGATACGCACGGCCCAGCCATCGTCCAGCTGCAGTAGTGTCCCCTCCGCCCATAGGGTTCCCCGCCGGGAGAGCTGCAGGCGCGGGTAGGCACAGGCGTTGAGCGACGTTTCCAGTCCGGGTGCCCATTGTCCCAGGCTTTCCGCCTTTAGGCTGACACGGCCGGCCTCGGCCAGGAGACAGATCTCGTCGGGTGCCGTTGGCGCTACCGTCGGCAGCGTTGCCCGCACGACGACGCCGCTCTCTGCGTCGTTGAGGCGCAGCTGCTCGGGGCTATCGGGGGAGGAGAGCCAGAAGCAGTCGGGCTGGGGAGCCATTCCCTGCAGCGGCAGCGCATCTCCGGGGGTGATCCTGGCCGCCTCTTCTGCCGGGAGCCAGCACCAGCCGAGGACCAGAGGCAGCGTATGCTCCCGCTGTGCCGGCGGCGTCAGCGCGGCCAGCCAGCGTGTCAGGAGATCGGGTGCGATTTGCGTCATATAGAGCGACAGGCGGGCGTCAGCGCGGGTAAAGGTGAGTCGCCAGCAGCGCTCCGGCGCGTCGGCCTGATGCAGCGCTGGCGATGTCAATCCGGGCAGTGATGCCGCTTGCAGCCACGCATTCAGCGGTGAAAGCAGCCAGCCCGCAACCGCCGGATGGAGATCGGGTTCAATTTGCTCCAGAGCGGGGACCACCAGCTGCGGCGCCAGCCAGTCACTCCACTCTGCACCGGCCCACAGTGTGATAGCGAGATCGTCGCACTGACTCTCCAGGCGCAGACCCGATCCTGAGGGTTGGTGCCGATCGGCCTGGATCTGTATACCGTTTATCTCAGCGCTGGCGTCGAGACGGCTGAGAAAAAACAGCGACTCACTGCTAAAGGGAGCGGTAAGGTTCATCGACTGTCTCCACGGTTACAGGGATCCCCAGCAGGTTGGTGAGCGTGACTTCGAGCGTATCATCTGCCTGCGCCAGCCGATCGCGCAAGGCGCCGGAGGGTGCAGACAGACGCAGTATCAGCCGTCCGCCGTGCCATCCCGCCGTCACCATCAGTCCGGCGAGGGGACCGCTTGCCGCCCGCAGCTGTAGCCCCTCCGCGGAGAGCGGAAGGGCTACGGGGCGCGGGAGTGCCGACGGCATTTCGCCGCGCGATGTGCTATGTCCCGACGGCTCCGGAGGCGTTGCGTCGTCAGCGATGCCATCGTGTATAGGGGGGGGCGTTGGCTGTGCCAGCAGCTGACGGAAACGCTCGGCGTCACGATCGGCGTCGTCGTTGCGCCGGGAGTGGCGTTTGTCGCGATCCGTGGCCGGGGCGTGGTCGGGGCCGGAAGCGGGTCCATAAGATGGCGTAATCATTCGCTCTCCTCCAGCAGTTTCAATTTTTCCTGTTCGCGTAGGTTGAGGCGCAACTGCGTCTCGTGTTCACCGCGCAGTTGGCTGATGCGTCCCTGCTCTGCAGCCAGCGCGTCCAGCTCATGGCGCAGCCGCTGTGATTCGCTCTCCATGGCCGACAGGTCGCTGCGCAGGCGTCCCAGTGCCAAATGGTCCAGACAGCCCGACTGCTGATTCAGGTCGTGCCAGCGGATCTGCAGTGCGGATAGCCGCGCCTGGAGCTGCCGCTGTCTCTGCTGTACGCTGTCAGCCTCATCGGCCAGCTGGGCCAGTGTACTGCGCAGGCCGCGTTCGCGTAGCCGCTTGATATCGCGTAGCTGTGTCAGCATGGTTGGCCTACTGCGCTGTACAGCGCGCTGAGGGTGGGGGCCAGCGGGCAGTGTTCATCGGTTTTCTGGCACAGCAGGTTATCGATGGCCTCCCGGCGGGCTATCGCCTCATCTGCGTCGGTATCCTGTCCCGCGCGGTATTCGCCTACCCGCACCAGCAGCGCTATTTCCTGCCAGGTCGCCATGAGGTGGCGCAGGCGGTTTGCCGCCTGGCGATGCTGTGGCGTAACGATCTGAGACATCACCCGGCTGATGCTGGCCATAATATCGATGGCGGGATAGTGGCTGGCTTCGGCCAGGCGGCGGGAGAGCACGATATGCCCGTCAAGCAGTGAGCGGACCTCTTCGGCCAGCGGGTCACTCTTTTGCTCAACCAGTACGGTATAGAATGCCGTAATGCTACCGCAGGCGGCGGGTCCGGCCCGCTCCAGCAGTCGGGGCAGGCGGGCGTAGAGACTGGGGGGATAGCCGCCGCTGACCGTCGGCTCTCCGGCGGCCAGTGCGATTTCACGGATTGCGCGGGCATAGCGGGTCAGGGAATCGACCAGCAGCAGTACGTTGTGTCCGCGATCGCGAAAATATTCGGCGATGACGGTCGCAGTATCGGCGGCCTTGATCCGCTCCAGTGCCGGCCGATCCGACGTCGCCAGGATGACAACGCTCCGGGCGCGCAGCTCGGGGGACATGATCTGTTCGAGAAACTCCCGTACCTCGCGCCCCCGCTCCCCGATCAGTGCCAAGATGACGACATCGGCCTGGCTATTGGTGGCCATCATGCCGAGCAGGGTGCTCTTACCGCAGCCGGCCGGAGAGAATATGCCCAGGCGCTGGCCGACGCCGACGCTGAGGGTGGCATCGATGGCGCGAACGCCCATCGGCAGCAGGGTATCGATAGGTGCCCGCTGCATGGGGTCTGGTGGGGGGCTATCCAGCGATCGCCACTGTGTGGCCTGCGCCGGCGGTTTTCCGTCCGCCGGTTGTCCCAGCGCATCGATGACCCGCCCCAGCAGCGCCTCGCTGACGCCGATGCAGGCCTGCGCGCCGAGGGGGGTCACCAGCATGCCGTTGGCGAGCCCCAGCGGCGGCTGGTAGGGCGAGAGTAACGCCTGATCTCCCTCGATAGCGACCACCTCTGCCGGGCTACCGTCGGGCAGGGTGCACTGTTCGCCAAGCCCAACCCCCGGCAGATGGGCGCGTAATAATGTCGCACCGATGGTGAGCAGGCGTCCCTCCAGGTGCTCTCCCGTCACCGACGGCAGCATGGGACAGTCGAGCAGGTCGAGGATCCTTTGAGTGTCAGGCAGCCGCATGGGTGTCTCCTATCAGTTCAATGTGTCCTAATACCTTGAGCTCTGCCTCATCGTCCAGCTCCTGAAACGAGAGTACGGGTGTGGTGAACAGCTCACGTTCGATCAGTTTGCGGATAAATCGACGGATATCGATCGCGGTCACGATGGCCGTATTGGCGCCGCCGCTGCGCTCCAGCGCCGCGTGGATCTCGGCCAGAATCGCCTGATTCTCCTGTGGAGAGAGCGCGGAGTAGGATCCTGCAGAGGTCTGGCGGATAGACTCACGCATCATCTGCTCAATATGGCTGCCGATAAGCCAGGCCTTGACCCAGGGCTGACCGTGGCGCTGGCGTCCGACAATGTGGCGGCGCAGGGCCAGCCGGGCATACTCGGCCAGCATCACGGGATCCTTTTCCCGCGGCGCCCACTCGACCAGCGCCTCAAAGATGGATCGCAGATCGCGGATGGAGACGCTCTCCGCGACCAGACGCTGCAGAACATCAGCTATCCGTGCGACCGGCAGCTGACGCTGCAGCTCTTTGACCAGCTCGCCGTAGCGCTGCTCCATCTGATCCATCAGGTAACGGGCCTCCTGGACGCCGATAAACTCGGCACCATAGCGATCCAGCGCCAGAGAGACGAGATAGGCAATCCGGGCATTGCCCTGATAGCTGTTTACACCGATGGTGGCGCTGCTTTCGGCCTGTTCCAGCGAGAGCCACTGTAGCGTGATCCCGCCAAAGGGGAGCGTCTCCCGGTGGTCAGCCTGGCGCAGCGGCGGCGCAGTAATATCGAGCAGGGCAAGGTGGGGAAGAGTTATTGCGAGCACCGGCTCCTGATACAGCAACAGGGCAAACTGATCCGGGCCAAAGCCATTATCTGTCTGGATCTGAATCTCCGGTAACGGCAGCCCCGCCTGCTCCAGCTTTTCTGCCCGCAGTGTGGCCAGCGCCTGGGTGAGGGAGGGATCGCGGGCCAGCGCGTCGGGCAGGCGCAGTGCGAGCGGTGTTGCGCCTATAAGCAGTGGTGCGCCCTCCTGCCCACTCTCGTCGCGCGAGGCTGCGCTGTGGCTGGCGGTATGCGGGGAGTGTTGCTGTTCTTTGCGCCTCAGCGAGTAAGCGATAGCGGCCAGTCCCGCGCCAAGACTGAGAAAGATCAGGGTAGGAAAGCCGGGCAGTGCGGCAAACAGGGCCAGCACGGCGGCAACGATCCACAGCGCCTGGCGCTGGCGCAGGATCTGTTCGGTGAGCTCACTGGCAAGGTTACGCCGGTTTTCGCCAGGAACCCGGGTGACGATGATCCCGGCGGCGATCGAAATGAGCAGCGCCGGGATCTGGGCTATCAGGCCATCGCCGACGGACAGAATGGCGTAGGTTGCCGCTGCATCGCCCGCGCTCATCTCATGCATAAATACGCCGACGCAGATCCCCCCGACAATATTGACCAGTATGACGATGATCGAGGCGATGGCATCCCCTTTGACAAACTTCATCGCGCCATCCATCGCGCCATAGAGCTGGCTCTCTTTTTGAACCAGGGCCCGCTGGCGACGGGCTTCTGTCGCATCAATGATCCCGGCACGCATGTCACCGTCGATACTCATCTGTTTGCCCGGCATCGCGTCGAGGGAGAAGCGGGCGCTGACTTCAGCCACGCGTTCAGAGCCCTTGGTTATCACGATAAACTGCACGACGGTAATGATGGCGAACACGATGAGACCGACGGCCAGATTGCCCCCCACGGCAAAGTTGCCAAACGTATAGACGATCTCGCCGGCATCGTGCTGCAGCAGAATAAGGCGGCTGGTGCTGATGGTCAGCGCCAGACGGTACAGCGTCGTGATGAGCAAAACGGAGGGAAAGGCGGAGAACTCCATGGGTTCACGGATGTAGACCGCCATCATCAGCAGGGTGATCGACAGCGTGAGGTTGATGGCGATCAGGATGTCGATCAGGGGCGTCGGCAGGGGAATGATCATCATGAAAACGGCCAGTAATAGCATGGCCGCCAGAATGATATCCTGGCGCGCAGTGATTTTGTGTAGCCAGCTATTGACCGTTTTCATTGGGATTCTCCATCACGCGATCGAGCAGGCGCCGTTGACGGCGTGCCAGCTCAGTCCACTGCTCGGCGCCGCTGTCAGGCGGTGCTGCCGCTGAAATCCACAGTGCATCGCCAGCCAGCCAGGTTCGCAGCGGGATCCCGCCGCCGGCTTCGGGCTGCAATAGCTGCAGCAGGCGCAGCAGCGTTGGCTGCCGCTGCGGTACCGGTAGGCTGCGTGCCAGCGTCAGGCGCGCCCGCCCCTGATCCTGCTCCAGAAAAACACGGTCTCGACCCCTGTTCAGCGTAAGGCTGTTCGCCGACGGCTGCGGGCTGGCACCCATCAGCCGTAGCCAAAGTTCGGTTTGCCGCTGCCACTGTAGGTCCATGAATATTCTCCGCGATCGTGAGGCGCATTCATCATGGCGGAGCCGTACTCAGTAAGGCATAGGGTGAATACCTGATGTCGCGTGAGTCCCCGGTTTTCCATACAGGTCAGGTCTTTACCCGATGGGCGATAGGGCGGAAGTGGAAAACACTGTCGGCAGATCCTAGAGGAGAACCCATCATGTCTCTGACAGAACAACCGGCCGAATTAATCGCGCTCCTGGTGACTCTCTCGCTGCTGCCGCTGCTGATCGTAATGGGTACATCGTTTTTAAAGCTGTCTGTGGTGTTTGCCCTGCTGCGTAATGCGCTGGGAATACAGCAGATCCCCCCGAATCTTGCGCTTTACGGGCTGGCGCTGATCCTGACGCTGTTTATTATGACGCCGGTCGGTACCGCCGTGCAGGCGCGGTTGGCCGATGCGCCTGCACAGGCACAGACAACGCTGCTGTCGCGGTTATCTGACAATACGCTCGACCCATATCGCCAGTTTCTGCGTCAGCATACTTCCGCAAAGCAGCTGAAATTTTTTCGCCAGGTGGCCACCAAGAGCTGGCCCGCCTCCGTCCGGGAGAAGATCAGCGATAACTCGCTGCTGTTATTGATGCCGGCGTTTGCCGTCAGTCAGCTGGTGGAGGCATTTCAGATAGGCCTGCTGCTGTTTTTGCCCTTTATCGCCATCGATCTCATCGTATCCAATATCCTGCTGGCGATGGGGATGATGATGGTGTCGCCGATGACGATCTCCATGCCGTTCAAGCTGCTGGTTTTTATTTTGGTCGGGGGCTGGGACAAGATACTGGGCCAGCTGCTGCTTTCGTACCGCTAAGATACCGGGAGGCGCGATGGGAACAGCACAGCTAGTACAATTGGCCAGTGAGCTGCTATGGCTGGTTCTGATCCTCTCTTTACCGGTGGTGTTGGTCGCATCGTTGGTCGGCGTCCTGGTGGGGCTGGTGCAGGCGCTGACGCAGATCCAGGATCAGACGGTCTCTTTCGCCATTAAGCTGGTGGCTGCCTGCGTTACGCTGGCGTTGACCTACCACTGGATGGGCAGCGCGTTGTTTAGCTATGCCGGGAGAGCGATGGATATGATCGCACAGATGGGGGGCTGATTATGGCTGAATTGACCCACTGGTGGCCGCTGTTGGGGATCGCCATGATGCGCCCTCTGGGTATCATGCTGATCATGCCCCTCTTCAATAGCGCGATGCTCGGTGGAGCCCTGATCCGTAATGCGCTGGCGATGATGGCGGCGCTGCCGGCGCTGCCGCATCTGGCGCTCATGGTCCTGCCCAGTCCTCTGCAGGCGCCGCTGCACTATGGGGGGCTGTTGCTGGGGGAGTTAGTCGTAGGCCTGCTGCTGGGGTTTTCAGCGGCGTTGCCGCTGTGGGCCCTGAATATGGCGGGCTTTATTATCGACACCATGCGCGGCGCCTCCATCGCCGTGCTGTTTAACCCGCTGTTGGGGGAGCAGTCCTCGCCGATGGGGGTGCTGTTTTCCCAGCTGGTCGGCGTGCTGTTTATCGCAGGTGGAGGGTTTCATGCACTGTTGACCGCCCTGTTTTCATCCTATGGTGATTTGCCACCCGGTCAGTATTGGCAGTGGGGACGCGGCTTTATTCCCCTGCTTATGCACCTGTGGCACCTGCTGTACTCCCTGGCGCTGAGCTTTTCCATGCCGGCGATGGTGATGATGGTTCTGGTCGACCTGGCGCTTGGATTTATTAACCGTTCGGTACAGCAGCTGAACGTATTTACCCTGTCGATGCCAATTAAGAGCGCGATAGTACTGCTGATGCTGATTATCAGCCTGCCTTTTTCCCTGGCTGGCCTGCAGGCGCTGCTCAGCGGCTTTGACGGCGGACTGCTGCGCCAGTTAGTGGAGGCGCTATGAGTGAGAAGACGGAACAGCCTACGGATAAACGCCTGCGCGATGCGCGTGAGGAGGGGCAGGTCGCCAAGAGCCAGGATATCGGTGCGACCGTACAGCTGGCCGTCATTTTGCTCTGGATGGTGACAGAGGGGCCGAGGATGTATGCGGCCATCGGTGGCTTCATCGATGCGACGCTGGCCACGGTGAACCTCCCGTTGCTTGACGCCATGACGTTGCTGACCGGCGAGGCCGCCACGCTGATGATTCGCTTTGTCTTCGGCCTGGCTATGCTGTTGATTGTGACGCTGATCTTAACCGGATTGGTGGAGACCGGCTTTTTGTTTGCACCGAAAGCCATCATGCCCTCCGCCGAGCGGATTAGCCCACTGAGTAACGCCAAACAGATGGTATCCCTGCTCAAGCTGTTCGAACTGGGCAAGATGATACTGAAAATCGTGATCCTCGGCCTGACCTTTACCTATTTTATCCGTAGCTATGCCGAATCATTTGCCCAGTTGGTGCGCGCCGATGCCGAGGCCGGTCTATGGGTAACCAGCAAAATGATCCTCTGGTTGTGGGGGATCTTGCTGCTGCTGACGGCGCTGTTTGCCGTCGTCGACTACAGCATGCAGTACCGCCATCTGCGTAAGCAGCTGATGATGTCGCGTGAGGATATTAAGCAGGAGTTTAAAAACTCGGAGGGGAGCCCGGAGATCAAGCAGCGACGCAGGGAGCTGCACCGGGAGATCCAGAGCGGCAGTCTGGCTGATAGCGTTGCCAGCGCTTCGGTGGTGGTGCGTAACCCTACCCATATTGCCGTCTGCCTGCGCTATTGCGAGGGGGAGACGCCGCTGCCGCAGGTGGTGGAGTATGGGCGCGGGGCGCGGGCGCAGCATATCGTGACGCTGGCGGAGGCGCTGCGCATTCCCGTGGTGGAAAATATTCCGCTGGCGCGCGCGCTGATTGCGACCACCCGTCCGGGCGATTACGTTCCCGAAGAGCTGTTTGCCGCGGTAGCTCAGCTCCTGCGTCTGCTGCGCGACGATACACAGGAGGAGGAGAATGATGAGTAAATGGGTTCTGCTGGGGCTGGCGCTGCTGGCCTGGCAATCTGCTGGCGCCCCGCTCAAATGGTATCGGGTGACCGGTGAGGATCACGTCGCGTCTGAGGCGCCACCGGCGATACCCAGGGGGGATGACTATGCGTCGCTGATTGGGCAGGTGGCGGGAAAGCATGCGCTGGATCCGCAGCTGATCCAGGCGGTAGTGGCCGCTGAATCCTCCTATCGTTATGATTCGGTATCGGAAAAAGGAGCGATGGGACTGATGCAGGTGATGCCGGAAACGGCGGCCCGCTACGGCCATTTCGCGCTGCTGGAACCGCGTGATAATCTGGAGGCCGGTACGAGCTATCTGAGTACGCTGCTGCGCCGCTTCAATGGGCGGCTTGATTTGGCGCTGGCCGGCTATAATGCCGGTGAGGGCGCCGTGTTGCGCTATGGAGGGACAATCCCCCCCTATCCTGAAACGCAGCACTATGTGCAGAGGGTGTTAGAATACTATCGTCAGCTGCGATCAGAGGAACCGGCGCCAGTGACAGCGCCACAGGCAGAAGTGGAGGTGCATACGTCCGGAGGGGTTGGTGACCTCGGTCAGCTATGGCATCTGTTAACCTCTGGTCCTCCGGGCGCGACGGACTCTTCTGCGTCCTCCGGCACATAAAGGAGTTCCCTATGTCTCGTCATATCTGGCGCACTTCACTTTCGTTCCGCCTGGCGCTGATCCTCAGTGGATTCATTGCCCTGTTCTGGCTGCTGAGCACCGGTGTGACGCTGCTGCTGAACTTTGAGCAGACCAAGTCATCGCTACAGCGTCGTTTGACGGCGACTGTGGCCGACACGGCCTATGATATGAGCTCTGAGCTGTTGGATGTCAGCCGTGATGTGGATACGCTGATGCGCTGTTGGCAGCGCCTTGACGACGGCGTCGCCTCTGGTGCTGACTATCTGACGGCGCGCTACATTCCCGATATGACCAAGCCGCCGGATCCGGCGCCGCGTCTCAGCCGGGCGAAGGCCTTTGTCGAAGCCTACGGCAGCGGTGGTCTGGGCAATCTGGCGGATACCTTCGTCCTGTTGGACGGCGGCGTGGTGCTTTCCAGCGCCGGTGGTCAGCCGACCGATACCCCGCAGCACATTGAGCAGATTCGGGCGCTGCGTGAGCAGGCCGTCGGCAACCACATCATCTGGAGTAAACCCTATCACAGCGTCAGTGGAAACTGGCGGGTGATTGCGGCGAAGCGGGATTTACTCACCGGTGCGCTGGTCGGCATGACGGTAAACCTGCATCCCTCCTTTAACGCTGTAGAGAAAACCCCGGATGGTGAAACGATCGTTTGGCTCGATCGGGAAGGGCAGCCGATAATTCCGCTGTCCACCGCGTTGAGTCAGAGCCTGCCGAGGTGCCAGCACGCAATGGAGGGTAATTTTGATGAGGTCTTCTCCATCTGTCGCGAGGTTGCACCGGTCGGCTGGAGGCTGCTGCTGTTTACGCCGAGCCGCCAGATTACCGACGCGGCGTTTGCCGCGCTGCACCGCTATCTGCCGGTGGCGCTGCTGCTGGTCACGCTGGTGGGACTCTTGTACTTAGTGCTGCAGCGCACGCTGGGGCGTACGCTGGCCGGGATTATGCAACGTCTGACGCCCAACGTGCCGGTTGCCGATCTGCCGCCCCTGATGGTGGCGGGAGAGGATGAGCTGGGGCGCATTGCGCAGGTCTATAATCGCCTGCTGTCGGCGGTCAAGGCGCAGTATGCGCAGCTGGAGGCGCGGGTCGCCGAGCGCACGGTAGAGCTGGAACGGGCGCGGCGTCATGCCGAGCGCGCCAGCGCCAATAAGAGCGAGCATCTGAACAGCATCAGCCATGAGATTCGCACTCCGCTGAATGGGATTATCGGTGCGCTGATGCTGCTGGAAAACGGTGAGAGTACGCAGGAGCAGCATGACTTACTGGATACCGGGCTTAAGTGTTCGCGCCACCTGCTGGAGATCATCAATAACCTGCTGGACTTCTCGCGGATAGAGTCGGGGCAAATGGTGGTGAACCCGGAGTACCTCGAACCACTGTTGATGATCGATCAGGCGATGCTGACGGTGCAACTCCCGGCGCTGGAGAAGGGATTAACCCTGTACTGCCTGTTGGCGCCGTCGTTTCCGCAGACGCTGTATACCGACGGGCTGCGCCTGCGCCAGATCCTGATCAATCTGCTGGGCAACGCGGTCAAGTTTACCTCTCATGGTGAGGTGGTGCTGCACGGCTGGAGCGAGCAGGATCGGCTCTGTTTCCGGGTGCAGGATACCGGTCCGGGCATCGATGATGCGCGGGTCAACGATATTTTTACCGCATTTCATCAGATCGATTGCCATATTGCCGGCAGTGGCCTGGGACTGTCGATCGCCCGCAGCCTGTCACATCTGCTGGGCGGGGAGCTATTCTGCGAGAAAAGCGCGATCGGCGCCAGTTTTTGCCTGAAGCTGCCGCTGGAGGTGACTGGGACCGTCCCCATTGCGCCGCCGGAGGATAAGGGGTGCATTGTTGCGCCGCTCTGCCTGCATCCACAGCTGTCTGCCTGGGGATACCATCCCCAGGCAGGCGATAACCCCGATCTGGACGCGCCTGAGCTGAGCTATTTGCCCGGCCGTTTGCGGCGGCATCTGGACGGCGAAACAAAGGTGGCCGGTGAGCGGGAGAAGATGCCGGTATCGCCCTGGTCACTGCAGGTGCTGGTTGTGGACGATGTCGATACCAATCAGGATATCGTCGGGCGTATGCTGCGCCAGCAGGGGCATAAGGTGTATACCGCCTCCAGCGGCTCCGAGGCGTTGGTGCTGGGCCGCGGACACATATTTGATTTGGTCCTGATGGATATGCGCATGCCGGGGCTGTCCGGCGACGAAACGCTGCGTCTGTGGCGGGATAGCGTGAATGGCGTGCTCGACCCCGACTGTCCGATCATTGCGCTGACGGCCAATGCGCAGCCCGGAGAGCGTAAGCGGCTGCAGGATGCCGGTTTTAATGAGTATCTCACTAAGCCGGTGACCCCCACGATGCTGTCCAGAGCCCTGGAGTATACGGCCGATATACAGTTAACCCGGGGAATCGAGCTGTCGTCTAACAGCGCAGGCGAGATACCGCTGATCGGGAAGGATCCCGCGCTGTGGCGGCGTCTTCAGGGGGATGTCTTGCACTATCTGGCGCAGCTGACGCAGGCGGTAGCGCAGCAGGATGAGCCAGAGGTGCGTCAGATTCTGCATACGCTAAAGGGGTTGGCCGGGCAGGGGGGCCTGACGTTGGTACATGAGGCTGCGGCACGCTGGGAGCAGGCGCTGGAGTGCGGGATGCCGGTGCCGGACAAGGCGCTGGAAAGCCTATCCCGTTTGGTGCACAGTGAGTTTGAGGCGGATTAAACCTCCAGCACACCCAGTCGGCGGGCCCAATTGCTCAGCTCCGCCGCGTTGTGGGCATCCAGCTTGCGCATCAGGTTGAGCCGATGGGTCTCCACGGTTTTCAGGCTGATGGACAGCAGCTCAGCGATATCCCGGTTGCGATTACCCTCGGCGACCAGCTTGAGTATTTGCCGTTCGCGCAGGGTCAGGGGCGGTTCCTGAGCTATATCGGAAGAGGCCTCCAGGGAGTCCAGCCTGAGGGCGGGATCGACAAAGGTTTTTCCCAGTGATGCATGCTGCATTGCTGCCAGCAGGGTTTGCTGTGGGCTTTGCTTCAGAACATAGGCGAGCGCGCCGGCGGCGAGGGCGTCGCTGCCGCGCCGCGCCTCAGACGAGGCGGTGACGACGACGATACGCATATCGTTCCAGCGGCGCCGCAGCTGACGGATTACATCAACGCCGTCCATGCCCGGCAGACCCAGATCGAGCAAGACCAGATCGGGCGAGAGGCGCTGGCAGGCCTCATAAACGGCCAGTCCATTCGATACGGCGCCCACGACCCGGTAGCGGGGCTGACTGTCCAGGAGATTACGGATGCCATCGGCCAGCAAGGCATGGTCTTCAACGATCAGAATGCTCAGCGGCAAAATAGAGATAGTCATCTTTAGGTTACTCCGAATCAGTGGCAGCCTGAAAACTTCATACAGATCGCTCGGGACATTTGAATAACGAGACAGCTTCCGCTGAACGCTTTTTTGGTTATCCAAGATTTTTCTACTCCTTTTAGCGTATTGTCTTTGTCGATATTTAAATTCGGAGTGAGAGTTTTAATCTGTTCGTTTCATGGTTTTTCAGCATTATTTTGGATAAACAGCGTTACGGTCAAGTAAAACAGTTGTGTTTATTGTGATAACTATAGGTTTCTATGGCGATGCTGCAATCTCTTTCCCGCTGTAAATATTTCCTCGTTGTAAATATCCCTCGCTGGGATGAATCACGATGCCGAATACGAGCCAATTGATAGCATTTTGCCGGGGTGAGGCCTGCTACTTTAATAGTAAACTGGATTTGTGGAATGCATCGAATTTTTACTGAGTTGCAGGCTCAGGTCACGTATCATCCTGACAATACAGTCGATCCCGTGGCAAGGCAGAATCTTAAAATGACCCTCGGGATCAACGACGACCAAGCACCCGTCAACCGCGGCTCCGCCACTTTCTGGCTGGATGGCGAGGCGATTCACCCGGGCATGCGTCAGCAACGGCCTCATCACGGCCCCGGTGCGACGCTGACCTTGCCATCGCCACCGTTCTGATGATTAAACGCGTATTTCACCTGATCCTGCGCGCAGCACAGGATTTTATGGAGTCCATTTTGTCCTGATAATGTCCCGCGGTGTGCTCCGGATCACAGCAGAGTCAGCAGGCGGGCCTGGTCGGTTAATGTCCGCTCCTCCCCCTCCGGGGGGAAATTGCGTACCCGGTGATGGATTCAGGCAGGCTGAAAGTCTTTGCTGAAGCTGAGTGGAGAGTGAAGAAACACGGCAAAGAGCGCTGTCGTATCTGGCGAAAACGACATTTGGCCGCTGATACCGATAGAATCGCCTGCGCTGGCTCGCCGCAAAACAAGATCACAGATGCCGAGGCCCTCCCCGGAGGCACCCGGCAGACCCATCGAAAAATCAGCGCAACCGCAGCGGACGGCGCTTATGACACCCGGCTATGTCAGGATAAGCTGCGCCGCAAGAAAATCAGCGCGCCCATCTCTCCCGCAACCGTGCCGTTGCGAATCAGCGGCTGAGCGGGAGTTATGCCCGCTGGAAATGGACAGCAGATGATAACCGCCGCGCGATGGCTGCAACGGTGATATGCCGGGTTAAACCGTTGCCGGGTGGGGATGCTGGCAAAAAAAGGCGGTCATTTGTGCCGGCCTGAGCTGTTGGTTGAATAACCGTGTACCCTGCCTGCCAACCCCGGGGGGTGGGAAAATGTCTTTTGTCCAATCGATGCCACTGGTTTTAAGGTTCATGATGTCTGTGCCGTTTAATGGGTGACGATTTATCGTTCCACTGTGGCATAAGAGATGGGCGGCGGCCATTCCATTGACACCGCCGGGTAGACGGCGGTCTTATCTGGCGGTGGTAAGTCATAGGTAAATTATCATAATAAATTTATCCACCATGTTATCTTCCTTAAGTGTTATCATTTACTATATTGATATTTTCATTTAGTGATAATATCAGGTAAACACCTGAAGGTGTCCCAATCGCGGTGTGGATAAAATCGCACCATGTTCCGGCGAACAGCTGACAGCTGGCGTCTTGTGCTATGCGATTGGGAGGTCTCTTCATGGTAAATGCTTTTGCTCTATCCCCCAGATCCTGCGGCAATACCGCAGGATCTGGGTCAACGGAGAGCCTTTCCCACAGCGTTAGCCGGGTGGCTGCGTTATGTCCTGCCGATAGGCGTGTGGCTGCAGAAGCGCAGTATCGCCAGCTGCTTAACCAGGGAGATGACTGTCTTGCGGCGCTGGAGACCGCTGCCGTGCTGCGCCAGCTGTGCCGCGCGGATAGCCAAAGTGCGCTGACGGTGGATTATGATGATGCGACACAGAATTTCACTCTCAGTATCGATGGACAGAACATTAGCCGCCATCGGGATACCCGTCTGCGCGAACAGCTCAATCAGAACGGCACATCCCTGCTGGCCCCGCAGTATTTGGCGCTGTTTAGCGATCCGCTGCGGTTTTTCTGTTGGCTAAAAGAGCATGGTTCAACCCATCAAACGGCGGCGCTGGGTGCTCGATTGGCGCCCCATGACAGCTCGTCGCTGATCCTGACCGTCAACGGCCAAGAGGTGCTACGCCTCCCGCTATCGAAGATTAATGATAACGTCTGGGCTGAAGCGCATCGCCAGTTT
This sequence comes from Edwardsiella ictaluri ATCC 33202, assembly GCF_000264785.1. Lineage (GTDB taxonomy): Bacteria > Pseudomonadota > Gammaproteobacteria > Enterobacterales > Enterobacteriaceae > Edwardsiella > Edwardsiella ictaluri. Next base: position 9,620 of record NZ_AFJI01000031.1, on the reverse strand, counting down.
CCGACGCTGGCAGATACGCGCCCGGCGGTGGCTGAGCAGCACATTCCCGATTTGGCACCGCCGCGCGCGACGGTAACGCTACCGCCACCGGCGCCGCTACGGGACGGTGAACTGGATGATCTCCTCCCCGCGCCGATAGAGACCGGCCCGCTGCTGCAGATGCAACGCTATACGTTCAATCTCCTGTTCCGGGTGAAGGACATGCTGGTCGGGGGGCCGATCGAACCGGCCTATCAGGCGCTGTCCCGACGTATTGAGGTTCTGAATCATGCACTGGTGGCACTGCGTACGACGCTGACCACGGTACAGCAGCAGAGTGAGACGCTGATCGCCTCTGCAGAGGATCTTGTCGATTCGGTTGCTGAGGGTCAGAGGATGCTGGATACGGCCCGTCAGGCGTTACAGGATGTGTTGACCGAATGCGCGAGGATAGAGGAGAAGCCAGAGACCGTGCCGGTGATACAGCGCATCAGCGCACAGGTACAGTATGCGGCTGATCGTCTGGCCGCGCTGGAAAAGAGGATGGATAGCGTCGCACAAAGTGAATCCCCCGCGGGTGAACGGGGTGTATGGCGGACTCGCCTGGCGCAGGTGAGCGCTCAGCTTGGCGATGGCACAGCGTCTTCCGACGGTGCTATCGGCGAAGACGATCGCCTGTGGCTGGCGCTGGTTCAGCAGGCGCTGGGAGCAGAGGGAGCCCCCGATGCGACCCGTTTACGCCAGGCGGTTGCCCGGGTGATGCAAAGCGGAGTGAGCCTGCCGGATACGGCGGTCGCCCAGCGCCTGCTGACGGCCTTTTATCCCCATGCTGCGCCGCTGCGGGAGGAGGATGCGCCGCTGCCGGTGACGGATAGCCCACTTATCGATCGGGAGCGCTATTCTCAGCTGAGCGCCCTGCGCCGCACCACGCTGCAGGAGCGCGATCGTACCCTGCAGCAACTGCAGCTGCTCAGCGATGCCAATCAGCAGGCGCAGGAGACCCTACAACGCGATCTGGATGGAATTAAAAATAATCCGGATTACTTCAGCGCATTTAAACAGCGCCGCCAGGCGCTGGATGATCTCGAGATCTATTTTTCTCAGCGTTGGTCGCCCGGCGGGGGCGTCGGAGTGGACAATAGCGGTGGTGCAGCGGCGCCTATCCCAAATGAGTCTGATCTGGAAGGTCTGCTGTATCTTTGTGCCCGCAGCGGTCCGGCCGCCGTTAACCGCGATCGCCTGCTGCTGGATAACGACACGTTCGTTGAAGATGATATCGATGTGAGTGCCGCCGTACGGCGGGAGTATCACCGTCTGGACCCTGCCACGCAGGCCCGGGCCCAGCTGATCGCTGCCGACTGTCTGCAGCTTGAGCATCAAATTGATTATCATAGTGAATTTCATAATAACCCGGAGGTTAACTTCCCACAGGCATTAGCACAGGGAACGCTACGGGCACAGTTTATGGCGGATCCTGAGGGCTATCTGGCATTCTTCCAACAGCGGGATCAGCTGCTGCAGCGTTACCAGGAGCGCGTTGGAGAGCTGGCTTCGCTGCTGTCCGATACCGAAGCGCCTCACGGGATGCTGAGTCGGGCGTTGACGGAGATTAACGCCGAACGGCGGGTGATAGCGGCGCTGCTGCACAGCGGGAAGAGGCTGGCGGCCGTGGATAGGCTGGGACATACCCTTGCGGTGCAAACGACTGAGTCTGCCCGGCTGGCGGCGGATGTAAAGGCAGCGGCGCAGCCGTTTGACGGCGTGCTGGCCAATATCAATCAACGGGTCTATCAGATGCGCAGTGCGGCCCTGAGAGCGCTGACGACGGAGACCGAGAAAATGGTGCGCCAGCGTGATGCGCTGCGGCAGGAGGCGGGGAGCGGGAGCGACGCCGCATCGCTATTGGCGCGGCTTGAGCAGCGTATCGCCAGCAACAGCGCTGCCTTTCGCGTAGATCTTCTGGCGTTGCAGCAGGAGCGGCAGCGAGCCGATAGCCCTGCCGGCGGCGGTTATCCCAAAGATATTTACTGGAGCAGCTGGCTGCTCGCGCAGATGGGCGACAAGGTCTCCACGCTGCTTGGGGAGCGCATGGACAAGCCGCGGGATTTACTGCTGCAGTACCAGCTGGCATTGAGCGGAAAAGGGATTTTTGCAGCCTCCCGGGATTTGATGAATGCGCTGCAAAAGCTGAAGACCGAGCCCTCTCAGGCGCTGACGGAGCTGGGATTTACCCCGAGCCAGCTGCTTGCCTGGGCCAGTGCGTATCCGCAGGAGCTCGCGTATCTATCCAGTAATTTGGATCATGCCTACCACGCGCTGGTCGCGACGGGATCGTCTACGCTCCTCGGCGATATGTTTCATACGGCCTGGCAGCGGGGTACGACGACCAGCGTGATACAGGATACGCTGTTTGGCAAGCGCGAACCGGTGGTGGGCGTGACGGACGCGACGCCGATGCCGCCGGCTCTGATCATGCTGTTGAGCATGGCTGACTGGGCCCCTTACGCCGTCGGCGGCGTCAAGGGCGTGCTGAGTCAGAATCTCGGGGGGGTAGTGGCCGGTGGCATCGGCGGGGCTCTGTTTGGCGGCGGCGTGGCAACGGTGGCACTGACCTCCATTTTGCAGTTTGTGGTAGGGGCGGCTCAGGCACAGGCAGAGAAGGGGATTGCGGATAAGGTGGCTGAGCATCGGCGAGCCAACGTGCTCGTCAATGCGGTTCTCCGCGGGATGCAGCTGGACTCCTCGGCAAGCATCAATGAGCGTATCCAGCGCATGACGTCGTATGTCATACAGCGGGAGGCATTACGCAGTGCGGGCACGACGGGCCGCGATATTGCGGAGGTGGGGAAGCGGGGCATGATAGGGCGCATGTTCCAGGATATCTCCCTGACCTGGAAACACGCCAGCGGCACCCAGAGAGCGCTGCTGGTTGCAGCCAGCGTGGCCGCTCCGCTGCTGGGGGGCATAATGCTGGGTGTTTTGGCGCTGGGGCCGCTGGGCATTCTGCCCGCCGGGATTATCTCCATTGGGGCCACTCTGCTCAGTGGAGCAATGACAACCGGCAGCCTGTGGAACACGATGGTATCCTGGCTGATGCCCGGACTGGCCCAGCGGGTTCAGCGGGAGAGGAATAACGATATTTTGGCGAAGGCCCTGAAAAAGGCGCGCGAGCAGGCGAGGATCCAGATGGAGAGAACGCTGGCGCAGATCGACGGGCACGATCAGCCCGCGCTTGAGGAGATACAGCGCCAGGGTCATCAGCAGCTGACGCATCGGCTGGATACCCTGGCGGAAGATCTGCGGCAACAGGCGACGTTTGCTTCGCTGTCACCTCAGGAGGTTGGCGAGCAGTTTGATCTTGCGCTGCAGCAGGCGGCGTCGGAATCAGTGCCACACCTGCCGTTAAACATGCAGTCAGAAGCGATTGTGCAGGCAGGACTTAACGTGCAACAGGCAGAACAAATCCGCGATGAAATAGAGCAGGCGCTGTGGCAGCATAGCCCGCTGAGTGGGCATGAGACTGCGGCACCGGCGATATAGCGGGATAGATATCTGGGGGCAAGTGCTTTGGCAGGATGGTTTCGTGGCGTTAAGGCCCCAAAAGCCCCCGTACTAACCGGGGACGTTTGGTAGTTCACGCCGGCGGCGGCGGCGTAGCCTCGGGGCTTAGCGCAGATCGTAGCGATCGGCGTTCATTACCTTGGTCCAGGCAGCGACGAAGTCGCGGACAAACTTCTCTTTATTGTCGTCCTGTGCATAGACTTCAGCATAGGCACGCAGGATTGAGTTGGAGCCAAAGACCAGATCGACCCGGCTGGCGGTCCACTTCAGCGCACCGTTAGCGCGCTCGCGGATTTCATACAGATTGCTGCCGGTTGGTTTCCAGGTGTAAGACATATCCGTCAGGTTGACAAAGAAGTCATTGCTCAGGACACCGGTGCGATCGGTGAAGACCCCGACCTTGCTGCCGCCATAGTTGGCACCCAGCACACGCATCCCGCCGATCAACACCGTCATTTCGCAGGCGGTCAGGCGCATCAGCTGAGCGCGATCCAGCAACATCTCTTCAGCCGTCACTACGTAGTCTTTCTTCAGCCAGTTGCGGAAGCCATCAGCCAGCGGCTCCAGGACCTCGAAAGAGGCTTCATCGGTCATCGCCTGGGTGGCATCACCACGTCCCGGCGCAAACGGCACCTCGATCGCGATGCCGGCAGCCTTGGCGGCCTGCTCAATTCCCAGGTTACCGGCGAGGACGATGACATCCGCGACGCTGACGTTAAACTCGGCGGCAATCGGCTCAAGTACCGCCAGCACCTTGGCCAGACGGGCCGGTTCGTTGCCTTCCCAGCTGTTCTGCGGTGCCAGGCGGATACGGGCGCCGTTGGCCCCGCCGCGTTTGTCTGAGCCGCGGAAGGTACGGGCGCTGTCCCAGGCAGTGCTGACCATGTCGGCGATGCTCAGGCCGCTGGCGGCGATCTTCGCCTTGACGGCAGCGACGTCATACCCGCTGCGGCCGGCGGGAACCGGATCCTGCCAAATCAGCGCTTCCTGCGGCACATCCGGCCCGAAATAGCGTGATTTCGGCCCCAGATCGCGATGGGTCAGCTTGAACCAGGCGCGGGCAAAGACGTCGGAGAAGTAGGCGGGATCCTGACGGAAGCGCTCGGCGATCTGGCGGTAGGCCGGATCGACCTTCATCGCCATATCGGCATCGGTCATGATCGGCAGAAGGCGGATGGAGGGATCTTCCACGTCGACCGGCTTATCCTCTTCTGCGATCTGAATCGGCACCCACTGCCAGGCGCCTGCCGGGCTCTTGGTCAGGGTCCACTCATGGCCCAGCAGCATCTCAAAGTAGCCGTTATCCCACTGGGTCGGCTTGCTGGTCCATGCCCCTTCAATCCCGCTGCTGACCGTATCACGGCCAATGCCCCGGGTGGTGTGGTTGTTCCAGCCTAACCCCTGTTCCTGCAGATCGGCGCCTTCCGGTGCCGCGCCCAGGTTGGCGGCGCTGCCGTTGCCGTGGCATTTACCCACGGTGTGGCCGCCGGCGGTCAGGGCGACGGTTTCCTCATCGTTCATCGCCATACGGGCGAACGTGACGCGCACGTCGTTGGCGGTTTTCTGCGGATCCGGATGGCCGTCCACCCCTTCCGGGTTAACGTAGATCAGGCCCATCATGACCGCGGCCAGTGGGTTTTCCAGATCGCGCTCACCGGAGTAGCGGCTGCCTTCGCTGCCGCTCGGTGCCAGCCACTCTTTTTCTGAACCCCAGTAGGTATCGATTTCCGGATGCCAGATATCTTCACGGCCAAAGGCAAAGCCAAAGGTTTTCAGTCCCATGGACTCATAGGCCATGGTCCCGGCCAGTACGATCAGGTCTGCCCAGCTGATTTTGTTGCCATATTTCTTTTTAATCGGCCACAGCAGACGGCGTGCTTTATCCAGGTTGACGTTATCGGGCCAGGAGTTGAGGGGAGCAAAACGCTGGTTACCGGTGCCTGCACCGCCGCGGCCATCCGCGATGCGATAGGAGCCGGCGGAGTGCCAGGCCATACGTACCATCAGGCCGCCGTAGTGACCCCAGTCAGCCGGCCACCAAGGCTGGCTGTCGGTCATCAGCGCCCGCAGATCGTCTTTCAGCGCCTGAACATCCAGCTGCTTCAGCGCTTCCCGATAGTTGAACTGCTGTCCCATCGGGTTGGTTTTGGTATCGTGCTGATGCAGAATGTCCAGATTCAGGGCATTCGGCCACCAATCCTTACTGGCCATGCCCGCGGAGGTCATACCGCCGTGCATGACGGGGCATTTACCGCCAGAAAATTCGTTGTTATTTCCCATTTTATCGCACCTTCAGTAAATTTATGGAGTACTGTTCAGGTCATTGTTGCGGATAACGCATTGTGTGATGGATCGCTGCTTTCACTTTAATCCTCAATGATTATACGTGCTAATGATTTTTTGTCTGGCCTGCATGCTCAATTTCTGAAATAGGAACAACCGATTTATAATTGAAAATTGATTGCTTATTTCTGTTACTTAAGCATGTGAATAACGCTCTCCACGCAATGATTGTTGATTGTCAACGCCGGTGGAGACGCCGTCGGGCGGGAAGTTTTACATGCACAGTGGCGCACCGTACTGCACGTGGCCCATGGCGATATAGCTGTTTATCCGGTGGTAGCCGATAAAATACGTGTCAAAGCAGTCGTTGCACCGCAGGAGGTAGGCGGTTTTTAAGACGATGGACAACGCGACGTCGTAGCCGATGGTGATGAGAGATATGAATGCTGTAATGTTGCGTATTTTATGGTTTTTTATTTTGTCAATGGTTTTTATCCACATCATAGGATGTCGCCTGGCATGGGGCGTGGACAGGGAATCCCCACCGGGTTGACGCGATAATATTTTGGTGGCATGTTTTTAGTTATCTGCATCAATGTGTTTTTAGCCTCGTTACGGTTTAAAAATAAATTTTCTCGCTGCGTTTAAATCATCGACCTAATATTAGGTTATTCTCTCTTTTTTCTTGATTGCGGTCGTAAAAAACACGTTTTTATTTGTTTGGATAAAACTAATGAGTTAAATATCAATTTGGAATATTCTCATTGATAGCTGTGAGTAATAACAAATCCCCCACAATCTTATTGAGTAGAGTTCATTTTCAGCGCTGATAGAGTAAGAGCCTATCCCAAAATGAATTGTCATTAATAAGCAATGATTATGTCTGAAGGCGAAAATATGACTGGCAGTAAATGGCGGATCAGCGATGAACCCCGGGAAAAAATGGCTCACTTATCCCGGAACACAAAACCAGCCACCCGTTGGGGAGACACCGTAAACGCGTTGATAATCTTGCTGCAATAGATGAGTCTAAGGTAATTAAAACCAGTGACCTCAAGGCCCATCACCGGGACGTGGAAATAATGCATAGCGGGATGAATCGCTGTTGCCGGATCCTGACCCGATGGGAAAGGAAGGTCGAAAACGATGAGGCGAGGCTGCGTTTTGAATGCGACCTCATTGTCTGGAGTAAAATCCTATAGGGATATGTTCTAAGCGCCATTGCCCAAGGGAGTCTCCAAAAGTATAAATATTCCATAAGCATCAAAGCCAAACAGTAGCCCGTTGGATTAGTGAATGCAGGTAATTAAAAACACCTGTAGAAACAGTGTTGTCGTTGGATTTGATTGTAAATAGCTCTTGCAGAGATAGGGCGTGTATATTACATATGTTTCCCCGTTACTATTGATACTATTTGATTAGCAACAACCCGGGAAAGATATGAGGCAGGGATACTGCATTATAATTATCTGAGCGAATCCTGTAAGGGGGACATGTGTGTGACGTTTGAACATATGCAGCGTACCAGTTCGTTTAAAATTCGCGGTGCGTTTAATTAGATCAGCGCCCTGACGGAGCGCAAGCGACGTAAAGGGGAGCGGCTCTACCGGGAACCATGCACAGGGCGCTTCACTCTCCTGCGCCATGCAGGAGATCGGCGGTAACGTCGTTATGCCGATTTGCGCGCCAACATCCAATCTTGTGGGACCAGCGACTATGTGGCAGGGGAGTGCTGTACGGTAATAATTTTAGCGAAACTATTGAGAAAGTGAGTGAGGTTGCCGAGATGGAATGGTGGATATTTATTCCAGCTTACGATGAGCCGAGGGTGATTACCGGTCAGGGAACCATCGGTTTGGCGATTTTAGAAAATCTCTATGATGCCGATAATGTTATTGTAGCTGTTGCGCTGCTCTGATTACCGGTATCACCATTGTGATTAAATTGGTTAATCCGGCCATCCGTATCATTGGCATTTGGTCGGAAAATGTACACGGCATGGCGGCATCCTATTACACCGGGGAGATTGTTGCCCATCGTACGAACGGTAGGCTGGCCGGCGGCAGCGATTTGGTCCTGGGTACCTGACCTTTGAGATTGCCCGTAGGCTGGTTAACGCTAGGTTCTGCTCAGCGAAGAGGAGATCCGGGCCAGTATGGTGGCGCTGATCCAGCGAAAATAAGGTGATTATCGAAGGGGCCGCTGCCTTAGCTTCTGCCGTACTGCGGAGTGCAAGCGCGATCAGAATAGTAAAAGGCGCAAAAGTGTCAGCATCATCTCCGGTGGGAATATTGATCTCTCCCGCGCTTCGCAAATCACCGGGCTGATAGGCGTCTGATTTTTTATGTGAGGATAAGATATGAGTAGTACTGACAGTGTCGTTGCGGGCCAGACCAGGGTGACCACATGGCGCAAGACGGATACACGCTGGGTTTTAGGATTGTTCGGTACGGCGATCGGAGCCGGCGTATTGTTCTTTCCGATCAGCGCCGGTATCGGCGGGCTGCTGCCAATTATTTTTATGCTCATTCTTGCCTTTCCCATCGCATTTTTTTGTCATCGCGCGTTGGCTCGTCTGTGCCTGTCTGGGCGCAGCGTATCAGATAATATTACCGATACCGTCGATCAGCACTTTGGTCATGTCGGTGGCGTGGTGATCACCTTCCTGTATTTTTTTGCAATCTGTCCATTGCTGTGGATCTACGGCGTGACCATTACCAATACGTTTATTGCTTTTTGGGAACATCAACTGCTGCTGCCGGCCATTAATCGCGGTGTGGTGGCGCTGGCGATCCTGCTGGTTATGGCGTTTTTTATCTATTTCGGCAAGGATTTAATGGTTAAGGTAATGGGATATCTGGTCTTTCCCTTCATTACCTGTCTGGTGTTGATCTCCCTATCGCTGATCCCCTACTGGACGAGTGACATCTTTACCCATTTTGACATGCACAGCCTGAGTCTGTTTGGCAGCCATGGCATTCTGGTAACCGTATGGCTGGGGATCGCAATTATGGTGTTCTCTTTCAACTTTTCTCCCATCGTTTCGTCGTTTGTGGTCTCCAAACGCGAAGAGTATGAGGCGGAGTTTGGCCGGGAGTATACCGGGCAAAAGTGTGCGAAGATTATCTCGCGTGCCAGCGTACTGATGGTGGTGGTAGTGATGTTCTTTGCCTTTAGCTGCCTGTTTACTCTGTCGCCGCAGGATATGGCGCAGGCTAAACAACAGAACATTCCCATTCTCTCCTATCTGGCCAACCACTTCAGCTCACTGGGCAGTGGTAAATCCAGCTATGCCACCATTTTGGAGTATGCCGCATCGATTATCGCTCTGGTGGCCATTTTTAAATCATTCTTTGGTCATTACCTGGGAACCCTGGAGGGGTTGAATGGTTTGATTATTAAATTTGGCTACCATGGGGATAAGTCGCAGGCCCCGATGAAGCAGCTTAATATGATCAGCATGATTATCATTATGGGCTCTACCTGGGTGATTACATATATCAACCCGAATATTCTGGACCTGATCGGAGCTATGGGTGCTCCCATTATTGCTGCGCTGCTGTGTTTGCTGCCGATGTACGCCGTATGGCGAGTTCCTGCGCTGGCAAAATATAAGGGTAAGGCATCTAACTATTTTGTCACGATTATCGGCCTGCTTACCATCCTGAATATTGTTTATCAGCTGATGTAATTCGGCAATCGGATAATAGGGAGTGGCTTTATTGAACCAATCAGCGTTAACCGATAGAGTGACTCCCGCTGGTACGCCGGTTATACGCATCCGGATGCGTATAAGA
>NZ_AFJI01000030.1 GCF_000264785.1 Edwardsiella ictaluri ATCC 33202 | reverse complement strand
TCGCTTGAGTTGCTTGTTGAACAAGCGCTTGCCGTGTTCGTCAGTTCCGTGGATCTGAAAAACCTCTTTTGCCAAATCGATGCCGATAGTCTTAACACTCATGATGGCCGCTCCGCTCAAGTAGTGACGATTTATCGTCCCACTGTGGCACAAGATGTAGGGGGCGACCATTCCATTAACAAAGCCCAACGCGATCCGTTGTGAAATCTGTTGGCGAAGACCTGTTTTCCCTGTTATATCATCAGGTTAAAACGGATTTTTCCCTGTGCATTCTGATGTCCGGACTTCTAGGCCCCGATACGCACTTTTCACCCCCGGCACGCTACCGCCCCTCCGTGACTTTACCGCCTGCAACCCCGCCATCATGGCCCCCCTCCCGCCCCCTGCCATTACCGTTTTACCTGACGCCCGAACCGGGATTTTACCGGCAACCCGTGACGATCATGCAGCCTGTCTGCATGACTGGCGCGAGCCGCCGCAGCCAGACGATGCCGGGCGGGCATTAACGCCCTTCAGCGTAGGCCGCAGGCCGACAACGTCAACGGAAGGTGTCTGATGGCCGCTCCGTGACCACAGTACGGCACCGGGAGCCGCAGGGACGCGGCGACCTGCGGCGCTGAAGGAAGTGCGCTGCTCCGCACCAGAGCGCTGTACGCGGGGGCGGGCCGCTCACTGTCGTTTATGTGGCACGCGAAGCGCCCCTTGCTCCCCGGCCCTGACATTAAGGTTGATAGTCCTCGAACTCCCAAGCAAAGACCCGAGAGAGTTTTTGGGCTATCTCCATCCAATCATTGCCTTCGCATTGCTCGATATAATCAGTGATGACTTTTTTTATCTCATCAAGATCATACTTACGCACAAGCAATGTATGACGCATCAGGTCTGGCCCCCACTGATGTTTACAAAGCCATTCGGGAGTGCAGACACCGAGATCAAAATTATCTGCACCATCACTGTCGGCAGTGCCTATACGAATAAGCAAACGAAGAAAAAATACTGTTTCATCTTCTGGGAAGTATTTATTCAAGTCACAGTCATCATTTGAAATACTTTTTAAGGCAGCTTTCACTCCAACTCCTTATTCTATATCTAGGTGTCCATTGCCGATTCTAACTTTATTACCTGTACTTGGATCTATTTTAAAGGTTTCAAAGTTCGCCTGAGTACCTGTTGTAGCATATGGGCTGTCTTTCTTTGATGCAGGAAAGCGATAGACACGTGTTCCATCAGCACTCATTAATCCAGTTCCATCACTTGTTGGTTTAGCTCCATCCCCAACCCACATTTTACCTAGTTTATCAGCTTCTTCCCGGGTACCATTACCAACACCATAATTTAATTTTCTATTATCACCTTTGACAACCGCTTCTAATCGTGGGTCTTGTTTAGCGATATTATTTAGATTTTGTTGTAGCAAATCATCTTTCAATTTCGGATAGGTGGCTGAGTTATAAGCTGATATCTCATCACTCGCCTTATTAATCAACTTCGAGGCTTCAGAGATATCCCCTTTACTTAGAGCTTCTTCTGCCGCCTTGACCGCCTTACCTGCCGCATCTCCCGCTCCCGGAATGATACCTATCGCAGCAACCAGATAATCCAGAGCGCTTTGTGCTTCCGCAACACTCTTGATATCGCCAACCACTGGCACAAAGTCCGCACCTGTTGACAGGATACTTGTTAACTCTTCCCGGCGCTGTTCATACATTTTCGCCGAGCAGGCTTCCGCGTTCATCCCGCCACAGTTTTCTTTCCTGTACTGCTCATTTTCAGCTTCAACATGTTCTTTAGCCTGTTGTTCAAGTGTCTTACCCGCCGCTAATGCCTCCGCAATGGTCCCCAGCGAGTTATTCTCCACCGTCGTCTTACCCGACTGTGCCCCGGCGAGCGCAGAGGCCCCCGCGTCGCCCACCAGACCGCCGGCCAGTCCGGCGGCAACGGTGGCCAGTGTTGAAACGGTCTGTTTCTCGCTTTCGCTGAGCTCAGCGACCGGTTTCTGGTATATCTCCGTGGCCAGCATGCCGACGATTTCGCCGGAGGCCGCACCTGCGGCTCCGGCAAGGGGATG
>NZ_AFJI01000029.1 GCF_000264785.1 Edwardsiella ictaluri ATCC 33202 | reverse complement strand
TAGGCGATCGAACTGGCTGAGATCGTCAGGGGTTTTGAGATTTTTGGCCAGTTCGTTAGCCAGAGCCTGCAACTGTTTTTCGTTCATAAAGTAACCTGCTTTTGATGTTGGATTGAACATATCAAAATCAGGCAATTACACAAATTTATGTACAGGCTCACGTTTAGGTTTGTCTTCGCCAAAAAACACCCCAAACCTGAAAACGTCCCTGATACTCTGCTCATTCGTCTTGAACACCAGCCTTCACACCCTGCCTGCTGTCGACGCTGTAACCGGAAGGCCTGCGGGATACACGATACCTCTCTGCGCCGTATCAGAGACCGGGAGTGACGTCACTGGAAGGTCTGGTTGGATGTTCCTGTTCGTCGTTTACGCTGTCCGCTCTGTGGCATCATAACCGAAAAAATCGATTGGCTCCCTGCGCGCCAGCGCTATACCACCGCGTTAGCCACTTGGGTTGAGTCACGGGTTCGTTTGCTTCCCATTAAGCACGTAGCCGGACTGACCGGGCTGCACTGGCATACTGTAAAAAACATCGGATAGACATGAATACCGCCTTCGACCTGGAATTCAGGGAGCACTGTCCGCAGGCGCGGGGGGTCTATGACCTGTTCCTCGTGGTGGCAAAGTTCAGCCGTGAGGTCATTGACCGTGTGAGGGTCGACCAAGCGAATCAGTGACGAAGTGACCCGAAAGCCCGGCAGGTCATCAAACGCAGCCGCTGGCTGTTGTTGCGCAATCAGGAGAACCAACCGGAAGGGCATGAAGTAAAGCTGTCAGAGTTGCTGGAGGCCAACCAGCCGTTAAATACGGTCTATGTCATAAAGACGGCCCTGAAAGCGCTGTGGTATGCCCCGGATGAGCAGGAAGCAAGGCAGCGCTGGAATGAATGGTACAGGCAATCACAGGAAAGCGGCATAAAGGTGCCAAAACAGCTCGCTGACAAGCTGAAAGGGTATGTAAGCGGGATTATAGCCAGCGCGCAGCATCATCTGAATACGAAGGGATAAATAATAAAATCAAGGTAATACAGCGTATGGCTTATGGATACCGGGACAACAACGACTTCTTCCTGAAGATAAAAGCAGCGTTCCCCGGTAAAGCGCGATGAACC
>NZ_AFJI01000028.1 GCF_000264785.1 Edwardsiella ictaluri ATCC 33202 | reverse complement strand
AATCTCGCTCAACGCATTGGCGTGGCCGCAGCCGCGCGCGAACTCGGTCTCTATGAGTCGCAACTTTATACCTGGCGAAGCAAACAACAGCAGCAACTGACATCATCCAAGTGTGAAAGCGAACTGGCTGCCGAAAATGCCCGGCTCAAACGTCAGCTGGCAGAACGGGAGGAAGAGTTGACGATTCTCCAAAAGGCCGCGACATACTTTGCGAAGCGCCTGAAATCAAGTATGTTTTTATCGAAAAACATCAGACTGAGTTCAGCATCAAAGCCATGTGCCGAGTGCTCCGTGTCGCCCGTAGTGGCTGGTATGCCTGGCGTCTGCGTCGTCATCAGATAACCCCGCGTCAGCAGTTCCGGCTCGCTTGTGATGAGGCTGTCCGTAATGCATTCGCTGAGGCAAAACAGCGCTATGGTGCGCCACGCCTTGCTGATGAGTTGCCGGAGTACAACATTAAAACCATCGCTGCCAGTCTGCGCCGTCAGGGATTACGGGCGAAAGCGAGCCGTAAATTCAGCCCGGTCAGTTACCATGAACATGGCCTGCCGGTGTCGGAAAACCTGTTGAAGCAGGACGTAACAGCCTGTGGGCCGAATCAGAAATGGTCGGGTGACATTATCTACTTACGTACAGACGAAGGTTGGCTTTACCTAGCAGTGGTGATTGACCTGTGGTCGCGGGCCGTCATCGGCTGGTCGATGTCTTCGCGGATGACGGCACAACTGGCCTGCGATGCGTTGCAAATGGCGTGGTGGAGGCGTAAACGCCCGGGAAATGCCATTGTTCATACAGACAGAGGCGGCCAGTACTGTTCGGCGGATTATCAGACTTTACTGAAACACCATAACCTGCGTGGCAGTATGAGCGCCAAAGGCTGTTGTTACGACAATGCCTGTGCGGAAAGCTTCTTCCACACACTGAAAGTGGAATGTATCCACGGCAAGCACTTTGCCAGTCGGGAAATGATGCGAACGACTGTGCTTAATTATATCGAGTGCGATTACAATCGCTGGCGTCGCCACAATGCCTGTGGTGGTCTTAGCCCGGAACAATTTGAAAAACAGAACCGA
>NZ_AFJI01000027.1 GCF_000264785.1 Edwardsiella ictaluri ATCC 33202 | reverse complement strand
TAAGATTTGACGCAGCACGCGATAAAAGGGCATCATTTGATGCCCTTTTTCTACGCAGTTTGACAAGAACCTATCTCATCAGTGGTTTTTTTCGGCATAATTACTGGTGAGATGGGCTCTGGCGATACGGCGTATGGTGCCGAATCGCGGCGTGCCGCGCCAACACGCGAGCAACGTCGCTTTTTGCAGATATAAATGTGTTATCCACATTGGTATCTCGTAATATTCTCATTCGGTTTGGTTTGCCTCGCGATGCGGGGCAAAGTTGTTCTTCTGGAATCTAGTGACAGGTTGGTTTATGAGTGCGAATACCGATGCTCAAGGGAGCGGGCGTGGCCTGGAAGTCATGAAGTGGCTGGTTGTCGCCGTTCTGCTGATCGTAGCCATCGTCGGTAACTATATTTACCGTGATGTGAGTCTGCCACTGCGTGCTCTGGCCGTTGTGGTTATCATCGCTGCCGCCGGCGGCATCGCCTTGATGACGACGCAGGGTAAAGCGACCGTGGCGTTTGCCCGCGAAGCGCGTACCGAAATGCGTAAAGTGATTTGGCCGACACGCCAGGAAGCGCTGCATACGACTTTGATCGTCGCCGCAGTGACCGCCGTTATGGCACTGATTCTGTGGGGACTGGATGGTGTTCTGGTCCGTCTGGTTTCCTTTATTACTGGCCTGAGGTTCTAAAAATGTCTGAAGCACCGAAGAAGCGTTGGTACGTCGTTCAGGCGTTTTCCGGTTTTGAGGGTCGCGTAGCGCAGTCGCTGCGCGAACATATCAAACTGCACAATATGGAAGAGCTGTTTGGTGAAGTCATGGTGCCGACCGAGGAAGTGGTTGAAATCCGTGGTGGCCAGCGCCGCAAGAGCGAGCGTAAGTTCTTCCCGGGCTATGTCTTGGTGCAAATGGTGATGAACGACGCCAGCTGGCATCTGGTGCGCAGTGTACCGCGTGTGATGGGCTTTATCGGCGGGACGTCCGATCGTCCTGCGCCGATCAGCGACAAAGAAGTCGATGCGATTATGAACCGCCTGCAGCAGATTGGTGATAAACCGCGTCCGAAGACGCTGTTTGAGCCAGGCGAAATGGTTCGCGTCAACGAAGGGCCGTTTGCTGACTTCAACGGCGTGGTCGAAGAGGTGGATTACGAGAAGAGCCGCCTGAAGGTGTCTGTCTCTATCTTTGGCCGTGCTACGCCGGTAGAGCTGGATTTCAGCCAGGTCGAGAAGGCGTAATAAACGTCGTCACGCAGTAAAAGTGCATTGCCATAGGTGCGAAATTGAACTACAATTTCGCGCCTTTTGTATTTATGTGCTGCTGCATTTGGCAGCACATAAAGCGTTTTACCATCACGGGGAGCCTCTTTGAGGCGATATGACCCAATTGAGGAAATTTTAAATGGCCAAGAAAGTCCAAGCCTACGTGAAGCTGCAGGTTGCAGCCGGTATGGCTAACCCGAGCCCGCCAGTCGGTCCGGCTCTGGGTCAGCAGGGTGTTAACATCATGGAATTCTGTAAGGCGTTCAATGCTAAGACTGACAGCATTGAAAAAGGTCTGCCGATTCCGGTTGTTATTACCGTTTACTCTGACCGTTCTTTCACTTTCGTCACCAAGACCCCGCCAGCTGCCGTTCTGCTGAAGAAAGCTGCTGGTGTCAAGTCTGGTTCCGGTAAGCCGAACAAAGACAAGGTCGGTAAAGTGACCCGTGCTCAGGTACGTGAAATCGCAGAAACTAAAGCTGCGGACATGACTGGTGCTGACGTTGAGGCGATGGCTCGCTCAATCGAAGGTACCGCTCGTTCCATGGGCCTGGTAGTGGAGGACTAATAGATGGCTAAGCTGACCAAGCGCATGCGCGTGATCCGTGAGAAAGTTGATGCGACTAAACAGTACGATATCAACGAAGCCGTTGCTCTGTTGCAAGAGCTGGCCACCGCCAAATTCGTTGAAAGCGTAGACGTTGCCGTTAACCTCGGCATCGATGCGCGTAAATCTGACCAGAACGTACGTGGTGCTACTGTCCTGCCGCACGGCACCGGCCGCACCGTACGCGTTGCTGTCTTTACCCAGGGTCCGAACGCTGAAGCGGCTAAAGCTGCTGGCGCTGACCTGGTAGGTATGGAAGACCTGGCCGATCAGATCAAGAAAGGCGAGATGAACTTCGACGTTGTTATTGCTTCCCCGGATGCAATGCGCGTTGTTGGTCAACTGGGCCAGATCCTGGGGCCGCGTGGCCTGATGCCGAACCCGAAAGTGGGTACCGTTACTCCGAACGTAGCCGAAGCGGTTAAGAACGCTAAGGCTGGCCAGGTTCGTTATCGTAACGACAAGAACGGTATCATTCATAGCACCATCGGTAAGGCGAGCTTCTCTGCTGAGCAGTTGAAGGAAAACCTGGAAGCGCTGATGGTTGCCCTGAAGAAGGCGAAGCCGGCAACTGCCAAAGGCGTCTACATCAAAAAAGTTTGCCTGTCCACCACCATGGGCGCTGGCGTAACGATTGATCAGGCTACCCTGAGCGCAGTGGCTAACTAATCCTGCGGGATTAGTATTGCCTTTTCGCTTTACGCGGGCGTCGGTTTTGTCTAAAATCTAACGCCCACGCATTCTCGGAATGTAAAGCGAACGAATTTTCGGTTGGAGTCTGGCCTTTTCCAGACCTCCGTCCAAGACCGCAGGTGTCTCGTAAGAGACTTAATTTCCCTGCGTAGACGGTGACAGAGCCCGAAGAAATCTTTTTAGATGTCTGGATTCTGCTCACCGTGTTTCTATGCTCGCCACGGCCTCGGCCGTAAGCGAGTGAAGTGAGTTCCGGAGTCATTCTCCGGCAAAAATCCAGGAGCACAAGCTAATGGCATTAAATCTTCAAGACAAACAAGCGATTGTTGCTGAAGTCACCGAAGTAGCCAAAGGCGCGCTGTCTGCTGTCGTTGCGGATTCCCGCGGCGTAACCGTAGACAAAATGACCGAACTGCGTAAAGCAGGTCGTGAAGCTGGCGTATACATGCGTGTTGTTCGCAACACCCTGATGCGCCGCGTCGTTGAAGGTTCTCAGTTTGAGTGCCTGAAAGACACGTTTGTTGGTCCGACCCTGATTGCATTCTCTATGGAACACCCGGGCGCTGCCGCTCGTCTGTTCAAGGCTTTTGCCAAAGACAATGCAAAATTTGAGGTCAAAGCTGCAGCCTTTGAAGGTGAGCTGATCCCGGCGGCCCAGATCGACCGTCTGGCAACTCTGCCGACTTACGAAGAAGCAATCGCACGCCTGATGGCGACCATGAAAGAAGCCGCTGCCGGCAAATTGGTCCGTACTCTGGCTGCTCTGCGCGATCAGAAAGAAGCTGCTTAATCGCTGCTTTGCTACTGTCGCACTTGCTAACGTATAAACTATTTCTGATTTTTAGGAACAATTGTCATGTCTATCACTAAAGAGCAAATTCTGGATGCAGTTGCAGAAATGTCCGTAATGGACGTTGTTGAACTGATCTCCATGATGGAAGAAAAATTCGGTGTTTCTGCTGCTGCTGCTGTAGCTGTTGCCGCTGGCGGCGCTGCTGAAGCTGTTGAAGAAAAAACTGAATTCGACGTAGTTCTGACCGCTGCTGGCGGCAACAAAGTTGCTGTTATCAAAGCTGTCCGTGGCGCAACCGGTCTGGGCCTGAAAGAAGCTAAAGACCTGGTAGAATCTGCTCCGGCAGTTCTGAAAGAAGCGATCAGCAAAGACGACGCTGAAGCTCTGAAGAAAACTCTGGAAGAAGCTGGCGCTTCTGTTGAAGTTAAATAAGTTTAACTTCCTGGAGTACAGTCTGTGCTAACAGACTGATGGCTGGTGACTTTTTGGTCACCAGCCTTTTTGCGCTGTAAAGGATGCCGGTGGTGTTTCACACTGTTTAGCCAGCGGTTATCCCCAATACTTGTTTCTATCGACGCCTTAATATACTGCGTCAGGGCCGTGAGTTACGGCGCCTGTGTAAAGCGCAATGAAATGGTTTAAGAGTGATAGAAACAAGTATTGCGAGAGGGGATTCGCCCTTTCGGTCACAAAACGGTGTCGCATGAACTGTCCTATCAGGACGGACAGAATGGGTCGACTATTCAGCGAGCTGAGGAACCCTATGGTTTACTCCTATACCGAGAAAAAACGTATTCGTAAGGACTTTGGTAAGCGTCCCCAAGTGCTGGACGTACCATACCTCCTTTCTATCCAGCTTGACTCGTTCCAGAAGTTTATCGAGCAAGATCCGGAAGGTCAGTACGGTCTGGAAGCGGCTTTCCGCTCCGTATTCCCGATCCAGAGCTACAGCGGCAACTCCGAGCTGCAGTATGTCAGCTATCGCCTAGGTGAGCCGGTATTTGATGTCAAAGAGTGTCAGATCCGCGGCGTAACCTATTCTGCTCCGCTGCGCGTTAAGTTGCGTCTGGTGATCTACGAGCGTGAGGCGCCGGAAGGCACCGTTAAAGACATCAAAGAACAAGAAGTTTACATGGGTGAAATCCCGCTGATGACCGAAAATGGTACTTTCGTCATCAACGGCACCGAGCGTGTTATCGTGTCTCAGCTGCACCGCAGCCCGGGCGTATTTTTCGACAGCGACAAGGGTAAAACCCACTCTTCAGGTAAGGTGCTGTATAACGCACGCATCATTCCTTACCGCGGTTCCTGGCTGGACTTTGAGTTCGACCCGAAAGACAACCTGTTTGTCCGTATTGACCGTCGGCGTAAGCTGCCGGCTACCATCATCCTGCGCGCGCTGGATTTCACTACCGAGCAGATCCTCGATCTGTTCTTCGATAAGGTGATCTTTGAAATCCGCGACAATAAGCTGCAGATGGAGCTGGTGCCGGAGCGTCTGCGCGGTGAGACCGCCTCTTTTGATATCGAGGCCAACGGTAAGGTCTACGTTGAGAAAGGCCGCCGTATTACTGCCCGCCATATCCGTCAGCTGGAAAAAGATGACGTTACGCTGATCGAAGTACCGGTTGAGTATATTGTCGGTAAAGTGGCTGCCAAAGATTACATCGACGAGAGCACCGGTGAGCTGATTTGTGCCGCCAACATGGAGCTGTCGCTGGATCTGCTGGCCAAGCTGAGCCAGTCTGGTTACAAGCGTATCGACACGCTGTTCACCAACGACCTGGATCACGGCCCGTATATGTCCGAGACCCTGCGCGTCGATCCGACCAACGATCGTCTGAGCGCGCTGGTAGAAATCTACCGCATGATGCGCCCGGGCGAGCCGCCAACCCGCGAAGCCGCCGAGAATCTGTTCGAGAACCTGTTCTTCTCCGAGGATCGCTACGATCTCTCTGCGGTTGGCCGCATGAAGTTCAACCGTTCTCTGATGCGCGATGAGATCGAAGGTTCCGGTATCCTGAGCAAAAACGACATCATCGAGGTGATGAAGAAGCTCATTGATATCCGTAACGGTAAAGGCGAAGTCGACGATATCGACCACTTGGGCAACCGTCGTATCCGCTCTGTGGGTGAGATGGCGGAAAACCAATTCCGTGTGGGTCTGGTACGTGTTGAGCGTGCGGTGAAAGAGCGTCTGTCCCTGGGCGATCTGGATATGCTGATGCCGCAGGATATGATCAACGCCAAGCCGATTTCGGCGGCGGTGAAAGAGTTCTTTGGCTCCAGCCAGCTGTCCCAGTTTATGGACCAGAACAACCCGCTGTCCGAGATCACTCACAAGCGTCGTATCTCCGCGTTGGGCCCAGGCGGTCTGACCCGTGAGCGTGCCGGCTTTGAAGTGCGAGACGTACACCCGACCCACTACGGTCGCGTATGTCCTATCGAAACGCCGGAAGGTCCGAACATCGGTCTGATCAACTCCCTGTCTGTGTACGCACAGACCAACGAGTATGGTTTCCTGGAAACTCCGTATCGCCGCGTGCGTGACGGTATCGTGACCGACGAGATCCATTACCTGTCTGCCATCGAAGAAGGCAACTTCGTTATCGCCCAGGCGAACTCCAACCTGGATGATGAAGGCCGCTTTGTAGAAGATCTGGTTACCTGTCGCAGCAAGGGCGAATCCAGCCTGTTCAGCCGTGACCAGGTCGACTACATGGACGTTTCCACCCAGCAGGTGGTTTCCGTCGGTGCGTCCCTGATTCCGTTCCTGGAACACGATGATGCCAACCGTGCCCTGATGGGTGCGAACATGCAGCGTCAGGCCGTGCCGACCCTGCGCGCCGATAAGCCGCTGGTTGGTACCGGTATGGAGCGCGCCGTTGCGGTTGACTCCGGTGTAACCTCCGTTGCCAAGCGCGGCGGTATGGTGCAGTACGTGGATGCGTCCCGTATCGTCATCAAGGTTAACGAAGATGAGATGTTCCCGGGCGAAGCTGGCATCGACATCTACAACCTGACCAAGTACACCCGTTCCAACCAGAACACCTGTATCAGCCAGATGCCGTGTGTCTCGCTGGGTGAGCCGATTGAGCGCGGCGACGTGTTGGCCGACGGCCCGTCCACCGATCTGGGTGAGCTGGCGCTGGGTCAGAACATGCGCGTGGCGTTCATGCCGTGGAACGGCTACAACTTCGAAGACTCCATCTTGGTCTCCGAGCGCGTGGTACAGGAAGATCGCTTTACCTCTATCCATATTCAGGAGCTGGCCTGTGTGTCCCGTGACACCAAGCTGGGGCCGGAAGAGATCACCGCCGATATCCCGAACGTCGGTGAAGCGGCGCTCTCCAAGCTCGATGAATCCGGTATTGTGTATATCGGCGCCGAAGTGAAGGGTGGCGACATCCTGGTCGGTAAGGTAACGCCGAAAGGTGAAACCCAGCTGACGCCGGAAGAGAAGCTGCTGCGCGCCATCTTCGGTGAGAAGGCGTCTGACGTGAAAGACTCTTCTCTGCGTGTGCCGAACAGCGTTTCCGGTACCGTTATCGACGTACAGGTCTTTACCCGCGATGGCGTGGAAAAAGACAAGCGTGCGCTGGAAATCGAAGAGATGCAGCTCAAGCAGGCCAAGAAAGACCTGACCGAAGAGTTGCAGATCCTGGAAGCCGGTCTGTTTGCCCGTATCCACGACGTGCTGGTTGCCGGTGGCGTGGAAGCGGAAAAACTGGAAAAACTGCCGCGTGACCGTTGGCTGGAGCTGGGCCTGGCCGATGAAGCCAAGCAGAACCAGCTGGAGCAGCTGGCCGAGCAGTACGATGAGCTGAAGGCTGAGTTCGAGAAGAAACTGGAAGCCAAGCGTCGTAAGATCACCCAGGGCGACGATCTGGCACCGGGCGTGCTGAAGATCGTTAAGGTGTACCTGGCGGTGAAACGTCAGATCCAGCCGGGCGATAAGATGGCTGGTCGTCACGGTAACAAGGGTGTTATCTCTAAGATCAACCCGATCGAAGATATGCCTTACGATGAGAACGGCACGCCGGTCGATATCGTACTGAACCCGCTGGGCGTACCGTCACGTATGAACATCGGTCAGATCCTGGAAACCCACCTGGGTATGGCGGCGAAAGGCATCGGCGACAAGATCAACGCCATGCTCAAGCAGCAGCAGGAAGTGGCCAAACTGCGTGAGTTCATCCAGAGAGCCTACGATCTGGGTGACAACACCCGTCAGCAGGTGGATCTGAACACCTTTAGCGATGACGAAGTTCTGCGTCTGGCGGAAAACCTGAAGAAGGGTCTGCCGGTTGCAACGCCAGTGTTCGACGGTGCTAAAGAGCGCGAAATCAAGGGCCTGCTGGAGCTGGGTGGTATCCCGACCTCTGGCCAGATCACCCTGTATGATGGCCGCACCGGTGAGCGTTTCGAGCGTCAGGTAACCGTGGGTTACATGTACATGCTGAAACTGAACCACTTGGTCGACGACAAGATGCATGCGCGTTCCACCGGCTCCTACAGCCTGGTTACCCAGCAGCCGCTGGGTGGTAAGGCGCAGTTCGGTGGTCAGCGCTTCGGGGAGATGGAAGTGTGGGCGCTGGAAGCTTACGGCGCCGCCTACACCCTGCAGGAAATGCTCACCGTTAAGTCTGATGACGTGAACGGCCGTACCAAGATGTATAAGAACATCGTGGATGGCAGCCATCAGATGGAACCGGGCATGCCGGAATCCTTCAACGTACTGTTGAAAGAAATCCGCTCGCTGGGCATCAACATCGAGCTGGAAGACGAGTAAGCACTCGAATCCGTACCGATCACAGGGCGCCCGTTACGGCGGGCGCCTTAAGAGTTCTCACTCCGACGGGAGCTAATCCGTGAAAGACTTACTGAAGTTTCTGAAAGCGCAAACTAAGACCGAAGAGTTTGACGCGATCAAAATTGCGCTGGCTTCGCCAGACATGATCCGTTCCTGGTCTTTCGGCGAAGTTAAGAAGCCGGAAACCATCAACTACCGTACGTTCAAGCCGGAACGTGACGGTCTTTTCTGCGCCCGTATTTTTGGGCCGGTGAAAGATTACGAGTGCCTGTGCGGTAAGTACAAGCGCTTGAAACACCGTGGCGTCATCTGTGAAAAATGTGGCGTTGAAGTGACCCAGACCAAGGTGCGCCGTGAGCGCATGGGTCACATCGAACTGGCCTCACCGACCGCGCACATCTGGTTCCTGAAGTCCCTGCCGTCCCGTATCGGTCTGTTACTGGACATGCCGCTGCGTGACATCGAACGCGTACTGTACTTCGAATCTTATGTCGTCGTCGAAGGCGGGATGACCAACCTGGAGCGTCGTCAGATCCTGACTGAAGAGCAGTATCTGGACGCACTGGAAGAGTTCGGTGACGAATTCGACGCCAAGATGGGCGCCGAGGCGATCCAGGCTCTGCTGAAAGGGATGGATCTGGAAGCCGAGTGCGAGCAGCTGCGTGAAGAGCTGGGTGAGACCAACTCCGAGACCAAGCGTAAGAAGCTGACCAAGCGCATCAAGCTGCTGGAAGCGTTCATTCTGTCTGGCAACAAGCCGGAGTGGATGATCCTGACCGTGCTGCCGGTATTGCCGCCGGATCTGCGTCCGCTGGTTCCGCTGGACGGCGGTCGTTTCGCGACCTCCGATCTGAACGATCTGTACCGTCGGGTGATCAACCGTAACAACCGTCTGAAGCGTCTGCTGGATCTGGCTGCGCCGGATATCATCGTACGTAACGAAAAGCGTATGTTGCAGGAAGCGGTCGATGCGCTGTTAGATAACGGCCGTCGCGGTCGTGCCATCACGGGCTCCAACAAGCGTCCGCTGAAGTCTCTGGCCGACATGATCAAGGGTAAGCAGGGTCGCTTCCGTCAGAACCTGCTGGGTAAACGCGTCGACTATTCCGGTCGTTCCGTTATCACCGTAGGTCCATACCTGCGCCTGCATCAGTGCGGTCTGCCGAAGAAGATGGCACTGGAGCTGTTCAAGCCGTTCATCTATGGCAAGCTGGAGCTGCGTGGTCTTGCTACCACCATCAAAGCGGCCAAGAAGATGGTCGAGCGTGAAGAAGCCGTGGTGTGGGATATCCTCGATGAGGTGATCCGCGAGCATCCGGTGATGCTGAACCGTGCGCCGACCCTGCACCGTCTGGGTATCCAGGCGTTCGAACCGCTGCTGATCGAAGGTAAGGCCATTCAGCTGCACCCGCTGGTGTGTGCGGCATACAACGCCGACTTCGATGGTGACCAGATGGCGGTACACGTACCGTTGACGCTGGAAGCCCAGCTGGAAGCGCGTGCGCTGATGATGTCCACCAACAACATCCTCTCCCCGGCGAATGGCGATCCGATCATCGTTCCGTCTCAGGACGTAGTATTGGGTCTGTACTACATGACCCGTGACTGCGTGAACGCCAAAGGCGAAGGCATGGTGTTGAGCGGCCCGAAAGAGGCCGAGCGTATTTATCGCGCCGGTCTGGCGTCGCTGCATGCCCGCGTTAAAGTGCGTATCACCCAGTACAGCAAAAGTGCCGATGGCGAGATGGTTCCGAACACCGGACTTATCGACACCACCGTTGGCCGCGCCATCCTGTGGATGATCGTACCGAAAGGTCTGCCGTACTCTATCGTTAACCAGCCGCTGGGCAAGAAAGCCATCTCCAAGATGCTGAACGCCTGCTACCGCGCGCTGGGTCTGAAGCCGACCGTTATCTTCGCTGACCAGATCATGTATACCGGTTTCGCCTATGCGGCGCGCTCCGGTGCGTCTGTCGGCATCGACGACATGGTGATCCCGGAGAAGAAAGCGGGGATTATCGCCGAGGCCGAAGCCGAAGTGGCCGAGATCCAGGAGCAGTTCCAGTCTGGTCTGGTGACCGCCGGCGAACGTTATAACAAGGTCATCGATATCTGGGCCGCCGCGAACGAGCGCGTGGCCAAGGCGATGATGGAAAACCTGTCTAGCGAAACCGTTATCAACCGCGATGGCGAAGAAGAGCGTCAGGTCTCCTTTAACAGCATCTTTATGATGGCCGACTCCGGTGCGCGTGGTTCTGCCGCCCAGATCCGTCAGCTGGCCGGTATGCGTGGCCTGATGGCGAAGCCGGATGGTTCCATCATCGAAACACCGATCACCGCAAACTTCCGTGAGGGTCTGAACGTACTGCAGTACTTCATCTCAACTCACGGTGCGCGTAAAGGTCTGGCGGATACCGCACTGAAGACGGCGAACTCCGGTTACCTGACCCGTCGTCTGGTCGACGTGGCCCAGGACCTGGTGGTTATCGAGGACGATTGTGGTACCCACAACGGCATCGTGATGACCCCGGTTATCGAAGGTGGCGACGTTAAAGAGCCGCTGCGTGACCGCGTTCTGGGTCGAGTGACGGCAGAAGAAGTGCTGAAGCCGGGTACGGCGGACATTCTGGTGCCGCGTAACACCCTGCTGAACGAAAAATGGTGTGACCTGCTGGAAGAGCACTCTGTCGACAGCGTGAAAGTACGCTCCGTCGTAAGCTGTGAAACTGACTTCGGCGTGTGCGCCCACTGCTACGGTCGCGATCTGGCCCGTGGTCACCTGGTGAACAAAGGCGAAGCCATCGGCGTTATCGCGGCACAGTCCATCGGTGAACCGGGTACCCAGCTGACCATGCGTACCTTCCACATCGGTGGTGCGGCATCGCGTGCGGCGGCGGAGTCCAGCATCCAGGTGAAGAACAAGGGTAACCTGAAGCTGAGCAACGCCAAGTTCGTGGTGAACTCTGACGGTAAGCTGGTTATCACCTCACGTAATACCGAGCTGAAGCTGATCGACGAATTCGGTCGTACCAAGGAAAGCTACAAAGTGCCTTACGGTGCCACGCTGGCCAAGGGTGACAGTGCCGAGGTGAACGGCGGTGAGACAGTGGCTAACTGGGATCCGCATACCATGCCGGTTATCACTGAGGTTAGCGGCTTCATCCGCTTCGCCGATATGATCGACGGCCAGACGGTAACCCGTCAGACCGACGAGTTGACCGGTCTCTCCTCTCAGGTGGTTCTGGATTCTGCAGAGCGTACCGGCAGCGGTAAAGATCTGCGTCCGGCGCTGAAGATCGTTGACGCCAACGGTGATGACGTGCTGCTGCCGGGTACCGATATGCCGGCCCAGTACTTCCTGCCGGGTAAGGCGATCGTGCAGCTGGAGGATGGCATTGCCATCAGCGCCGGTGATACCCTGGCGCGTATTCCGCAGGAATCTGGCGGTACCAAGGATATCACCGGTGGTCTGCCGCGCGTTGCCGACCTGTTCGAAGCCCGTCGTCCGAAAGAGCCGGCAATCCTGGCTGAGATCAGCGGTGTGGTTTCCTTCGGTAAAGAGACCAAGGGCAAGCGTCGATTGGTGATTACGCCACTGGATGGCAGCGATACCTACGAAGAGATGATTCCGAAGTGGCGTCAGCTCAACGTGTTTGAAGGTGAACGCGTTGAACGCGGCGACGTGATCTCCGATGGTCCGGAGTCTCCACACGACATCCTGCGTCTGCGCGGTGTGAACGCGGTAACCCGCTATATCGTTAACGAAGTCCAGGACGTATACCGTCTGCAGGGCGTTAAAATTAACGATAAGCATATCGAGGTTATCGTGCGTCAGATGCTGCGTAAGGCGACCATCGCTAATGCCGGAAGCTCTGAGTTCCTGGAAGGCGAGCAGGTGGAAGTGTCCCGCGTCAAGATTGCCAATCGCCTGTTGGAGTCTGATGGCAAGATTGCTGCGACCTATATGCGCGATCTGCTGGGTATCACCAAAGCGTCTCTGGCGACCGAGTCCTTCATCTCTGCGGCCTCCTTCCAGGAGACTACCCGCGTGCTGACTGAAGCGGCCGTTGCCGGTAAGCGTGATGAGCTGCGTGGCCTGAAAGAGAACGTCATCGTTGGTCGTCTGATCCCGGCGGGTACCGGCTATGCCTACCACCAGGATCGCATGCGTCGTCGATCTACCGATACGTCTAGCGCACCGCAGGTGAGCGCGGAAGAAGCCAGCGCTAACCTGGCCGAGCTGCTGAACGCAGGTCTGCTGGGTGGCAATGACGAATAACGTGTCTGTGTGACAGCATGAAAACCGCTCTTCGGAGCGGTTTTTTTTTGCCTCTTGTCCCCCTCCGCCTGGCGGGGGTTATGTTTTACCGGTGAGGCTGTGGAATGTTAGACGTCATTTGCACGCCGTCCCTCTATCAGCTGCAGCAGAGTATCGGTCGCCGCCAGCCAGTCCGGCGCCCGGGTAATCGCGCTGACTAGCGCGATACTGCCGACGCCACAGGCCAGGACGTCCGGGACGCGGGCAATGCTGATCCCACCGATGGCGACGCTGGGGTAGGTGTCCAGCCGCGTCATCTGGCGCCGCAGATCGCTCAGCCCCTGCGGTGCCGTATCCATCAGCTTGCTGTCGGTGGGAAAAACGTGACCGAGTGCAACGTAGGAAGGCCCTTCTGCGAGCGCGCGATCCATTTCGGCATCGTCGTGCGTGGAGAGGCCCAGGCGCAGTCCGGCACGGCGAATGGCAGCCAGATCGGCCTGATCAAGATCCTCCTGGCCCAGGTGTACGCCGTAGGCACCGAGACGGATGGCTGGGCGCCAGTAGTCATTGATAAATAGCCGAGCCTGATAGTGGCGTCCCAGGGCAATGGCCTGGGCAATCTCATCGCCGATCTGATCCTCCCGACAATCCTTGATGCGCAGCTGCAGGGTGCGTACTCCGGCGCGCAGAAGACGCTCAATCCATTCAACGCTGTCGACGATCGGATACAGTCCCAGGCGCATTGGAACCGGAGCAAAAACAGGCTGGGCCATTACGGCTCCTTATGCAGCGGTGCGTTGTCGGCGATATTCGTCAGATAGATGTCACCTCCCTGCTCCCGGAACTGCTGCGCCATTTGCGCCATGCCAGGTTCGGCCTCCTGCTGGCGTGCAGCATGCTCGCGTACCTCGCGAGAGATCTTCATAGAACAGAATTTTGGCCCACACATCGAGCAGAAGTGGGCTAGCTTACCGGATGCCTGCGGCAGGGTGGCATCGTGATAAGCGCGTGCCGTCACCGGATCGAGCGCCAGATTGAACTGATCCTCCCAGCGGAATTCGAAGCGGGCCTTGGACATGGCGTTATCGCGAATTTGTGCGCCGGGATGCCCCTTGGCCAGATCGGCGGCGTGAGCTGCGATCTTATAGGTGATGAGCCCCTGCTTGACGTCATCCTTATCGGGCAGCCCCAGATGCTCCTTGGGCGTGACATAGCACAGTAACGCGCAGCCAAACCAACCGATCATGGCGGCGCCGATGCCAGAGGTGAAATGGTCGTAGCCTGGCGCGATGTCGGTCGTTAACGGCCCCAGGGTATAGAAGGGGGCTTCGTGGCAGTGATTGAGCTCTTCCTCCATATTCCGCTGGATCATGTGCATAGGGACGTGGCCCGGGCCTTCGATCATCACCTGCACATCGTATTCCCAGGCGATCTGGGTCAGCTCGCCGAGGGTATGCAGCTCGGCGAACTGTGCCTGATCGTTGGCATCCTGGATCGATCCGGGACGCAGGCCGTCGCCGAGTGAAAGCGCGATGTCATAGGCGCTACAGATCTCGCAGATCTCGCGGAAGTGAGTATAGAGGAAGTTCTCCTGGTGGTGTGACAGACACCACTTGGCCATGATAGCGCCGCCGCGCGATACGATGCCGGTCAGGCGCTCGGCGGTCATCGGGATGAAGCGTAGCAGCAGACCCGCGTGCAGGGTGAAATAGTCCACGCCTTGCTCCGCCTGTTCTAACAGTGTATCCCGGACCAGCGGCCAGTCGAGATTCTCGGCGATACCGTTGACCTTCTCCAGCGCCTGATAGATGGGGACGGTACCGATGGGTACCGGGCTGTTGCGGAGGATCCACTCACGTGTCTCGTGAATGTAGCGACCGGTAGAGAGATCCATCACGGTATCGGCGCCCCAGCGGGTGGCCCACACTAGCTTTTCGACCTCTTCCTCTATAGAGGAGGTGACAGATGAGCTGCCGATGTTCGCGTTGACCTTTACCAGAAAGTTACGCCCGATAATCATTGGCTCTGACTCAGGGTGGTTAATATTGGCTGGAATGATGGCGCGCCCGGCGGCGACTTCGTCTCGGACGAACGCCGGCGTGATATTGTCCGGAAGGTGGGCACCGAAGGCGATCCCCGGGTGCTGCTGACGTAAAATGGCACTGCGAATACGTTCGCGTCCCATATTTTCGCGCAGCGCGATAAACTCCATTTCCGGGGTGATGATACCCTGTCTGGCATAGTGCAGCTGTGTGACCCGGTGTCCCGGCCGCGCGCGCCGTGCGGGAGAGCGCAGTTCAAAACGCAGCGTCTCCAGATCCTGATCGGCTTGGCGGCGGCGGGTATAGTCTGAGCTGCGCCCCGGCAGGATTTCGCTGTCGTTGCGCTCGGCGATCCAGGCGCAGCGTATGCCCGGCAGCCCGCGGCGCAGATCGATCTCCGCCTGCTGATCGCCATAGGCGCCGGAGGTGTCGTACACGGCAATCGCCTCATTATCACGCCACTGCGGCTGCTCTGGCGTTCCACCGATCAAGGTTGGACTCAGCGTAATTTCACGCAGGGGGACGCGGATATCCGCTCGCGATCCTTGCAGGTAGATGCGCTGGGAGCTGGGAAAGGCTTGCGCCTGGAGATTGTCGATAAAGGCCTGGGCCTGGGCCCGGCGCTGGCGACGCGGCGCGTCGCTGTGAGTTAGGGTAGACATAGCAAATTCCTGCCATCAACGGTGTTACAGGGGAAAAATTGCTTGTCTGGAGCTCGGAGAGGAGTAATGAATAGTGATGAACGTTGCAAAAGGGCTTGAGCCCGGTTCAGCGTGATAATTACTCTTGTTCCCTTCGTGGGTATTAGCCCAATCAGGTTCCGCGGATCCCGAATCAACGGTCTCAGCCCGTGATACAGTGTATCAGCTAGGCACTCCGACAAGATAGCACAACGCAGGTGGAGCCTGCGATGCAAGAGCCAGTGTAAGGAGCGGCCTACGAAACTGCAAGCATTGTTAATAATATGTTTAGTAATGACGTAGACTTGATGTGGCGTTGCCTGCGCGGGGGAAGCCAGGCATGCTCATCGAGCGTAAGAGGTGTATACGGTGACAATGGCACAGCAATTGAGTGAAAGTGATAGCGGCTGGTGGGTGGTCAGCGATCGGGGGCGTATTTGGCTGCCAGAGGGCGAACTGCCCTACGGTAGCGCTGCGCAGTGGCATTTGGTCGGCAAGATGGCATATCGCATTGGCGAGTGGCAAGGCATGCCGGTATGGCTGCTGTGTCTGACGTACCCGCAGGACATGGCGTCAGTGCGTCAGCTGATCGATGCCGATCGCGGCCTGTTTCAACTGGCCGGACGCGGCGTACAGCTGGCGGAGTTTTTCCAGTCCCATCGTTTCTGCGGCTACTGCGGACACCCGATGCATGCGGGCCAGCAGGAGTGGGTTCGCCTCTGTGCCCATTGCCAGCAGCGCTATTACCCACAGATCGCACCCTGCATCATCGTTGCCATTCGCCGTGATGACCATATTCTGCTGGCGCGGCATAATCGCCATCGTAACGGAATCTATACCGTATTGGCCGGCTTTGTCGAAGTGGGAGAGACCTTGGAGCAGGCTGCGGCACGGGAGATTTTTGAGGAGAGCCGACTACAGGTGAAGAATCTGCGCTATGTGACCTCGCAGCCGTGGCCGTTTCCCCATTCGCTGATGATGGCTTTTCTGGCTGACTATGCTGCCGGTGATCTGTGTCACGATCCCAAAGAGCTGCAG
Organism: Edwardsiella ictaluri ATCC 33202; assembly: GCF_000264785.1. GTDB lineage: Bacteria > Pseudomonadota > Gammaproteobacteria > Enterobacterales > Enterobacteriaceae > Edwardsiella > Edwardsiella ictaluri. Next base: position 7,236 of record NZ_AFJI01000027.1, on the reverse strand, counting down.
GAGGCCGATTGGTATCGCTATGATCGTTTGCCACAGTTACCTCCGGTCGGTACCGTGGCCCGTCGCCTGATCGAGGACACCGTCGCGCTGTGCCGGGTGCAGCATGAATAAGCAGACCACATGCTACAATGCCATCAAATAATAATGGGAGCCGAAGGATGACCGAACTGAAAAACGATCGCTACCTGCGTGCGCTGCTGCGCCAGCCGGTTGATGTGACCCCGGTATGGATGATGCGCCAGGCGGGGCGCTATCTGCCGGAGTACAACGCCACCCGCGCGCAGGCCGGTAATTTTATCGCCCTGTGCAAAAATGCCGAGCTGGCCTGCGAGGTAACGCTGCAGCCGCTGCGTCGTTTCCCACTGGATGCGGCTATCCTGTTTTCTGACATACTGACCGTGCCGGATGCCATGGGGCTGGGTCTCTACTTCGAGACCGGCGAGGGGCCGCGCTTTACCCATTCTGTGACCTGCCACGCTGATATCCAACGGCTCCCGATCCCCGATCCTGAACAGGAGCTGGGCTATGTCATGGACGCGGTGCGTACCATTCGTCGCAGTCTGCGCGGCGACGTACCGTTAATCGGTTTCTCCGGCAGCCCCTGGACGCTGGCGACCTATATGGTAGAGGGCGGCAGCAGCAAGGCCTTTACTAAAATCAAGAAGGTGATGTTCTCTGATCCGGCGGCGCTGCATCTGCTGCTGGATAAGCTGGCGCAAAGCGTCATTCTGTATCTGAATGCGCAGATCCGCGCCGGGGCGCAGGCGGTGATGATTTTTGATACCTGGGGGGGCGTGCTGACCGGACGTGACTATCGCGAGTTCTCTTTGCGCTATATGCACCAGATCGTCGATGGCCTACAGCGTGAGAGCGAAGGCCGCCGGGTACCTGTGACCCTGTTCACCAAGGGCGGTGGTCAGTGGCTGGAGGCGATGGCTGATACGGGCTGCGATGCTCTGGGACTGGACTGGACCTGCGACATTGCGGATGCCCGCCGTCGGGTTGGCGGTCGGGTGGCGCTGCAGGGCAATATGGATCCCTCACTGCTGTATGCGCCGCCGGCGCGTATTGAGCAAGAGGTTGAGACGATCCTGGCCGGTTTCGGTCAGGGCGAGGGGCACATATGCAATTTGGGACACGGTATCCACCCGGATGTCCCTCCTAAACACGCCGGCGTGTTTGTCGATGCGGTGCACCGGCTGTCGGTACCTTATCATCGCTAACGGGATAATTAACTGATGGATTTGCCGGCGTTACGTAGTGAGCAGCGGGCCCGGGCTGTACAGGTGGAGCAGGTAGATCGCTGGGAGACCCCGGCATTTATCGCCGGCGCCGACGTTGGGTTTGAGCAGGATGGCCTGGTAACCCGTGCCGCGCTGGCCGTACTGCGTTATCCCGAGCTGACGCTGGTGGAGTATCAGGTTGCCCGTATTGAGACCCAGATGCCCTATATTCCCGGTTTTCTCTCGTTTCGTGAGTACCCGGCCCTGCTGCAGGCGTGGGGGCTGCTGCAGCATCGTCCCCAGCTGGTGATGGTGGACGGTCATGGGATCGCCCATCCGCGCCGCCTTGGGATCGCCAGCCATTTTGGTCTGCTGGCCGATGTACCCACCATCGGAATTGCTAAACGGCGTTTGTGCGGACAGTCGGCGCCGCTGGATGAGACGCCGGGGTCGGCGGTGGCGCTCATGGATGGGACCGAGCAGCTTGGTTGGGTGCTGCGTAGCAAGGCTCGCTGTCATCCGTTGTTCATCTCCGGTGGTCATCGCGTGAGTACGGACAGCGCGCTGACGTGGGTACAGCGTTGTCTGCGCGGATACCGTTTACCTGAGCCGACCCGCTGGGCTGATGCCATCGCCTCGCGACGTCCGGCTTTTCTACGCTGGCAAGCCGCACAGCCGCGATCGGCGATTGCGCTGGAATAAATGTAAACGGACGATGGATAAAGATTCCTATAATCAGGTGCAGCCGTAGGGTTTTTCCCACAATTCGGTTAGACTGCGCCGCAGATAATCGAGAGAGACTTCAGCATGCTGCGTAATCCCATTCATAAACGTCTGGAAAAGTTGGAAAGCTGGCAACAGCTAACCTTTATGGCTTGTCTTACTGAGCGGATGTACCCCAACTACCAGGCTTTTTGCCAGCAGAGCGCCTTTGGCGAGGCGGCGGTGTATCGCCGCATTCTGGATCTGGTCTGGGAGCTTCTGACGGTTAAAGACGTCAAAATTAACTTCGACAGTCAGCTGGAAAAGCTAGAGGCGGCGATCCCCGATGCCGATACCTACGATATGTATGGTGTCTACCCGGCGATCGATGCCTGTGTTGCGCTGAGCGAGATCCTGCACGCGCAGTTGGGCGGTGAGATGCTGGCGCATGCCATTGCCGTGAGTGAAACCTCTCTGCATACGGTGGGCATGCTGGAAATGACGCAGTCAGGGTGGGAAATGAGCGATGACGAACTGAAGACATTACCGGCGATCCAGGACGAATTAGATATTCAGTGGGAGATTTATCGCCTGCTGAGTGAAGCGGAAGAGCGCGATCTGGAACTGATAAAAGGGCTGCGCGCAGACCTGCGTGAGGCTGGCGTGAGCAATATTGGTATTGAATTAGCACAATAAGACGGCAAAACGTGATTTAACACCTGATTTGTCGCCCTATAAGACTTCACATTCGCCCCCAGCTTGTTCTACATTTGGGGGGCGTAAAAGAAGTGGCTATCGGTGCGTGTATGCAGGAGAGTGCTGTCAATTGGCATATCCGTCGCACTCGATGCTTTGCAAACGATAAACACACTGTAAGGATAACTTATGAATAAGACTCAGCTGATTGATGTAATTGCAGACAAGGCCGATCTGTCCAAGGCTCAGGCGAAGGCCGCCCTGGAGTCTACCCTGGCTGCCATTACTGAGTCTCTGAAAGCAGGCGATGCTGTACAATTGGTTGGTTTTGGTACTTTTAAAGTGAATCATCGTAACGAGCGCACTGGTCGTAACCCACAGACCGGCAAAGAGATCAAAATTGCTGCCGCCAACGTACCGGCATTCGTTTCTGGCAAGGCATTGAAAGACGCGGTGAAGTAATAAGCCACGCGTGGTAAGCGCAGGATATGTAGTTGAGGGGGCGATGACGCCCCTTTTGTCTATGTGCCACCGGGTACGTGGGCTGCTGCCGGTCGCACTGCTGCTGACCGGCTGCCATTCTGCTGTGCCGGTGGCGCCGTTTACTGCGACGGGATATATCGCGGATGGCGGGATCGTTCGACTCTGGCGCCTAGAGGGAGCGGGGCATCAGCCTCAGGCGATGATGCGGGTATTCACCCCGCTGGATGGCACCGAGACACAGATCGATCGCTATACCTACCGCGCCGGATATCTGTACCAGATCCTGCAGCAGACGGGACAGGGTAATGATGATGTGCTGCAGCTGCGCTTCGATATGCAGGGCGCGCTAAGCTATATGCAGCGTCTGCGCAACGGGAGCAAGGAGATGCCGGGGAGCGACGAGGTCGCCAAAGCCCAGTATCAGGCCCGCCATGCGCAGGAGATGGCGGCGACGCTGGTGGCCGGTGGGGTAAATCTCATCCAGGGGCGTTGGCAGGGGGGAATATTTACTCGCTGCGATGGTCAGGTCTCGCCGCTGCCGCTCTCCGGCTGGCAGGCGGCACAGCTGGCGCGGCGAGAGGCCAATAGCCGTGGCCCGCTATGGGTGGCCTGGCTGTCGGCTCCGGAGGGCGCACAGCTACTGCAGGTCGCCAATCATAATATCTGCGCTTGGGCACCGACGGAAAAAACAGTGTAAAAGCCGACTTAGCGCCGGCTTGATAGTCTGAGCGCTAGCGCTGTAGCGCCCGGTAGCCGATATCGCGGCGGCAGAATCCGCCCTCCCAGCTCAACCCATCAGCCAGACGGTAGGCATTGCGCTGCGCTTCGGCAATGTCCTCGCCCAGCGCTGTCGCGCACAGCACCCGTCCACCGCAGGTTTCGACCTCGCCCTGTGCATTCAGCCGGGTTCCGGCGTGAAACACCTTGGCCTGCGCGCAGCCAGGGGTGAGACCGTGAATGAGGTCGCCCTGACGATAGTCGCCTGGGTATCCGCCCGCGGCTAATACGACGCCCAGTGCGGGGCGTGGATCCCATACCGATGACTGGCGATCCAGGGTGCCATTGGCACCGGCCAGGCACAGCGCGACCAGATCGGACTGCATGCGCATCATGATGGGCTGAGTCTCCGGATCGCCAAAGCGACAGTTAAACTCAATGACCTTTGGCTCGCCGTCGGCAGAGATCATCAGGCCGGCATACAGGAAACCGGTATAGGGGGCGCCCTCCTGCGCCATACCGCGTACGGTTGGCCAAATCACCTGCTCCATGACCCGCTGATGCACCGCATCGCTGACCACCGGCGCCGGCGAATAGGCTCCCATACCGCCGGTATTGGGGCCGCTGTCACCATCGCCAACCCGCTTATGATCCTGGCTGGTGGCCATCGGCAGCACGTGTTCGCCGTCGACCATCACGATAAAGCTGGCCTCTTCTCCTTCCAGAAACGCCTCGACGACAATGCGGTGCCCTGCATCGCCAAAGGCGTTACCGGCCAGCATATCGTGGACGGCGGCCTCGGCCTCTTCCAGCGTCATCGCGACGATCACCCCTTTACCTGCGGCCAGTCCATCGGCCTTGATCACGATCGGCACGCCCTGTTCACGCACGTAGGCCAGCGCCGGCTCGATCTCGGTAAAATTACGGTAGGCGGCGGTAGGGATGCGCTGACGCACCAGGAAGTCTTTGCTGAACGCTTTGGAGCCTTCGAGGCGGGCGGCGCTTTGGCTCGGGCCGAAGATAGTCAGCCCCGCCGCGCGGAAGGCGTCGACCACCCCGAGCACCAGCGGCGCCTCTGGGCCGACGATAGTGAGCCCGACCTGATGGTGCAAAGCAAACGCAACCAACGCATCGATATCGGTCGCAGGGATATTGATGTTCTCCAGCGCAGGCTCCTGCGCAGTGCCGGCGTTGCCCGGCGCGACAAATACGCGTTCGGCCAGCGGAGACTGGGCCGCTTTCCAAGCCAGGGCATGTTCACGCCCACCGCTGCCGATAATCAAAATATTCATGATGGTCACCTGTGAGCCGCGGGAGGCCCGCGGCGATTAGCTTAGTGGCGGAAGTGGCGCATGCCGGTAAAGATCATGGCGATGTCGTGTTCGTTAGCGGCGGCAATGACCTCGTCATCGCGGATAGAGCCCCCCGGCTGGATGACGCAGCGGATCCCGACGGCGGCGGCGGCATCGATACCGTCACGGAATGGGAAGAAGGCATCGGATGCCATCACGGATCCGGCGATCTGTAGACCCTCGTCCGCGGCTTTGATACCGGCAATTTTGGCTGAATAGACCCGGCTCATCTGTCCGGCCCCGATGCCAACGGTCATGTTATCCCGTGCATAGACGATGGCGTTGGACTTAACAAACTTGGCGACTTTCCAGCAGAACAAGGCATCGCGCAGCTCCTGCTCGCTGGGCTGGCGTTCGGTGACCACGCGCAGATCGGCGGCATCCACCATGTCCAGATCGCGATCCTGCACCAATAGCCCCCCATTGACCCGTTTAAAGTCCAGGCCGGGGACGCGGACATCCCACTCATCACAGGCCAGAACGCGCACGTTTTGCTTGGCGCTGAGGAGATCCAGGGCATCCTCAGTCACATGGGGCGCGATGATGACCTCAACGAACTGGCGCGTGATGATAGCCTGAGCGGTCTTGGCATCCAACGTGCGGTTAAAGGCGATGATGCCGCCAAAGGCGGAGGTGGGATCGGTCTGGTAGGCACGCTCATAGGCATCGAACAGATCGTCGCCGAGCGCAACGCCGCAGGGGTTGGCATGTTTGACGATGACGCAGGCCGGCTCGGTAAAGCTTTTGACGCACTCCAGCGCGGCGTCGGTATCGGCGATGTTATTGTAGGACAGCGCCTTCCCTTGAAGCTGCTGGGCAGTAGCGATGCAGGCTTCAACCTGTGGCTCCTCAATATAAAAGGCGGCCTGCTGGTGGCCGTTTTCGCCGTAGCGCATATCCTGTTTTTTTACTAGATTAAGGTTTAGCGTCCGCGGGAAGCGGCCGCTTGGACTATGGATATCGCCGTGGTAGGGGGCGACCAGCGAACCAAAGTAGTTGGCGATCATACTGTCGTAGGCGGCTGTATGCTCAAAGGCCTTAATGGCTAGGTCGAAGCGGGTGGCCTGCGTCAGGGCTCCGTGGTGGGCATCCATTTCGGCAATAATGTTCTCAAAGTCACCGTTGTTAACCACGATAGCCACATCGTTATGGTTCTTCGCCGCGGAGCGCACCATGGTCGGCCCGCCGATATCGATATTCTCCACCGCGTCCTCCTGCGAACAGTCGGGACGCGCAACGGTTTGAGCAAAGGGATAGAGATTGACGACGACCATATCGATGGGCTGAATACCATGCTGCTGCATAACGGCTGCGTCGCGATCGCGACGTCCGAGGATCCCACCGTGAACCTTGGGATGCAGGGTCTTGACACGTCCATCCATCATCTCAGGAAAGCCCGTGTAGTCGGAAACCTCGGTAACCGGCAGGCCGGCCTGTGACAGGAGGCGGGCGGTACCGCCGGTGGAGAGCAGTTCAACGCCGCGTAGATGTAAGGCCTGGGCGAATTCGACGATACCGGATTTATCGGAGACACTCAGCAGTGCGCGGCGAACAGGACGACTGTGTTGCATGGTGGTTATATCCCTCGGCAATGGATCGCAGTAAATCCTACTTATATATACCCATTAGAATTTGCTGCGAATGAAGCGGAATGTTGATGCGCGATGATTTTAACGAAAACGTTTGCGTAAAGCTCGACAAATTTTTGCCAGCGCCACCTTTGTGGATAACTCTGTGTGTAATGAGGTATAAGTAGTTCAATTGCTGTGTAATGCGCCATTCGGTTCATTTGGGGCAAAATAGCGGTTGCGCCCGGTAAAACAGGCCCTATAATGCGCCTCCATCGACACGGCACATGTGAACAACATCACAGGATGAGCCGGGGAGAGTGAGAGAGAAACGGTAAATTAAACGTTGACACTCACTGAGGAAAGCGTAATATACGCCACCTCGACTTGGTAAGGATAACTTGCTAAGTCACTGCTCTTTAACAAATTATCAGACAATCTGTGTGGGCACTCGCAAGATTCGTATTAAGCATTCCTTGGAATGCCAAAATATTT
>NZ_AFJI01000026.1 GCF_000264785.1 Edwardsiella ictaluri ATCC 33202 | reverse complement strand
CTAGTCGATGATGTAACAAAGCATGACGTAGATAAGCACTCTGATCCACACCATTCACCGATCAATCTCCTTGGTCTCTCTTTCCTCCCTATAGGTGAGAAAACAGATTATGCTCCTGCCCAGTATTTAGCAAAATCGCTTTATGAGAATGGGTTTAAACAGGCTACAGTAAGAGGATATCACGGGGAAGGAATTCGTGTTAGTGGAGATCGCTATCCGGAGCACCATTTAAGAAATGCATATCTTCCAACAAATCCGGCGTTCAACCCTGAAAATACAGCCAGGCGTAGCACGGTAGCTCATGACTTCACCCATGATATGAATCATCCAAGAGATCATAATATAAATCATATAAGTGATATTGACTAATATATCCCTGAGTAAAGCATTATACCAACCATAACGCGCCATATGCGTGATAGTCACTGGAGATAATCATTGTTGAATAAATCGAACTTTTAGGTGATGGGCGTATAAATAGACCTATTTTATTTCCATGCATTTTTTGAGATCTCGGCCGAATAATGGTGCTGCCGGCATTCCTCCGTCATCATATTGTTCAGTGATTCATGCGGGCGTTCACAGTTATATTCTAACAACTATTTTCCCGTGATTTCCCGCACTTTATCCAGCGTCCTGAACAGATAAAAATCGGGTATTTCTGTACGGTATGTCCGGTTAAAACGCTCAATGAAAGCGTTCTGCGTCGGCTTACCCGACTGGATAAACTCAAGTTTTACTGCATGTTTCTCTGCCCATACCGCCAGTGCCAGAGAGATAAATGCCGGCCCATTATCCATGCACATCATAACCGGATAGCCGCGGTTTGCCGCGATCCTGTCGAGTACACAGACGACTCACAGTAGCTGACAGATTCAGATCGATTTCAATCGATAACGCCTCACGGTTAAAGTCATCAACCACATTGAATGTGCGGAAAAGACGACCACAGGCCCACAGGCCAGGGCATCGGGCATAAAATCGACAGGCCAGCTCTGATTCAGTGCTGCCGGCGTAGCCAGTGGTGAGGGATTACGCAGCGGCCGCCGTTTTTTATCCTTATTCAGAATAATTAACAATTATAAAACAATAAGTTAAGCGCAATAATCTCCTTCGTTGGCTGATTGATTATGCCGGAGGATCTCTAAATCTGAATGGCTCGATTATGCGGGGTACTTACAATCGCTCCCGATATCGGGTTCGCCACCCCACTACGGCGCTGATACGCTCGATTCATCACGGCATGGCTTCCCTGCGGCAGGATTGTTAAAATGAGTGCACTGTTCTTAATGGCGCAACGCTTTCCCTTCTCCGGCAATCAGGACATTTTTGGAATGAATCCATGCGTAACCCGCGGCTATCGTAAAATAAGGCACTATCTACACGGGCGGCCACGCTTTCTCTTTTCCATACTGATGGCCACCGTCATCTATCTCTGCCTTACGCCTTTGTTCTCTCCGGCGATCCGCCTGATGTTTGGCTGGAACGTCTTCGCCTGGCTGTACATTCTCTTTTTGCTGGCCAAAATCGTCAACCGCAAGGCCCACGATATCCGCAAAATCACCCGGCTGGAAGATGAGAGTGCCAAGATGGTGATCTTCTTCGTCGTCATCGGCTGCTGCATCAGCGTACTGGTGCTGTTTCTGGAGCTGGCCACCGCCGGGCAGATCAGTGGCCATCAGAAGATCCTGCACTTCATTATCACCGGCTCTACGCTGCTCTCCTCCTGGCTGCTGCTGCCGATGGGCTTTACCATGCACTACGCCCACCTGTTCTATTCCAATTCCCATCAGGAGGAGCCCTGGCTGTTGTTTCCCGACAAGATCCAGGCGCCCTCCTACTGGGACTTTATGTACTTTTCATTCACCATCGCCGTCGCCTCGCAGACCGCCGACGTCTGCGTTGGATCTCAGGAGATGCGCAAAATTGTTCTGCTGCAGTCGGTGATCTCCTTTGTATTCAACATGGCCATCCTTGGTCTGTCGATTAACGTCTGTGCCAGCCTGTTCTAAGACGGCCCCCGGAAGCGTCGTCGCGGCGCCTCCCGGTTACTTCTGCAAGAGGCCTCACACCTCATCACGCTCTCCCGCCGTATCTATTGTTTGTACAGACGCACCGAACTGGCGCCCTCGCCGAGGAGTACGGCTCCAGTTCGGTGCGGGTCTACCCACGTGATGAAGGTCCCCTGAGTCAGGTACAGAGCCAAATCCGCGCCGATATCCCGGCCCAGCGCCAGCATCACCAGCACAGCAGGCTCACCTTTATCCTGACGCCGCATGAAGATCTGAAAAGCCATGGGCTGGCGGCGCTGATCGCTACCGGCCTGATCGGCCTGTACCTGAGCACCATGCCGGGCTACAGAGGGATCCTGTTGGTTCAGACACTGTTCGGCGTTACCTGCGACATGCTCAACTGACCGGTGCTGCTCAAGTCCGTCAGCCTGACGGGGATAATACCTGGCAAGGGCGCCTGTCCGGCTTCTTTGAGACCAGACGCGGCGTGGCTGATACCGTCATCGCCTTTCCGCGCTGGTGCTCTTCGCCGTTGTCTTCGGGCGCGACGCATAAGATCAGGCTGCTAAACTGCTTCATATCCATCCCGGGCGCCCACCAGTACAACATCGGCTGGCCCAACGCCGTCATTTTCCGGGTGATATTTTCATCGGGGATAAAATAATTGCCGTATTTCTCCTCCTCCGGCACCCTGGATGCGCAGTCGGCCAGCAGCAACGCCGACAGTACGACACAGTCAATAACCTACTATTCAATCATTTCATCCTTTACCAATCCGTAAATAACAGCTTCGCTGCCTGCCCAGTGCCGCACTACGTGCGGGAGAGAAGCGCGGTAATAAGAGGTAACGGTATCGTCAGCCTGCAACCACTACAGGCTGCACCATCCCTTACTTATTCTCTTTCCAATCAGGCTCTTTTATTTCCAGCGAGGAGCTGGAATGCGCCCGGTAGGCCAATCGTCCTCAATACCCTCAATACAGCTCTGTTTTTGCCCTCTCCGGCACCATGGGGAAGGAGAAATCGATCGCGCCCATCAAAACCAGCATCTGCAAGGCCTACGGTAAGCAGAGTGAGGAGGTGGTACAGAAGAGCTTGCTGGGCGTCGATAAACACCTGCCGATGGCACAGACCCAGCAGCCGGAAAGTCAGATCCGCGCCCAGCACACCCTCTGCAGCAGGTTCGCGATCGCCCGATCCGCCTGTACACCGCGGCGAGAGCACCTTTCCCGATACCCACCAAGGGGGCTTAATCGCGCTCAGGCTACCCATGGTTCTCTGGGCGGCCTGAACGTATCACTGGATCAGGCGACGGTTCCACGGCATCTTCATCAGGAGACGCGCCATACCGCAAAAGCCGCTGATCCCGGCAAACAGCAGACCGGCGCCGACAAAAGCGGAGAGCAGGAAAAAGCCCGCCGACACGCCATACCCCAGAATCACCCCCAATAACACCAATGAGCCGGCGGCGATCTGCACCTGACGCATCAGCGGTAACGGTTGACGCCGATCCTCCACCGTCGACAGACCGGCCTGCTTCCAGGCCGCCAGCCCCCCCTGCATCACATAGGCCCGGCCCGGCGCCACGCGGGAGACAAGCAGCGCCGCGTTGCTGTCCGAACGCATTCCGGACTGACACATAAAAATCACCGCTCCCGACGGCGACGGCGTCAGCGGCATCCCCTTCTGCCAGTCGGAGAGCGGCGCCAGCGTCGCTCCGGCAACGTGTTCACGCGCATACTCCTGCGCATCGCGGATATCGATCAGCCGGGCGCCCTGCGCCAGCATCTCGCTGGCCTGACGCGGTGTAAGGGTATTCACCTGCATAGCTGCCTCCCGTTATGGGCAATAGTAGGTTTTGAGCGTGGCGATGATCTGGGCGATCGCCGGATTTTGGATCATATAGAGTACGTGGGTGCCCTCCCGCTCACTGGCGATCAGCCCCTCGGCGCGCATCCTGGCCAGATGCTGGGAGGTCGCCGAAGCCGTTAGGCCGACGGCGCGGGCCAGTTCGCCGGCCCCGGCGCGCGGCTGCCCCAGCAGAATGCACAGGATCAGCAGACGCTGGGGATGGCCCATGGCCTTCAGCAGCGCTGACGCCCGATCGGCGCTGACCTGCAACTGTTGTAGCGGGGGGGGGACATCCATCATCTTCACCTTTATTTTAGCAAACACTTAATTAAGAAAATACTAAAACAAAGACGACACAAGCGCAAGCGTCGAGGCATCGGCGCGGCGGCGAGAAAACGGGACAGCGTAGAGAACGTCCCCGCGGCAGGCCCTGACGCCGCGCGGGGACACGGCGGGATCAGCGTCCCGCGGAACGGACCACCGACTCGCCCAGCAGCCATACGGCCATGGCGTAGTGGGTGCTGTGGTTATAGCGGGTAATGGTGTAGAAGTTGGACAGACCGTACCAGTACTGGTAACCGCTGCCGACATCAAGGCGCAGCAGGCTGACCTGATGCCCATCCTCCAGCGCGCTCCGGGGTGACAACCCCGCCTGCGCCAGCTCGCTCACCGAGTAGCGGGTCTTAAAGCCGTTATCCAGCCCCGGCGCCTGACCGTTGGCCTGCACCGCGACCGCGGCGCCAGGCGTCCAGCCGTGCCCTTTAAAATAGCTGGCCACGCTGCCGATGGCGTCCACCGGGTCCCACAGGTTCACGTGGCCGTCGCCGTTGAAGTCGACCGCATAGGCCTGAAACGCCGAGGGCATAAACTGGCCGTAGCCCATGGCACCGGCGAACGAGCCGCGCAGCGTCAGCGGATCCTTACCCTCCTCACGCGCCATCAGCAGGTAGGTTTGCAGCTCGCCGCGGAAGTAGTCGGCGCGACGCGGATAGGCGAAGGCCAGCGTGGCCAGTGCATCAATAGTGCGCGTCTTGCCCATCACCCGCCCCCAGCGGGTCTCTACCCCGATGATGCCGACGATGATCTCCGGCGGCACGCCATAGATCTGCTGCGCCCGCAGCAGTTCGGCATGATACTGGTTATAAAACTGCACGCCGTTCTGAATATTGTCCGGCGTAATAAACTTGTCGCGATAGCGCAGCCAGGCACCGTTTGGCCCGGCGGGCGGGCGGCTGGTCGGCGCCTGCCGATCCATCAGGCGCAGCACATAGTCCAGGCGCTGGGTCTGCGACAGCACCGTCTCCAGCTGGCGGCGCTCGAATCCATGCTCACGCACCATCGTATCGATAAACTGGGCGGCGGCGGGGCTATGGACAAAGTCGCCGGTCGGCTGATACTGCGCGTGCTCGGGCGCCAGCGTAAATCCCCCCGACTGGCTACGGCTCAGCGCCTGCTCCGCCGTCTCCGGTGCCGCGATTTTCGGTTTATGGCTGCTACAGGCGCTCAGCATTACCACCAGGGGGAGCAGCACAATTAGTTGACGCATTGGACTTCCATTTAACGAGGTCAAAAATAGGGTATCACTATGGTAGAACATTGCCCGCGACGAAGACATCCCTACAAGGGGTTCCCTGATGCGCCATGCACCGAGCACCGGATGCCGCCGGCCATTTGCGCAAACTCTGTTCATTCGCGTCGCGCTGGCGCAACTTTTTTCACCGCGGCCTGCAGACAGTGGATGATTTTGTATAAACTGTTAACAAAGGCTCATTGTTGATCGCCATCACGCAGAGTAAAATGGTCAGCGCCGACGCGGGATACCGCGCCCGGCGAACCGTAGGGAGGCTCAAGCCGCTTTCTGGCTGTGAAAATCGTTACACGCCTACGCCCCCTTCTCATTGCGCAAACACCGCTGCGTTTCCTGTTCGGGGGGCCACCGTCGGCGTCATCCACGTTTTCATGCCGCCCGCGATTATCTCAACGCTGTTAACCGTCGCGCCTGTCCTCTGTGGTCAGCCGCACACCGATCTTCGGGTTATAAAAAATGAATCAAGTACAAAACGAAACCTACTGGAAATTCTATAACATCGCCAATGACCAGTGGCGCTGGTGCCAAGTGGAGCCAACCGGATATATTATCTGCTGCTCTGGCGCCACCTTTCGCCAGCGCGCCGACTGTATCCGCGATGCCCAGGCGCACGGCTATGAAAGCCCTCTGGAGCTGAGCCACGCCTGAGTTTACCGTTTCGGAGGCCGATATCCCTCGGCCTTCGCAGCTTATTCCTTCCCCTCGTCCTCCCCTCTTTCCCCCGCGCTTTTCTGCGCCGATTGGCATATTGATTACTATCGCATATCCATTAATCAGATAATTCTCGCCGCCAATACGCGCGCGGTCGATAGCCGTATCCGACGAGAGACGCGCCATTGCCCTCTATTTTCTGTGCCTTCTTCCGCGGGTTTATCACGCAATAACGCCTCTCGTTGCATCTTGTACAAGCGCAATCAGTGATCCTTTCTGCAAGATCGACAAAACATTACCAAATGTAACATCGCGGGCGGAGCGCTCCATTATTATTCATAGGCATTGTTGTTTATATGCAAACCCATTTGTCTGTGCATGAAAAATAAAAGCAAAAGGAATGTTATGGATAATCTTGGTAAGTACCTCCTCTGGATCGCGCTGGCGCTCCTCGGCGCCTTCTCGCTCGGCTACATCGCCCTGAACCGCGGCGAGCAGATCAATGCGCTGTGGATCGTCGTGGCGGCGGTGTGCGTCTATCTGATCGCCTATCGCTACTACGGGCTCTATATCGCCAAACGCGTGCTGGGGGTCGATGCCACGCGCATGACACCGGCGGTGCGCCACAACGATGGCCTGGACTATGTCCCGACCGATAAGAAGGTGCTGTTTGGCCACCACTTTGCCGCGATCGCCGGCGCCGGTCCGCTGGTCGGCCCGGTGCTCGCCGCCCAGATGGGCTATCTGCCGGGCATGCTGTGGCTGCTGGCGGGGGTGGTTCTGGCCGGTGCGGTGCAGGACTTTATGGTGCTGTTCGTCTCCACCCGCCGCGACGGCCGCTCGCTGGGAGAGCTGGTGAAGACCGAGATGGGCAACACCGCCGGGGTGATCGCCCTGATCGCCACCTTCATGATCATGGTGATCATCCTGGCGGTGCTGGCGATGATCGTCGTGAAGGCCCTGACCCACAGCCCGTGGGGGACCTACACCGTCGCCTTCACCATTCCGCTGGCGATCTTCATGGGTATTTATACCCGCTACCTGCGGCCGGGACGCATCGGTGAAGTGTCGATCCTTGGCCTGGTCTGCCTGATCTTTGCCATCATCTCCGGCGGATGGGTCGCCGAAAGCCCGGTCTGGGGCCCCTATTTTGACTTTAGCGGGATTCAGCTGACCTGGATGCTGGTCGGCTACGGCTTTGTCGCCTCGGTGCTGCCGGTATGGCTACTGCTGGCGCCGCGCGACTACCTCTCCACCTTTCTGAAGATCGGCACCATCGTCGGGCTGGCCATCGGCATCCTGATCATGCGCCCGACCCTGCAGATGCCTGCGCTGACCCGCTTTATCGACGGCAGCGGGCCGGTCTGGGCCGGGGATCTGTTCCCCTTCCTGTTTATCACCATCGCCTGCGGGGCGGTCTCCGGCTTCCACGCCCTGATCGCCTCGGGAACCACCCCAAAAATGCTGGCCAATGAAAATCAGGCCTGTTTTATCGGCTACGGTGGCATGCTGATGGAGTCCTTTGTCGCCATCATGGCGCTGGTTGCCGCCTGCGTCATCGATCCGGGGGTCTACTTTGCCATGAACAGTCCGCTGGCAATCCTGGCACCGGCCGGCAGCGCCGACGTGGTGGCCTCCGCTGCCCAGGTGGTCAGCAGCTGGGGCTTCCATATCACACCGGATGCCCTGAATGCCATCGCCAGCGAGGTGGGCGAACAGAGCATTATCTCCCGCGCCGGCGGCGCGCCGACACTGGCGGTCGGCATGGCCTATATCCTGCACGGCGCCCTCGGTGGGATGATGGATGTCTCCTTCTGGTATCACTTCGCCATCCTGTTCGAAGCGCTGTTTATCCTGACCGCCGTCGATGCCGGCACCCGGGCGGCGCGCTTTATGCTACAAGATCTGCTGGGCGTGATCTCGCCGTCGCTGAAGAGGACCGACTCGCTGCCGGCCAACCTGCTGGCGACCGCGCTGTGCGTGCTGGCCTGGGGCTACTTTCTCCACCAGGGGGTGGTCGACCCCCTCGGCGGGATCAATACCCTGTGGCCGCTATTCGGCATCGCCAATCAGATGCTGGCGGGCATGGCGCTGATGCTGTGCGCCGTGGTGCTGTTCCGCATGAAGCGCCAGGCCTACGCCTGGGTCGCTCTGCTGCCGACCACCTGGCTGCTGATCTGCACCATGAGCGCCGGCTGGGAGAAAACCTTCAGCGCCGATCCGCGGGTCGGCTTCCTCGCCATCGCCAACAAGTTCCAGGCGATGATCGACAGCGGCGCCATTCCGGCGCAGTACACCCAGTCGCAGCTGGCACAGCTGGTCTTTAACAACCGCCTGGACGCCGGGCTGACCCTGTTCTTTATGGTGGTGGTGGTGGTGCTGGGGCTGTTCTCTCTGAAAACGGCGCTGTCCGCGCTGCGTAACCCACAGCCCAGCGCGCATGAGGTGCCCTACCAGGCGATGACGCCACCGCCGCACGGGGATAAATTACCTGAACATCCGCGTCAGGTGTGAGCGCGGCCACACCGCGTCGGTGCAGTACGTCGACGCGGTACAACAACGGAGGAGCTATGTTCGATACTCTGGCCAGGGCCGGTAAATACCTCGGGCAGGCAGCCAAGCTGATGGTCGGCGTGCCCGATTACGATAACTATGTCCAGCATATGCGGCTGACCCATCCCGAGCAGACGCCGATGCGCTATGAGGACTTTTTCCGCGAGCGCCAGGATGCCCGCTACGGCGGCAAAGGCAGCACCCGCTGCTGCTGAGAGGCAGCACGCGGCGCTATTTATCCGCGGAGCGCCGACGCGCCCCGCCAACCAGGGAGAGAGCATGCAGAGCCCCGTTTCCGTTACCCTGTTGACCGGCTTCCTCGGCGCCGGCAAAACCACCCTGCTCAACCACTATCTGCGCAGCGGCCCCGATCGGCGCCTGGCCATCGTGGAGAATGAGTTTGGCGCCGTCAACCTCGACAGCGCCCTGCTGGAGGCCGATGCGTCGGTTTCAGTCACCGAGCTCAGCAACGGCTGCCTCTGTTGCAGCGTACGCGGTGAGTTCAGCGCGGCGCTGAGCGATCTGCTGGCCCAGCGCCGCGCCGGACGGCTCCAGTTTGAGCATATCATCATCGAAAGCACCGGCTTGGCCGATCCCGCGCCGATCGTGCAGACCTTCTTTGTCGAGCCCGCGCTGCGTGATGCCCTGCGTCTGGACGCGGTGATCGCACTGGCCGACTGTCAGCACCTGACGCGCCAGCTGGACGAGCATCCCGTCGCCGCCGCCCAGCTGGGATTTGCCGATCGTATCCTGTTGACCAAGGCCGATAGGGTCGACGATACGCAGCGAGAGGCGGTCATCGCCCGCATCCGGCGTATCAACTCGCGGGCCGGGCTGTACCTGGTGGAGCACGGTATCTGTCCGGCGGCCCTGTGGCTGGATCTACACGCCTTCACCCTCAGCGACGATCTCAGCCTCTCCCGCGGGCTGCATATCGTCACGGCGCACGCCGCGGCAGCACCGCGCTTTCAGCCATTTCGCACCGCAGTAGCCCCCGCCACCGCGGTCGATGACGCCATTCAGGCGCATCTGCTGGAGGGGGGAGAGCTGGATCTCCAGCGCATCGGCGCCTTTATGGAGCGGTGTGTCGAATGCCACGGCAACGATATGCTGCGCTATAAAGGGATACTGGCTATTGCCGAACAACCTTGCCGCCTGGTGGTTCAGGGTATTCATCGGGTGGTCGGCTTTGACTATGGCTCCCCTTGGTCACCCGGCGAACCGCGCCGTTCTCAGCTGGTGATCATTGGCCGCCATCTGCCGATAGCAACGCTGCAGGTCGGGTTTAACAACGCCGCCCACAACGACAAATGCGCAACAGTGGCAACACCGCTGTCCGCAAAGACAGCCGGAGAGATTCAGGACGATGCCCGATATTAAAGCGCATGCAGTGCGATTGCAGAGGAAGAAATACTGCACAGGGATATAAATATATTGAATTGAATAATGCCGCCTATGTCATTAGGCTCGCGGGAATAGGCGGCATGGGAAACGTCCGAAGACTGTGTTGAAGGTTATTAAATCAACCCTTACCTGTTTAATAAACCGTTACTCCTTAATGGCGTGCTCCACTGTCCAGGCCAGCGCATAAGCAATCATCAGCAGAGGAATATTAATAAATACATGATACCAGCTGTTCATTTCTCCCCAGGCCATTGAACGAACCAGGCTCATACCAAAGAAAAAAACCACCGTAAACAATAAAGTATAATCACCATGCCCACGATAGATCGGCATAAGAGCCCAACGCATCGAACCACGAACACCAGAATAAATTGCCGTCAACATAATATTTCTCCTTGAATTAAACAGAACCTATACCTTTTGGTTCTAAGACGCCCCATTAATCTCACGATAAAATATTGCGTTCAAGTAAAAACCCAGAAATTAACGCTAATAATAGAATTTGTCGTAATCAGCTTATCGTTATAAGTTTTGCTAATTATGGAATTTTATGCAGATCAGCTGTACAAATATTCCACACGGCCGCCGACTGAATCCGGATTTCACTGCGCCCCTCCGCATAGATGTGGTGAAAGTTTGCGTAAATAAGCATATCCACAAATGTATTCCAACGCTTACGCAAGCGGCCGAACAAATGCCGCCAATACTGGCGGGTTGCAACCCATTTCAGAAATATATATGTTCGCTAACGCAATAATGATTAGACTAAATAGTATCCCGCGAAGCGGCGGAACACCTCCTATCGTCCGTGCACACCGCACGCTGGAGCACGTCGGGTCGAAGTCGGTAATAATATGTTAAAAAAAATAAATTATATCCAGCTTCCCATAAGTACCCCGCGGTGGCGCACAACCGCTCCGACATTCATTTTTTCAACGCACGGTGCTTTTCTGCGTTTCGGGCCGGGGAGCACCCGCCATCCGTGGCGATGTCACCTCCCGTCGACGATCCATTCGAGGCTACACATGCAACAGTTTCTCTGCCGTTATGAGCGTATTCTCACCCTGAGAGAGGAAAATACCGGGAAAACCACCGCCAGCAAAGAGCAAGGCGCCTTTGTCATCAGCGCTGAATCGCGTCCCAAGGCGATGATGAAGGCCAACGCCCACCTGACAACAATGATCGATCTGCACAGCACTTACCATTTGACCAGTGTCGACAGCTGTACCGCCTAGCGTCCCACCCGGGCACCACGCAGAAATCCTGTCCCGCCAGGCCGTGCAAAGCCCGGTCTGGCGATGGGGTGACGCCGGATAAGAGGCCACAACGAAACGCCCTACAACCTGCATCTTGCCTCTGCCATTCAACGTATAAAGTGTGTAGAATAATCGAACATCATCAAGTTGATAATTAAGAATAATTAACTAATTATAGCGAGGTTTATGTGTTAGAAAGCTTTGGAGTGCTTAACATATGGACATATATACTAGGCACGATATTCATCATTCTGGTTCCAGGTCCCAATACACTGTTCGTCCTCAAGACCGGAATCACCGGCGGTATCCGTGAAGGATATAAGGCCACCAGCGCAGTGTTGATAGGCGATGGTGCCCTGATTTTCCTGGCCTATTTAGGGATTGCTTCGCTGATCCGCTCCTCCCCGTTTTTGTTTAATCTAATCAAAATGCTCGGGGCGCTCTACCTGCTCTATCTGGGGATAAAAATCCTCTATTCAGCCCTGCGCCATACCCCGCGTCAGAGCAACGAGGAGCGCGTCGAGGTCAGCCATACTTTCCGTAAGGCGCTGACGCTAAGCCTGACCAACCCTAAATCGATACTGTTCTATGTCTCCTTCTTCGTGCAGTTTATCGACCTAAACTATGCTCACACCGGGCTCTCGTTTTTAATCCTGGCGACCATCCTGGAGTGTATCAGCATCTGCTACATGACATTTTTGATCTTCTCCGGCGCCGCGCTGGCCCGCTTTCTGGGACAGAAGCAGCGCCTGGCCCGCCTGGGGAACTCCATGGTCGGCCTGATGTTCCTCGGCTTCGCCAGTAAACTGGCCAGCGCCACCGCCTAGTCACTGCCCGGCGGGGGTCGACCTTCGCCGGCGTTCGCCACATTCTCTCCGTATTGCCGCGATTATTACGCCTGGAAATATCTGGCTGACGTTTCTTTACAAAACAACAAGAAGCCTTAGTTTTTGTATAAGTCTCTCTATTTTTGTTCCGCTACTATGGAGACAGGTACACGACGCCTGCGATGAGGGACACCCAATGACAACCCAGGGACAACACCAGCTGTTGGTTGATGCATTAATTCAGTGGATAGAACAAAATCTGGACAAGCGTATTCTGATCGACGATATCGCCGAACGGGCGGGTTACTCCAAATGGTATCTGCAGCGCCTGTTTAAAGAGGTCACCGGTTACAGCCTGGCTGCCTACGTGCGCAAACGCCGTCTGATCCGGGCGGCGGCGGAGCTACAGCGCAGTAATAAGAAGATTATGGAGATCATGCTGCAGTACGGCTTTGATAGCCAGCAAACCTTTAGCCGGGCCTTTAAACGCCGCTACGGCACGTCCCCCGGCAGCTATCGCCAGCAAGCGGACGGGGATCGCTGCGTCGCGCTATCACCCGCCTGACGCCCGGGCGCCCGGGCGCCCCATCGCAGCGGGCTCCAGCGGCCCACCACCACACGTTATTTGATCTGCGCGTCCATCACCGTCGGCTGGGCCTGCCAGACGCGGTACTTCACCTGCACCCCCTGCGGCACATAGACCACCAGCGGTAGCTTGCTGTTGTAGCGCTGCAGCGCACTGTCGCCTAAGTGAACCGTCACAAACGCCGGATGACGCTGACTGTCCGGGCAGGCCATCAGCGTTCCCATTGGTCCGCTGACCTTATCCATCACCAGGTAGTCGTATCCCCAACCCTGTAGAGTCTTACTTTCCAACTGCCCCATCAGGCGCTGACGGTTACAGTCGACCTGCAGCGTTTTACCGATCAACAGCTCAACCCGCAGCGACTCCTCGTCGGCGCGCGGAGGCAGATAGATAACCTGACGCGTCATGCCCTGCTCTGCCTGAAGATAGGGCGCCACCTTATCCAGCGGCTGGCGGCTGAGATCCACCGGGTCGGCCCAGGCGCTCACAGAAGAAGCAGCTAACATCATGCCCGCCATCATCATAGAGAATGTCTTCATCATCAAATCCTTATTTATCCTGTGCGCGATGCGCCAAACGGGTAACAGCCTAACACACTGGCGTTCACTCTCCCCATAGGTGTATTCCGACAAAACAGAGCATCGCGCGGCGTCAGCCGTGCGACAACGCGCGCACTGCCGCCGCAGTGCCCCGAAAAAAAACGGCCCCACAGGGCCGTTCGTTTACTCATCGACGCCTTTACTGCGCAGGTACTCTTCGTAGCCGCCGCCAAAGTCCACCACCTTCTGCGGGGTGATCTCCACGATCCGGGTCGCCAGCGAACTGACAAACTCGCGGTCGTGAGAGACAAAGATCAGCGTTCCCTGATACAGCTCCAGCGCAATGTTCAGCGCCTCGATCGACTCCATGTCCATATGGTTGGTCGGCTCATCCATCACCAGGACGTTGGGGCGGCGCATCATCAGCTTACCGAACAGCAGACGCCCCTTCTCACCGCCGGAGAGCACCTTAACCGACTTTTTGATATCCTCCTGGCTAAACAGCAGACGACCGAGGAACCCGCGCACGGCCTGCTCGTCATCGCCCTGTTGGCGCCACTGGCTCATCCAGTCGAACAGGGTCATATCCTGCTCAAACTCATACTCGTGATCCTGCGCGTAGTAGCCTATCTGGGCGTTTTCAGCCCACTTGACGCCGCCGGCGTCCGGCGTCAGATCGCCAACCAGGGTTTTCAGCAGGGTGGATTTACCGACGCCGTTAGTCCCCAGTACCGCCAGCTTCTCGCCGGCCTCCAGCAGCAGCTTTACCCCGCTGAACAGCGGGCCGTTATCGAAGCCTTTGCTCAGGTCCGTCAACTCCAGCGCGTTGCGGAACAGCTTTTTCTCCTGCTCAAAGCGGATGAACGGGTTCTGACGGCTGGAAGCCTTCACATCGTCCAGCTTGATCTTATCGATCTGACGGGCGCGCGAGGTGGCCTGGCGCGACTTAGAGGCGTTAGCGCTAAAGCGGCTGACGAACGACTGCAGCTCTGCGATCTGCGCCTTTTTCTTGGCGTTATCCGCCAGCAGGCGCTCGCGGGCCTGGGTGGCCGCCGTCATATAGTCATCATAGTTGCCCGGGTAAATGCGCAGCTCGCCGTAGTCCAGATCGGCCATATGGGTGCACACCATATTCAGAAAATGGCGGTCATGGGAGATGATGATCATGGTACTGTTGCGCTCGTTCAGCACCGTCTCCAGCCAGCGGATGGTATCGATATCCAGGTTGTTGGTCGGTTCGTCGAGCAGCAGGATATCCGGATCGGAAAACAGCGCCTGCGCCAGCAGCACGCGCAGCTTCCAGCCCGGCGCCACTTCGCTCATGGTACCATAGTGCTGTTCGACCGGGATGCCGACGCCCAGCAGCAGTTCACCGGCGCGGGCCTCGGCGCTGTAGCCGTCCATTTCACCGTAGGCGACCTCCAGATCGGCGACGCGGTATCCCTCCTCTTCGCTCATCTCCGCCAGCGCGTAGATACGATCGCGCTCCTCTTTCACCGCCCACAGCTCCTGGTGCCCCATGATGACCGTATCGATCACACTGTATTTTTCAAAGGCGAATTGATCCTGACGCAGCTTACCCAGACGCTCATTCGGATCCAGCGCGACGTTCCCGGCCGTCGGCTGCAGATCGCCGCCGAGGATCTTCATCAGCGTCGACTTACCGCAGCCGTTAGCGCCGATCAGGCCGTAGCGGTTTCCACCGCCAAATTTGACAGAAATATTCTCAAACAGCGGCTTACTGCCAAACTGCATGGTGATGTTGTTACTTATCAGCACAGCACAATCTCAATAGGTTAACGTGATTTTGTTCACATTATGCCACAGACACAGCACAAATGTCGTCCACTGCGTGGTACACGCCCCAGGGTGGCCCGTGTTCCGGCATCGTCCACAACATATTTTTCATGTTACCAATGAGCGACTGGACAAAATAGAAAAGACAATTCTCTGCAACGCAGCCAATAGCATCGCACTTAATTAATAATTAGCATATATTTACTGGAGAGTTCATTAACACTTTCTATTTAGAATAAAAACAAAATAAGATTTATTACACAGGCGGCAAAATATTAATCAACCCGCGCAAATAATAACCTGCGGTTTTGTCTTTACTCACCAAACCAAGATAAATATACAGATATATCTGCATAGCCATTCAAAGGGATATATGACAGTTAATTTGCGTTATGGCAAGATGAAAATCTTTCTTTTATCTATAGCATCGAATAGAAAAATAAATCGGCGTTTGACCGTATGCAATTCCCATATTTTTCTGACGGGTCATACCCTGTTCACGCCCGACGAACAGCGGGTCGGCCGTCAGCACGCGGTGCACCCCGGACGGAGCCGCCCATGCGTATAAATCTGGAGGTACTGCTGATCCTCGATGCGCTGGATCGACACGGCAGCTTCGCGGCGGCTGCCCAGTCGCTGTATAAAACCCCCGCCGCCCTGAGTTACATGGTGCAAAAGCTGGAAAGCAACCTGAATCTGCAACTGCTCGACCGCAGCGGCCATCGCGCACGCTTTACCCGTTCTGGACGCATCATTCTGGAAAAGGGGCGCCGCCTGCTGAGCGAGGCGCAGGAGCTGGAGCTACAGGCGACGCTGCTGGAGTCAGGCTGGGAAATGGAGATTTTCATTGCGCTGGAGGGTTACATCCTGCCGCACACTCTCGACCCGGTTATCGGTGCCTTCATTCAGGCACACCCTCATACCCGTCTGCACCTGATGCCCCATACACCAACGCATAACGGGCAAAGCGGCGAGCCCGGCGTTATGGCTGATATCATCATTGGGACGGCCCCCCTGCTGCCGGAGAATAGCGACTATACCTATCAAAGCCTGGGCTATATCGATACCCTGCTGGCGATGACGCCCGATCATCCCCTGAGCCGCAGCGGGCACCCGCTGACGCCGGATCAGCTCGGAGAGCAGCGAACCATCGTAATGGGTGATAGGCTCGCTGTCAGCCCCGCCACCGTGGGGCAGGAGACACCGCAACATATCGTGGTCTATGATCCGGCATACCAAATCAGCCTATTGCTTAGCGGCGCAGGGATCGGCTACCTGCCGCGACATGCCATACGTCCCTACCTGAC
Source organism: Edwardsiella ictaluri ATCC 33202 (assembly GCF_000264785.1). Classification (GTDB taxonomy): domain Bacteria; phylum Pseudomonadota; class Gammaproteobacteria; order Enterobacterales; family Enterobacteriaceae; genus Edwardsiella; species Edwardsiella ictaluri. The sequence goes on along the minus strand of NZ_AFJI01000026.1, from coordinate 49,710 downwards.
ACAGCGTCGCCTCAGCGCGCCCCCCCTGACATTTACCCCTGCACACGAGGCAGCCTACGTCGGCTGGCGCCACACCAAGGCGGGACACGCCGCACAGTGGTGGCGAGAGCACCTGCTGAACGGCGACCTTCATCCCGCACTGTTTGGCGATTAATCGGGGCCGCTTTATCCTGACGCAGTACGATCAATGCGTATCGTGCTGCGGGCAGATTGCCACGTTATCCTTACACACCACATTTAATTAATCAGCTAAACCATTAAAGTTTTTACATTATCAACCGACAGTAATAGCACACCTTTTTCCGGCCTCGGTACCTCTGCGCGCCGGACATTAACTCCATTACTGCTCACGACAGGTTAGATAATGTTTGAACGATTAAAAATTTCACGGGGACTAATGGCCGTTCTGGCACTGTTCTGCGGCCTGCAGATTTTTTCCGGCATCTGGAGCCTGCGCGATGCCTCCAGCACCGACTCCCGCCTCGATCAAATCTCCAGCGGTTTCAACCAAATTATGGCGATGGACCGTGCCTATGCCTCCATTACCCAGATCCGTGAAGAGATCATGAAGGATGCCCTGGCACTGAGCATCCACAACGAGGAAGGCAATGCCCACGTCTCCCTCGGCAACCTGCTGCAGAAACTCAACCACGTCGATAAAGATATGGAGAAATTCTACAGCCTCTCCCTCAGCAGCGGCCACGATAATGGCCGCGCCGAGAAAGTGCGCGGTCTGTATGGTAAAGCGCGCGCCGATTTGGTCACGATGATCGAATTCCTGCAGAACAACGATGTTGCCAGCTTTCAAAGTGTGCTGAAAAACCGCTCCAGCAGCGGCTTTATGGCCTCTCTGGATGAGGCATCCGACTACGTCGCCAACCAGATCATCAACCCGGCCTCCCAGGCGGCGGCAGCCAACTACCGTCAGATGATCCCGCTGACCATCGGCTTTATGATCCTGTTCCTGGTGATGACCGCCCTGGTGCTCTACTGGGTGCGCAACCATATCATCGCCCGTATCCAGAAAGTGATCGCCTACCAGGCTGAGATTGCCCACGGCAACCTGGCCATCGATATTCAGACGCACGGCGATAACGAAATCAGCCAGCTGATGCAGGGGCTGCGCCATATGCGCGACGAGCTGGCCCACATGGTCGGTTCGGTTCGCGCCGGAACCCAAAATATCTTTACCGGGGTGCAGGAGATTGCCGCCGGTAACAACGACCTTTCCAGCCGCACCGAGGAGCAGGCCAGCTCGCTTGAGGAGACCGCCTCCAGCATGGAACAGATCTCCAGCACGGTGAAAAACAACGCCGACAGCGCCCGTGAGGCCACCGACCTGGTGCAGAAGGCCTCGACCATCGCCGTCAACGGCGGAGAGATCACCCGTCAGATGGTCAGCACCATGACCGAAATTGCCGAAAGTTCACGTAAAATTGGCGACATTACCGGCGTCATCGACGGTATCGCCTTCCAGACCAATATCCTGGCACTGAACGCCGCGGTCGAGGCTGCACGCGCCGGCGAGCAGGGACGCGGCTTCGCCGTCGTGGCCGGCGAAGTGCGCAATCTGGCGCAGCGCAGCGCCCAGGCCGCCAAAGAGATCAAGGGGCTGATCGACACCTCGGTAACCCGGGTCGATCAGGGAAATCAGCTGGTAGAAAACGTCAGCCATGCGATGGAAGACATCGTCACCTCCGTAAACCACATCTCTGACACCATGCAGGAGATCTCCTCTGCCTCCGAAGAGCAGAGCCGTGGTATTGCCCAAATAGCTCTGGCGATCAATGAGATGGATAAGGTGACCCAGCAGAACGCGGCCTTGGTGGAGCAATCTGCCGCCGCCGCCGGCGCACTGGAGGATCAGGCCGGCCATCTGAACCAGACTGTCTCCCAGTTCCGCATCAGCGAACAGGCAGACAAGGCATCGGTCAGTGCCAAGCCCGTCGCCACCGCACCGGCAGCGCCGTCGGCCAAAGCGGCCGCGGCCTCCCGCAATGACGACGACGACAACTGGGATCAGTTCTAATCATCAACGCAATCGGCGGGGGGCTGCGCCCCCGCCCAACGGAAAAACCGGTGCCTATTCGCACAATTAACGCCGCACAGGCAATCGTCAGGTGATCGCAACAGCGCTTTGCCCTACCATAGTTGCCACACCTTTTCCCGATGAGATCAGCGTATGGCTATTATTCCCAAAAACTATGCCCGACTGGAAAGCGGCTACCGCGAACAGGCCCTAAAACTTTTTCCCTGGGTCTGTGGGCGCTGCGCCCGCGAGTTTGTTTACTCCAATCTGCGTGAGCTGACGGTACACCATCTCGATCACGACCACACCAACAACCCCGCCGATGGCAGCAACTGGGAGCTACTGTGCCTCTATTGTCACGATCATGAGCACGAAAAATACACAGAGGCCGACGCATTTGGCACCCGCGTGGTCGCCGGTGAAGACGCTCAGCAAGAGGTAGGCGTGGCAACCTACAACCCGTTTGCCGACCTGAAAAACCGCCTGAACGGGAAAAAATAGCCCCAACCGGGGTGACGCCGCCACGTAACCCCGGTGACGCCATATGCTTACCAGGTATATTTGAGGCCGATACGATAGCGCCCCTGACGCCGATCGCTGGTGCGGCTCTCCTTAATATCGCCAATTTCGACAAAGGGCCGCCAGTTGGCATCAATGGCATATACCACCCTAAAGTTATTGGCATAGTCCCACTTTTTACCGTTATACAGCGGCTGGCCATTGGCGGACATCTCACGCATCAAATCCAGCTGATACTGGAAGTTCCACTGCCCCCACTTATAGCCAATGAACGTATCAAACTCCTGGATCTTTGAATGGTAAGGCTGTTGGTCTATCCCCTTCATTGAGTAGTCCCATAGCTTCCACTTATAGCGCCCATTGATATAGAAACCATTATCAAAAGTGTAGTTCAGGCGCACAAACGGAATGAGCACCAACCCCTCAGAGGTAAAGTCAAAGGAGTTCCCTGTCAACAGCATGGTATTTTTATTCAGATCGGTATAATAAAAAACATTCAGTTCAGAGCCATTCAGGTACATCTGATCATAGGCTTGATCATCGTGGTTACCATAGCGGGCATCGAACTCGAAGCCGATATGATTGCCGGTATCTAAAAACACCTTAAACCTATCACTATGTTTCTTTACGCCCTCGCGATACTCATGGCGGTATTCAACGCTGGTTTTATAATTATTGGCCCATGACTGAGAGGCAGAAAACAAGCATGGGAGTGCGGCCAAGTACATTAACTTGTTCATCGTATCCTTAACTCTTTTCATATTATTGACTGATGGGTAACCCGCGCGTTGCCGTCATGGTACCTGGGCCATAGCGCATTGACGCCACACAGCGCCGACGCCGGTGCGATCGGAGACCGTCGTTGGCGTAGGGATATACTACGCATGCTAAATTTTCATTTTATTACGCATGATCACAAAATAGCACCAAATAGAAAGCAATCGAAATAAGTAAGAAGAAAGAATGGCGTTATAATAAAAAAAACGGTATCACCTTGCGGTGATACCGTCGCAGTCAAAGTAACCCCTAAAAACGCTTCGGCAATTAATTACTCTTCAGACAGTGGCCAGCGACGAAAATAGATATGGCTGGCCTGAGCATCGACCTTAGCCACATTGTCGGCCAAGAGGTGACGCGCCACCGTAAAGGCAAATTCAAAGCTGACGCCCAACCCCTTGGCGGAGATGAAACGCCCATCGACCACCACGTCACGATCGACATATTCGCCATCGGCAAAGCGCTCGGCCAACTTATCCCCGGTACTATAACGCCGACCTTCCAGCAAGCCATGCGCCGCTAAGACCTTAGCGCCGGAAGAGCACAATGCGCAGATATACTTATCGGCGGCGATATGACGACGCAAGAAAGCCAAGACCATAGCGCTGGCGTTAAGGCGATCGGTGCCCTGTGGCCCACCCGGCATCATCACCGCGTCATAAAGCGTCTCTTGGCGATCGGCCAGCAGCGCATCGGCCCGGATAGGGGTCTCAAAATAGCTGTTCAGCGCCAGGCTCTCCTCGCAGGAGAGGATCTCCACCTGAATATCCAGGCGACGCATGATGTCGATAAACACCACCGCCTCACCCTCTTCAAATCCGTGTGCCAACAGGACGGCAACCCGTTTCGTCATGCTCAGTGCTCCTTACAGCTGCCCGGCGCTGCCGCAGATGCGGATTTTCTGCTCCACCACCTGCTGCATCGCGGCCTTACCCGGTTCCATATAGTGACGCATATCGTTCGCCGCGGGATGGCTGGCGAAATAGGCTTTCACCGCGTCAGAGAAGGCGATCTTCAGCTCCGTCGCCACGTTGACCTTACAAATCCCCAGCGACACGCAGCGCTCTACGTCGCGATCCGGGATGCCGGAGGCGCCATGCAGCACCAGCGGAACCTCGGTCTGACGGCGGATCAGGGCCAGTCGGTCAAAGTCCAGGCGCGGCGCCTCTTTATACATGCCGTGCGCGGTACCGATAGCGATGGCCAGCGAATCGATGCCGGTCGCCCGGGCGAACTCGGCCGCCATCGCCGGATCGGTATAGCTGCCGTGTGCCGCGTCGACCACCAGATCATCCTCCTGACCGACCAGACGGCCCAGCTCGGCCTCGACGGTGCAGTCCAGACGGTGGCAATACTCCACCACCCGACGGGTCAGGGCCACATTCTCCGCAAAAGCGTGATGCGAGGCGTCGATCATCGCCGACCGGACGCCGCCCGCCACCTTGGCACAGATATCCTCATAGGACTCGTGGTGGTCCAGATGCAGCGCCAGCGGAATACGGTATTCACGCGCCGCCTCGCGGCAGATATCCACCAGATAGGCGACGCCGGCGTAGCTAAAGGTACCGGGCGTACCGGCCAGGATCACCGGAGACCCCATTTCAGCCGCCGTCTTGGCAATGACCTGAATGGTCTCCAGGTTGTGAATGTTAAACGCCGGTACCGCGTACCCCTTGGCCTGCGCCTGCAGCAGCATATCCCGGGAAGAAACCAAAAACATCGTCACACCTCCGCATCTTCATCTGTTTTCATTTAATCATTAAAACAAAATAAAGAAAACATTCAAAAGATAATAAAAGTGTGATGCTGACCAGCGAAACTAAAAGTAAAGGTCCATTTTCGAACTGTAGCAGGTCACCCCCTTGCGCAGCAGGTTGTTTTTTGGCCGCTCGGCGCGCCCTGTCAGGCTCTCCTGCAACCATTGCCACGGCCGCTGACGCTGCAGGCGGCGGCTCAGGGGGCCCTGTGCCTTGGTATAGTCGTGCAGGAACAGCGCCACGCTCTCGCCGGTCTCCTGACAGCCCAGGAGCTGCACGCCGATCGCATCGATCCGGTGCGAAAAGTCGCCCTGCTCCACCGGCAGCGGCAGCGACGTCGCCTGCCACAGCCCGCTTTGCGGCGCGCTGTACAGCGCGATATTCAGCGCGCGCAGCGACCAGAAGCTGCTGGCCGGCCCGCTGTAGTTGTCCACCAGACGAGCATCATCGGCAAACAGCCCCTGGGTCGGTGCCCCGGCCCGCATCGCCCCGTTGGCGATAAAATAGCGCAGCGTCACCTCCAGCGCCCGTCGTGCACTGCCCAGACTCTGCGCCGTCGGCGCCTGGCTGGCCTCCGCCAGCAGCGGTGCGGCGGCGGCCAGCCGATAGCAGGCGCTGCGCCCAAAGAAGGCGATCCCCTGGGGGGTAATCAGATGACGGTAGCCATCGTTAAACTGGCGCAGGGCGTCGTGAATAAAGCTCCGGTCAAACTGCGGATCGATCTGATCCAGCCAGTACAGGGAGTAGTGGAATCCCCAGGCGTTGTAGTAGTCATAGTTACCCCGCGCGCCGTCGCGGAACCATCCTTCGCCGACATAGAATGCCTTGATGCGCTGATACTTTTGCTGGTCTATCTCCCCTTCGCCGCTCAGATCACACAGCACCGCCTCTACCGTCAGGCCGAACAGGTGCCAGTTGTTGTCCACCGTTTGACGGGTCGGCACCTGACGAAACCAGGTCAGGATCTGCGCGCGCCCGCGCGCGTCGAAGCGCGACCAGACCCACGTCTTGCTCAGCCACAGCGCCAGCGCCAGATCGGCGCTCTCGCAGATGCGCTGATCGTAGTCGTGCAGCGTGCCCCAATAGCCGGGATGCGCCGGATCGGTGCCGGCCAGAAACGCCCGGCTCAGCATCTCGGCAATGTCCCAGCGCTGTCCGTTCAGCCCCGTCAAGACGCCATCCCGGCCCTGCGCCGCCGCACTGTGCAGCCAGGTCGCCAGGGTCGGTAGCACCCGGCTGCACCCCTCCATGGCGTCGGTGCGGGCATTCTGCTGGCTGGGACGGCCGGGGTAGTAGGCGTGGGTATAATCCCACACCGCGTAGCGGTCGAACGCCTCCGCCACGTAGCGCACCAACGTGTCGCACTGGCGCTCCAGCGGCTGGCTATCGTCGGCAAAGCAGGCGCGCAGGGTGGCATCGTTGCGGGTATAGGCGCGCTTACGCCAGCGCAGACGGATTAGACGCTCGCGCAGCAGACGCAGGTACATCTGTGCATCGGGGTGCTCATAGGGAATGATCGGGCGCGGTGCGCCCTCGATTTTCTTCTGCGCCATGCAGATGCCTCCGCTCAGAAAAAGTCAAAAAAATGGCAGCGCATACGGCGCTGCCCCGCTCAGGCCCCTCAGCTGCGGGCCGACTGCTCCAGAATATGGTAGCGATCCTGTCCCCAGGCGACCGGCTTGGGCTTGGTCTTGATCCAGTCGTGGTAGGCTGCCTTCATCTCGGCCACCCGCTGCGGATACTTGGCCGCCAGATCCTGGGACTCCGCCGGGTCGAGGCGATCGTTGAACAGCTGCACCCGATTGCTGCCGTCGTCATAGAAGTAGAGCGTCCACTCTCCGTCGCGTACCGCCCAGGAGGAGGGGGAGAGCTTCTCCAGGTTGGGGTTCTTCGGCGGCATCGGCGCCTCATAGGTGATCCACTTCCAGTAGTCGAACCAGAACGGCTGATTCTCCTCGCTGTAGTGCTTGGCGCCCGGCCCCGCCCAGAAAAGGTAGCGGTGCGGCGACGTCTGTGCCTTGCCACTCAGCTGCGGCAGGATGTCGCGTCCGTCCACCTTCATCGCGTCGGGAATGGTGATCCCGGCAGCTTTCAGCGCCGTAGGCAGGATGTCGATGGCGCTGACCATCACGTTACTCTGGGTTCCGGCCGGAATATGCTTCGGCCAGTAGGCAACGAACGGCACATGCACACCACCGTTGAACATCTGCCCCTTAAAGCCGCGATCCATGCCGTTGAGCGGCATCGGTGACTCATGCACCGCCCCGTTATCAGAAATGAAGAAGATCAAGGTGTTATCCAGCTCACCCAACGCCTTCAGACGTTCGATAATCTGCCCAATGCCCTCGTCAGCGGCATTAACGGCGGCGAAATACTTATCCGCCTCGGCGTTGCCGGTATGGAATTTATCCATATAGCGAGCCGGGGAGGCCTGCTCCAGCGGAATATGGGGAACGCTGTAGGCCAGGCTGATAAAGAACGGCTTGCCCTGATGATCGTCGAGAAACTTCAACGTCTCGTTAGTCAGGTTGTGGGTCAGGTAGCCCGGCGCAGCAACATTCTTGCCATTCTGCCAAATCGCAGGCGAGTTCCACAGCGCCGCACCGGAGGCGTAGTAGCTGTAGGAGTAATCGAAACCACGCGACTCCGGACCATAGCCCGGCTCGCTGACGGAGATCATATTGTCGTGATAGTCACGGGTCTGATCGGCCTTATCGACAAAGTTCTTCTTATCGATACGGGCGTTGTGCCACTTGCCGATATTGGCGGTGGCGTAGCCGTTTTCCTGGAACAGTGCCGGCAGCAGCGTGATGTCCAGCGGAACGCCGAGCATGGCATCGTCGTTGCTGTAGGTGCCAAAGCTGGCCGGATAGCGCCCGGTGAAGATGCCGGCGCGCGACGGCCCGCACACCGGATGGGCGACAAAGGCGTTGGTCATTTTCACGCCCTGGTTCGCCAGCTGGGCCACGTTGGGCATCGCCCGGCGCGCCGCATCGATCATCTTGTCCAGATCGCCCTGGTAGCGCTCAGCCACCGGGCGTTTGCCCAGCGCCTTGGTATCCAGCGCATCCAGCGCAAAGTCCAGCTGCCCGGTGCCCAGATCGTCCATAATCACCAGCAGGACATTGGGGCGGCTATCGGTCGCGGCTGCCGGCGCCGCCGACGCTGACGAGGCACCGCACAGACAGGCAGCGGCCACCAGTCCTGCCAACTGCTTTTTCTTACTACTGAAAAATGTCATTGCCAACTCCGTTGTTATACATACTTAACCAAGGCGTGCCCCGTAACTGTGCGCGGCGTCAACGCTAAGCCAGAAGCGCGTAATCAGGATGGAGGGCACAGGACATCATGGGCCTATGTTCAAGCCCGGCAACGCAGTGTACGCACTTCTGGCACGCATCCCAGAAGGTGGGGCTATGTTAGCCCAGTACAGCGTTACTCACGGTGCATTTGGCCCACCCAACCTCGCTGCTCGCGCCCAGCCCAGCCCAAGGCTAAAATAACCACCAGCGACGCTCACGGCCTGTTACGGGACACGCCCTAAAGACATCACATCCGCCGCTACACCCCCGCGCCGGATCACCGCCTGCATCATCTGCATTGCCTGGGCGGTGTGGGTAAAAAAATGCAGATAGGACGGGCACAGATAGTTGTGCCGGTGACGCTCGTCGGGTAGCCCCATAATGCGGTGTTTTGGACAGCCTCCCTGACACAATTGACGCACCGGACACTGCTGGCAGCGCGTCGTGAGCCGATCCTGTTTCGCCTGGCCAAAGCGCTGCTGGCGCGCCGACGTCGCCAACGTCGCCAGCGAGGTATCGGCAACGTTGCCCAGGCGGTTGGCCGGGTAGACAAAGTGGTCGCAGCTGTAGACGTCGCCGCTGGCTTCAATGATCAGCGCCTGGCCACAGGTGGCCGACTGAACGCAGGTCGAGGCCGGATAGCCCATCCATACCCCGAGCAGGCTGTCGAACTCACGCACGTAGTAGCGCCCGACGTCATGTGCTACCCAGGCATCGAAGACATCGGCCATAAACGCGCCGTACCCATGGGCCGGGACGCTAAAGGGTGCCATCTGTGGCGAGGCGGGCGGTGAATAGTGATGGCCATGGCCACAGCCGCAGGCGGCGTCCACCTCCACCAGCGGAATAAACTGCATAAAGGTCGAACCCAGCGCCTTGAGCGCCTCATAGGTCTGACGCCCCTTATCCCAGTTCTGATCGTTCACCACCGTCAGGGTATTGAACTCGACCTGATGGCTGCGCAGCGTTTCGATGGCGCGGCAGACGCGATCAAACGTGGGCTGCCCCTGCGCGGCGATACGGTAGCGGTTGTGCACGGCGGCCAGTCCATCCACCGAAACGCCGATCAGAAACCCGCTCCCGGCAAAGAAGTCAGCCCACTGGCTATTGATGGCGATCCCATTGGTCTGAAAGCTATTGGTGATGATCTTGCCATCGGCATATTTCTTCTGATACTCCACCGCCTTCTGATAAAACGGCAGGCCGGCCAGCATTGGCTCGCCGCCCTGCCAGGCAAAGTCCACCTGCTCCCCTGCGTGGGACTGAATATAGTCACGCACATAGCGTCGCAGCGTCGTATCGCTCATGGTTTCCGCCGAGCGCGCGCCGGCCTGCTGCGGCACCACCTCCTCTTTTTCCAGATAGAAGCAGTAGCTACAGCGCAAATTGCAGCGATAGCTTGCCGGCTTGGCCATCATATGAAAGTGGGCTTGCTGTGACGAAGAACGCGACATGGGAGAGACTCTTATTTAAAACGATGTTTCTTATTTTACGAAAGATAAAGAAAATAAGTGATGCGTAAAATCACAATAACGAAAAAAAACGAAAGATATGAAGTGAAATGATGTACCCACAGAGGTACGCCTGCGGTGAGCCATGAATTAATGAAAATCAATGAAAAAAAGCCCGACATTAAGCCGGGCCATAGGTTCAACGCTACGGATCAGGCATACAGCGCCAGCATGGCGCTGCCCGCCAGCAGGTAGGCACCCGCGCCGTAGTCAATATTGTGCTCCGCGCTCACATCGCGCGGGTTGAACGCCGGCAGCTGCACCCACCCCAGCATACCGTTGTCATGAATGCAGCCGCGCAGCGCCGACCAGGCGCGCTCAACCATCGGCAGATAGCGTGCGCGATCCAGGATCCCATGCTGGATCCCCCAGGCCATACCGTAGCAGAACAGCGCGGTAGCGCTACTCTCTGGCGCAGGGAAGCGCCCGGGATCGCGCATGCTGGTACGCCAGAAGCCGTCCGCCTGCTGATAGTCACTCACCGTCGCCGCCAGGGCGCTGAACATCGCCAGATAGCGTGGGCGGCTGGGGTGATCGGTCGGCAGGTGCGCCAGGATACGCGGTACCGCAGCCAGAACCCAGCCGTTGCCGCGGCTCCAGAAGACCTTCTCACCGTTCTCTTCGCGCAGTTCGCCGCCCTTGCCGTCAGGAATGTAGCGGTAATCGCGGTAAAACAGCCCGCTCTGCGCATCGTACAGGTGCCCGACCGCGTCCCAGAAAGCGACATCCATATAGTCGGCATAGCGGCTATCGCCGGTGCACGTGCTGAGGGCGGCAAAGGCCGGCGGCGCCATAAACAGTGCGTCGCACCACCACCAGTCCTCGCGCCCCGGACGCGGTTCATCCACCATCAGCCCCAGGGACTTGATGGTCGGCTCCAGCGCCTCTGGCTGATTCACCTGGGGATAGACATCCAGGTAGGCCTGACAGCACACCATATCATCGGCAAAGCGGGCGTTAGGGCCGGTACGAAAGCCGGTATGCAGGGTGTAGTTCATCACCCCGTCCAGATAAGCCACATCGCCGGTAGCCCGCCAGGCCGCCGCCACGCAGGACCAGAACACTCCGCGCTCCCAGTCCGTATCCTTGATGAAGCGCGTCTTACCGCTGCGGCGTATGACGCTGCGCGTCTGGTGAGCCGCCTGATAGCGGTACACCCGCAGCATATCGCTCAGAATCTCTTCACGTGTTATCGCAGTCATTGCATTATCCTCTCAGGACCCGCTCATCTCCGCGCTGGCGATGACTCCCCCGCGGGTCTCCGGTTTACCGCGGTCATGGCTGGCATGGCCGCGCCTTGTGGTGTATGGGCAAGCGACGCCACCCGTCGGCGCTCAGGCCGGACGTCGATAGGCGCACTCGCCGTTAATGTAAGTCTCAGCCACCGCCATGGCCGGATCCACCGCCGTAAAACTGGCGGCTGCGCCGGGACGGATCGCCCCCAGACGATCCTGTAGGCCGAGATAGGCTGCCGGCACCGCCGACGCCATCTGCACCGCCTCCCAGACCGGAACACCGGCCAGGGTGACCATATTGCGCACCGCCTGATCCAGACTGCAGGTACTGCCCGCCAGCGAGCCATCGTCGGTACGCGCCTCGCCACGGCGTACCGTGATCTCCTGGGCACCCAGGCGATAGCGCCCCTCGCCCAGCCCACCGGCGCGCATGCAGTCGGTGATCAGCGCGATGTGGCGGTAGCCCTTCATCCGGTAGGCCAGATTCAGCATCACCGGGTTAACGTGGATCCCATCGGCGATCAGCTCAGCCAGCATATCCAGATACAGCACCGCACCACAGCAGCCCGGTTCCCGGTGGTGCAGGCCAGACATACCGTTGTACAGGTGCACACCGCAGTCTGCACCCAGCCCATGGGCCTCTTCGATCTGGGCAAAACTGGCCGCGGTATGGGCAACGCCAACCTTTACGCCACGCGTCCGCCACCAGGTAATGGCCTGCATCGCCGCCGCAGACTCCGGCGCCAGCGCCGCACGCAGCAGCGTTCCCGCGCTGGCCTGCCACAGGGCTTCCAGCGCCGCGCCCTCGGGTGCGCTCAGAAACGCCTCCGGGTGTGAGCCCCTGAAGGGGGCAGTAAAGTGCGGCCCCTCCAGAAAGCTGCCCAACAGGCGGGCACCGTGCGCTTGACCGGCGGCGATAAACGCCCCGACCTGCTGCAGCGCCCGGCAGACATCCTGCTGCGGCGCACTGACCGTGGTACCAACCCAGGCCACCACACCGGTCTGCGGCAGGGCATCGGCGATGGTTTGCAGCGCCTGCGGCGTCGCATCCATCACGTCGGCACCGGCGCGGCCGTGAATGTGTATATCGACAAGCCCCGGCCACAGGCTGCGACCGGGCAGATGCACAGTCCGGGCGCCCGACGGTATCGGCTGACCGATACCGGTGATCACGCCGTCGTCAACCAGCACGGCGACGTCCCGTTCAATCCCCCGGGGGGTAAATACGCTGTCGGCCAGGTAGGCGGTTAACATGGTTTACAGTCCGTCGCTCGCTTCGCATTCGACGGGGGCCATCGCGGCTTCCAGCGTCTGACGCATATTCTGTACGCTGCTGGCGCCAATCTCCTGCAGAACGGCCACCAGCTCCGCCAGCGTCGCACCGTCGCGCTCAAAGGCGGCGTTGGCGATCATCGGCAGGTTGACCCCGGCCAGCACCTCAACGCCCTCACGGCGCATCAGTACGTTCAGCGCGCGGTTGCATGGCGAGCCCCCCGGCAGGTCGGTCAGGAACAGCACCCCCTCCCCGTCGTCGACCTCATCGGCCGCCTGGCGCAGCGCCTCCTCCAGATCGTCGGTCGACATGGATTCAACAAAATCGATAAAGCGCATCTGCGGCTGATCGCCGGCGATGGCGTGCACGGCGGAGGCCATGCCGGTTGCAAAATGGATGTGCCCGGAAATGACAAGACCAATCATGGAATAACCCTTACAACTGACTCATTGGTAAACTCCCCGCCCATCGATGATGGCGCGGGGAGCGACGATTACAGAAGACCCATCAGGTGGCCGACGACGCCGGCCGCCAAGGTCGAGAAGATCAGCACCGGAGGCTTAGCCCAGAAGCCGGTTCCCTTCACCATGCGGAACATAAAGAAGACCAACAGCAACGGCAGCATGTTTGGCATGATCTTGTCGAACAAGGCGCTCTGGAGATCCACCGTCTTGCCGCCCAACTCTATCGAGGCCGTGGTACTGAAGCGGATAAAGGTGGCGCACAACGCCCCGATGACGAAGATACCCATGATGTTGGCGGCGCGCGCCAACTTCTCGGTGGCATCGCTCATGCTCACCATCGCCGCCGTACCGGCGCGATAGCCCATGAACATCAGGCCGAAGTAGACCAGGAAGTGGACGATCTGATACAGGATAAAGAACACGAACGGACCCGCGATGGAGCCATCGATGGCGATGGAAGCCCCCAGCGCCAGCGTCAACGGCATCAACGTCATATGGTCGATGGCATCGCCGATCCCGCCGGTCGGGCCCATGCCCGCTACCTTCATCACGTTGATGGTCGACGGCTTCTCCTTGTTCTCTTCCATCGCGATGGCGGTGCCCAGCAGGAAGGTGAACAGTTTCGGACTGGCGTTAAAGAATTGCAGATGGTTCTTCAGCGACTTAGCCAGATCCGCGCGGTTATTACCGTGGATCTTCTTCAGGGCCGGGATCATCGAGTAGGCAAAGCCACCGCCCTGCATACGTTCGAAGTTGAAGTTACCTTCCATGAACAGCCCGCGGAACGCGCACTTCCACAGATCCTTCTTGGTGATCACCTTGCGGACTTCACCATCCTGATAAGCATCCACGTTGTCCACCAGGCTGGCGGCCTTACGCGTTTCTTCCTGCGCCGGAGAGATAATGACTTCAGATGCCATCTTCGAATTCCTCTTTAACCTGCTGCTGTGAATTGGACTTATTACCGCTGAAGAAGTAGTACAACACGGCGATAGACGCGCCGAGGATAGCCACGGCCATGATCGGCAGCTTGAGGTAGGTGGTCATCACGAAGCCGATAAAGAACACCCCAGCCATCTCCTTGGACCACATGATTTTCAGCAACATGGCGAAGCCGATTGCCGGAACCATCTTGGCGCCGATACCCAGCCCTTCCAGCAGCGCTTTCGGTGTGTTTTTGTCGATCCAATCGGCGGCATGCTCACCGAAGTAGACGGTGGCGAAAGCGATCACAAAGTAGAGCATCGAACGCGTGACGATAGTGCCGATCAACAAGCGCGATATCCCGCCGGCATCCGCCTGCTCCGCATACTCGTCTGCTTTCCCCATGGTGAACGCCGTCAGCGCGAAGAAGCCGATGACGATCATCTGCATCAGTACGGCGATCGGCATGCCGACCCCCATCGCCACCTCCGGGGACTGGCCGGTCATCACGGCGAAAGCGACGGCGGCAATGGTGCCCATGGTTACATCCGGCGGCTGCGCTCCGGCGTTTGGCACCAGACCGAGCCATGCCAACTCCAGGGTGGCGCCGGCGATCAACCCGATTTCCATATTCCCCATAATTAAGCCGACCACCGGGCCAGTAATTAATGGTCGGTGAATATTTAATGCAACGTCGTATTTATCGATACCACATAAGAATGCCCAGATGGCAACCAGGGTAGCTTCGAAGACCATAAATATATTCCTTAGGCGGAGTGTTACAGTGGGGGAATAATCCCCCCACTGAATTAGGCGCTTTTAGCCAGTGTCAGAATATCAATCGGTGACTGGTCTGGCGTATTCTGCACGGTGCAGGAAACCCCCAGATTGATCATACGACGGAAGGCATCCAGATCGCTGTCATCAACCGATACCGTTTTAGCGATTTGGCGCTTGCCCTCATGGAAGTGCATATTACCAATATTACAATGGGTAATCGGCACGCCACCCTCAACCAGGCGCGCGACATCACGCGGGTTATTGCACAGAATAAAAATTTTCTGGCGCGCGGCGGCCTTATGAATCACATCGATGGTTTTTTGAATGGTAAAGAAGCGCACATCATATTCACCACCGGCGGAGGCTTTCATTCCCGCCTGCATAAATGCCGCGCTATCGCCTTCGGCCGCTTCATCATTAGCTACCAGAATCAGGTTGGCCTCCGTATGTTTACCCCAGGTAATGCGGATCTGCCCGTGCAGTAAACGTTCGTCGATACGAGTCCAGACAATGTTAGGCTGATTCATAAATTTTCCCTTCGAGTGATTTTTCAAAACCGTAAATAGTTACGCCCTGAACAACCCGGTTAATTTCTCCAGTCGGAGATGGGTTATCCGGTGAGTTTCCAACGGCGATTGAATTATGGAATGCAAATGCCTGTGCCAACATCAAATACGCAAATAACAGTCCAATGTCATCGCTTTGCGCTACGCCCGGCACAATAATATGCCGACCGGCAGTTACCGTATTATCTTCATAGGCAGATACAGCAATAATTTCACGTGCAACATTATCGCTACGAAGCTCTTTCAACAGATCGAGGTCGTACTTACGCGTATAAGGATTGTTAGAAATAAAAACGAAGATTAACGTTTCGTTGTTAACTATTGCTTTAGGGCCATGACGGAATCCCAACGGGGAATCAAACATAGCAGCAATGCTTCCTGAGGTTAATTCCAGCACCTTCAGTGCCGATTCCTGAGCCAATCCTTGTAATCCTCCGCTACCCAGATAGATAACTCGCTGATACTGCCCGGCCCGGATATTATCTACAAATTGGTAGTTTATTTGTTTGAACCAATCCGCACTTTTTTTACAAAATTCTTCGATATCTTTCGAATATTTATCAAGACCGGCAAAAATCGTAACTGCCGCCATCATCATGGAAGAGAAGCTGGAGGTCATCGCCAGCGACTGGTCGTTGGTCTCCGGCGGTGTCAACACTGCCAGCGCATCCGGGCTGTTCTGGCAGAAGCGATACAGATGACCCTCCTGGTTACAGGTCAGCACCAGATGGCAGCACTGGGTAAGACACTCGGAGGCCACCTGCAGCGCCGCGACGCTCTCCGGGCTGTTGCCGGAGCGGGCAAACGAAACCAGCAGTGTCGGGACATCTTCGCTCAGATACTGCTGCGGGCAGGAGACCAGGTCGGTGGTGGCTATCGCCTCCATCCGGCGCGGCACATAGCGTGACAGCAGCGGCACCAGCGCACGTCCGGCAAAGGCCGAGGTACCCGCACCGGTGAAGATCACCCGTGCATTATCGGCGGCCAGCGCCCGGCGCAGAAACGTCTCGATCTCTGTGTGCATGTCGCTGACGATCTGCTGGGTCTTCTCCCAGCATACCGGCTGTTGCTCAATTTCTTTCGCCGTCCATGTCGCGCCGAGGCGCTGCAGCGCGTCCAGGTCATATCCCATATAGTGTTGCATAGTCACGTCCTAATTAGTTACGCAGGCAGGCCTGCGCGTAGCCGGATAAAATCTGTTTGATGTGCGCCTTGACCAGCGCCGCAGGGTGCAGCGCAAGTTCGCCTTCGCGCACGGCGGTGAACTCGCGCGGCAGATACTGGCTGAGCAGCGGATAAGGGATCGGCGCCTGGGTCAGGTTGTGGAACAGCGTCTGCTGCGCCGCCTGCACCGCCGGCGTCGGCCAGTAGTAGCGAATACGGTCGCTGAAGCTGTAGCGACGGGCAAAACGTACCTGGTCTTCGCTGCCGCTGTAATATTTCTGCCAGTTCTGCGGAGCTTCCAGCATCGCCGTCTCTATCGCCTGACGCAGGCCGGAGCACTGCTCCGGCCCATACATCTCCTCTTCGATGTGGCACAGGCTGAACAGCGCCTCGCGCAGGGCGAAGGTCAGCGCCGGGCCGACTTTCAGGATCGCAAAGTGGTTGTCCACCAGCTCGCGGTAGGCGCGATCAGTCTGGTAGTCGGTGGAGTGGGCCTCAAATACCTGGTGCGGATAATCCTCCAGCACCTGACTGAGCGCCTGGGCCTGCTGAGGACGAAAATCGATCACACCGGTATGGTCAAACTCGACGCCCGGCTGTACCACCAGGCCGATGACGCGGTTCCAGCACTCGGCGATCCCGGCGCGGGTAAAGGCCCCGCGGTGACATTCAATGGTCTGGCGCGCCGCCTGCGGCGAGGTGACCTCCAGCGTGTCGATGTGCTCTTTGGCGCCCCCCGGTACCGGCACTTCGGTGCCGATAACGTACACCAGCTGGCTGCGGCCAAACTGTTCACGCGCGGTACGCTCTGCGATGGCGGCCAGACGTGCGGCGCGCTCGGCGACCGTAGCGTCGCTCAGCGGCACCGGATCATCGGCACAGGACATGCTGCAATCGAGATGGATTTTTTGGAAACCGGCGGCCACGTAGGCAGCGATCAGGGTATCGGCATGGGCCATCGCCTCGGCGGCTGGCAGGTGCTGCCAACGGTTGGGGCCTAGGTGGTCGCCCCCCAGGATCAGGTTGGCCAGCGGGAACTGCAGTAAATCAGCCTGGCGACAGACATAGTCGCGAAAGTCGGCCGGGGTCATCCCGGTATAGCCGCCAAACTGATCCACCTGATTGGAGGTGGCTTCGATCAGCAGGAGCGAATCGTCCTGCAATGCCTGCTCCATCGCGGCTTCGATAACCAGCGGATGGGCGGAGCAGACTGAATAGATACCGACCGGCTCACCGGCCTTGTGACGCTGTACGAGCTGTTCTAACTGATGCATCAAAATACTCCACAATAAACACGGGCCGGTTTACCGTGGAGTCAGCGCATCACTTCTCTTTTTCAGCGATAATCACTTCAACGTGTGCTTCCCGCAGACGCTCGACATATTCATCGGGCACCCCGGAATCCGTCACCAGGATATCGATATCCGTAAAATCCCGAATCATGTGGTAGCCACGCTTGCCGAACTTGGTCGAGTCGGCAACGGCGATCACCTGATCGGAGATCTCGCACATCAAGCGGTTAAGACTCGCTTCCTGCTCATTGTGCGTGGTGATACCCGCTCGCAGATCGAATCCATCCACCCCGAGAAAAACCTTGTCGAAACAGAAGTTTTTCAAGCAGGCTTCGGCCTGCGAGCCTGAAAAAGACATTGCGCTCTTACGTAACACCCCACCGGTACACACCACTTCGATACCCGGTGAGGAGACGAGCTCCACGGCGACATCCAGACCGTTAGTCATGACCACCACGTTTTCGAGGCCCCGTAGGTGCCCTGCGATCTCACGGGTCGTCGTACCAGAATCCAGAATCACCGCGTCACCGCTGTTAATCAGCTTGGCCGCAGCCAGACCTATCTGGGACTTCACACCGCTGTTGCGGTGGCGCTTCTCGTGGACGCTCAGTTCGGCGATCACCCCGGTATTGGGGATTGCCGCGCCATGCGAACGCACGATGTAGCCGTTTTCTTCCAGAAAAGTCAGGTCACTGCGGATGGTGACGCTTGAGACGTTAAACCGTGCGGCCAACTCTTCAACACGCGCTTTCCCTTGGGAGGTAACGACGTTGAAGATTTCCATGCGCCTTTCGATTGCTGCCGCTTTCACTTTTGTCCCCTTACGAAACCAGTTAAAGCGAACTTCAACTGGCCTCGGTCTAAGATTAATAAAATTACGATTGCTTTCAATACAAACAACCGAAAAACATGATTGCTTTCACAAACTTTCGAATAACAGCCAAAGACTTTCAAAAAGCTCCCGTTCACATCCTGCCCAAGGCGCGGTGCCGTCCGCTATTGGACTACGCTCGCCGTAGAGCAGAGACAGATCCCAGCATATCCAGCAGCGACGGCTATACCCTGTTTCTACGCATCAGGCTGCCCACTGTGCATGGTAGCAAACGAAAACAACCATCTTCGTTAAGTTACGCAAAAAATGAAATAAAAAACGAATAAAAGCAAAAAACCGCAAAAACACACAACAAAAACGAGCAAAGGGAGAAAACGCCTCAACCAACCGCATTACACACGCTTTTCGTCCCACATAACGCTTTGCCCGCTATTTATCCAAAGATCACCGCCGGAAAGCAAGCGTTAAATCCGCTGTCAGCAACGCGTTAGCGCCACAGGCACCCTGTATCGGAGAGGCATTAGTCATACCTTTCAGACACCTTCGTGGAAGTGCGAAAGTTAAAATAATCAGATCCCGGCAATAACACAGAAAAAGAAAAGGAAGGGAAAGCAGGAAGACAAACGGGGCAACGACGGCGCCCCACCGTGATCAACGCCGCAGCAGACGCCGCACGCCGAGGATCAGTGAAACCCAAAGTCCCCCCAGCAGGATACCGAACAGCATATTCAACAGCGATGGCCCAATGTCGCCCAGCAACACCCCAACGCTGGGCAGCCCAACGGCAGACGGGCTCAGGGCCGCAATGCCGTGATACAGCCCGGGCAGTCCGTGCACGACGATACCGCCCCCTACCATGAACATGGCGGCCGTTCCGACCACCGACAACAGACGCATCAGCCAGGGCGCTGCATTCAGCAGTGCCCGCACCAGGCTGCGCGCAAGAATACCCGATCTGGCGCGTAGCCACAGCCCGGCGTCATCCAGTTTCACGATCAGCCCCACCAGACCATATACGCCAAGAGTCATCACCAGCGCGATGCCGCACAGCACCAGCACCTGCTGCACAAACCCTGCGCTGGCGACCGTACCCAGCGTAATTGCCACGATTTCAGCGGAAAGAATGAAGTCGGTGTGGATGGTCCCCTTCACTTTCTCACGTTCATAGGCCTGTATATCGTCCGGCAGCGACGGCTCGGCGTGCTGCGGATCATACCCACGCTGCAACCACTGATGGGCCAGCTTCTCTGCGCCTTCATTGCATAAAAAGACGCCGCCCAGCATCAGCAGTGGCGTAATAAGCCAGGGCACCAGGGCACTGATCAGCAGGGCCAGCGGCACCAGAATCGCCTTGTTCAGCAGGGAACCGCGCGCCACCGCCCACACCACCGGCAGCTCACGATCGGCGTTGACGCCGCTCACCTGCTGCGTGCTGAGCGCCAAATCGTCACCCAGTCGCTGACGGTCCTACGTCGCCGCCATCTTACTCATCAGCGCCACATCATCCAGCAGTGAGGCGATATCATCAATCAGAGTCAATAAACTGCGGCCGGCCACCGTCAATATACTTCACACCGGGGAGATCCCCATCATAGGCTGATGCCATAAAAAAACCGTGCGCCAACAGGCGCACGCGGGAGCAGAGAATCGCGCGCCCCGCTACGGGGTGAGCGAACTCAGTTTTCGGCCAGACGCTGGCCCAGGTTTTTCTGCTGTTTATAGCTTAACGCCACCGCCGGAACCGGAGCGGACTTCCCCGTCAGCATCCATTCGCGCAGCCGATTGGCATCGGCAAAATGGGTATACTTGCCAAAGGCATCCAATACCACCAGCGCCACCGGGCGACCACCGATCACCGTCCGCATCGCCAGGCAGTGCCCCGCCTGGTTGGTAAAGCCGGTCTTGGTCATCTGGATATCCCACTTGTCGTTGCGCAGCAGATGGTTGGTGTTATTAAAGGTTTCAGTATAGGTCGGATGGGTAAACGTGACACTCCTGGTCTCCGTGGTACTCAGCTCGCCAATCAGCGGATAGCCCTTTGCCGCCTGCAGCAGTTTGACCAGATCGCGGGCGCTCGATACGTTGTCCGGTGACAGCCCGGTCGGCTCTACATAGTGCGTGCGGGTCATCCCCAGCGCCCGGGCCTTGGCGTTCATTGCCCGGATAAACGCATCGTAGCCGCCGGGGTAGTGGTGCGCCAATGTCGCGGCAGCGCGGTTCTCCGACGACATCAGCGCCAGCAGCAGCATTTGGCGGCGGGTCAGCTCGCTGCCCACCCGGACCCGGGAGAATACGCCCTTCAACTCTTTGGTACGGTGAATGTCGACCGCGATAACCTCATCCAGATTGGGGTGCGCATCCAGCGTCACCATCGCCGTCATCAGCTTGGTTATCGAGGCGATCGGCACCTGAATATCGGGGTGGCTGGCGTAGATAACCTGATGATTATTCAGATCCACCACCATCGCGCTGCCCGATGCCAACGTCAGCGGTGCGCGCAGCTCGGCAGCGGCACGCGGCTCGCTGGCCTGAGCAGCCGGAAGAGCGCTGATGCTGCCGCCCAGAATCAACAGACTTAACAGGGAGTAACGGAGTTTAACAGCCATGTTTCTTCATTAATCTCACAAGGAATGGACCCGGTATACGCCGGGAAGCCCACCGCACCGATGACCGACAGCGGTCCCCGGGTAGGAGTACGGAGCCAAACGTCATGTCCATCATGGGTTTACGCCCCTCAGCACCCTCCATCTGCTCAGACGGCGCTGCGTAGCGAGACTACGCGGCACACAGCCTAATCGCTCGGTCGGAAGGCGGCAAAAATAAAAATGTTTCCGTATGTGAATCGCTGCGCAGCGGCGACGGTGCGAAATATCGCTGCGCGACAGCGCGAAAAAACACACGAAAGGGTACCATTGACTATAGTTGTTTTATCAGAGAGATACATAAAAAATGCCTGAGC
This sequence comes from Edwardsiella ictaluri ATCC 33202, assembly GCF_000264785.1. Classification (GTDB taxonomy): domain Bacteria; phylum Pseudomonadota; class Gammaproteobacteria; order Enterobacterales; family Enterobacteriaceae; genus Edwardsiella; species Edwardsiella ictaluri. The sequence goes on along the minus strand of NZ_AFJI01000026.1, from coordinate 28,326 downwards.
GGCCTGCGCGGTGGCACCGGGGTAATAACCTAACGTGGAGAGTGGACTATGGGGCTAAAAGATACCCTGCTGGCGCTGTTGGTGGTGGCGATCTGGGGCGTGGGATTCGTAGTGATGCAGGCGGGGCTGCAGCATTTACCGCCGCTGCTGCTGGGCGGTCTACGCTGCCTGCTGCTGGCGTTGCCGGCGGTATTTCTGCTGCCGCGCCCCGCTCTGCCCGCCCATACGCTGATCCTGTATGGACTGCTAATCGGCTTCGGTCAGTTCACCTTTCTATTTTTTGCCCTTCAGGGCGGCCTCAGCGCGGGCGTGGCGGCAATGCTGCTACAGCTGCAGCTGCTGTTTACCCTACTGCTGGGCGCCCTGCTGTTTGGCGAGCGCATCCGCAGCAGCCAAATTATCGCCCTGCTGTTTGTCCTCACCGGTCTGGCGCTGCTGCTGCATCCGGGCCTGACGGGACTGCCGCTGTCGCGCGGGGTCATCCTGCTCGGGCTGGGGGCGGCCCTCTGTCTGGCGCTGGGCAATCTGATTCAGCGCCTGCGCATCCGCGATAATATTCAGGGCTCCCTGCCTGCGCTGATCGCCTGGGCGGCGCTGGCGCCCATTATCCCCTTCTTTCTCGCCGCCTGGCTGTTCAACGGCGCTCAGGCGACCCTGACCTCCCTGCGTACGCTGGACTTCAGCGTGCTGCTGGCGCTGATCTATCTGGCCTATATCGCCACCCATCTGGCCTATGCCATCTGGGGGCGACTACTGTTGCGTAACCGGACAACGCACCTGATGCCGTTTACCCTGCTGATCCCACTGGTGGCACTGGGGGCCGATCTGCTCATCTATGGCGATCGCTTCAGCCCTGCCCAGCTCTATAGTCTGCTGTTGATCCTGCTGGGGCTGGCGCTGGCGGTACTGGGCAACCGCCTGATAGATTTCCGCCTGGTGCGCCATTAACGCCAACACATCCCCCTACGGCGGTGCGCCGGAAAACCGGCCCACCGCATCATTACCCCTACGGTTCCCGGTATGTTTTGCCCCGCCTTTTACCGTTATGATGCCCAGCCAGACTCTTTAACCACGAAGCACAACATCATGAACGCAATGCGTGACTGGCTGGAGCGCCGCCAGATTACTCTCTATTTTTCTGCAATCCTGCTGGCGGTACTGCTGGCCTGTACCTTTCCCGACGGCGCACGTTTCAGCACCGCCATTACCCCCGCGCTGGCGCTGATGCTGTATGCCACCTTTTTGCAGCTGCCTTTCGCTGAACTGCGGCACGCCTTTAGCCGCCCACGGTTTCTGCTGCCGCTTCTCCTGACCCAGTTTCTGTTGATCCCGGCGCTGGTTGCCCTGCTGCTTCCCCTCCTGCCGCACGATCCCCTGTTGCGGCTCGGCGTGTTGCTGGTGCTGCTTTCGCCCTGCATCGACTATGTGGTGACATTCGCCCAGCTCGGGCGTGCCGATGCGCGCCTGCTGCTCGCCGCGACACCGCTGCTGCTGCTGCTGCAAGTGTTGCTGCTCCCGCTCTATCTGCACCTGCTTCTCGGCGGGCAGGCGGCAAGCGTGGTCCGCCCGGCACCATTTATTGAGGCGTTTATCGGATTAATCGTGCTGCCGCTGGGTCTGGCGGCGCTGACCCAGCGGGTATGCCGCCGCAGTCGCCGCGGGCAGGCCATTGCCGGGGGGCTCACGCTGTTGCCGGTACCGTCCACCGCCCTGGTCCTGGGGATCGTCGTCGCCACAACCCTGCCACAGCTCAGTGACGCAATCACGCTTATCTGGCGCGTGATACCGCTGTACCTGACATTCGCTGTCGCCGCACCGCTGACAGGCTGGACGGTGGCGAGGCTGTTCCGCCTTGAGGCGCCGGCCGGGCGCGCGCTCGCCTTCAGCGCGGCCACCCGTAATTCGCTGGTGGTGCTGCCGCTGGCGCTCGCCGTCCCCGGCGCAACTCCGCTGCTTCCGGCCGTGATAGTGGCCCAGACGGTCGTCGAACTGGCGAGCGAGCTGATTTATATTCGGCTGATACCGCGCCTGGGTTCGCGGGGCAAAGAGGCGGGGAGACCGACCTGATACTCCACCCCGTTATCGGACGCTCTCCAGCGTGCCGATGGCCGTTACGATCGCGCGGCTATCCATCAGCGGGCGAATCTGACGGAACAGGGCATCGGCCTGGGGATACTCCTTACGCAGATAGCTCAGCCACTGCTTGATGCGCGCCACGTGATACAGCCCGGTATCTCCCTGCTTCTCCAGCCGGACGTAGCGCTGTAGCAGCGTGACCACCTGCAGCCACGGCATCTTCGGTGCATTCGCTTTGATAACCCGACTCAGGTTGGGGATATTCAGCGCGCCGCGCCCGATCATCAGCGCATCACACCCGCTCTGCGCCAGACACGCCTGGGCGCTGGCGTAGTCCCAGATCTCGCCGTTGGCGATCACCGGGATCCGCAGACGGCGACGGATCTCGCCGATCGCCTCCCAATTGATCCGATCGGCGCGGTAGCCATCCTCTTTGGTGCGACCGTGTACCACCAGCTCCGTCGCCCCACCCTGCTGTACCGCATCGGCGATTTCAAAACGCTGGCTGTCGCACGCCCAGCCCAGACGCACCTTCACCGTCAGCGGCAAGTGTGCCGGTATCGCCTGACGCATCGCCTGCACTCCGGCATAAATCAACGCCGGATCTTTTAACAGCGTGGCACCGCCGCCGCTGCCATTGACCGCCTTAGAAGGGCAACCGCAGTTGAAGTCCACCCCCGGCGAGCCCAGCGTCACCGCGCGCAGGGCGTTCTCCGCCAGCCAATGCGGCGACTGTCCCAGCAGCTGAATACGCACCGGCGTGCCGCTCAGGGTCTGACTGCGACGGTACAGCTCCGGACACAGGCGGTAGAACACCCTCTCCGGCAGCAGCCTGTCCACCACCCGCACAAACTCGGTGATGCACAGATCGTAGTCGTTCACCTCGCTGAGCAGCTCGCGCACCAAGGCATCCAGCACCCCCTCCATCGGCGCCAGCAGCACCCGTTTCACTTTCAGCATCGCATTATCCTCAGATTCTCCCCTCACGCCATGCGTGACCGGCGCAGAGAGTACTGAGCTCCCCATCCGTCCGCAACAGGGATTCACTCGCCGTCGCCGCGCTGCCGCCAACCGCCCCAGGGGGTATCCGCAGCAGGCACCTCTGACTGCAGGGAGTCCAGATACAGCGCTTCGACCTTGGCGCGGGCCCAGGGTGTCCGACGCAGAAACTTCAGGCTGGATTTAATGCTGGGATCGCTCAGAAAGCAGTTGATGGCGATGCGACGGCCGAGCTCCGGCCAGCCGTAGCGCGCTACCAACGCCGTCAGCAGGGCTTCCAGGGTTACCCCGTGCAGGGGATCGCGTGATGGGTTCATAGTGTCTCCGCTTGGCATAAAAGGGGGCTTACCCTAACGGCACAGGAGCCGCCGGGCAAGCAAAAGCTGTGCGCCTAGGACGCATTCTTAAACTGCTCGCGCAGAATATGGATCTCGTCGCGCAGGGCCGCGGCCTGCTCAAACTCCAGGTTCTGGGCATGTTGGTACATCTGCGTCTCCAAGCGCTGGATCTGCTGCTCGATCTGCTTCGCCGACAGCGTGTGGTAGTCTGGATGAGGCTCTGCCGCACGCTGTCCGCGCGCCCCTTTCGTCCGGCTACGTACCGGGCCATCGCCCAGCTGCAGGATATCCGTGACCTTCTTGTTCAGCGCCTGCGGCGTGATGCCGTGCGCCAGGTTAAATGCCTGCTGACGCTCGCGGCGGCGCTCCGTCTCCCCGATCGCCCGCGCCATCGACGGGGTGATTTTGTCGGCATAGAGGATCGCCTTGCCGTTCAGGTTACGCGCCGCCCGGCCAATGGTCTGGATCAGCGAGCGCTCCGAGCGCAGGAAGCCTTCCTTGTCCGCGTCCAGAATCGCCACCAGCGACACCTCCGGCATATCCAGCCCCTCGCGCAGCAGGTTGATCCCCACCAGCGCGTCAAACTCGCCCAGGCGCAGATCGCGGATGATCTCCATCCGCTCGACGGTGTCGATATCGGAGTGCAGGTAGCGCACCCGCACGCCGTGCTCTTCCAGATACTCGGTCAAATCTTCGGCCATGCGCTTGGTCAGGGTGGTCACCAGCACCCGCTCACCGATGGCGGCGCGCAGATTGATCTCCGACAGCAGATCGTCCACCTGGGTCGCCACCGGGCGCACCTCGATCAGCGGATCGAGCAGTCCCGTCGGGCGCACCACCTGGTCGATCACCTCGCCGCCCGACTTATCCAGCTCGTAGTTGCCCGGGGTCGCCGACACATAGATGGTCTGCGGTGCCAGCGCCTCAAACTCCTCAAAACGCAGCGGCCGGTTATCCAGCGCCGATGGCAGGCGGAAGCCATACTCCACCAGCGTCTCTTTACGCGCCCGGTCACCGCGGTACATCCCGCCGATCTGCGGGATAGTCACATGGGACTCATCGATCACCAGCAGGCCGTCCGCCGGCAGGTAGTCAAACAGGGTCGGCGGCGGCTCGCCGGGCCCGCGTCCGGAGAGATAGCGGGAGTAGTTCTCGATCCCCGAACAGTAGCCCAGCTCGTTCATCATCTCCAAATCGAACTGGGTGCGCTGGGCCAGACGCTGCTCTTCCAGCAGCTTGTTACTGGCCAGCAGCGACTGACGGCGCATCGCCAGCTCGGCGCGGATCGCCTCCATCGCCTGCAGGATGCGTTCGCGCGGGGTCACATAGTGAGTCTTCGGGTAGACGGTAAAGCGCGGCACCGTGCGCAGCAGCTGTCCGGTGAGAGGATCGAACAGCGACAGACGCTCCACCTCGTCATCAAACAGCTCCACCCGAAGCGCCTCATCGTCGGCCTCCGCCGGGAAGATGTCGATCACCTCGCCGCGTACCCGAAAGGTCCCGCGCGCGAACGCCTGATCGTTACGGACATACTGCAGCTCGGAGAGGCGGCGCAGAATGCTGCGCTGATCGATCAGCATCCCCTGTGTCAGATGCAGCATCATTTTCAGGTACAGATCGGGATCGCCCAGGCCGTAAATCGCGGAAACCGAGGCGACCACCACCACGTCGCGCCGCTCCAGCAGTGCCTTGGTGGCCGACAGGCGCATCTGCTCAATGTGCTCGTTGACCGATGCGTCCTTTTCGATAAAGGTATCCGAGCTGGGCACATAGGCTTCCGGCTGGTAGTAATCGTAGTAGGAGACAAAGTACTCCACCGCATTCTCCGGAAAGAACTGCTTCATCTCGCCGTACAGCTGGGCAGCCAGCGTCTTGTTGGGCGCCATCACCATGGTCGGCCGGTTAAGATCGGCGATCACATTGGCGATGGTAAACGTCTTGCCTGAGCCGGTCACCCCCAGCAGGGTCTGATGCGCCAGACCGTCCTCCAACCCCTCTTCCAGGCGACGGATCGCCTCAGGTTGATCGCCGGAAGGCTGAAAGGCGGAATGCAGTTTGAAGGTTTTACTCATGGCTCACTACCCCATTACGCGGCGGCGGCACGCTGGCAGAAGAACCGTGCTGCTCTGCACCGGATTATTGTGTGAACCGGCTATATTACTGGATACTTACCCAGCTTAAAATACCCGCACTCAGGAGCCTCCTGCCATGTTCACATCCGTTTCACAATTTTCACTACAGAGTGACATTTATCCCCATTTCATCCCCTGCTGGCTCATCCTGCCGACAATGGTGTTGTCAAGGGGCCACCGCGCGGGCCAGGAAAGTTTCTTTACATCTTGATTTTAATTAATCAATTGATATTTAAATAAAATATCACAAAGCCGACAATCCAGGCGAGTTAAGTACAGACCGCGCTGGCTCTGGCTTTGCCCTGGTTTTCTAGACCTAATGCACAAGGTTATCCACAGGAATAGTGGATAAGTATGCCCATCCCGCCCGGCAACGGTGCCGCCGCCGGGGAAAATTTTTTTCTCCCCGGTGCAGGCATCACTTTATTGAACCATTTTTTAGATGGGAAAATAAAAAATAAACTATATTTGTGCTAAGTATAAAACAGGAAAAATAACGCCACAGCGCCGGATATACAGCGCTGTGACCTGCCATCACGGCAGCAGCGCAGACAAATCCAGACAGGCAGCGCGCGCCAGACTGTCCTGTCCAGGTACAAACGGGATCTCCCCGAGACAAGGAGCAGGCAACAGCGTATGCAGTGTGTTCAGATACTCGCCGTGGCGAGTCCCGGGAGTCTGTACCTGATTAGCAACCCACCCGGCCAGCCTCAGCCCGGCGCTTTCGATGGCGTGGGCGCTGAGCAGGGCGTGGTTAATACAGCCCAGCTTGACGCCTACGGTCAAAATTACCGGCAGCTTTTCCGACGCTACCCAGCTATTGAAGCCATACGCCAGACTTAAGGGGGTAAACCAGCCACCCGCCCCCTCCACGACCACCCACTGCGCCCGACGCTGCAGGTAGCGCAGCCCGGCGCTGAGACGCCGCGGGTCGATGGGGGTTTCCGCCTCGGCACTGACGATGTGCGGCGCGGTCGCCTCGGCGAAGGTATAGGGATTCACCTGCGCATAGCGCAGCTGCAGGCTGGACGCCGCCTGCAGCGCCAGTGCATCATCGTTACACAGCGCGCCTGCGCACAGACGGCTGCCGGAGGCGACCGGTTTATAACCGGCGGTAGTCAACCCACGGCACGCCGCCGCCTGCAGCAGCGTGGTGCTGACCACGGTTTTCCCCACATCGGTATCGGTACCGGTCACAAACCAGCTCCACACTTGCCTATTCACGCATCAATTCTCCAACCACAAGCTGATAACTCAGCGCCACGCCATGCGCATCGCGCGGGTACACCTGCGCCAGACGGGCCAAACGCTGCCGTCCGTTCAGGCCACCATGGCGCCCCTCATGCAGATGCGTCGCGCCGATCTCCTTCAGAGAGCGCATCAGCGCCAGCACATCGGGAAAATAACAACGCTCTTGATGAAAGGTCAGCCGGTGATGGTAAGGCGCGCAGGCCGCAGCAATCTGGTCAACGGAAAGAAACGGGTTCACATGCCGCCGTCCATCCACCTGTAGCCAGGCTGTCCCCAACTCCTGCAGCGACCCGTCCGCCAGGGTACTGAATACGACACGTCCGCCCGGACGGGTGACCCGCATCAGCTCAGACAGCGCCCGGGGCAACGAAGCGCACCACTGAATGGCCAGATTGCAAAAGCAGAGATCGACACAGCCCGCAGAGAGCGGCAAATGCTCCATATCCGCCAACAGATAATCGCGTGCACTGTTGATCTGTCGCGCCTGCGCCAACATCCCTGGTGCCAAATCCAGCGCAGTCGCCCGGTAATCCATCGCTGTCAGGCGACGGCTGAAATACCCGGTGCCACAGCCGGCATCCAGCGCCTTCCGGCCCAACCCCTCTGCCGGTAACAGCGCCAGCAGGCGTTCCCCACAGCGGCGCTGGAAGGCCGCCGCACCGTCATAGCTGTGCGCGGCGCGGCTAAAGGCGGCCGCCAGCGCTGGCTTGTTTACCCAGTCACACTGACTCATGCAATGCCTCCAGCAACCGCTCAATATCCTGCGGATAATGCGCTGCACTCAGAGTAATTCGCAGGCGCGCGCCGCCGGGTGGTACGGTGGGCGGACGCATGGCGCACACCCACAGGCCGCGCTGACGCAGGCGTTGTGCCAACGTCAGCGCCGCCTGATTATCCCCGACGATCAGCGGCTGGATAGCGCTATCGGACGCCGCCAGAGTGAACTCACCGCCCGTCAGCCCCCGGCGTAACTGCGCCACATGTTGCGCCAACCGCGCCCGTGGCGCATCGGCCCCGCGCACCACCTGCAGCGCAGCCTGTAGGGCGCAGGCCTGCGCCGGCGGCATGCTGGTGCTGTAGATCAGATGGCGGGCAAACTGCAGCAGGTATTCCGCCGTCGCCTCGCCGCACAGCAGCGCCGCACCGCCGATGCCAAAGGCCTTGCCAAAGGTGACGATCAGCAGATCGGGGCGAATCCCCTGCGCATCGCAGCTACCGCGCCCCTTACGCCCGCATATACCGATACCGTGAGCGTCGTCGACCATCAACCAGGCGCCGTGGCGATCGCACTGCGCCCGCAGCGCCGCCAACGGGGCGCTGTCGCCGTCCATGCTGAAGACCCCCTCGGTCACCACCAGTGTCTCACCCTCACAGGGAGCCGCCAGCAAGGCCGCAAGCGAGGCGGGCTGATTATGCTGAAAACGACGCAGGGATGACGGTGCCAGCATCGCCGCCTCCATCAGCGAGGCGTGGCTCAGCCTATCCGCCAGCACCCTATCCTGACGCTGCATCAGCGCCAGGATCAGTGCCTGATTGGCGGCAAAACCGGAGATAAACAGCAGCGCACGCGGGTAGCCGAGCCACTCGGCCAGCGCACGCTCCAGCGCCGCGTGGGCCGTGGTTTGCCCGGTCACGTGTGCCGAACCGCCGGAGCCGCTGCCGTAGCGCACCAGCCCCTGCTGCCAGGCCGCGATCGGCGCCGGATGCTGACTCAGCCCCAGATAATCATTGGATGAAAAATTAATATAGTGCCGTCCCTCAACGATGATCTCTCGTCCGCCGGGCGCCTCGCGCACCGTTCGGCGACGATAGGCATCAGCGGCGCTGCGCACTGCCAACGCCTGGCTAAACCGTGCAGACCAGCCCACTGTCAACGCGCCGCATCATAAAACAGGTCGTCATCCGCGAGCAGTACCTGCTCCGCCAGCTGCTGCTGCTGGTTATCGCCATAGGCTACCTGCGTTTGCCGGGGATTCAGCCCCAGCTTGCGGAACAGCTGCAGATCGCGATCCTCTGAGGGATTCGGCGTGGTCAGCAGGCGACAGCCGTAAAAGAGGGAGTTGGCTCCGGCCATAAAGCACATCGCCTGAGTCTGCTCGTTCATCTGCTCGCGTCCGGCGGAGAGGCGCACGTACGAGCTTGGCATCATGATGCGCGCCGCGGCGATGGTGCGGATAAAGTCGAAGGGATCAACGTCCGGGGTTTCCGCCAGCGGTGTGCCCGCCACCTTCACCAGCATATTGATCGGCACGCTTTCCGGCGGCATCGGCAGATTGGCCAGCGCCACCAGCAGGGCCGCCCGATCGCGTACCGCCTCGCCCAGCCCGACAATCCCACCGGAACAGACCTTGATCCCCGCCTCCCGCACCCGCGCCAGGGTATCCAGGCGATCCTGATAGCGACGGGTGGTGATGATATTGGCGTAATACTCCGGTGAGGTGTCCAGATTGTGGTTGTAGTAGTCCAGCCCCGCCTGCGCCAGACGCTGGGCCTGATCGGCGTTCAGCGCCCCCAGAGTCATGCAGGTCTCCATGCCCAGCGCCTTGACCCCACGCACCATCTGCTCCAGGTAGGGCATGTCGCGTTCGTGGGGATTTTTCCACGCCGCCCCCATGCAGAAGCGGGTAGATCCGGCGGCGCGTGCCCGACGCGCGGAGTCCAGCACCTGCTCCACCTCCATCAGCCGCTCCGCCGCCAGCCCCGTTTTATAGCGGGCGCTCTGCGGACAGTATTTACAGTCCTCCGGGCAGGCGCCGGTCTTAATCGATAGCAGGGTGCTCACCTGCACCTGACGCGGATCAAAGTGTTGACGGTGAACCTGCTGCGCCTGAAACATCAGCTCCAGCAGCGGTTGCTCAAACAACGCCTGCGCCTGCGCCTGCGTCCAGCGCCCGGAATGCGGTATCTCTGCCACGGTGGCCTCTCCCTTCATCAAATCGGTAAAAGTGGGCTCAGTGTAGAACGGAGAAATATCATGTCAACCAAGTTATCAATTAAATGGTTTACAATATTAATACAGGTAAATAGCGTAATATCGGAATGCTTGATGACTAAGCGGCGTTAACACGCTACACTGTAAACCAAAAAAACATAACAAGGTTTACCTAAGTAATACCATGAACGCCAGCGACCTCGACTTTGACCGCCGCCATATCTGGCACCCCTATACTTCGATGAGCCAGCCTCTGCCGGTGTACCCGGTAACGACGGCGTCCGGCTGCGAGCTGCAGCTGGCGGATGGCCGGCGTCTGGTGGACGGCATGTCCTCCTGGTGGGCCGCCATTCATGGCTATAACCACCCCCACCTGAATCAGGCCGTTACGCGCCAGCTGGCGCAGATGGCCCATGTCATGTTCGGCGGTGTCACCCATCCCTCGGCGGTCGCCCTGTGCCAAAAGCTGGTGGGGATGACCCCCCAGGCGCTGGAGTGCGTGTTTCTGGCCGACTCCGGCTCCGTTGCCGTCGAGGTGGCACTGAAGATGGCGCTGCAGTACTGGCAGGCGCGCGGCGAACCGCGCCAGCGCTTCCTCACCCTGCGTCAGGGCTACCACGGCGATACCTTTGGCGCCATGTCGGTATGCGATCCGGATACCTCGATGCACAGCCTGTACCGCGGCTATCTGCCGCAGCACCTGTTTGCCCCCGCACCGCAGTGCGCTTTCAACGCCGAATGGGACGAGGCGGATTTTGTCCCCTTCGCTCGCCTGCTGGCAGCCCATCACCGCGAGCTTGCCGCCGTGATCCTGGAGCCCATCGTACAGGGCGCCGGTGGCATGCGCTTCTATCATCCATGCTACTTGCAGCGGGTGCGGCAGGCCTGCAGCCGCCACGGAGTGCTGCTGATCGCCGATGAGATAGCCACCGGCTTTGGCCGCAGCGGGGCGCTGTTTGCCTGCGATCACGCCAAGGTAACCCCGGATATTCTGTGCCTGGGCAAGGCGCTGACTGGCGGTTACATGACACTCGCCGCCACCCTGACCACCCGCAGCGTGGCCGACACCATCAGCAACGGCGAGGCGGGCTGCTTTATGCATGGCCCGACCTTTATGGCTAACCCGCTGGCCTGCGCTACGGCGGTAGCCAGCCTGGAGCTTATCGAGCAGGGACACTGGCGCGCTCAGGTCGCCGCCATCGAGTCTCAGCTGCGAGCGGAGCTGCTGCCGCTCAATGCGCACCCCCGCATACGCCAGGCGCGGGTGCTCGGCGCCATCGGGGTGCTGGAGACCCATCAACCGGTCAATATGGCCGCCCTGCAGGCCTTCTTTGTCGAGCAGGGGGTGTGGATCCGTCCCTTCGGCCACCTGATCTACCTGATGCCACCCTATCCGATCACCGCTGTGCAGCTGACACAGCTGACAGAGACAATCCGTGCGGCGCTGGCGTACGATGCCCATTTTTCGACCTAAATCTATTGCGCCCACATCGTCCATGGACAATGTTAACCCACCTGAATGACATAGCGCCCGGCACCGGGCACACCCTACAGCCTCTGTACACGGAGAGTGACGATGACCCGATTCCTACGGCTGGCCACCCGTATCACGGCCCTGTTGACACTGCTGCCCCTGACCACGTTGCAGGCAGCAACGCTGCCCGCCATCGAGGCTCAACAGGGTGCGGTGGTCAGTGAACAGCGGTTAGCCTCCGCAGTGGGGTTACAGATCCTGCAAGCCGGGGGCAACGCCGTTGATGCCGCCGTCGCGATGGGGTATGCGCTGGCCGTGGTCAATCCCTGCTGTGGCAATATTGGCGGCGGTGGCTTTATGACGCTCCATCTGGCCAATGGCAAAAATACCTTTATCAATTTTCGTGAAAAAGCCCCCGCAGCGGCCAGCGCCGACATGTATCTCAATGCCCAGGGCGAGCTACGCCCGGACAGTAGCCTGTATGGCTACCTCGCCGTCGCCGTTCCAGGCACCGTCGCCGGGCTTGATCATGCACTACAGCGCTATGGCACGCTCACCCGCCAGCTGGTCATGGCACCGGCCATCCGCCTTGCCCGGCAAGGGTTTATCCTGACACGCGGTGATACCGATATCATCGATAGCCAACGGAGCCGGCTGTATGCCGATCCGCTGGCGCGCGTACGTTTTTTCCGGCCTGATGGTAGCCCGCTGCAGCCTGGCGATCGCCTGACGCAACCTGAGCTGGCCGATACCCTGCAGATGCTGGCTACGCAAGGCGCTCAGGCTTTCTACCACGGTGCATTACCGCAGGCCACCAGCCAGGCGCTCCGTACCCACGGCGGTATCATCACGCCGCAAGACTTCGCCGACTACCGCATTAGTGAAACTCCGCCGATCTCCTGTCACTACCGCGGTTACCAATTTCTCTCTTCTCCTCCGCCCAGCTCCGGCGGCATCACCCTGTGCCTGCTGCTCAATATTCTGGAGGGGTATGATATCGCCCAGGCTGGATTTAACTCCGCCCAGAGCATCAGCTGGATGGTCGAGGCGATGCGTTACGCTTATCAGGATCGTAATACTCTGTTAGGGGACCCCGACTTTGTCGATATCCCGGTCAAACGTCTGCTCAGTAAAGCCTATGCCGCCGAGATCCGTCAGCGTATCAACACCGCGCAGCCGGGGTTAGCCGCTGCGCCACAGAGCAATAAAGAAAAGCCGGAGACGACCCACTACTCGGTCATTGATAAACAGGGGAATGCCGTCTCTACCACCTACACCCTTAACGGGCGCTTCGGTGCGCTAGTCATGGCGCCAGGTGGATTCTTTCTCAATAATGAGATGGACGATTTCACGATCCAGCCGGGGAAAGCCAACCTGTATGGCCTGGTTCAAGGGGAAAAAAATACCATCGCAGCGGGAAAACGTCCGCTCTCTTCCATGGCACCGACGCTGGTGTTACAACAGGAGCGGGTGGTTATGGCCCTTGGCTCCCCCGGCGGTTCGCGCATCATCAGCATCATCCTGCAAAATGCGCTGAACCTCATCGACCATGGCATGGCGCCGCAGGAGGCGATCGACGCCGCGCGTATTCACTATCAAGGGGTTCCGGATCGCCTATACATGGAGCAGCGCGGGCTCTCTCCGGATACCCAGAAACTCCTCCGCGCGCGTGGCTACACGCTGGAGGAGCAGACCCCCTGGGGCGCAGCAGAAATCATTGTCCGCGCACCACTGTCAGCCTCTAAAACGGCAGCCAGCTCCGGCAATGATGCCGCACTCTCCGGCGTAATGCGTCCCGGCCATCTCTACGCCGCCAGCGATGCCAGACGTCCCGCCGGTGCCGCTATGGGCTATTGATCCCGGCGCTGTCCCCCTGTGGACATCCGGTGTAACATTTGGCGCAAACCCCATTGATTTAAGGTATCGCCAATGCACTATCGCTTGATTGCCCTCGATCTGGACGGCACCCTGCTCAACGCGCATAAACAGATCCTGCCGGAATCTCTGGCGGCACTGGCCGAGGCGCGCGCCGCCGGGCTGGAGGTGATGATCGTCACCGGCCGTCACCATGTCGCCATCCATCCGTTTTATCAGGCCCTGCAGCTGGATACGCCGGCCATCTGCTGCAATGGCACCTACCTGTACGACTACCCCGCCCGGCGCGTACTGGCCGCCGATCCGCTGCGCCCCGAGCAGGCGCGGGCGGTGCTGGCGCGCCTGGAGCAGCAGCAGATCCATGGACTGATGTATGTGGATAACGCGATGCTCTACCAGCGGCCGACCGGCCACGTACTGCGCTCTCACGCCTGGGCGGAGTCCCTGCCGGCGGATCAGCGCCCGGTGTTGCAGCAGGTCGACAGCCTGCATACCGCCGCCGGGCAGGCCGGCGCCATCTGGAAGTTCGCGACCTCAGACGAGGACACCGAGCGCCTGCGCGACTTCGCCGCCGGCATCGAGCGCGATCTGGGGCTGGCCTGCGAATGGTCATGGCACGATCAGGTGGATGTGGCGCAGGCGGGAAACAGCAAGGGGCGCCGCCTGGCCGAGTACGCCGCCGCGCGCGGCATCGCGATGGACCAGGTGGTCGCCTTTGGCGATAACTTTAATGATATCAGTATGCTGGAGTCTGTCGGCCTCGGCGTGGCCATGGGCAACAGCGCCGACGCCGTTAAGGCGCGCGCCGCGGAGAGCATCGGCAGCAATGAGACCCCGGCCATCGCCGACTTCCTGCGCCGTCGCGTACTGTCGTAATCAGCGGGGTATCGCGTCACGGCACCCGCCGTGACGCCGCCGTCGGGCCTATTGGTTGATGGACACGCTCTTAATCTGGGCGTACAGGCGCTGGCCCGGCGCCAGCCCCAGATCGTCACGCGCCCAGGGGGTGATCCGCGCCCACAGGGTCTCCCCCTCCAGCGCCAGCTTAACGTCCACCTGCCCCTCCACCTCCAGCAGCTCGACCACGCTGACCGCCAGAATATTGCGGATGCTGCTGGCGCGCGGCACCTCCCGCACCAGCGAGACATCCGCCGCGTTGATGCGCAGCCGCAGCCGATCCCCCGGCTCACCCGCCTGACGGCTCACCCACAGACACTGTGCGCCCAGCGCCAGGGCGCTCATCGCGTAGTGCGGATGGTGACGATCAAGACGCACGTTGAGCACGCTGCTCGGCTCCTCCTTTTGCAGCCAGGGACGCAGGGCGCTGCTGGCCCACACCGCCTCCAGACGGCCAAAGGCGCGCATCTGCCCGCGATCCAGCAGCAGCACGTGCTGCGCCAGGCGCAGGATCTCCTCCATGCTGTGGCTGACGTACAGAATGGGCGTGCGCACATCGCGCGCCAGACGCTCCAGATAGGGCAGCAGCTCACGCTTACGCGGCAGATCCAGGGAGGCCAGCGGCTCATCCATCAGCAGCAACTCCGGCGCGGTCAGCAGGGCGCGACCGATGGCCACCCGCTGCATCTCGCCGCCGGAGAGGGTGCGCGGAAAGCGCTCCAGCAGCGCGTCGATGCCCAACAGGCCGACGATATCGTCAAACTGCCCGCGCATCTGCGCCGCCATGCCATAGGTCAGGTTGCCGCGCACCCGGTAGTGGGGAAACAGGCGTGCATCCTGGAACACATAGCCGATGCGCCGCTGCTCCGGCGGCAGACAGATCCCGCGCTCGCAGTCCACCAGCGTGCGTCCGTTGAGCACAATGCGCCCCTGCTGCGGACGCGTCAGTCCGCCGATGGCGTTAATCAGCGAGGTCTTGCCCGCCCCGGACAGGCCGAAGATGGCGGTGATCCCCTCGCCCGGCAGATCGGCATCGACCCGCAGATCCAGATCGCCCAGGCGCTGGCGAAGATCAATATGCAACATCTCAGCCACCTCCCAGCCGTTTCTGACTCCAGCGCGCCAGCCACTCGGAGAGCATCAGCGACAGCAGCGACAGTGCAATGGCGATCGCACACAACCGGGCCGCCTCCGATTCAGCGCCCGGCGTCTCGATCAGGGTATACATCGCCAGCGGGATGGTGCGCGTCTCACCGGGAATATTGGATACAAAGGTAATGGTGGCGCCAAATTCACCCAGCGAGCGGGCGAAGGCCAGCACCGTCCCGGCCAGAATGCCGGGAAACGACAGGGGTAGGGTAATGGTAAAAAAGACCCGCAGTGGGCTGGCGCCCAGCGTGCGCGCCGCCTGCTCCAGGCGCCGATCCACCGAGGCCAGCGCCAGACGAATGGCGCGCACCATCAGCGGAAACGCCACCACCGCCGACGCCAGCGCGGCGCCATGCCAGCTGAAGCTGAAGCTGAAGCCAAACCAGCTGTACAGCCAGGCACCGATGACCCCCTTGCGCCCCATCGCCAGCAGCAGCAGGTAGCCGATGACCACCGGCGGCAGCACCAGCGGCAGGTGGATCACGCTGTCCAGCAGCGACTTACCGGGAAACCGGTAGCGCACCAGCACCCAGGCGGTCGCAATGCCCAGCGGCAGACTGAAGATCACCGCGGTGCCCGCCACCTGCAGGCTCAGCACCACGGCCTCCCATTCGTAGGGACTGAGAAACATACTCACGGATTAACGCGGGGTGAAGCCGTAACGGGTAAAGACGGTGGCCGCCTGTGGCCCCTTCAGATAATCGTAGAAGGCGTCGACCGCCGGGCTCTGTTTCCCCTTGACGATCGCCATCGGGTACTCCACCGGCTTATGGCTGTCCGCCGGGAAGACCCCAACCACCTTCACCTTTTTGCTGGCCACGGCGTCGGAGCCGTATACGATCCCCAGCGGCGCCTCGCCGCGCTCAACCAGCGCCAGCGCCGCACGCACGTCATTGGCCCGCGCCATCAATGGCGACAGCATCTCCCAGGCCCCCAGTGTCTGCAGCGACTCCTTGGCATAGATCCCCGCCGGCACGTGGTCCGGATCGCCTACCGCCAGACGGCCGCCATCCAGCAGTTTTTTCCAGTGAGTCTGCGCATTGATGGTAATTTGACCCAGCTTACTGTCAGTCGGCGCCACCAGCACCAGCTGATTCCCCAGCAGGGTATAGCGGGTCTCGGCCACCATGGTGTGTTTGTCGATGGCATAGTTCATCCACTTCTGATCGGCGGAGATGAACAGATCGGCTGGCGCCCCCTGATCGATCTGACGCGCCAGCGTCGAGGAGGAGGCGAACGAGGTCACGATGTTCACCTGCTTACCCTGCTGGTACTGCGCCGCAATCTCCTGCAGTGCGTTGGTCAGGGAGGCGGCGGCAAAGACCATCACCTTGTCTCCGGCCTGGGCGCCCTGGCAGACGCCGACGGCCAGTACGGCCCCCGCCAGTAACCTATTCCATGTTCTCATCACATCTCCCCGCGTCACTCGGTTATCTCGTTGTATAAACGATTATATGGCGTTAGCACGGGCAAGAACACTGAAAAAAGCGCTAAATATGACGCCGTTGGCATTTAGGCGTGACCACGGCGCAGATGTATCACCCGCGCGGCAGCTCACTTAGGCCAGCCGGAAGCCATAGCGCCCCCCCAGCGACGCCGCCACCCGCGTAAAGGCGGCCTCCACCGTATCGGGAATGGTGACATGGGCGATAAAATCGCGCCCGCGCGGCCCGTAACCCCGCTCATCGTCGCGCAGGCGCGGGATCTCCCCCAGCAGCAGCGACATAAAGCGCTCCAGCGGCCACAGGGCGCCGGGGGCCCCCGCGATCGTCACCCCGTCGGCGCTGCGCTCCAGGCGGGGCACAAAGGTCGGCCAGCTGGCAAACTGCACCGTGGGGCGATCCTGCCAGACCCGCAAAAAGGTTGCCAGCGTGCGGCGCTGCATCAGGGGATCCTGTACCAGCAGCAGGCGCGACGGCGTCGCCCCCTTCTCCTGCAGCAGCGCGCGGGCAAAGCGCGCGTTCTCCCCGCAGTTGGTCGACGCGCTCTCCAGCCAGATCTGCGACGGCACCAGCACTCCCTGCCGGAGAGCCAGTGCCGCCAGCAGCGGGGCTTCGGCCTGCCCCGCCGTCGCCAGCCCGCTGGCCGCCGGTTCATCGGCCAGCGCCTGATACAGCAGCGGCGTGGAGTGGCCGATTCCGCCGGCGATCAGCAGCCGCGGTGCCACGCCGACGCGCACGGCGTCGAAGCTGCGCCAGGCGGTCGGCAGCAGGGCGTTACCCAGCAACACCAGCAGATCGGCGCTGCCGACAGCGGGCCTCGCTCCGGCGAACGCATCGCAGGCCAAAAAGCGGGCGATCAGGTTGATATCATGTAGTTGGTCATCGGAAAACACGGCAGCCTCCGCGGCGGATGGAAAGTGGCAGCGCCAGACAGCACATCGCCCGGCTTTGCCGGGCGATGTCGGAAACACAGCGGCGCGATAGGCCCCCCGCATGGGGACGTCGCGCTGCGGATCTCAGGACTCTTTCTCTTCCGGGTGGCCCCAGGCGGAGATCAGGTTACACAGCTCCCCCATTCCCCAGATAAGCCCCATAATAATCGCCATCACCACGGGTACCATGATGGCGGCGACAACCAGACTCTTCAGCAATTCAAACATGGCTGACTTAACTCTCCATTGATATGCACAGTGCGCTAATCTACCGTTGACTTCGCCGCAAGCGGCGCAAAAAGGCAGCATCCTGTTCCACAGTGTAACCCAGCCGATAGCGTTTGGCATTGTTCAATCCGTGCGATACTCGCGGTTTGCCTGACGGGTGCCGGATCAGCCACAATAAGGGGGGCATCAATGCGAGGAGCCGCCATGCAAGCCGATATTTTACTCACCCTTAAACTACAGGATCGTCTGTTTGCCGATCCGCGCCGCATCGAGCTGCTCAAACAGGTGCGTCATACCGGATCCATCAGCCAGGGAGCCAGGCTGGCCGGGATCAGCTATAAAAGCGCCTGGGATGCCATCAATGAAATGAACCAGCTGGCGGACGACGAGATCGTCAAGCGTGCCACCGGCGGCAAAGGTGGCGGCGGCGCCCGGCTGACCCGCTACGGCGAGCGCCTGATAGCGCTGTACGATCTGCTGGAACAAATCCAACAGAAAGCCTTCGACGTACTGAAAACCGACGATCTGCCTCTAGACAGTCTGCTGGCGGCGATCGCCCGCTTCTCCCTGCAGACCAGCGCCCGCAACCAGTTTTTCGGCACCGTCATCGAGCGCGGAGAGGAGTCGGTCCAGCAACACCTGCTGGTGCAGCTGGCAGACGGAAAGACCTGTCTGCGCGCCGCCGTAACCGCCCAGAGCGCCCGTCGCCTGGCACTGCGGCCGGGTAAAGAGGTGCTGGTGCTGATCAAGGCACCCTGGATCCGCCTGTGCATCGACAACGCCCTGTGCGGCGCCGCCGACAATGCGCTGAGCGGCCAGGTCAGCCATATTCAGGCCGGCAGCGACAACAGCGAGGTGTTGATCGCGCTGCCCGGCGGTGAAACCCTGTGCGCCACCGTCGATAACCGCACCATGAGCCAGCTGCACCTGAACGTCGGCATGCCGATCAATGCCCTGTTTAACGCCGATCGGGTCATTATCGCCACCCTGACGTAAAACGCTGTGTGCCCCGGGGCAGACCTCTCCCCTCCCCGGTCTGCCCTGTCCGGCGTTTAACGGCGGTTTACCCCGCCGTGATAACATAATTGAAAACAAATGACGATAATCATTAACAACACCTAAGGGAATATTTATGTGGTGGATCATGTTACTGCCGCCGGCGCTGCTGGCGCTGGCGCCCCGCACCGCCTTTTTGCTGGCCGGACTCAGCGTCCTCCTCCTTGCGCAGCAGGGATTCATCACGCTGCCGGCCATCGCCATTCTGGCGCTGATGGGGCTGCTGCTATCGTTACGCCAGCGCCTGTCTCTGCCTCCGCTCTGGCGTGGCATCAGTGAGATCGCACTCCTCCTTGGTATTATCGCCCTCTACAAACACTATTTTCCCGGCTTTCACAATCCGCTGTTACTGGATCGGGTGAGTGCCGGGCCGCACAGCGCCCCATTTACCCTGTATGCCAACCTGGATAAGGCGCTGGTGCCGCTGCTGCTGCTGGCACTCTATCCTACGCTTCTGCGCCGTCCTGGCGCAGCCTCCGTCGCGCCGTGGCGCTGGGGCATACTGTTGCTCAGCGTACCGGCCCTGCTGCTGCTGGCCGTCGCGCTGGGCGGCCTGCAAATTGAACCGCACTGGCCCGCCTGGGCGCTGCTCTTTGCCATTATCAATCTGCTGTTTGTCTCCCTGGCAGAGGAGGCGCTATTTCGCGGCTACCTGCAACAGCGCCTGGGCGTCTGGCTTGGGCCATGGATTGCGCTGCCGATCAGCGCCATTCTGTTTGGGCTGGACCACCTGAGCGGCGGCCCGCTGTTGGCCATCTTCGCCACCCTCGCCGGGATCATTTACGGCCTGGCCTGGCAATGGAGCGGGCGCCTGTGGGTAGCCACCCTGTTCCACTTCGCTCTGAATATGCTGCACCTGCTGTTTTTTACCTACCCGCTCTATCGGCCTTGAGCCGCCGGGAGAAGCGTTGGCGTTATGTAAACGATACCACAAACAACGTTTCGCAATAGCCACCTCTCTGAATCAAATTCCATAAATGCGCCATTTTCACTGAAAAGTGGCGTTTAGCTATCCAATGTAAACGATTCCATTTTTACCGTGCGGATCACCTTTTTAAGCCCATGAGCATGCTATCTTTCTATTATTGGCATCGCATTGGGAGTCCAACATGATTGTATTAGTCACCGGAGGAAGCGGTTACATTGGCAGCCATACCTGCGTTCAGCTGCTGCAAGCGGGCCATACGCCGGTCATCCTCGATAATCAGTGCAACAGCAAGGCCAGCGTGCTGGATCGTATCGCCACCCTGACCGGCACACGCCCGCGGCTGTATCAGGGGGATGTTCGCGATCGGGCGCTGCTCAAGCGCATCTTTGCCGAGCAGGCCATCGACGCCGTGATCCACTTTGCCGGCCTGAAGGCCGTCGGCGAATCGGTGCAGCAGCCGCTGGCCTACTACGACAATAACGTCGGCGGTACGCTGATCCTGCTGGAGGCCATGGGCGACGCCGGGGTGCATAACATCATCTTCAGCTCTTCCGCCACCGTCTATGGCGAGCAGCCCCAGATACCCTATGTCGAAACCATGCCCACCGGCATGCCCGCCAGTCCCTATGGCCGCAGCAAGCTGATGGTGGAGCAAATCCTACAGGATCTGCAGCGTGCGGCGCCGCAGTGGAGCGTTACCCTGCTGCGCTACTTCAATCCGGTCGGCGCCCACCCCTCCGGCCTGATGGGCGAGGATCCGCAGGGGATCCCCAACAACCTGATGCCCTATATCTCCCAGGTAGCCATCGGCCGCCGCGACGCCCTGACTATTTTCGGCAACGACTATCCAACGCCCGACGGCACCGGCGTACGCGATTACATTCACGTGATGGATCTGGCCGATGGCCATCTGGCGGCACTACAGGCCAAGACCCAACGGCCCGGCGTGCACATCTACAACCTCGGCGCCGGGGTTGGCTACAGCGTTCTACAGGTGGTGGACGCCTTCAGCCGCGCCTGTGGTAAGGTGCTGCCCTACCGCTTTGCCCCGCGCAGAGAGGGCGATCTACCCGCCTACTGGGCCGACGCCGTCAAGGCCGATCGCGAGCTGAACTGGCGGGTCAGCCACACGCTACAGGCGATGGTCGAGGACACCTGGCGCTGGCAGTCACAGAACCCCACCGGTTACCCACAGTAAGGAGCGTAGCGATGAGCATTCCCTTTAATCCGGTGGATCACCCGCACCGCCGCTACAACCCCCTCAGCGATCAGTGGGTGCTGGTGTCACCGCACCGCGCCAAGCGCCCCTGGCAAGGTGCGCAGGAGACACCGGCCGTTACGGCCCTGCCGGCGCACGATCCCGACTGCTACCTGTGCCCGGGCAACCTGCGCGTTACCGGCGATCGCAATCCGGACTACCGCGCAACCCATGTGTTTACCAACGACTTTGCCGCCCTGATGCCCGATACCCCCGATGCACCGCACAGCGACGACACACTGATGCGCAGCGCCAGCGCGCGTGGCACCAGCCGGGTGATCTGCTTCTCGCCCGACCACAGCAAGACCCTGCCGCAGCTGACGCTGCCGGCGCTGGAGGCGGTGATCGAAACCTGGCAGCAGCAGAGCGCCGAGCTGGGCAGCCGCTACCCCTGGGTACAGGTCTTTGAGAATAAAGGCGCGGCCATGGGCTGCTCGAATCCCCACCCGCACGGCCAGATCTGGGCCAACAGCTTCCTGCCCAACGAGGCGGCGCGCGAAGATCGGCTGCAGCGCGACTACTTCGCCCGCCATCGCCGTCCGCTGCTGCTCGACTATCTGCAGCGCGAGCTGGATGACGGCAGCCGCACCGTGGTGGAGACCCGCCACTGGCTGGCGGTGGTGCCCTACTGGGCCGCCTGGCCATTCGAAACCCTGCTGCTGCCCAAGGCGCACCTGCTGCGCCTGCCCGATATCGATGCGGCGCAGCGCGGCGATCTGGCACTGGCGCTGAAAAAACTGACCAGCCGTTACGACAACCTGTTCCACTGCGCATTTCCCTACTCCATGGGGTGGCACGGCGCACCGTTCAACCAGGATAAGGCCGATCACTGGCAGCTACACGCCCACTTTTACCCGCCCCTGCTGCGCTCCGCTACGGTGCGCAAGTTTATGGTGGGATATGAAATGCTGGCGGAAACCCAGCGCGATTTGACGCCGGAGCAGGCGGCCGAACGCCTGCGTGCCGTCAGCGACGTCCACTTTAGCCAAGCCTGATCCCGAGAGGAGAACACCCATGCGCCTCCATGACCTGATTGCCGTGACCCGTGATATATTTACCCGTGAGTTTGGCTATGTGCCGCTGCTGTGCGTGCAGGCACCGGGACGGGTCAACCTGATCGGTGAACACACCGACTACAACGATGGCTTTGTACTGCCGTGCGCCATCGACTACCAGACCGTTATCAGCTGTGCGCCGCGCAGCGATCGCCGGGTACGCGTCATCGCCGCCGACTACAACGGTCAGCAGGACAGCTTCAGCCTCAATCAGCCCATCGACACCCGTGACGATATGATGTGGAGCAACTATGTCCGCGGGGTGATAAAACACCTGCAGCAGCGCTGCGACGGCATCGGTGGTATCGATATGGTGATCAGCGGCAACGTACCGCAGGGGGCGGGACTCAGCTCCTCCGCCTCGCTGGAGGTCGCCGTCGGCCAAGCGCTGCAGGCAGCGTATCAGCTGCCGCTGGACGGCGTCGCGCTGGCGCTCAACGGCCAGGAGGCGGAAAACCGCTTCGTCGGCTGCAACTGTGGCATCATGGATCAGCTGATCTCCGCCCTTGGACAGGCGCAGCACGCCCTGTTGATCGACTGCCGCGCCCTGACCACCCGCGCGGTGCCGCTGCCGCCGGAGGCCGCGGTGGTGATCATCAACTCCAACGTCAAGCGCGGACTGGTCGACAGCGAATACAACACCCGCCGCCAGCAGTGCGAAGCGGCAGCGCGATTCTTTGGCGTCGACGCCTTGCGCGACGTCACCCCGCAGCGCTTCGCCGCCGAGTCCCACGGGCTTCCGGCGCTGACCGTCCGCCGCGCGCGCCACGTGATCAGCGAAAACCAGCGTACGCTGCAGGCGGCCGACGCGCTCGCCGCGGGCGATCTGGTGCTGATGGGTGAGCTGATGGCGGCGTCCCACGCCTCCATGCGCGATGACTTCGCCATCACAGTTCCCCCCATCGATACCCTGGTCGGGATCGTCAAGGGGGTCATCGGCGATTGCGGCGGCGTGCGTATGACCGGCGGCGGATTCGGCGGCTGCGTCGTCGCACTGATACCGCGGACTCTGGTCGAGCCGGTACGCGCCGCCGTCGCCCGTGACTACGCTGGCCGTACCGGCCTGAAGGAAACTTTTTACGTCTGTCAGCCCTCGGCGGGAGCCAGCGTATGCTAACCCCAGCGCCACAGTATGAGACCGCGCCGGACGGCGCCCCCTTTCAGTTCACCGCGCTGCACAACGCCCGGGGCAGCACGCTGCTGCTGATGGACTGGGGAGCAACCTGGCTCTCCTGTCGCCTGGCGCTGCCCGGCGGGCAGGCGCGCGAGGTGCTGCTCGGCTGCCAGCGCGCCGGGCAATACCCGCAGCAGCAGGCCTTTCTGGGCGCCACCGTGGGACGCTATGCCAACCGGATCGCCCTCGCCCGCTACACCCGCCAGGGGAAAACCGTCGTACTGCAGCCCAGCCAGAGCGTCAATCAACTGCACGGCGGACCGCAAGGGTTTGACAAGTGCCGCTGGCAGCGGGTCGCCTGCGATGCGCGATCGGTGACCTACCGGCTGGACTCACCCGACGGCGATCAGGGCTATCCCGGCAACCTGAGGGTAGAGACCCGCTATGCCCTCAGCGACGACGATCGGGTCGAGATCCGCTGGCAGGCCAGCGTCGATCGCGCCTGCCCGGTCTGTCTGACCAACCATGCCTACTTTAATCTGGACGGCGAGGCGCAGACCGATGCGCTGGCGCAGCGCCTGCAGCTGAACGCCGATCGCTACCTGCCGGTGGATGAGGCAGGGATCCCCTGCGCACCGCTGACCGACGTGTCAGGCAGCGGAATGGACTTTCGCCAGGCCAAACGGTTGGGGCAGGATCTGCTCAGGGATGCCGACCAGCAGCGAGCTAAGGGCTATGACCACGCCTATCTGCTGCAGGCGCGCTGCGCCGACGGCGCCTATCCCGCCGCCGTACTGAGCGCCGCCGATGGCCGGGTTAGCCTACGGCTGTACACCAACGCTCCGGCACTGCAGCTCTACAGCGGGAATTTCCTTGCAGGCACCCCCGACCGCCGCGGTGGCCACTATGCCGACTATGCCGGCGTGGCGCTGGAGAGCGAGTTTTTACCCGACAGCCCCAACCATCCGGAATGGCCACAGCCCGACTGCATGCTGCAGCCCGGCGAGACCTACCGGGCTTTTACCCACTATCAGTTCAGACTGCGCTGAGAGCTACCACCGCGCGCGACGGCACATCCGTCCGCGCGGTGATGGCAGGCTCGGGGCACCTCAGCGCCAGAAGAACCAGGCGAACAGGCTGAGTGCAACGATGCTGACCAGGTTGAGCCAAAAGCCGACCCGCACCATCTCCCGCTGGCGGATATAGCCCGAGCCGAACACGATGGCATTCGGCGGCGTGGCCACGGGCAGCATGAAGGCGCAGGAGGCGCCAATCCCGATCACCAACGTCAGCAGGCTCTCCGGCATGCCCAGCGCCTTGGCGAGGGTTGCGAATACCGGCACCAGCAGCGCGGCGCTGGCGGTATTGCTGGTAAACTCGGTCAGAAAAATGATGAATGCCGCCACCACCAGCAGAATGATAAACCAGTGGCTCTGCCCAAAGATATCGGCCATACCGCGCGCCAAGATAGTGCTGGCGCCGGAGTCCTCCAGGATCAGGCTCAGGGTCAGTCCGCCACCGAACAACATCAGCACCCCCCACTCCGTATTGCGCTGGATCTGCTCCCAGCTGGCCACCCCGGTGGCGCCGATCAGCACCGCGGCCGACACCGCAACCAGGGTATCAAACTGCTTGATCCCGCCCAGCAGGGCACTGAGCTGGGTGCTGAAGATCCAGCCGGAGACCGTAAGCCCAAAGATAGCCAGCGCAATCAGGCGCGGCAAGGTCCACTCCAGGGTCTCCACCTGCAGCGTCACCCGGTGCGTCAGGTTAGGGCGCAGTATCAGGTAAAGCAGCCCCATCATCAGTGGCATCATCACCACCATCACCGGGATGCCAAACTTCATCCAGGTGAGGAAGTCGATCCCCAACTGCGCTGCGGCGATAGCGTTGGGCGGACTGCCCACCAGGGTACCGAGGCCACCGATGCTGGCGCTGTAGGCGATCCCCAGCAGCAGAAACACATAGGTATTACGCTCACGTACCGGATCCAGGTTAGCCAGGATCCCCAGCGCCAGCGGCAGCATCATCGCCGCCGTTGCCGTATTGCTGATCCACATAGAGAGCATTGCGGTGACGCTGAACAGCATCAATACCGCCGTCCCCATGCGCCCACCGGCCAAAAGCAGCAGCCGGTTGGCGATCAGGCGATCCAGCCCCTGCACGTGCAGCGCCGTCGCCAACACAAAGCCGCCGAAAAACAGAAAGATGGTTGGGTTAGAAAAAGACTTCAGCGCGCCGCCGGCGTCCAATAGTCCAAAGCCGATCGCCAGCAGCGGCACCAGCAGCGCCGTGATGGTTACATGTACCGCCTCTGTCAGCCACAGCACGCCGATAAACACGGTCAGCGCCAGGCCGGTATTGGCTTTTGCCTCAAAAGGCAGGGTATTAAGCAGCAGCAGCAGCGCGATATCGAACGCGATAATCACCAAGCCCCGCTGCGACGGTGGGCTGGTCACTGCAGCGGTCAACGGGGTTGCTTCCATGTAGAACCTCTCTATCCTGAATCGATGCCATACTTACCCCTATCGGCGCCGACGGTGCCCGATACCGAGAGGAATCGATGTCGGACGCCGGTGGCACGGAGCAGGCCCTTGCGTTAACAATTGAAACAAGCTGTTAACTATAATCAACAATCCCATGGGGAAAAACCCCGAAACGGCAAAAATGAGAGGCGGATAGGATCCCATCCGCACCGGGAGACAGCAATCGCCCGAATCGCGATCTGTCACGGCGGTGCATCGACTACACTGAAAAGATAGCGCTACGCGGTCGGAGAAAAGCGCCAGACGTGCGCCGGGTTATTGCATTCCACACACTATAATGATAATAATTATCATTATAGTGTCGTAATTAAGGAGTCTCACTATGGCTGTCACTAAACTGGTTCTGCTCCGCCACGGCGAAAGCGAATGGAACCGGGAAAACCGCTTCACCGGCTGGACCGACGTTGAACTGTCAGAGAAGGGGCGCCAGGAGGCACTGGCAGCAGGCCGTCTTCTGAAGGCGCAGGGATTTTCCTTTGACATCGCCTACACCTCCGTGCTTAAACGTGCCATTCATACTCTGTGGCACGTACTGGATAAGCTCGATCAGCCGTGGCTGCCGGTGGAGAAGTCATGGAAGCTCAATGAGCGTCACTATGGCGCTCTGCAGGGACTGAACAAGGCAGAGACCGCGCAGCAGTACGGCGATGAACAGGTCAAGCTATGGCGCCGCGCCTTTGCCATCACCCCGCCGGCCCTGACGCCGGACGATCCCCGCTATCCCGGTCACGATCCGCGCTATGCGGCCCTGAGCGCCGACGAACTCCCGCTGACCGAGAGCCTGGCCACCACCATTGAACGGGTGATCCCCTATTGGCAGCAGCAGATAGCACCACGTATCTCCGCCGGTGAGCGGATCATCATCGCCGCCCATGGCAATTCGCTGCGCGCGCTGGTAAAGCATCTGGATCACCTGAGCGAAGGCGAGATTGTCGAGCTGAATATCCCGACCGGCGTTCCGCTGGTATATGAGTTCGACAAAAATATGCGGCCGCTGCATCATTATTATCTCGGCGACGCCACCGAGATTGCCGCCCGCCAAAGCGCCGTCGCCAATCAGGGCAAGGCAGGCTAACCTAGCCCGCCTTCTTAACTCCGCCACGGCGCCGGGCTCCGTGGCGGCCAGCGCACCTAGGCGGTTAGCCGTGTCCGGCGCGCGCGTACCGCGTCGGCCAGCTGATGCAGGGCCCGCTCGCTGTCCTCCCAGCCGATGCAGGCATCAGTGACGCTCTGTCCATAACGCAGCGTCTCGCTGCCATCCGGGCTCTGATTTCCCTCCACCAGATGGCTTTCGATCATCACCCCCATAATAGCCTGCTCACCGGCGGCCATCTGGGCACAGACATCCCCGCATACCACCATCTGACGCTTGAACTGCTTGCTGCTATTCGCATGGCTGAAGTCGATCATTACCTGAGGCGGTAAACCGGCCTGACGTAAACCCGCCGTCACCATCTGTACGTCGGCGGCGCTGTAGTTGGGAGCCTTGCCACCGCGCAGAATGATATGGCAGTCACCGTTACCGCTGGTATTGACGATGGCCGAGTGCCCCCACTTGGTCACCGACAGGAAGCAATGTGGTGCCCCGGCCGCGTTGATGGCATCGATGGCGACCTTGATGGTACCATCGGTGCCGTTTTTAAAGCCGACGGGGCAAGAGAGCCCCGAGGCCAGTTCACGGTGCACCTGCGACTCGGTAGTTCGGGCCCCGATGGCGCCCCAGCTCATCAGATCGGCCAGATACTGCGGGGTAATCATATCGAGAAACTCCCCGGCAGTTGGCATCCCGCTATCGTTGATCTCCAGCAGCAGACGGCGGGCACTACGCAGGCCGTCGTTGATACAGTAGCTGCCATCCATATGTGGATCGTTGATCAGCCCCTTCCAACCCACGGTGGTACGTGGTTTCTCAAAGTAAACCCGCATTACAATCTCCAACTCACCGGCCAACGCACTGCGCAGCGCCAGCAAACGGGAGGCATACTCCTGCGCCGCCTGCGGATCATGGATGGAACAGGGACCAATGATCACCAGCAGGCGATCATCCTCTCCCTGTAGGATACGGTGAATGGCGCTACGGGTCTGCGACACCGTGCTGGCCGCACAGGCGGTAGCTGGAAAGGCTTCCAGCAGCGCCACCGGAGGCAGCAGTTCCTTGATCTGTTTAATACGTAAATCGTCGTTCTGATAGCTCATAGTGCATCCATTCGTGTCGTAGAAAAGGCGTATTGCGATACTTTTCAATCTATCCGCTTTCTCACGCCGTTGTAAACGGTGAGCTCTATCGCCTAGTTTTTATATAATTAATTGATATTTATTAATAAAAAAATGTAACTGAAATATCACTCTACGTT
Source organism: Edwardsiella ictaluri ATCC 33202 (assembly GCF_000264785.1). Taxonomy (GTDB): domain Bacteria; phylum Pseudomonadota; class Gammaproteobacteria; order Enterobacterales; family Enterobacteriaceae; genus Edwardsiella; species Edwardsiella ictaluri. The sequence continues at coordinate 290 of NZ_AFJI01000026.1, read as the reverse complement.
TCTCACTGTATTTGAAGTATCAAAATAATGAAATCGCTTAGTAACAGACTAATGCACTGGCGTCACCGACGCCGTGTGGGCATCAAAGAAGGATGAGCGTACGGACAATCTAGGTAAGCGGAGCGAGAGCGGTGAGGTGTCGCGCGATAACTGGAAAAGCACGCTGCGTAGGAAGCGAGGTAACAGATCGTCTGACGCGGAAAATGGTGGGTCGTGCAGGATTCGAACCTGCGACCAATTGATTAAAAGTCAACTGCTCTACCAACTGAGCTAACGACCCGCTCGATGGA
>NZ_AFJI01000025.1 GCF_000264785.1 Edwardsiella ictaluri ATCC 33202 | reverse complement strand
TATTCCCGCGAGGAGTCGATGCTTCTGGCATCGAACACCATAACAGTAATAAGGTGTTTAGAAAGTTTGGAGCGGGAAACGAGACTCGAACTCGCGACCCCAACCTTGGCAAGGTTGTGCTCTACCAACTGAGCTATTCCCGCAATGGTACTGCTTTTTTTCATCCAGCCGCACGGCGGCCTTCTAAATTTGGAGCGGGAAACGAGACTCGAACTCGCGACCCCAACCTTGGCAAGGTTGTGCTCTACCAACTGAGCTATTCCCGCGTCGCATAGCGGACGGTGTGCGTTTGAAAAACCTCACAATTCCGTCTCGGTACGGGGAGCGCATTATACGGAGATTTTCGCCCCCCGCAAGTCCCTTTCGCGAAAAAATCGTATAAATCGCCTGACTGACGATAAAAACGCCCGGATGCGCAGATTATCGACGCCCGGGCGCATCGCGGCACTATGGCTGGATAAAATGCGTACGGTAATACGTCAGCTCAGCCACCGATTCACGAATATCGTCCAGCGCCTGATGGGTATTCCTCTTCTTGAATCCCTCCAGGATCTCCGGCTTCCAACGACGCGCCAGCTCTTTCAGGGTACTGACATCCAGATAGCGGTAGTGGAAATAGCGCTCCAGCTCCGGCATATAGCGGAACAGGAAGCGACGATCCTGGCCGACGCTGTTGCCACAGATCGGAGAAACGCCGGCGGGTACCCACTGACGCAAAAAGTCGAGGGTCGCCTGTTCGGCGGCCGCATCATCGTACTGACTGGCCTTCACCCGCGCCACCAGCCCGCTGGCGGTATGGGTACGTACATTCCACTCGTCCATCAGCGCCAGCTGGGCGTCATCCTGATGCAGCGCAATCACCGGCCCCTCCGCCAGCACGTTCAGATCGGCATCCGTCACCAGCGTGGCGATCTCGATGATCCGGTCGCGCTGCGGATCCAACCCGGTCATTTCCAGATCGATCCAAATCAAACGCGTTTCACTTGCACTCATAGCTCCCCCGGCAAATAGTATTCAATGGCACAGCGTGTCCGCGCGATCGCGATGACGCTCAATTGCGGGACACAGCCCAGCGTGTATCATAGACACTTTACGCGCTGCGGGCGATCGCCGCAGTGCATCAAAAACAGAGTGAGACGCAGTTGAGTAAGAAAAAACTATCGCACGGCCAGCAGCGACGGGTGCATACCAATCACCAGCGTCGTCTGCAGCAGACGGACAATAGCGCAGAGATGGACGACAGCCTGTTCGGTGACGCCCAGGACGGGATTGTCGTCAGCCGTTTCGGCAAACATGCCGACGTTGAGGCCGCCGATGGCACTCAGCAGCGCTGCAACATCCGCCGTACCCTGCCATCGCTGGTGACCGGCGATCGGGTGGTCTGGCGCGCCGCGCTGCAGGCTGGCAGCAAAGGGATCATCGAGGCCGTTCATCCGCGCAGCTCCGTCCTGACGCGTCCGGACTACTACGATGGAGTGAAACCCATCGCCGCCAATATCGACCAGATCGTCATCGTCTCGGCTATCCTGCCGGAGCTGTCGCTGAACATCATCGATCGCTATCTGGTCGCCTGTGAAACCCTCTGCGTCGAGCCGCTGATCGTGCTGAACAAGGTCGATCTGCTGGATGAAGAGGGGCGCGAGTTTGTCGAACAGGCGATGGAGATCTATCGTCACATTGGCTACCGGGTAGTGCTGGTCTCCAGCCACAACGGCGAAGGCATAGTGCAGCTGCAGGATCGGCTAACCCAGCGCATCAGCATCTTCGCCGGTCAGTCCGGCGTGGGTAAATCCAGCCTGCTCAACGCGTTGCTGCCGACGCTGGAGAGTCAGATCGAGGTCGGCGCCGTCTCCGATAACTCCGGTCTGGGCCAGCACACCACCACCGCGGCCCGGCTGTATCACTTTCCGCACGGCGGTGACGTGATCGACTCGCCCGGCGTCCGTGAATTTGGCCTGTGGCATCTGGACGCAGAGCAGATAACCCAAGGATTCATTGAGTTTCGTGACTACCTGGGCGGCTGCAAGTTCCGCGACTGTAAACACGGCAACGATCCGGGCTGCGCCCTGCGAGAGGCGGTAGAGCGCGGCGATATCGCAGAAACGCGTTTTGACAACTATCATCGTATTCTTGAGGGGATGGCGCAGGTTAAACTGCGCAAGAACTTCGGCAACGGCGATAGCTAACGCCGCTGCCCGGCCCGCGTTGGGCATTATCAATGTATTATCCGGCTATACTGCGTGTAGCCGGTAGATTATTCTGTTGGATAAAGAGGCTAACGTGCTCGATAGCATTAAAATCAGACTGCAATATCTACTGCCGAAACAGGGGCTGACGCGCCTGGCTGGCTGGGCCGCTGATAAACCGGCCGGCTGGCTGACCCAGAGCGCCATCAAGGGCTTTGCCCGCTATTACGGCATCAATATGCAGGAAGCGCTTTACCCCGATCCGGCGCACTACAAGACCTTTAACGACTTCTTCGTCCGCCCACTGCGCGATGGGGTACGCCCCCTCGCCGAGTTTGACGATGGCGTGGTGCTGCCCGCCGACGGAGCCATCAGCCAGCTCGGCCCCATTGACGAGGATCGCATCCTGCAGGCCAAGGGCCACGACTATACGCTGGAGGCGCTGCTGGCTGGACAGTATCCGCTGGCGGAAACCTTCCGCGGTGGTCAGTTCGTCACCACCTACCTGTCGCCGCGCGATTATCACCGGGTGCATATGCCCTGCGATGGCCAGCTGCGCGAAATGATTTATGTCCCGGGCGATCTGTTCTCCGTCAACCCGCTAACCGCCGCCAATGTGCCCAATCTGTTTGCCCGCAACGAGCGACTGATCTGTATCTTTGATACTGCCTTCGGCCCTCTGGCGCAGATCCTGGTCGGCGCCACCATCGTCGGCAGCATCGAAACCGTTTGGGACGGCTGCGTAAACAGCGAGCGTGCCGGAATTATCCGCCGCTGGACCTACCCAGCCGAAGGCGAGCGCGCCGTCGCGCTGAAAAAAGGCCAGGAGATGGGTCGCTTTAAGCTGGGCTCCACGGTGATCAACCTGTTCGCCCCCGGCCGCATCCAGTTTGACTGCGCCCTGAGCGCCGGCTGCATCACCCGGATGGGCCGGGAGCTGGGCCACGCGCCTGCCGCAGCGCAGGAATCCGCAGCCAACGCAGAACCCACATAATCCCCCGGTGCGGCGTATATCGCCGCGCCCGTCCTCAGCAATGGCGAGGGCCGACCATGCGCCACATCCTCCAACGTATTCTGCTGAGCGACCTGCGGCGGCGACTGCTGCCGGGGCTGGCACAGCCGCCGCTGAATAAACGCCAGCTGACGTTGGCTCTCAAGCAGGCCGAGGCGGCCAAAAGCGCGCCGCACAGGACAAAACCGTCGATGCCTTGCAAAGCACCCCGGGGTGGATAGAAGAGGCCAACACCTCCGCCCAACGTACCCAGCAATACCGCAAAACCATCAGTGATTTTCCACGCCTGATCCACGAACTGCGCCAGCAGCTCACAGTAGCGCCTACAGCCCCCAGTGGGCGAAATCTCAACTCCCTGCTGTATGGCTGTGATAGCCCAATTCTGGAACTGGCCAAACTCAAGGGCGCCATCGAAACCCTGACAGAAGCCCGCGAGGCGATCCACCGTTACCTGTTCTGGGCGGCAGATATCGATCCTGTCGGGCTTAGGCTACCGGCTGACCACCCTGCGGGCGCTGGAGCGCCTGCTGTCGCTGGATACCCTGCACCGGCTCAGCCAGGCTGTCATAATGATGCTGACCTATCGCACCACCCTGCGTCTAGTCACGCCGCTACCACAGCGCGTTTCTGGTACGCGTTGACAAGGTCAACCAAGATCACATCTCGCTGACCCTGCATACCCTGCTATGGTCGACTCTGGTCGCGTTACCGGCGCTGTGGGCCTTGATGATCAGCGCCGCCCTCCCATAACAGCGGGCTATTCATTGTCCACCTCGCTCGGCTGGGGCGAACGTCAGGTACGTCGCGCCATGCGCTATTACCGCACGTCTATCTGGCTTATCGCTCCGCTGCTGATGGCCGTGGTGATCTTCAACAATCTGGCCAATCGCAGCTTTACCTCTACCCTTGGGTGCGCCTGCTTCATCATGATGTGCCCGACCCTGCTGTTGCTGGCCACCAGCCTGCGCCGCGCCGGTACTCCGCTATATCTCAATCGCGCTGACTCCGGTGAAAATCAGCTTAACCACCTGCTGTGGGGAGGGCTGCTGTACGCTCTGCTGACGGAGTATGCCGGGCATAAAAAACCCGCGCCGGGCGCGGGTCTGGGAGGTAATCGTTAAGGTCAGGCGCGATCGACGGAGAAGGCGATCACCTCGCTGAGACGCTCGGCTGACAGCGCCAACATGATCAGACGATCGACGCCCAGTGCGACCCCGGAGCTGTCCGGCATTCCGTGCTCCAGCGCCGCCAGCAGATGCTCGTCGATCGGCTGCTGCGGCAGTCCCGCCGCCGCCCGCTTGCGATTATCCTGTTCAAAGCGCTGGCGCTGCTCCGCTGCATCAGTCAGCTCATGGAAACCGTTGGCCAGCTCTACGCCGCGGTAGTACACCTCAAAGCGCTCCGCGACGCGGTGGTCCTCAGTACTGATCTGCGCCAGCGATGCCTGACTGGCCGGAAAATGGTAGACAAATACCGGACGTTCTTTACCGATATGGGGCTCAACGCCAAAGGCAAATAACAGCTGCAGCAGCGTATCGCGATCCTCCTCATTATCAGCAACATTACTTAAATCCAGTTTTGCCGCCACTTCACGCAGCTGAGTTTTATCGGCAGAGAGCGGATCAACGTCCAGATGACGAATAAAAGCCTGCTGATAAGAGAGCGTTTCGGCACTTTCGCATTCAAGCACCTGTTGCAACAAATCGTCCACTTCATTCATCAGACGATACATATCATAATGCGGGCGATACCATTCCAGCATGGTAAATTCCGGATTGTGATAGCGCCCAGACTCTTCATTGCGGAAACTGCGACACAGCTGATAGATGGGGCCGCTGCCGGCGGCCAGCAGCCGCTTCATATGATACTCCGGGCTGGTCATCAGATATAGCATCATCCCCTGTGCTACCCCGGGACCGACAAAGTGGGTCTGAAAGGGAACCAGGTGAACATCCGTTACCGTGGCCTGGCTCATCGACGGGGTGTCGACCTCCAGCACGCCGCGGTCTGAGAAAAACCGCCGGATGGTGGACAGGATGCTGGCACGTTTCAACAAATTAGCCACAGGTGCACTGGGCTGCCAGCTTGCCATATCGCTCATGATGATAACTCCGAAATAAAACAGGGTGGGCAGTCTACCCGCTTCTCTCCGCAGATGACAGTTTTCCTCACCGGGCCTCACCGGGCTCCCGCTATCCCGTATCACCGCGCAAAGCGTACCTTAAACGGCACTGGATACTGACGAGCTACCTAATAGATGAATCTGAAAACTATTTACACTATTCTAAAAAGCAAACAAAACATATTAAAAATAGAATATAACGGCAGAAACATCCTTAAGATCACATTTTACTATTTTTTCCCGCTCTAAAAAGGATAAAACACCCAACCACGTCAATTTTCTACCACTTCAACATGAGTATAATTTTTGGGATTCAAACTTATAAAGCATAACCATTCCCATGCGTAATAAAGACAGCAGTTACATTTATGCTACCTTTCTTTAATACGCATTCTGGAATGGTTATTCGTTTTTAAACGTTACTTTACCATTGAACACCCGGAGGAATGCAGTGCAAACCTTTAACGCAGACCTTGCCATCGTCGGGGCTGGGGGTGCTGGCTTACGAGCAGCGATTGCCGCCGCCGAGGCCAACCCTCAACTGAAGATTGCCTTAATCTCAAAAGTGTACCCGATGCGCAGCCACACCGTGGCGGCGGAAGGCGGTTCCGCGGCCGTCACTCAGGCTCATGACTCTTTCGATTTCCACTTCCACGATACCGTTGCCGGTGGTGACTGGCTGTGTGAGCAAGACGTCGTCGATCACTTCGTACATAACTGTCCGCGCGAAATGACCCAACTGGAGCTGTGGGGTTGCCCGTGGAGCCGTAAACCTGACGGTTCGGTCAACGTACGTCGTTTCGGTGGCATGAAGATTGAGCGTACCTGGTTTGCCGCAGACAAGACCGGCTTCCACATGTTGCACACCCTATTCCAGACCTCACTGAAGTATCCGCAGATCCAGCGTTTCGATGAGCACTTCGTGCTGGATATCCTGGTGGATGACGGTCAGGCCCGCGGCGTCGTCGCCATCAATATGATGGAAGGCACCATGGTGCAGATCCGCGCCAACGCCGTTATCCTGGCAACCGGCGGCGCAGGCCGTGTATACCGTTACAATACCAACGGCGGCATCGTCACCGGCGACGGGATGGGCATGGCCTTCAAACACGGTATTCCGCTGCGTGACATGGAGTTCGTTCAATATCACCCGACCGGTCTGCCGGGCTCAGGCATCCTGATGACTGAAGGCTGCCGCGGCGAAGGCGGGATTCTGGTCAACAAGGACGGCTACCGTTACCTGCAGGATTATGGCCTCGGGCCGGAAACGCCGCTGGGCGAGCCGAAGAACAAATACATGGAGCTGGGGCCGCGTGACAAAGTGTCCCAGGCTTTCTGGCACGAATGGCGCGCAGGCCGCACTATTTCCACACCGCGCGGCGACGTCGTGTATCTGGACCTGCGTCATCTCGGCGCCAAGAAGCTGCACGAGCGCCTGCCGTTCATCTGTGAACTGGCCAAGGCCTACGTCGGTGTCGATCCGGTCAATGAGCCGATCCCGGTACGACCGACCGCACACTACACCATGGGCGGTATCGAAACCGATCAGAACTGTGAAACCCGCATTAAGGGTCTGTTTGCCGTCGGCGAATGCTCCTCTGTCGGCCTGCACGGCGCCAACCGCCTGGGCTCCAACTCCCTGGCTGAACTGGTGGTCTTTGGCCGCGTCGCTGGCGAAAGCGCCCTGCAGCATCTGCAGAATGTCACCCCGACGAACGGCACGGCGCTGGACGCGCAGGTGAAAGACATCGAGGGCAACCTCAAAGCGCTGGTTAACCAGGAAGGCAACGAAAACTGGGCGACCCTGCGCGATGAAATGGGCACCTCCATGGAAGAGGGCTGCGGTATCTACCGTACCACCGATCTGATGCAGAAGACGGTCGACAAACTGGCTGAGCTGAAAGAGCGCTTCAAGCACGTCAAGATCACCGATACCTCCAGCGTATTCAACACCGAGCTGCTGTATGCCATCGAGCTGGAGCACGGTCTGAACGTTGCCGAGTGTATGGCACATTCCGCCATTAACCGTCGTGAATCCCGCGGTGCTCACCAGCGCCTGGATGAAGGCTGCACCGAGCGTGATGACGTAAACTTCCTGAAGCATACGCTGACCTACTTCAATGAAAGCGGCGCACCGCGCATTGAGTACAGCGATGTGAAGATCACCAAGCTGCCGCCGGCCAAACGTGTATACGGTGCCGAAGCAGAAGCTCAGGAAGCCAAGAAGAAAGAGGAAAAAGCGAATGGCTGAGATGAAAAACCTGAAAATGGAAGTCATGCGCTACAACCCGGAACAGGATGCCGAGCCGCGCTTTGTGACTTACGAGGTTCCGTATGATGACGCAACCTCCCTGCTGGATGCCCTGCTGTATGTGAAGGACAATCTGGCGCCGGACCTCTCCTTCCGCTGGTCCTGCCGCATGGCTATCTGCGGCTCCTGCGGGATGATGGTCGATAACGTACCGAAACTGGCCTGTAAGACCTTCCTGCGCGACTACCCGAACGGGATGCGCGTTGAGGCGCTGGCCAACTTCCCGGTTGAGCGCGATCTGGTGGTCGATATGACCCACTTTATCGAGAGCCTGGAAGCGATCAAACCGTACGTCATCGGCAACGATCGCAAACCGGAAGAGGGTACCAATAAGCAGACCCCGGCGGAGATGGAGAAATACCATCAGTTCTCCGGCTGCATCAACTGTGGCCTGTGCTATGCCGCCTGCCCGCAGTTTGGTCTGAATCCGGAGTTCATCGGCCCGGCCGCGATCACCCTGGCTCACCGCTACAACCTGGACAACCGCGACCACGGTAAGAAAGAGCGTATGCCGGTACTGAACACCCAAAACGGTGTTTGGAGCTGTACCTTCGTCGGTTATTGCTCTGAAGTCTGCCCGAAACACGTGGATCCGGCTGCGGCCATCCAGCAGGGCAAGGTAGAAAGTGCCAAAGATTTCATGATCGCAATGCTGAAACCGCAATAAGGGAGACTCGATTGCAATGACGACTTCAACCAAACGCAAACCCTATGTGCGGGGTATGTCATCCAACTGGTGGCACAAGCTGGGTTTCTATAAGTTCTACATGCTGCGCGAAAGTTCAGCGCTGGAAAACGTCTGGTTCAGCATTGTGCTGATCTATGGCGTATTCTCGCTGAAAGACGGTGCCGCAGGCTGGGAAAGCTTTGTTGCGTTCCTGCAAAACCCGCTGGTACTGGTCCTCAATATCATCTCCCTGCTGCTGGCCGTGCTGCATACCAAGACCTGGTTTGAGCTGGCGCCAAAAGCGGCCAACATCGTGGTAAACGATGAGAAGATGGGCCCGGCACCGATTATCAAGGCGCTGTGGGTTGTCACTATCGTCGTTACCGTGGTGGTTCTGGGCCTGGCCCTGCTGTAACCGAGGAGAAAGCATGATGAACAATAAAGTTTACAAACGTTCTGACGAGCCGGTTTTTTGGGGTCTGTTTGGCGCAGGCGGTATGTGGGGAGCTATCTTCGCGCCGGCCGTGATCCTGATCGTTGGCATTCTGCTGCCGCTGGGGATGTTCCCGGATGCGCTGACCTTTGAGCGCGCCCTGAGCTTCAGCCAGAGCATCATCGGCCGTATCTTCTGGCTGCTGATGATCATTCTGCCGCTGTGGTGTGGTCTGCACCGTCTGCACCACATGATGCACGATCTGAAGATCCACGTGCCGGCAAGCAGCTGGGTATTCTATGGTCTGGCGGCCATTCTGAGCGTTGTGGCGCTGATCGGGATCTTTACCCTGTAATCCGCCCGGGATGAAAAAGCCTCCCCCTTCGGGAGGCTTTTTTTATGGGACTCGCATCAAGGCAGCGATGCTAGGCGTTGCTAAACTTAAGTCCCAGTATCCCGCAGATAATAAGCCCCAGGCTCAGCAGACGCAGGGGGCTGGCCGACTCACCCTGCAGCACAATTCCCATGATGGCGGCGCCGACGGCACCGATGCCGGTCCAGACAGCATAGGCGGTACCGGCAGGCAAGGTTTTCATCGCATGGGCCAGCAGCAGTACGCTAGCGACCATCGCCAGCAGCGTAACGACACTGGGCCACAGGCGAGTAAATCCGTGGGAATACTTTAAACTGATGGCCCAGACCACTTCGAGCAGGCCGGCTATCAGCAATACTATCCAAGGCATGATGGTGTCCAGCGACAGGCAGGGGCGTCCCTGAAAAAAGCAGCATGTACGGGTCGTCCCGCACAAGGGGAACCATAGGTGGTATCCCGGTAGTCTCTCTACCATCCCCCTCCCGGCAGAGGATGGGAACGGCATGCGCCGCGGCGAGCAAAAAAAACCGCGCCTGGCGCGGTTCTCTTCGACCAAGGGGTTACTTCACGCGGGAGACATATTCGCCGGAGCGGGTATCCACCTTGATGACTTCGCCAATCTGAACGAACAGCGGAACCTTAACCACAGCGCCGGTGGTCAGGGTTGCCGGCTTACCGCCGGTACCGGCGGTATCCCCTTTCAGGCCCGGATCGGTCTCAACAATTTCCAGCTCAACGAAGTTCGGCGGAGTAACCGCGATAGGCTGGCCATTCCACAGGGTAACCACACACTCAGCCTGATCCAGCAGCCACTTGGCGTTGTCACCAACGGCTTTGGCATCGGCAGCCAGCTGCTCAAAGGTATCATTGTTCATGAAGTGCCAGAACTCACCGTCGTTGTACAGGTAAGTCAGGTTCACATCCATCACATCGGCGCCTTCGGCGCTATCGGTAGACTTGAAGGTCTTTTCGATCAGCTTGCCGGTCAGAAGACGGCGCAGCTTAACGCGGGCAAAGGCCTGACCCTTACCCGGTTTGACGAATTCACTGGATTCAACGGCGTAAGGTTCGCCGTCCATCATGATTTTAAGACCGGAGCGGAAATCGTTGCTAGAATACGTTGCCATAAAGGCCCTCTGAATAATTTACTTTACTTGGTAGCTTAGCCAAAAAAATGGCACATATTATAACCCAAAAAGGGCAGCCGAGAGAAGATTGGCTGCAACAACTTGCCGACGTTGTCACCGACCCCGCCGACTTACTGGCCCAGCTGGGCCTTTCTGACCATCCACAGTGGCTGGCAGGCTGCGAGGCCCGTCGCCTGTTTCCTCTGCGGGTACCACACGCCTTCATCAGCCGGATCCGCCGTGGCGATCCTAACGATCCCCTGCTGCGCCAGGTGATGAGTGACGCCGCCGAGTTTATTGAAACGCCCGGTTTCTCCACCGATCCGCTGGCAGAGCAGCACAGCGTCGTTCCCGGTCTGCTGCACAAATACCAAAACCGCGCGCTGCTGTTGGTCAAGGGCAGCTGCGCCGTCAACTGCCGCTACTGCTTCCGCCGCCACTTTCCCTATCAAGAAAATCAGGGAACCCGCGCCAACTGGCAACGGGCGGTGGCGTATCTGTGCGAACACCCAGAGCTGGATGAGATCATTTTCTCCGGCGGCGATCCTCTGATGGCCAAAGATCACGAGCTGGACTGGCTGTTCACCCAGCTGGAGCAGCTGCCGCACCTCCGGCGGCTGCGTATCCATAGCCGCCTGCCGGTGGTGATCCCGGCGCGCGTGACCGATGCGCTGTGCCAACGCATGGCGGACTCCCGTCTGCAGATGATACTGGTCACCCATATTAACCACGCCAACGAAATTGATGAAGCACTGAGCGAGGCCATGGAGCGACTGAAGCAGGCCGGCGTGACTCTGCTGAATCAGAGCGTGCTGCTGCGTGGCATCAACGATAACGCCGATACGCTGGCGGCCCTGAGCAACGCGCTGTTTGAGGCCGGTATTCTCCCCTACTATCTGCATGTTCTGGATAAGGTGCAGGGTGGTGCCCACTTTATGGTGCCGGATGATGAGGCACGTCGCCTGATGAACGGGCTGCTGTCCCGGGTCTCCGGTTATCTGGTACCGCGTCTAACCCGCGAAATCGGCGGTGAACCGAGCAAAACCCCGCTGGATCTGCATCTGCGCCAGCAGTAGCTCCCACCAAACGCTGTATCGGCCTGTGCCCTCAGCGGACAGGCCGCCTCCCCTGAGCTACGTAAGCGACAATAAATATCACACTTCATAAACAAAATGGTTCCAATCACCATAAACTTTAACCATTTGTTAAACTGAAGCGATCCAGTCATATGCTTTAACCGACCATTTACGTTATAAATACACCGCGATAATTCATCATACCAATAATATTAATCTGCGTTCGTTAGGGAAATTTATGCCTGCATACTTACCATTTTTTCTGGGTATCCTGCCGATTGCTGTCATGATCATCCTAATCCTGAAACTGAAAACCCCGATCCATCTCGCCGTACTGATCACACTGGCGCTGACACTGACGGTCACCGGCCTGTATTGGCATACACCGCTACAAACCCTAGGATCAGCGCTGATCTACGGTGCCTTAAAAGGGCTGTGGCCGATCGTCATCGTGATCCTTGGCGCTATCTACAGCTATAACCTGATGCTGAAGACCGGCAGCATGGACATCCTGCGCGACGTACTGGCCGCCGTCAGCGATGATAAGCGTATTCAGGTTCTGCTGATCGCCTGGTGCTTCGGTGGCTTCCTGGAGGCGGCCGCCGGCTACGGTACCGCGGTGGCGATTCCCATCGGGATCCTGATCGCGCTGGGCTTTAACCCGCTCAAGGCCGCCATCGCCTCACTGGTTGCCAATACCGTACCGACCGCCTTTGGCGCCGTCGGCATCCCGGTCTCTATTCTGGCTGAGCAGGTCAATCTGCCGGTCACCGCGCTGAGCGGAACCATCATCTCCCAGCTGGCCCTGTTTAATATTCTGCTGCCGTTTGTCATCGTCACCATCATCGGCGGCGGCGTCAAAGCCCTGCGCGACGTCTTCACGCTGACCCTGCTGTGCGGCATCTCGACCCTGATCCCACAGTATCTGGTCGCCATCAAGCTGGGCGCCGAGCTGCCCGCCTTTGCCGGTAGCCTGGTCAGCCTGATCGTCGTCACCCTGATGGCCAAGGCGCGGCGCGGCGAGACCGCCGCCGAATACCGTATTGACGGCACCCATCTCAAGGGCAACGTCCGCTATTCCGCCCCGCAGCTGCTGCGCGCCTGCGCAATCTATCTGCTGATCTTTATTTTCATTCTGCTGTGCTCACCGCTGTTTCCGGCGATCCGCTCGACCGTTGCCCAGGTCGCCAGCGTTCTGCCCTTCCCGCTGGCCAACGGCCAGGTGCTGAAGCTGAAGATCGACTGGATAGCGACGCCTGGCGTTCTGATCATCATCGCCACCCTGATCGGCGGAGTGATTCAGGGCGCGGCCCTGCGCCAGATGCTGCAGGTTTTCGTCGCCACGGTAAAGCAGCTGAAAAACTCCATCATCGCCATCAGCGCCATCGTTGCCATGGCGACGGTCATGGACGTCAGCGGGCTGATCGCCACCTTGGCACAGACGCTGGTTAACGTCACCGGTGGCGGCTATCTGTTCATTGCCCCGATCATCGGTGCGTTGGGAACCTTTGTCACCGGCAGCGACACCAACTCCAACGTGCTGTTTGGCAAGCTGCAGACCATGGCGGCGGAAAAGCTGCACGTCGATCCGCTGTGGCTGGCGGCCGCCAATACCTCCGGGGCCACCGGCGGCAAGATGATTTCGCCACAGAGCATCGCCATTGCCGTCTCAGCCACCCGCATGGATGGCCAGGGCAGCGCCATCATGTCTGGAACCCTGAAGTACTGCTGCGCCTATATCGTTATTCTGGGGTTGAAGGTCGGTCTGGTCTATTACCTATTTATTCCTTAATTGATTGAATTAAATAATATTTTACTTTCTGCAATGGAGATTTTTTGTCGTGAACGTCAACTTTTTCGTCACCTGTCTTGGAGACGCCCTGAAGTCGCGCATGGCGCGCGATAGCGTACTGCTGCTGGAGCAGCTGGGCTGTACGGTCCACTTTCCGGAAAAGCAAGGCTGCTGCAGCCAGCCTGCCATCAACGGCGGCTACGTTGAGGATGCCATTCCGGGCATGAAGACCCTGATCCGCGCGCTGGAGGAAAACGACGACCCGATCATCTCGCCGGCGGGCTCCTGCACCTATGCGGTCAAGAGCTATCCCAGCTACCTGAGCGACGAGCCCGGGTGGGCGCTACGCGCCGAGCGCGTCGCCAACCGGATGGTCGACCTCACCTCCTTTATCGTCAACTCCCTCGGCGTTCAGGACGTGGGCGCCCACCTGCCAGGGCGGGCGGTCTACCACCCCTCCTGCAGCCTGCTGCGCAAAATGAAGGTCCGCGATGAGCCCCTGACGCTGCTGAGCCATGTCCGGGGGCTGGAGCTGCTGCCGTTCCCCGCCGCCGAGACCTGCTGCGGCTTTGGCGGCACCTTCTCCATAAAAATGGCCGAGATCTCCGGAGAGATGGTGAAAGAGAAGGTCAGTCATATGATGGAGGCCCAGCCGGAGTATCTGATCGGTGCCGATATCAGCTGCCTGATCAACATTGGCGGCCGCCTGCAGCGCGAAGGGCTACCGGTCAAGGTGATGCACATCGCCGAAGTGCTGATGAGCCGTTAAGGGGGATGCCATGTCATTGAAAACCAGCGATGTAAAATTTAAGGATCGCATTCGGCTCCAGCTGGATGATGCAGTCATGCGCAAGGCGGTAGCCAATGCCCAGGAGCGCATCAGCGCCAACCGGCAAAAAATGGTGGATGAGCTGGGGCACTGGGATGAGTGGCGCGAGCGTGCCGAACAGATCCGCGATCACGTGCTAGATAACCTGGACGCCTACCTGTACCAGCTGGCGGAGAAGGTGACGGAGAACGGCGGAAAGGTCTACTTTGCCAAGACCAAAGAGGACGCAACCCGCTATATTCTACAGGTTGCCCAGGGCAAAAACGCCAAAAAGGTGGTGAAAGCCAAGTCGATGGTCACCGAAGAGATCGGCATGAACCACGCTCTGCAGCAAGCGGGAATCCAGGTGGTGGAGACCGATCTGGGCGAATACATTCTGCAGCTGGATCAAGATCCGCCCTCCCACGTGGTGGTACCCGCGATCCACAAGGATCGCACCCAGATCCGCCGGGTGCTTCATGAGACCCTGGGCTATGATGGTCCGGAGACGCCGGAGGCGATGACCCTGTTTATCCGCCAGAAGATCCGCCAGGACTTCCTCAGCGCCGATATCGGCGTCACTGGCTGTAACTTTGCCGTCGCCGAAACCGGCTCGGTCTGTCTAGTCACCAACGAAGGTAACGCCAGGATGTGCACAACCCTGCCGCCGACCCATATCGCCGTGATGGGGATGGAGCGCATTGCCCCCACCTTCGAAGAGGTGGATGTGCTGATCACCATGCTGGCGCGCAGTGCGGTCGGCGCCAGGCTGACCGGCTACAACACTTGGCTGACCGGCCCGCGTGAGGCGGACAACCTTGACGGTCCGCAGGAGTTCCACCTGGTGATCGTCGATAATGGCCGCTCCAGCATTCTCGGCTCACCGTTCCGGGCAGTACTGCGCTGTATCCGCTGTGGCGCCTGCATGAACACCTGCCCGGCCTATCGTCACATTGGCGGCCACGGCTACGGCTCCATCTATCCGGGCCCGATTGGGGCGGTGATCTCGCCGCTGCTGGGCGGCTATGCGAATTTTAAGGATCTTCCCTACGCCTGTTCGCTGTGTACTGCCTGCGACAGCGTCTGTCCGGTCAATATCCCGCTCTCCAAGCTGATCCTGCGCCATCGTCGGGCAATGGTCGAAGCCGGCCTGCCGCCGAAGGCGGAGCAGCGCGCGACCCGGCTATTTGCCTATGCCAACAGCCACCCGACGCTGTGGAAGGTCGGCATGATCGCCGGTGCCAGGGTCGCCAGCTGGTTAATTAAAGGCGGCAAGGCTCCTATCAACGCAGGAGCGCTGGCGGAGTGGACCGCAGCGCGCGATCTGCCGCAGGCCGATGGCGAGAGCTTCCGCAGTTGGTTTAAACAGCACAAGGAGCAGGGGAATAAATAATGAACAATCGCGATGAATTTCTGGCCACAATCGCCCGCCAGCTGGGGCGCGAAGTTCGCCATATCCCACAGCCTCGCCCCCAGCCCATCAATGACTATGCCCAAACCCGCCTGACCGGGCTCAGCGTACAGCAGCGCTGCGACGCCTTTATCGACGTCGCCAGCAATGTGATGCTGGCGCACTGTGAGCGCTGCAGCGAAGCCGATGCGGCCCAAGCGGCGCTGCATCTATGTCAGCGCTATGGCCAGACGCCGACCATCGTCAGCGGGGATGGCCGTCTGGCGCAGTTGGGGATCACCGAAACACTGGTGAGGGAGTGCCCGGCGACGGTATGGGATCCGGCGCTCGGCGCAGAGAATCTGCGCATGGCAGAGCAGGCCAAGGTTGGCGTAGTCTACGCCGAATATGGACTGGCCGAATCCGGCGGCGTGGTGCTGTTCTCCTCGGCGTTGCACGGGCGCGCTCTGAGCCTGCTGCCGGAGTCCTCCATCTTTGTGCTGCGTAAGAGCACCATTCTACCGCGGGTGGCACAGCTGGCCAGCCTGCTGCACCAGCGCGCGCAGCGGGGAGGGCGGATGCCATCCTGCATCAACCTGATCGGGGGGCCCAGTTCGACCGCGGATATCGAGCTGATTAAGGTCATCGGGGTGCACGGACCGGTAAACGCCGCCTATCTGATCGTTGAGGACTGCTAAACGTCGGCCTCTGCGCCTGCACTAAAAAAGCCGCAGCCCTCAGGCCGCGGCTTTTTTGAACCGATGCTTCCTGTCCCAACCGCTCAGTTCGGGCATTTATAAACCTGTCCGCTCATCTTGCTGTCCAACGGAGCAAAGCTGGACCAGAAGCTTTCACTCGGGCTGACAGCGCCATAGACCACGTTACCACCCATTGCGGCAGCCTTATTGCGCAGATCGTTAGCGGCAGCGCGCATAGAGCTGGTTTCACCGCCCTGACCTGACAGCCAGTTGCTCTGGGTCCCCACCGCTTCGCCCAGCAGTTGACATTCGGTGCCCGGCTTCGCATCGGTAAACTTCACCTGCTGGCCGGAGGAAGACAGCTGAGTCATGGTACTGCACCCTGCCAGCAGCATGATGGCTGCCAGCCCCAGTAACCCTTTAATTCGCATCTTATTCCCCATTTGATGTGTAAATGTTATCCGAATCATACCAGAATCCGTTGGTAACACTGAATAAATGTACCGAACAGGCACGCAACGGCTCGCGGGCCCCCGGCCAACCCCGGTATATCACCGCATACTAGTGTATCCGAAACCCGTGATGCCACAATGATATGACAAATCTTCGCACGCCATCATATGCCGGGCATAAAAAACCCCCGCAAAGCGGGGGTTTAGTAGAGCGCAGATGCTGGCAGATTACATCATGCCACCCATACCGCCCATACCGCCCATACCGGCAGCACCCAGGTCAGCTTTCTCTTCCTTCGGCAGATCGGTCACCATGCACTCGGTGGTGATCATCAGACCTGCAACGGAGGAGGCGTACTGCAGCGCAGAACGGGTTACCTTGGTCGGATCCAGGATACCCATCTCGATCATGTCACCGTACTGCTCGGTCGCCGCGTTATAGCCGTAGTTACCTTCACCGGCCTTCACATTGTTGGTAACCACTGACGGCTCTTCACCGGCATTGGCCACGATCTGACGCAGCGGTGATTCCATCGCACGCAGCGCAACCTTGATACCGACGTTCTGCTCTTCGTTGATGCCTTTCAGGTCAACCAGCTTGGCCGCCACGCGAACCAGCGCCACGCCACCACCGGCAACCACACCTTCTTCCACCGCAGCACGGGTTGCGTGCAGGGCGTCTTCTACGCGTGCTTTCTTCTCTTTCATTTCAACTTCAGTTGCCGCGCCCACTTTGATAACGGCTACGCCGCCAGCCAGTTTAGCCACGCGCTCCTGCAGCTTTTCACGATCGTAGTCAGAGGTCGCTTCTTCGATCTGCTGACGGATTTGAGCCACGCGGCCCTGAATGGCGGACTCTTCGCCCACACCATCGATGATGATGGTAGTGTCTTTGTTGATAACCACGCGTTTAGCCTGACCCAGATCTTCCAGGGTCGCTTTTTCCAGCTCCATACCGATCTCTTCAGAGATAACGGTACCGGCGGTCAGGGTAGCGATATCCTGCAGCATCGCCTTACGGCGATCGCCGAAGCCCGGCGCTTTCACCGCCGCCACTTTCACGATACCACGCATATTGTTGACCACCAGGGTCGCCAGCGCTTCGCCTTCAACGTCTTCGGCGATGATCAGCAGCGGCTTACCGGCTTTGGCAACGGCTTCCAGCACCGGCAGCATTTCGCGGATGTTGGAGATCTTCTTGTCAGCCAGCAGAATGAACGGGCTTTCCAGCTCAACGGCGCCGGTTTCCGGCTTGTTGATGAAGTACGGGGACAGATAGCCGCGATCGAACTGCATACCTTCAACCACGTCCAGCTCGTCCTGCAGGCCGGTGCCTTCCTCAACGGTGATAACGCCTTCTTTACCGACTTTTTCCATTGCTTCAGCGATCAGCTGGCCCACGGTGTCGTCTGCGTTGGCGGAGATGGTACCCACCTGTGCAATCGCTTTAGAATCGGAGCACGGCACAGACAGCGCCTTCAGCTCTTCAACGGCAGCGCTCACGGCTTTATCGATACCGCGCTTCAGATCCATCGGGTTCATCCCGGCAGCAACGGCTTTCAGGCCTTCGTTAACGATAGCCTGCGCCAGAACGGTTGCCGTAGTGGTACCGTCACCGGCGGCGTCATTCGCCTTGGAGGCGACTTCTTTCACCATCTGTGCGCCCATGTTCTCGAACTTATCTTCCAGTTCAATCTCACGCGCAACGGATACACCGTCTTTGGTGATAGCCGGAGACCCGAAGGATTTATCCAGGACCACGTTACGACCTTTCGGGCCCAGAGTCACTTTCACTGCGTCTGCCAGAACGTTCACGCCGCGCAGCATTTTTACGCGGGCGTCATTACCAAATTTTACGTCTTTAGCTGCCATTATTTTTGTCCCTTAAATTCGTTCAATTGGATAGTACGGGCGCTATACGGATGCGGCGATTACGCCTCAACGATGGCCAGAATGTCGCTTTCGGACATGATCAACACTTCTTCATTGTCGATCTTCTCGGCTTTCACGCCATAACCATCGTTGAAAATCACGGTGTCACCGACTTTCACGTCCAGCGGTTTCACGTCGCCATTCTCCAGAATGCGACCATGACCCACGGCGACAACTTCACCACGCGTGGATTTGCCCGCTGCGGAACCGGTCAGAACAATGCCGCCAGCAGACTTGGACTCAACTTCTTTACGCTTGACGATCACACGGTCATGCAATGGACGAATTTTCATTGATAGCTCTCCTTTGAGAAAGTCCATATCGTTTAGGGTTGAAAGCCAGACGTGGGCAATAACGCCACGCTCCGGACTCATGTTTTGCTAGATTGGGGCGTCGTTTCCCTCCTTCAAGGGGGGCACGACAAAAAAATTCGCTTTTTTTTAACCTGCAACAGCCGAAGATGCAACCCAGAAATGACAGCGGCCCACCGGAAAGGCGGGCCGAAGGGATTCATTTATTATCCAGACGCTGACGATCGTCATCCTTGCGCTCAAACTCACCGTCAAAGGTATGACCGCCGCCGCCAGGCCCACCACCGAAGCCACCGCCGTCGCCCGGGCCACTGCTGCGGTAAATACGGAAGTAAGGAAGCAGTTTCAGCGCCAGGCGCTTCTGTACCAACGGCAGCATCAGCAACAGACCGAGGAGATCCGTACAGAACCCCGGCAGCAGCAGCAGCAGACCCGCCATCACCAGCGATACGCTTTTAATCATCTCTGCGGCAGGACTCTCCCCCATCGCCAGCTTCTGCTGCATCTGCATCAACGTCTTCATTCCCTGATTACGCACCAGCGATGCGCCGAGACAGGAGGTCAAGATCACCAGCAGCAGCGTCAACGCAACGCCTAAAACGGCAGCGACTTTGATAAAAATCGATATTTCAATATAGACATAAAAAAATATCAGGATAAAGGGCAACCAGCGCAAATGGTGTCTCCTAATTAAACGACTGTTTCAGTATTCACATGAATGTAAATAAAAACCAAGTACTTTAAAAATAAAATTATATTGGAGTCAAAAAAAACGTCCATATAATTCGTGTGGTGTTATTTTAATCGCTGCTTTTTCGCTACCCATTGTTAGTTATTTACATTATCTGTGAGTATTATCACAGATATGATAATCAAAGGGATAAGATACTCCATATAGTGATCTAGGTTCATACTTTTCCCTCCCGGCAGCATATGATCGTGCCCATAAAAGAGAGAACGGTGAATTCTCTCTGTTGTTCCTTAAAGAAAATTAATTTGTTAGCTAATTTACTATTCGGCATCAATGAAAGAAGGTTCCCATGTCAAATAACATCCGTATTGAAGAAGATCTATTAGGCACCCGTGAAGTTCCCGCAGACGCTTATTATGGCGTTCACACCCTGCGTGCGATGGAAAACTTCTACATCAGCAACAACAAAATCAGCGATATTCCTGAATTTGTTCGCGGCATGGTGATGGTTAAAAAAGCAGCAGCACTGGCTAACCGTGAACTGCAGACTATCCCGCGTAAAATTGCTGATACCATCATCCTGGCCTGTGACGAAGTCCTGAACAACGGCAAATGCATGGACCAGTTCCCGGTAGATGTTTTCCAGGGCGGCGCCGGTACCTCTGTTAACATGAACACCAACGAAGTGCTGGCCAACATTGGTCTGGAGCTGCTGGGTCACAAGAAAGGTGAATATCAGTACCTGAACCCGAACGACCACCTGAACAAATGCCAGTCTACCAACGACGCTTACCCGACCGGTTTCCGTATCGCCGTTTACGCTTCTATCATGAAGCTGATCGAAGCGGTCAAAAACCTACGCGAAGGCGTTGACCGTAAAGCTGATGAATTCAAAAACATCCTGAAGATGGGTCGTACCCAGCTGCAGGACGCCGTACCGATGACTCTGGGCCAGGAGTTCCACGCATTCAGCGTACTGCTGAACGAAGAAGTGAAAAACCTGCAACGCACCGCTGAACTGCTGCTGGAAATCAACCTGGGCGCTACCGCTATCGGTACCGGTCTGAATACACCGGAAGGCTATCAGAAACTGGCCGTGCAGAAGCTGGCTGAAGTCAGCGGTCTGCCATGCGTACCGGCTGAAGACCTGATTGAAGCCACCTCTGACTGTGGTTCTTACGTCATGGTTCACAGCGCGCTGAAACGTACCGCGGTCAAACTGTCCAAAATCTGTAATGATCTGCGTTTGCTCTCCTCTGGTCCGCGCGCTGGCCTGAACGAAATCAACCTGCCGGAGCTGCAGGCGGGTTCCTCCATCATGCCGGCTAAAGTTAACCCGGTTGTACCGGAGGTTGTTAACCAGCTGTGCTTTAAAGTCATCGGTAACGACACCTGCGTCACCATGGCGGCTGAAGCCGGTCAGTTGCAGCTGAACGTCATGGAGCCGGTTATCGGCCAGGCCATGTTCGAATCCATCTCTCTGCTGACCAACGGTTGCTACAACCTGCGTGAGAAATGCATCGACGGCATCACTGCCAACAAAGAAATCTGCGAAAAATTCGTCTTCAACTCTATCGGTATCGTTACCTACCTGAACCCGTTCATCGGTCACCACAACGGTGATATCGTGGGTAAAATCTGTGCTGAAACCGGTAAGAGCGTACGCGAGGTTGTGCTGGAACGCGGTCTGCTGACTGAAGCGCAGCTGGACGATATTTTCTCTGTTGAAAACCTGATGCACCCGGCTTACAAAGCTAAACGCTATACCGATGAAAGCGAAAAATAATTAACGCATCGGATTGTTATAGGCACGTCTGGTCCCATGGTCAGCCGTGCCTTTTTCTTGACAGAACCAATAGTAAAACAAGAATTATTATCATTATATTTTAAGGAGAAACACTATGCTAGTTCTAGAACTGGTAATTGTTCTGCTGGCGATTTTCTTGGGTGCCAGACTGGGCGGGATCGGGATCGGCTTCGCCGGTGGTCTCGGGGTATTGGTGCTGGCCGCCATCGGCGTTGCACCAGGTAAGATTCCGTTCGACGTAATCTCTATCATCATGGCCGTTATTGCCGCTATCTCTGCGATGCAGGTTGCCGGCGGTATGGACTACTTGGTTCACCAGACTGAAAAAGTTCTGCGTAAGAACCCGAAATACATCACCATTCTGGCGCCGGTCGTCACCTACCTCCTGACCATCTTCGCCGGTACCGGCAACATTTCCCTCTCTGCGTTGCCGGTTATTGCCGAAGTCGCCAAAGAGCAGGGTATCAAACCATGCCGTCCGCTCTCCACCGCCGTGGTATCCGCGCAGATCGCTATTACCGCATCACCGATCTCTGCTGCCGTGGTTTATATGTCTTCCGTCATGGAGGGCCACGGTATCAGCTACCTGCATCTGCTGATGGTTGTACTGCCATCCACCTTCCTGGCAGTTTTGGTGATGTCTCTGATCGTCTCCTGGTGCTTTGACTCCAAACTGTCCAACGATCCGGTATACCGCAAGCGTCTGGAAGAGGGTCTGATCACGCTGCGCGGCGACAAGCAGATTGAAATCAAAAAAGGGGCCCAGACCTCTGTATGGCTGTTCCTGCTGGGCGTTATCGCCGTGGTGGCCTACGCCATCATCAACAGCCCGAGCCTGGGCCTGGTTGCCAAACCGCTGATGAACACCACCAACGCCATCCTGATCATCATGCTGAGCGTGGCCACCCTGACCACAATCATCTGTCGTGTCGATACCGATAACGTGCTGAATTCCAGCACGTTCAAAGCCGGTATGAGCGCCTGTATCTGTATCCTGGGCGTGGCCTGGCTGGGCGATACCTTCGTCTCTTCCAACATCGACTGGATCAAAGAAACCGCCGGTACCGTTATCCAGAACCATCCGTGGCTGCTGGCAGTCATCTTCTTCTTTGCCTCTGCCCTGTTGTACTCTCAGGCTGCAACCGCCAAGGCGCTGATGCCGATGGCCCTGGCCCTGAACGTCTCTCCGCTGACCGCCGTTGCCTCCTTTGCCGCGGTGTCTGGCCTGTTCATCCTGCCAACCTACCCGACGCTGGTTGCCGCAGTACAGATGGATGACACCGGTACAACCCGCATCGGTAAACTGGTCTTTAACCACCCGTTCTTCATCCCGGGTACCCTGGGTGTGGCTCTGTCAGTTTGCTTCGGCTTCCTGCTGGGCAGCGTTATGCTGTAATCCCGCACACATCACGTTAACGGGGCGCGCTGCGCCCCGTTGTCATTTTTGCGCCCGTTTGCGCCTGACAAGCCCGCCCCCCTCACGGTATAGTGTCGAAATCATCATCAACACTGGCAATGCCGCAAGGTCCACTATGTCCCAAACCGTGACTCCCTTTACCGCCGCTGCGGCGGTTCCAGCTGACCACAGCGATGCTGTCGTTATTCTGTGCACCGCGCCAGACGAGGCCTGCGCTCAGGAGCTTGCCGCTGCTCTGCTCGGCGAAAGGCTGGCAGCCTGTGTGACCCTTATTCCCGGCGCCACCTCCCTCTACTGCTGGGAAGGGAAGATTGAGCAGGAGTATGAGGTGCAGATGATCATCAAAAGCGAACGGCGCCATCAGCAGGCGCTGCTCGCCTATCTAAAACATCAGCATCCTTATCAGACGCCAGAGCTACTGGTCATTCCGGTGCAGGCAGGAGATCAAGACTACCTATCATGGCTCAACGCATCTTTGCGCTGATTGCGCTGTTTATTACTACCCTGCTGCCCGCCCAGGCCTCCCTGTTCGGCGGGCAGCCTCGCTTTGTACCGGTCAATCAGGCCTTTGCCTTTGACTTTCAGCAACGGGGGGAGAGTCTGACGCTGCGCTGGCAGATCCAGCCTGGCTATTACCTCTATCGTCAACAGATCCGGATTACGCCCCATCAGGCTCAGTTAGGTCATTGGCAGCTGCCGCCGGGGATCCCTCATCACGACGAGTTTCAGGGGGAAACCGCCATCTTCCGCGATGGACTGAGCCTGACACTGCCTCTGCTCAGCGCCGCGGCGGGGGGCGAGGTCAGCGTCACCTACCAGGGCTGCGCCGCCGCGGGCTTCTGCTATCCGCCGGAGACGCGGCGCATTCCCCTCAAGGCGATCACCGCGGCCGTCGGGGTCTTACCGCCGCCCGGCACGGCGGCTATGGCGACAGCGAACACAGAGCACGCGCCAACGCTGCCCTTTCCTGCCCTGTGGGCACTGCTGATCGGTATCGGCATTGCCTTTACCCCCTGTGTCCTGCCGATGTACCCACTGATATCGGCCCTGATTCTGGGCCAGAAGCAACGTCACGGCTGGGGACATACCGCCCTGCTGGCGTTGGTCTATGTACAGGGGATGGCCATTACCTACACCGTGCTGGGCATGGTGGTGGCCGCTGCCGGGCTGCGCTTCCAGGCCGCTTTTCAGCACCCCTACGTACTGATCGGCCTCTCGCTGCTGTTTATCCTGCTGGCGCTCTCCATGTTCGGGGCGTTCACCCTGCAGCTGCCCGCTTCGCTGCAAACCCGGCTGACGCTATGGAGCAACCGCCAGCGCAGCGGTTCGCTGCTGGGCGTCTTCGTAATGGGCGCCCTCGCAGGCCTGATCTGCTCTCCCTGCACCACCGCACCCCTCAGCGCCATTCTGCTGTATATCGCTCAGAACGGTAACCTGTGGGTCGGAGGAGGGACACTCTATCTCTACGCGCTGGGGATGGGGATCCCGCTGATCGCGGTCACGCTGTTTGGTAACCGGCTGCTACCGCGCAGCGGACCGTGGATGCAGCATGTAAAAGAGGGATTTGGCTTTGTGATCCTGGCGCTGCCGGTATTTCTGCTGGAGCGTATACTGGGCGACGCCTGGGGCGCACGGCTGTGGAGTCTTCTTGGCATCACCTTCTTCCTGTGGGGATTCAGCCTCTCCCTGCACGCACGCCGCCGCGGTACCCGCCTTTGGCAGATCCTGCTGCTGGGTGCCGCGCTGATCTGCGCCCGCCCACTACAGGATTGGATCTTCGACGAAACGCCACGCGCCAGCATCGGCGTCAGTGCCCCCCTGGCGTTCCAGCCTATCGACTCCCCACAGCAGCTAACTCAGGCGCTGGCGCAGGCCAAGGCCCGCAGGCAGCCTGTGATGCTGGACTTCTATGCCGACTGGTGCACTGCCTGCAAAGAATTTGAGAAATACACCTTCAGCAATGATGCTGTGCGTAGCCAGCTGGCGGGCACCCTGCTATTACAGGCAAACGTGACCGCCAATACAGAGCAGCACGCCCAGCTACTGCAGCAGCTTAACGTACTGGGGCTGCCATCGATCCTGTTTTTCACTCCCGATGGACAGCCGTTAGACGACGCTCGCGTCACCGGTTTTATGGACGCCAAACGTTTTCTGGCGCACCTGCAACAGCTGCCATATGCACAGTGACGGGCAAGCCCTTTATCATGAGGAGAATAGAATGCAACGGGAGCAGATCCTGACACAGGCGCTGCAGCGCCTGGAGCGACATGGCCTGGCCGGCGCCACGCTGCCCGCCCTGATCGACAGCGAAATGCTGTCCCTCGATCAGGCACGCCGCTACTGGCCAGACAGCGAGGCCCTGCTGTACGACTGCCTGCGTTTTCACAGCCAGCAGATCGATACCTGGCGCCGACAGCTCCTGCTGAATGATACCCTGAGCCACGATGACAAAATTCTGGCCCGCTATTCGGTGCTGGCCGAACATGTCGAGCAGGGGCGCTTTCCCGGCTGCCTGTTTATTTCGGCCTGTATCCAGTACCCTGTTACCGACCACCCGATCCATCAGCTGGCGTCCCGACAAAAGCAGGCTTCGTTTGATTTTACACTGCAGCTGCTGCAGGAGAGTGAGATTGACGATGCCTCACTGGTTGCACATCAGATGGAGCTGGTACAGGAAGGATGTCTGAACCGACTGCTGGTCAGCCGCCGCCGTGAAGATGTCGATATCGCACTGCATCTGGCGCAAGATATCCTGCATATCGCCCACTGCCGACGGCACGACGCCTTGAGCTAACGCACGTAAAAAGGCCACCCCCAAGGGTGGCCATACACAACACACTACGAAAACGGCGGACGATTATTTGCCTCCGGCCAGCGTTACACTGTCGGTAATAATCCCCTCTTCAGCGCCCTTCAGTGCCAGGTTAGCCTCATAGTACTTGCCAGCTTTCAGCAGGCTCTGTGCATGAGCGACAGCCTGACGGGTCTGCTTCAGCGGCATCAGATACTGCGTTTCGGTAATACCCACGCCAGCTAAGCGCAGCTCTTCCAGCGCGCCCTTACGATCGCCCTTGCTCAGTTTTTCATTGGCCCTGGCAATGGCTTTCTGTTTTTCCGGGGTTGCAACGAAATCTTCGGACAACGCAATGGATGCGTTAATAATCACATAATTATCGCCGGCCAACGGCGCTTTTTTATCGGATTTGATAAACGCCTTCCAGTCGGTGCTGTCATCGGCCAACAGACCGGCGGCCTGATCGGTCAGTTTGGTCGCCACCTCCGGAGAGCCCCGGAACAGGGCAACACGGGCGAATTGCATGTCACGCATTGCCGTAAAGCCCTGCTGGGCAACTTTGGCAACATCCTGCACCTGTTGGGCAGACATCCCCGCAGCAGCAGTCGTGGCAGCCGATGCTGCCGGCGCTGCATCGGCAGCCCAGGTAAAGGTAGAAAACATCGCCAGAGAAAGCGCTGTTGCTGTCAGAATACGTTTCATAATCTTGGCCCGTTTATCCCATACTGGTTAAATCGTTAACTCACTCGTTACAGCGGAGGCACCATATACTTTCCTCCCGCAGACCCATTTAGTTATAAACGTCGACCAAGTCATGTCAATTGCACATCATCCTCCGTCGTTCGACGGCAAAAAAAGTGCACACTCCCAAGCCGGTACTGTGTACAGCGCAGACCAAAAATTTAATCTTTATTACACAGCAAAATAACACCATGTTTTAAAACATATTATTTGTTTCCACCGTTGACAGAATAGCGTACTTAGCCACCTAAACAGCACCAACACAGCGCTCAGCATCATCGGTAATACCACCATTAGCCTGAAAAACAACGCATCGAGACACCCCAGAGACAAAAGCTGACAAAACGCCGACGAGAAAAATATGCAATACCACGTAGAGAAGCTCCCGATAAGGCTCTGACAATGATACTCAGCGAACGACGCCACAACTATCGACTACCGCTGCCACACAGCACTCCAGAGCACAGGGAAACGCTGATTTTATCTCCAGATGAACCGCCTGACCGATAAAATCGTTGACGCGCCGGACGCAATACGGTTTAATGCGCCCCGTTGCCCGGATAGCTCAGTCGGTAGAGCAGGGGATTGAAAATCCCCGTGTCCTTGGTTCGATTCCGAGTCCGGGCACCACTAATCTGCATCAAAGCACGCTGGTTAAGAGATGAGAACCTTAACGGGCGGTAAATGCAGGGGCCGGTCATGCGGAATGTCCTCCGGTGTTTCCAAGAGCGTTTGCACTGGTTGATATATCCAGAACTTGTCCCTCAAGATAGGGAGCTTGTCCTATCAAGCTCCCTTTTCTCGATCACCGTTAATCATCCCAGTCAACTACGCTTGTGTCAACAGGTGTAAATTTCTTTCGCCTGTAACATCTGTGTGAAGTGACAGCTCAGCTTCGAGTGTTTTTCCCACGATATCCATCTTCAGCTCCACATACTCCATAGTTGTACTGACGCTCCGGTGCCCCAAAAGGTCCTTTACCAGCTGAAGATTTCGTTCAGGTGATTTCATCAGTTCCGTCGCCAGCGTATGACGAAAGCGATGCGGTGAAACCGCAAAGCCACATTCTTTCGACAGTCGCCGAAAAAATGATCGGATCTTCTGATAGACCTTAGCTGCATCCCATGCCATATGACGCTTAAGGTGAATTCTGTTCACATCAAACAGATAATCTTCATTCCCCGCTCCCAGCTCTGTTGATTTTTCTGTCAGGTGATGCAGGCGGGGCTTTAACGCACTTACAATGGGAACCCGCCACTCACGGTGTGTCTTACTGCCCTCAAGGCAGAGATCCAGATACCCCTCACTGAGATTGATGTCGCCCAGCCGGATATGCAGCAGCTGATTTAACCGCATCCCTGTATATCTGAACGAATCCAGAACCGTCAGCCAGTACCACGCCGGCCAGAGTGCATTACGCCCACCCCTGATGCCGTGCCCTGCCCGCTCAGCCTCTTCGAACTGCTGCATGACCAGGTAAACGCGAATCAGCTGTGATCGCGTAAGCGTTTTTTTCTTCCTGGTATCTCGCTGAACATTGCTTTTATTGAACGGATTTTTCCCCGGGGGAAGGATTTCATACTCCATCCCGTAATTATACAGCGCCCGCAGATGCGCGATTTTGTTATTCCACGTCTGTGCCGATTGTTGTTTATCCTGAAGCAGATAACGCCGCCACTCCAGCACCTGACGGTGCGTAATTTGCGCTGGAAGGGTATCGCAAGAATAACGCCTGAACCCTCTGACAACCTTGCTGTAGCTCCATTCAGTCGCGGGTCTTAGCCGGTGAGCAAAAAAATATTCTTCAAGCAGTTCATCCCAGGTTATTTCATTACGCATCTTATTCTTCTCCCAAAAAACCAGAACAGATCCCTGTAGAGATCCCTGTGTGTATATTCCCTATGGAAAGAAAAGGAGTTTGCTGTCCTCCTGAGGTCTCACGCCTTTCAGGCGGACAGCCTTGATAAGATAACCATTAACCCTGCTGAACCGCCCCTGTTTGTTTTCTGAGCAGTACAGTTTCGCCCGGATAAAACGTTCCCCTCTGCGAACACGGTGGAGCTGGAGTTTCTCAAACGAGGTCTGAATCTCCTCCCTGTGGCTGTCACTTCCGGTATCTTTCAGAAAAAGAAAGAAAATATCCGGCACCAGAAGGTAAATAAAGCCGGCAACGGAATGCACCCGTGAATCATGCTGGTTGACGGTGATCCTGCCGGATGCCACGCCGTCAGACAGCCAGGCGAGAAACACCTCACCCGACCGTCGGGCATCAGCACCGACATTAATCGGGTGGCTCTGCTCTTCATGCGTGCCAGGCAACCGACCACCGGAATCGGTATCGCGATGCCGGAAGGACTCTTCCGTCTCAGCAGACTCTTCAGGAGCGTCTTTCCCGATGACCACCACAGTTTCATCCGGCGCTACCGTGGCTAGCGTATTCACACTGGCGTCATCTGCAACCTCCGAGACTTCTGCATCCGCCACTGCGGAAAAAAGACTGAGCAGCATATCGGCATCCCCCAGGCCCGGGCTGGCGTTATCCGGTTCTTCCGGCGACTCCACTGTACTTACCCCGTTCTGCGGTGGCTGTCTGTCCCCACCACCAGTATCGTTGAGTGGCGTCATCAGCTCCGAAGCGGCCAGCTCTACCGCAGAAGAGGATAAGTTATCGTCCGTCTGAACAACCAACGCCCCCTCCTGTGACGTTACCGAATCTGGCGGCGCAATTACCACAGAAGATCCACCTGTCTCTTTCCGGAGTACTGGCGAATCAACCTTCTCTGCCGCCTGGTCGAGCAACGTCCTGATGAGGGGCATATCAGGAGAACCATTGCGAAATGCACAGGCAAGACTGAACAATGCTGCCGGGGTACCTGAAAGCCAGTTTATCGCTTCAGTGGGGAGCAACTGACCGGCGGCCAGCGCCGCCAGAGCAGAAGCATCATGCGCGTTCGGAGGAGAATGACGAAACCGGAAGCGATAAGGCGCATCCGGCACAGATATGCCCGGCTGCCAGTTAACGCCGCCGGTGGTTTCGCCTTCAATACTGGCCAGTAACGGCAGGTGATAACACAACGCAGCCCAGAAAATAACGGCCTGCCAGATAACGCCCTGGGCGGCCTGCTCTTCTGGTGCCGCACCAGGCGGAAACATATATCCCCGAGCAAGCCTGACAGCATAAGCGGTAAAGCGCAGGCTTAAATCACCAAATCCCCCTGCATACGCCCATCGGCCGTCAGGTGCCGCCGGTACATTTTGAGTCCGTTCAAGCAGGAGGAGCACTGGGGCCAGATAAAATCGCTGGTATACCTCTGCTGATAGTGCGTTATTTTCCCGAATTTTCTGCAGGGCATCCTGACGTAATGCAGTGATGACCAACTCTTCAGCCTTAGCCGGAGAGAAATACCCCGTCGGCACCGAAACGGGGAGTTTGTTGGATGGCTCTGTGACAGCTGGCGTACGGGATAATAACGTTTTGATTTTATTTAACATGGAAAAATCACTTCTCCCTCATCGTTCTCCGCATCACCCGTTACAGGTTGCTCGCAATCTTTCTGCTTCAAGAACAGCATCAGCTCGTTCAACACCAGGGTTTTGCGGGCACGGGTCACGGCCACATACAGCAGATTGGTTTCGTCCTGTCGCTCTTCTGCGGAGAGCAGCGGATCGGAGATGTCACAAAAATCCTCATTCAGTACGACGACATCCCATTCCAACCCCTTACTGCGATGTGCAGTAGAAACGGTGACCTGCGCATCCTTTTCATGCGTCACAACCTGACGGCGCATGATGGCCAGCTTTTGTGGCAGAGGGAAATACTCATCCAGCAACCGGATGGCCTGATTCATCTCCACATCCTGCGTCGCCTTTGCAATAGCGCAATATTCATCAAAATCTTGGTAATCCTGACCAAGGCGAGGTGATTGCATCCGTTCAGGCATATCGGCAGAGAACCAGTACAGGTCCTCCAATTCTTCCGTTTTGTACCCTTCAATACCGCCCACCCAGAAGACCTTTTTCTCCTGTAGGCTGGCAGAGAGCGCGGCACCAATCACACCAGATACTGTCCGGCTGAGAACGGAGCAATGAGGAACGTCAGCAGGCAGATGCGTAACCACTTCATCATCCTCACCACTGTCGGTGACTTTAATCTCCTCCCCGGACATGGCCAGCAGCATATTCGCCATTTGTGCAACCGCCGGGCCAAACCGAAAACTGGTCGTCAGCCACAACCGATCGGCCTGTTCCAGCCGGGGAGAACTGAGCGCATTATCCGCACCACGGAAGCGATAAATCTGCTGGTAACGATCCCCAACCAGCACGATCCGGCAGGGCTGACTGAGGACAAAGGCACTGGTGACCGGATTGGCGTCCTGAGCCTCATCAAAAAGAAGGGTGTCCCACTTACGGGCAAGATTCGGACCGGAAAGCTGAAAGAGCTTCAGGTAGACGTCATGCGTGATCGGAAAGTCAGATTCAGTACGACTCACCTCATACCAGAGAGCCTGTACAGCCCCCAGAATTTTGTCCGCAGAGAGGCCATGACGCTCATCTTCTGTCGGCAGATGGATAATGCCAGGTTCCGACTCAGCACTACCTAGAAACGCATTCAGCCCCGTCAGCGCCAGACGCGCCAGCGGCCAGTGCCGGGTATTCAGCTTCCGGGCCACATCGGTAATACGCAGATTTGCCGTCAGCCGGTGCCTGAAATGTCGGCCGAAATGCGACCAGGCCAGTTGATGGGAGGTTTTACACTCAACGTTGAAAGGGAATTTTTGTTCGGCTTCGTCGCGGATGGCTCTGTTGTAGGCAAGGTACAGCATTTTACTCTCAGGGTTCGCCTGCGCAAACTGTACCAGCGTGGTGGTTTTACCGGTGCCGGCAAACGCGTTGACCACGAGCTGATTGCCCCGCCATTCGATGATGGCGTTTTGTTCCGGTGTGGTTTTCCAGGTCATAGGGTTCTCCGGGAGAGACAGTTGAAACTCTCACACTGTCACCCGGGGGAGCTTGCGGCGATAAAAAACCAGATACCCACTTTCAGAAATAAAAAACGCTCCCGGGCAGGAGCATGATGACCCAATCATGCAGCATGATTTCGTCGCTGATAAGAATAGCGTTGCATCGACCCGTTGTTGACACTCACAGCCAATAGCGGGCATCTACTGGGTCTAAAAGTTCTCATGCCGAGGCCAAATTTTGTCGACCACTACATTCTTATGCTAATTTCTTATGCTAATACATCTGTCGTTAAGTATTCCGATCACATTTGATAAACATCTACTTTAACCTGACCTCTTCCCTTTGTTATGTTACAGTCGAACGTCTTATTTAGGGGTAAGTCAGTGTCTCTCGCATTCGGCGAGGACTATGGGGGCGTACCCCACTGATGAACTCTACGATAATATGAAATTTCTCACAGTTGGTCTTATAGGCCATTATTATGCTGCGCTCATGCCGAAGTCTAACATCATGCATGGCACTACACTGTTTCCAACCTCCCTTGCCTTATACGCCTCTGTTTGCTCAAAACCGGAGGCAATTCAATGAAAATACATATCGCAGCAACGCAAGGGTTACACCAAAACGAGCACGATGCCATTATTGCCATGGAGAAAGCCCTGCCCGCACATTGGGTTGGATATGCGGGTATCTTGCTGGTTGACAAAAATCGCAAAAGTCTAGAATTTGATGTATTGATCTTCGCCGAAGATCGCATCTTGATGGTAGAACTTAAGAACTTCCATGGTCAGATTCATATGGAAGACGATCAGTGGATCCAGACCACGCCAGGTGGGCGTAAAATCAAGCACGGATCTCCAATTGACCGCAAGCGCGAGCACGCTCAACGAATCAAATCCATGTTTGATGAAGAATTGCGCGCGCTGTGGGGGAATACTTTCTACGAAATCCAAGCGTTGGTGGTTCTCACTGGCGAAGCCAAGGTCACACAGCAATCGCCAAAAGACAAAGGTTTTGTGCTAGCGCTTGATGAATTTTTGACCATTGCAAATCTAGATACCTACTTTGACAAGATGCCCGAGACCAGGGCTGAAGGGTATTTTCGCCGCCATCCTGAAAAGCGCCCTTGCGCGCCCGGACAAATTGCCATCTTTGAGAAATGGAAGCGTGGAGGGAGTTATGTCCAGATCCGCCAGAGGCTCGAAGCAGGCTATGTGCTCAGTGAGAAGATCCCACGTCTAAAAGGCCCCAAGGGCTTCTACAATGAATTCGACGGTGAACATGAGCGTGATTTGGAAGATAAAAGCCAGATACGCATGTGGGACTTCTCTAAGATGGCCCATGTCGGCACAGATATGTCTGTGCGCGTCTTTTTTGGCCTACGCGAGGACCGTACGCAGCGGCATATACGTCGAACCGATAGTCAACTGGGCAAAGACTATCTGCTGGAGCCCAAGCATAACCTTCAGGAAGATACCCTTACCATTGACATGGCTGAAGTCTACCAACTTCCTCGACTAGCTGAGCGTTTGGACGAATTCCTAGTATCCTCACCATTATCGATTGAAAAACGCACCTTATTATTAAGAGCTTTGCTAACTCCACTGGCCGGTATGCATGCCATGGGGGTATACCACCGCGATTTGAGTTCTAAACGCTTGTGGTGGGACCGGGAACGAAATGCCATCATAATAAGTGGACTGACCAGTGCGAAGTTTCCGGATTTGGGACACAAAAGCATCAGCGATATGCGTCAGGATATGGATACTACCGGTATCTTACTGCCAGAAGATGCCTTTGGTGAGACCGAGGTGCTGGGGCAAGCGGTCGATGTGTTCCAACTGGGGGTACTATGCTACCAAATTGCCTATGGAGAGCAACTGACCTTACCCCGAGATGAGCCGCCCCAATGGAAGCAGCCCCTAAATGACCCATTCGAGGGTAAACTTGATGGATTTATCCAGCAGAGCCTAGAGCTCGATGCGTCAAAACGCCACACCGATGCGGGTGCAATGCTGGAGACGCTTACGCGAACCCTCAATTTTCAAAACCTCGACTCTAACGAAGATAAGGCCCGGGTACTCGACGCTTTAGCTGCATTCAACACTGATGCTATGCCAATAACGGAATATCCTCAGGTGGAAACGCCGAGTACGGATCCCCAGCGCCAACGCATGACTTTCCGCTCCAAAACAATTGATGGGCAACCCTGTACTGTTCGTATCTATTTAAATGCACGGCCCAACAAGGACAATCATGGTCAGTCCCAGCGGCTGCTGCACTTCCTTGAGCGCTGTGCAATCGCCTCCAATAATGTTTTGTCGCTCCCGCCATTAATTGAATTCGGCTGCGGCATGATGGGAACCCATGTTGTTCAGTCTTATGCCCTAGGGGAAAGCTTAGAACAATGGATGACGCGGCCCAACCGTAGTTATGAGGAGCGATACCAGTTGGCTGATGCGCTGATCCGTGCAGTTCATAACCTACATGATTTGGATCTTAGCCATGGTGATCTGAAGCCTGAAAACTTGTTGGTGCAAGCGGAAGGCGGCAAGCTGAGCATTCTGCTCCTAGATATGTTTGACTTGGATCTAGACGGTCTCGCTCCAGCCAATTCTGAGTACGCCCCAACGACTGATGTCAGCGCCACTGCACGTGATCGCTATGCTGTATACATGATTGTAGATGAGATATTTGCGGCCTGCATTCACCATGGTGCCAATAAGATTCGTGGGGAGATTCGTAATGCGTTAGGGGATAAAAACGCAGTGCCTCGTAGCCTCGACATGTTACGGCGCACGATGATACATGCAAACGAACCCGAGTTGGTCGAGGCTACGCCACTGGTGATCGAAAGTTTGTATTTCCCCAACGAGCAGGGCGAATTATTCGAGATGGACTCTGGCATCTACCATCTGACAGCCAGTTATACCCCTAAGAGTAATGTTCTAAAATTATTCTTCTTGGGTGTCTCACATAAATTGACGCTTAATCTCAAAGTTGATGGGCAGAGTCTCACCGTGCACCGTATGTTCTATGACCGACTGGGTACGGGAGAAATAGTGTATGACACCCGTAACAACCGCAAGAATGGTAACCGTGCCATGTCGGTGGGACAGCCTTTTATAATTAAAAAAGGGCCATTTGTCGCGGAAAATACTGAATTATTGGGCTTTATCAGAACATTACATGTGGTACAGCATGCTCTGGACATCAAACCAGAGTCAGAAGAACACCCGACGGTAGTTGCCGGTGACCAAGAGGGATACCTAAAGCGTCTCTGGCTGCGCCTAGTAGAAGTAGAGCGCGAAACCCTGCCAACCGTCAAAGTGATAGCGAGCCCTAAGGAGCTCGATGGTATCGTTCATGTCCAAATTAATGAGAACATTGACTCTTTAGAGTTTGCCGAAGATGACGTGATTAACGTAACAATGGATGATCATGAAACTCACTTCGGCCAACTGGATGTTGCTAAGTCTGGAAACGGTGTGCTGGTGTTCTCAGATGACAACCGCGGTAATAACTTCCGCCTGCAAAACATTAGAGAAGACACAATCCTGACTCTTTCTAATTCGGGAAGTGACGTTAGCTGGGAGCGGCGAGACCGGGCATTATCACGTATTGTTGCTAGCGATGCAGTGATGGGGGATCTAACTGATCGCTTCATGAATGGCCCTCGAGGTTTCCAGCCGCCTGCATTGCCGATACCTACCGACGAACAAATCAACCGCTATGGACTGGATGAGTCTAAACGCGCCGCATTCCTGTATTTACTGCAGAATCCACTCAGCGTATTGATGGGGCCTCCGGGTACGGGAAAAACTACACTACTTAGCGCGGCTCTAGACTATCTGCTAAATGATGCGAACGTAAGGCGTGTACTGGTTGTGAGTCAATCGCATACTGCGGTCGATGAAGTGGCCAACCGTGTGCGCGAGTTAAGCTTTAAGCGCCAAGAACAATCCCCAGATTTCAAGCTGCCAAGCATTGTGCGCTTGGGTGAGCGCCGCCGGGTCAGTGAAGGTATGCTGGATGTCCATACTAATGCCCTACAGGCTCAAGCTCGAACCGCGTTTCACCGCGATCTTGAAGTCCGGCTGCTGGCACTGTCTGCACGCCTGAAACTTCCTGAGGCATTTGTGCTGGAATCTGCCGCGCTGTATCGAGCCTGCGGTCGTGAATTGTTCGAGTTCACCCCTGCCCGAAATGAAGTCAGGGAGGCTCAACAAGATGGTGTCGATGTGGATAACCTGCCAAATGACAAACGAATGATTCGCCTGACAACTGAACGTCGCCTAGATAATCTCAAGAACGCTTTAATTGGCCGGTTGTCAGCTTTTACCGATATGCCCAACCAAGTGTTGCTTCACAATAAGCCGCTACTCGCGGTACTCAATATGATTGCAGAGCGACACCAGATTAACAATCCGCAGCGTATTGAACGGATGGCTGAGGTGATTAAGGTGGCCCACCACTGGTATCAGAGATTAGCCACAGACGAGACCGGCTACGCCGCCTTTGCAGCTCGCACCCGTCAACTAGTTGTTGGCACATTGGTTGGCATCGGGCATGGCGGATACCAATTGGACAAAAATGCATTTGACTTGGTGGTAATTGATGAGGCTGCGCGCGCTACGTTCTCCGAGCTGGCCATAGCAATGCAGAGTGCGAAACGAGTGTTGTTAGTAGGGGACTACAAGCAATTGGCACCCAGCTACGATGTGAGTCATGTACGTCAGGTCGCGCGCGATCTAGGTCTTAACGAGGCCGATGTGAAACGAACAGACTTTGAGCGCGCTTACGCCTTGAATGATGGTCACATGCTATCGAAGCAATATCGAATGGCACCAGCGATTGGTGACATCATTAGTCACTGTTTCTATGACGGCACTCTTGCGACTGGGCGGCCTCCAGCTCCCGAGTGGATGTCCTCCCTCCCCACCCCGTGGGATCGCACCGTGTCATGGATCGATACCTCTGATAGTAAGGTCCTAGAAACGAATATCAGCAAAGGGATTGCCAATGAAGTTGAAGTTAACCTGTTGTGTAGCCTGCTGCGACAATTGGTCGACGATGAACAGGCGATGTTGCAGTTGCGTCAGTGGAATGACGCAGATACTACTCCAGCTATCGGGATTATTACTGGCTATCGCAAGCAGGTGGAGCTCTTGCAGAAGCGGCTGGAATCTGAATCCTGGGCCGCCCCGATTCGCTCAATGATGAAGGTTGATACCATTGACTCCTATCAAGGATCTGAAAATCGCATCATCTTATTGAGTTTAGTGCGACATAACGCTGAGCAAAAGGGCGGATTTATGACCGATAATGCCCGGGTCAATGTTGCCCTCTCTCGGGCGAAAGAACGCTTGTTGATCATCGGTGCTGGGAGTATGTGGCAGCAGGCGGATGCCTGTCAGCCACTGGCCCGTGTATTCGACTATATCCATCAGCAGCTCCCATGCCAAGATAGCGAATATCAGATCATTCGGTCGGCTGACCTGACTCACAACGCTTGCACCGAGCTGCAGGAGAATGACTATGTGTAACAAGACCCTTACCTTGAAAAAAAAATCGCTGCAAACCGTGGAACTGCCGACTGATTATGACCGCTTGCTGCAAAGTATTACCCTGCTGGCACCAGTACAGAAGGTTAGTCTAGACATTGACGTGACACATAAAGCCGCGCTACCAGCGGTTATTGAGTCGGCTCTCCTACTGGTGGCGCAACTCGAGACAGTGTCTCCTTTAGAGCTAGGGGGCTTTTTCGGACTGGCCGACCATGAACGTCAGGTTCTAGTTGATGAAATGATCGACACTGGCCTCGTGAGATACAATGATGAGGGCGATATCGCGACCACGATCCGTTTGACTATGCAACGTAGAGAAGGCGCAGCGGATGAGGGCATTGCGATTGAAGATGTGGAAAATCACCGTGGCTTTACTTTCATCGACCTTTGTACTGGGCACATTCAGCCCAAGTGTAATGCAGACCTACAGAAAGGGCTGCCCGAGTTGGCACGTAAGATCAATAGCAGTGATTTCACTGATTTGATCGCCGATCAATTTCGTCGCTTTCAGGTTTGCTTACCCGATACCAAGAGCATGCGCGCACTGCGTAGCTCCAAAGCCCGACTTTACCGGGTGAATCGGGCCTCTGTCGGCCAATCGGGGTTGAAACAGCAAATATCACTCGATGTTCATGCCCATTCCGATCCTCTGAACGGGATACGTCTCGAGGCACGGTTGATGGACTATAGCTCAGAACATACGCGCTTGATGGAAAGCTCAGGACTCAAAACAGAGGCTATTAACTGGCTGCACGAGCGCAAGCTAGAGGCCGCCACTACCACACTTGAAGACTATTGTGACCTGGCAAAAGACACGGTGATCCGTCGATATATAGGACGCGGTGGTAAACTGGACCTAGGGCGTTTACTTCATGATCGACAACGCAGAAAAACCGGCTATGGTGACAGTGCCACTCAACGTATGATTATTGGGCCAGTCTATGCTGCCTCCAACCGTGACACCTTGATCAAGTGGGCTAAATGGTTGCCACTTAACCAGCGGACGCATCAAGGGGTCTGGCTGGGAGCTACCAACGAGTTATTTGGCGCTAGCTTAGGTTTTGGGTCGTTCATCAAGCAAATGAATACTGAGCTCGGCAGTGGAGAGCGAAACAGTCGCCTCAATTTGGCATTTCAGTGCGATGAGGAGTATCGAGCACAGCGCTTAATTACCAATTTGTTTAACAGCCGTACCGACGGCAGCCTACGTATTTTCCAAAAAGGCCGTTCTGAGTCGCACTTGGAAATGCTGGTGTTTCCTGGCGAGCAAGGCATGGCCGTGGTCCAATACCATGCAGCCCTTGATCCGTCACTCGGCTACGCCGGCCTCACGTTGCCAATCGGCTACTTCACGACGGACCCAGAGCGGGTAGCTCTGTTGTGGGCGCAGGTGCAACAGAGAATCCAGTCGCCGCTTCGGTCAGCCAACCAGCCCGAGGTAGTACTAGACGATCTTGATCAGCTACTGGGTTGTACTTCTGCTGAACTGACACAACTACTGGTCGACAATTCCGAGGAAAAACTGAAAAAACTGGTGGAAAAATTCAATCAACACTAGCGCCTCTCGCTCTGGTGGTTCACGGGCGTCGGGCATCAGGGTGACAACCGATGGATGGTCTTTCCAATATAATAACCTTTGAAAGGCCACTTTTGCTCTTTGAGCAATGAAGTTAGCTCCACTTGGCAATGGTGCCTTCTCGCTCTTAGCCGACTATTCTCTGCCGCACATCCACCAACTATGCTGAACAAAAAAACGCTCCCAGACGGGAGCGCTATGGTGTAATTATGCGACTTTTTTTCGCCGTGAATGCAGACGAAGCGACCAACTACCGAGATAATGGCCCGGCGTCAGCAGTACCCGCCGCCGTTCGTCACATAATGCGTTGCCAATGACGACCTCACCGGCCACGCCGCAGAGTGATAACTGGATGTAGGCCATGCCAGCGGCCAGTGGATCAATATCCGTCGCGGAAACCCACAGATAGAGGTGCGACGCGTAGCCTGCCTGATTAAGAGCATCGGCAAAAGCTAGCACCATGCAACCCGCACCGCAGGCGGGCTCATGGAGAGTGATGAAAGGTTTTTCATCAAACATTGCCTTCACATCCCCCAGTTGCAGTTGCGCCATCATTCTGGCCACATCCCAGGGGGTGAAGAACTGGCCGCGATACTTATCGCCCAGTTCCAGCTGCATAAACACGTTACCCAGAAAATTACATAACCCATTCTGCAGCCCGTTAACCACGTGGGCCAGCAATTGTGCCATACGGATAACATCCGGCTTTTCATAACCACCAATTATTCGCAGATATTTACCTTCCCGCTTTTCGCTAAAACAGAGACGGTTCTCCAGTGCAATAACGCTGCAGCTGACAAAATCTTCGAATACCTTATGGCGGTGATGATATCGTGCGGTCTGATTAAACAGTGAGATAAATGCTTTTTCATGGTCAATAAAACCGGCCATACGCATTCTCCATAAAAAAGAAGAACACGTATCCCGGGCAGGAGAACAGTGTTCCCCTGAGGGTAAAAAAAGCTGCAGCCGGTGAAGGCTGCAGCGCGGTTAAATGGTCAGAAACCGATTATCCACGGACTTCGCTGTAACCAGCCATCTCTGGTCCAGGATGCGGTTGTTCACTACTGACCAGATAAAGTGCCGGAGCGGGCGGTAGCGTTTCCACCGGCACCCCCTGATGGCCATCCACATGCGCCCCAAGGTCATAACAGTCATAACCACTGAGACCGCTGACCGGTTCGCTGTACGTGTGCCGCACTTCGCACTCAAAGAGAGCGGAAATACCGGCCACCACCTCACCTGACGGTGGATACCAGGGTGAATCCAGCCGCAGCGTGAGCCCGTTAGCGGCATGACGATGCAGGTTTACATTATGCCCGGCTGGCCACTCCATACCGTAAATATGGCTGTAGAAGCTGACCGTTGTGGATATTCCCGCCAGCAGCCCACCGGAGCCGTTAAGCTCTGTGGCCAACCGCGTCGGGATAACCATCAGCATATCGCAGGGCTGTGACCGTTCCGGGTATTCCCGCAGACGCTCCCAGCAAGCTGCTGCATCAGGCTCGTCGTTCATGCCGGCCAGACCGAACCAGTCCGCATACTGCCTTTTCATCAGCGTCGCCATGATGTCCCGAGACGCCAGGGGGATATTTTCCCACTTCAGCGCCCCCAGGCCGGACTGGTGATACAGCCGGTCAATCCGGCGTATTGTCTCCGTATCCAGCGCCACGTCTTTCTGCAGCAGCTCCAGCCACTGCTCAAACGCAAGGTTAGCGGCCGTCGACTGCCCGATACCATGACGAACCAGTCCCTGAAAGGGGATGTACGAGACTGTTCGCACCGGTTTCAGTATCCCCGCACACCCTGCCAGGAACAGCTGTATACTCTGCAGTATTGCGTGGCGATAACGCGGCGTGTCTGCACCGTTTATCCACTGCAACAACACATCGATACAGACAGATTTACCGGTAATTTCAAAACGGTTCTGGCACCATTCAGACATAAGTTGATACTCCTATTTTTCAGTAAAAAAGAGGGCATCGTCCCGTGAGGAACAATGCCCTCACGGGAGAGTGACGGTTGTATTACTGCCGTCACCCGGTAGATTAATTACGCCGTTTCAGCCTGACGGTTCAGTGGTGCGAGCAAATATTCCGACGCTTCCCGGGCCTGCCGGCAGGCACTGAACAGCGCCTTTTTGTCGGATTTCAGTTTTGACAGCCATCCGTCAACATAACTTTCATGCTGCAAATCACCGGTTATCCCGAGATGTGCGCACAGAAAGGCACTGCCAATTTCGGCTATCAACTCCTCGAAGGCATACACCGGGTCGCCAAATTTCTTTGACGCCCGAGTTATCCCTTCACGGTTCAGTCGCTTCGCATGGCCACTGGCATGCACCAGCTCGTGAAGCACCGTTGACCAGTAGTCACCCTCAGCATCAAACTGCGATGTCAGGGGCAGCACTATCTGGTCTGTGGCGACACGGTAATACGCCCGGTTCTGCGGCCGGGGTGAAAACTGCACGCCGGTGGCATTCACCACCGACAGGACCTGCTGCAGTTGTACCGGACTGACATCAGCGAAATCCTCCTGCGGTCGGGTGACGGTGGCAGTGCCACGCACCTGGTCAGGAAGATCAGCACACTGTTCGGCATTGAACAGCGGAAACTGGCGCAACATCGGCACCGTTTCCATCTGCGGCTTACCGTCAGCATCAAACAACTTGTTGCCATTGCTGTCTTCAGCCTGCTTTGTCCAGTCGCGGTATATCACCGCAAGTGTGGCGGTTTCGCCCTTGCGGACCTGGCCACCGGCCTCCTGTGCCTGGTTGTATGTCAGCCAGCGGTCGCTGGTAAAACCACGCTCTTCAGCCGCCAGCCACAGCAGCAAAACATTCACGCCGCTGTAGCCCCGGCCAGTAAATGCGTTGGCCGGCATCAGGGTGTTTATCCCCTGCTGCGCATTTCGCCACGGCCGTCGCCAGGGGGGTATACCGTTTTCCAGGGCGATAATTATCCGATCAGTGACCAGACGGTAAATATCGCCGCTGCCAGTAAGCGTCGCGGCCATTCCTGCCTGGCGACGTTTACCTGAGGAAGCAGTTTTGCGTGCTGTCGGCTTTTTACAGACCTTGGCGGTGGTTTTACGATTATCAGTTTTCATGGAGCACTCCTTAAAACAGGCGTGCCCCTCCCCTGCGGGCGTGAGGCACGCCGCAGGCGGGTGGAATTTAAATCAGGCGCTCAGCAGCAGCGCCCCGTCAGGTGAAACACATTCTGTCCGGCGTTGCAGATGATGGGCAGCCACCAAAAACCGGTGATGATCCGCAGGCCTTGCATGACGGCACACGACGGGATGAACATCCTGAAGCAGCCGTAGTGCAGTCATACGCCAGTACTTCAGCTCGCTGCAACTGCTGCAGGCACCTAAATGCCCGGTGCCCGTTACATGCAGCCAAGAATGATATCCACCGGATGAATTTCCGGATCGTCAGAAAGCGGCTCCAGGGGTTCATACAATCTGAACTCCAGAGCGGCATATTCTCCCTAGGGTGGTTGTTGCGGTCTGATATCAGTAAATATCAGTGTGAGCGTATGCGAAGTGATGAACAATCGTTATGACTGAAAGCGATAACGGAAGTGAGCAAGATGCTCGGCCTGCCGGCACGCAAGCCGGTAAGCTTTGCGCCATCCGGCATTTTCAGGAACCGGTACAGCTAAACGGGAATATACATATTCACCGCTGTGCCAGCCTCTGCGTAATGTGAGCCACACCCGCAGGCCCTTCTCTGTCGACGCAACATGAGCGCGAACGGCAAAATTACCGGATGCGTTGGTAAACCAGTTACTGTCATAGGATAACGCTCTCCCCCGAATGATTCGCTGAATGATCGTTGTTAAACGATAACACCAGTGAATAATATGGGAAAAAGATAAGTCAGATACTTCGGACATCGTGTTTCTCCTGTAAAAAGCGGGAAACACCGGCCCAATCGGGAAGATATTTCCCGTCGGGGAGTCAGAAACGGCATTATTCTGACTGTCTGGTAAGTTTAAGAAACCTTCATCGTCGCGTCATAGTGCGCTTGTATTGACGATATCTGCTTCCAAAGGTGCGCAGATGTACCACATCGATATGCTCTCCCTTTCAGGCTGAGGGAGATTTCTTTGCAGTCACCCGAAGGCGTTTCTCACAGACTGCTGAAACATTGGTGGTCACCCGAAGGTAACAGATTAGCCTGTACATTTTCAGACCACTAAAGTTGGGTGTCAAGACGATTTATCAACTATTTAAACAATAAAAAAGCCGCAGCCCTGAGTGAGCTGCGGCAGTTACGTTTGAGTATGCTGACACACTGTCATTTGTTAATAATCAGGTTACCTTTCTTATTAAACAGATCCCCAATCCAGTTATCAACCATTCCGTTTACATTCTCCTCACTCCTGGCATTATACTCCTGAGACATAAGCTGATGAGTCAACCTTGTGGTAATTGGGATGATAACTTCCCCTTTATTGAGGTGAACCGTTTTTTCTGAGGGTGGGACTCTGATTACTCCCGTCATCTCGAAAATATCACCTTTTTGCGTAAAAGTATCGTGTTCGTTATCTTCAAAATACACGTTATCAAAATACCTTGCCAACATCGCACAGGTATCAGATTCACTTAACGGTGTTTCACAATTAAAAGCAATGACAATTTCACTGCATTGATTGCCCTCCAGAATAATTTCATAAACAGGTTTAACCGAAGTGGCTTTCATTAATATATCGTAGCGCATAAGGACCTCTGTATGTAAGTTTAACCATTATCATCAGGCAATTCTTTGAAATAGACTTGTCTGACATATTTACCTCTCCCGTCACCATGTCCCAGGTCCATGGAAACCTGCGCGAAAATTTCTCTTTCGGTATAACCCTGTCGCTCATAAAAGGATTTTGCTTCCTGAGAGAAATGATACCGCATACTGTGAGGAGCTTTT
Source organism: Edwardsiella ictaluri ATCC 33202 (assembly GCF_000264785.1). Taxonomy (GTDB): domain Bacteria; phylum Pseudomonadota; class Gammaproteobacteria; order Enterobacterales; family Enterobacteriaceae; genus Edwardsiella; species Edwardsiella ictaluri. Next base: position 10,667 of record NZ_AFJI01000025.1, on the reverse strand, counting down.
TTCCCGGTCAGACCGATCTGACGAACCTGGTAGCGATAAGTATCTATCGCTTTTCTTATATCAGGTCGGTCAACAAGTTTTCCATTCTGTTTTTCCATTACTTTTTCGGCATAGTTAATTGCTGCTCTGACCGAATCGCGGTCAAGAATAACGGTATCCCGGGGGCGTCCGCCTTTTGTTCCGAATACAACACGTACGGAGTTTTGCCCTGATTCCAGTGCACGTTTCCAGCTCGGAACAGATTTACACGCCTCAACAGCTTCTTTTGTTCTTAATCCCAGAGCATAGGAAAGTTGCATTGCAGCTGCCACGCCAGGGTTCTTTTTTTCCACAGCCTGGAACGCCTTATAAAACTCATCCGGTGCTAAAGGCAACTTTGTTCCATCACGACTTGCGGGTTCAAGACCAAGAGCTTTATTACTTAATAACGGATTGTCCGGATCAGCAAGTTTGTAGCGACCACCCCGGAATAAAATCCCTCGTATAGCAGAGCGTTCATTTTGAATAGTTCTGACAGAGACACCCTGCTCTTTTCTGCTTTGCAAGTAGCCCACAAAATGACGCGTCTTAATACTGTCGGCATGGCGTAATTGGATCCCGTTTTCCCGTAGATAATTCAAAAAGTATTTTGCGATCCTCATTCTATCGGCTGTGCTGGCGTATCCGCCAGACGCCTCACGAGCCTGCGTGATGAAATCGCGTCTGAATTGCTCAACCTTCGATCGTGCCGTTTTCCTGTTCAAAGATTACCTCCACCTGAATGACAGATATAGCTGTTCTTCTGTTCATACGGGTGAATTGCCTGCAACTCACCCGTATGAACGGGCAATGCGACCAAATTGTTAGTTTTGCGTCATTACAGACGTTCCCTGCGTGTCGGTTCGTTCGCCATCCTGGCTCGTTTGATATTGTGTAGCAGGGTAATGCCATGTTGAGTTTTTACAGGTGATCAACCAGTACTCGGTACTGGCGAATTAAACACCCCATCAGCGTTTTGCTGACGCCTCAATATCAGAACGATTTTCCTCCATTTATCATAAAGTTAATGGATATCAATTTGAGTCATTAACAATGGTTGAGATGAGTTTCCGGCACGTTCGTCCGTGAAAACGGACGTGACGGGAATGCCGGGATTGCGTCTTCATTGCGTACGTCACGAGGTAATACAACTTGTAAACCCGCGTCGTACGTGGTGTTGACGTAGTACGCCTGGCGGCGTCACTTGGTGTTCGCTTCGCTTGCACACAAGTGACGCCGCGCAGTTTCGTGCTCATAATGCAACGCCGTAAGCGGCCAAATGTACCAAATGGCCTTATCCGGTCGATGCAAAAATCGTACGAAACTCAGGACGTATCACTGGAGAAACGAAATGTTGATGCGACTTCCACAGACGACGTCCGTCTGACTGGAAGTGGCCAGCCCGTTATACAACACCCGAACTGGTGTGCTGCTGAGCAAAGAGAAAGAAACCCTCATCGCCGCGTCATAGTGCGCTTGTATTGACGATATCTGCTTCCAAAGGTGTGCAGATGTACCGCATTCAATATGCTCTCCCTTTCAGGCTGCGGGAGAATTCTTTTGCAGTCACCCGAAGGCGTTCCTCACAGACTGCGCGGAACATTGGTGGTCGCTTTCGCGACAGTAGCCACCCGAAGGCGCTCCTCACAGGCTACAGGAGCATTGGTGGTCGTCATTGACGACATCTACAACACTTAAAGCCTAGCAATAGAGGCGGGCTTTCGTCAATATTTTCATGTCAGGATGTTTTACTTTATTTTGATCTTCATATCAGCATTCATTTTTTTAATTTCCTGATGATACCCTTCCCACTTAACATCCGGAAAAACATTAGGCTCGCCCCTCAGCCATTTTTTAAAAAGCAAAGGCCTATCCAGAGCCATATATAAAGACTTACTCACCTCATGACTATCGATAAATAGGTCATTGTTATGTGCCGCAAGAGCCATATAAGCAGAAAGAATCCCAGTTGAATAAAACACAGCACCATCCTGAAGTGGTGAACCATTACTTTCAATGCAATCTTTTTCATCATTAGTAAAGAAACGCCTGCACGCCTCCGGACGATATTTATAGATAATACACTGCCCAGAAGTTTTTCCGAGAAAAACACACTCCATTCTATAGCTATCATCGATGTATTCCTCAACCTTATCAGCTCGAATTTTCAATCTTTTTTTAATAAAAAACAACTTTGAGTCACTAAAATCCTTTGTTAAATTTTCAGCTATAAAAAATACGTCAGGTGTGAGTAATGACACATGTAATGAACAGCAACGCGAGCATCCTTTTTGGCATATCGATTTTAAACTTTTTCCGTTTTTTATTCTATCCACCACCCCCTCAGAACATTTATGCCAACTTTCTACCACTAAGATAACTTGCCTCTTGCTTTTAACTTTAAATGAGTTATAACATGATGAATAAAACCTATCATGAAAAGATTTCATTTTCTTCCCCTTTTAAAAATAAATATAAGCAGCCACTCTATTATTATTCATGATGTCAACCTCCAGTTATAAGCTCGAAAATAAAATAAGAAGGATTCTATCCTTCTTATTTTACATATATTATCGAACCTTGCCCTCTGCAACGTCTTTCACCTGTGCAAATAAATTACCTAAATAGGCTTCTGTTAAATGCTGAGGGTTTGAAGAAAAGAACTGAATATAAACATGGCTTCCGGCACCATTCTTTTCAACCTCCAATGTAATATGATCCTTTCCCTCTCCCCAGTTTCGCCCCATTTTATAATAGCTCCCTACCGATGCCGACCATTCTGGCCTCTGTTCCTCAATCGCAGCAGCAGTCAAACGGGCAGAAGTACTTTCTCTATTTTTAATACTATTTAACTCATCTGTCGTCATAAATTTATAATAACGACGCAAACGAGCAGCAGCAGTATCGACATCAACTGGAACAGATAAATCTTTTGACGTGGAATCCTGATCGGCTTCAACTTTAGGTGCTAACTTAGGCATACCTGATTCATTCTGTGATGACTGTTTTCCTGCTATTGATACCCCAAAATCACTAATTTTCTTATTGACGGAAGATAACTCATCCATAGAACAAGCTGTTACCAACATAGATACAATACAAACAACTAATACTTTCTTCCTGAACATCTTTTCCTCCATAATAATTTTTTACAACCCAATTAAACCGAGAAAATCCCCCCTATTACCAACGCAGCTGAAGTTGCACATTTCTTCAACAATCCTTATGATACAATGATGATTCGAACAAAAAAACAGCGCTTGGTCAAACTGGAGAAAACTGGGATATGAATATTTTCGTGAAAAAGCTGTTAAACGCGGTGCTGCCTGACCCTAAGCCGAACAATCACACTGACGATGGCTCTTTACTGACATGCTTCAACGATGAAGCAGAAACGCTTTTCAATGATGATCCTCTTGTTGAAAGAACCTACGAGGGGTTAAACGCTATTGATGATGGTGCCCCTTATGGGGAGTCGTATGGAACATGGTCTGATAGCGACTGAACGTTGGAAAGCCGCTATCAGACTCATGATACTCGCCTAATTAACTTATTTACCTTTCATCATGCCACCCGCGAAAGATGAAACAGCTTGCTCTGCAACTTTTCCTCCTTTTTCACTTGATTGCGTAGCTTTGTCCGTTCCGGTTTTCATACTGTTGCTAATAGCCCCTCCCAAATGAACACCCGCCCAACTCAATGCCCCTATCCACACAGCCGGCAACATGAGAAACATCGTCCCCATAACCAGATTCATAATCAGATCATCCGATGTATTCTGGAATCCCATCATATTAAAGCGTGAGTGGGTATCAGAACTGTATAGCGCCGTCAGCAACCAACTGTCGAGCCAGCGGGCCAGTTCCCACCAGAACGTCAAGAAGTTCACAGCAAAAATGACAAGCGTCAGGGTGATCACCGTTTTGAATTCATAAGCCGCAAAGGTCAGGATTAATGGCACCATAATATAAATGGCCATCAGTATAACGGCCTGCACCATCGGCAATGCCTGACGCATCGCGTCCAGAGCCGGGAACGCGCCCAGTGAGGCCACCGAAGCGCCTGCCGTTCCGGCAACACGGGAAATCGCATTCATTGCCGTCATACCCGCATTACCACCATAGCCGTTATATACTTCACCTCCATGCGATACCGTCAGGTTCGCCGGGCTGACAAGCCGGCGGATCACCTCTTCCTGATAATCAGTCTGGCTGCTGCCAATCATCTTCATCGCCGCAGATAACCGCAGCCAGTAGCTGTCATCAACCTGCTTCATCACCCTGGCCTTCAGGCCAGTATCTGCTGCCGACCACCACTCAGAACAGTAAGGGTATCCCCCATTACCGGTATTCGGCCGACCACTGTCACGGGCGTCACTCCAGGAGAACATCCCGCGCGGCAATTTCGACTGCAGGGTGGTATAGTCTCCTTTAAGAAAGGTACTGCTACCTATCCAACTGAGGTCTGACAAAGTCGCCTTATCTGTTGTCTGCCCCTGGTCACGCCGTTTCCACTGGTAAAGCGCCAGCGAATAGCAGTCGTTGGTAAAATCCTGCAACTCATCAGCCAGAGCACGATTCTCAATGAACGTCCGTTGAACCTCAAACCGCAGTTGCCTGAGATCTGGCCGACAAGGAATACTGGCCACAGCTGCCTGTGTCACGCCTTTGGAGAGCTTATGGACCAGCACCCACCAAACTGGTGCTGCGGCGCTTTCTCCATCCATGCTAGATATAATGCCGCTGTAGCCAGTTTCATTCGGCGCTTTTGGGGTCCAGGTCCCGCATGTTTTCCCCCGGCTTTTATCAAACTCCAGTGTACTCAGACTTACCTGAATCAGCGGCACGCAACAGGCAATCATCACAAAGAACGCACCATAAAGCGCATTCTCGATACGGGGCAGTGACAGCATGCCCTTGTTACCTTCATCCTCGCCTTCTTCACGAACCTTCAGCCAGATACTCGCGACCTTAAAGGCCAGTGGCAGCGCAAAGAGTCCGGTACTGACAAGGACATCCCAGAGACCATTATTGACCAGCCAACCCAGCAGGGTCAGGAAATACTCCAGATAGCTGTTCGTTGTCATAGTGAATCAGCCTCCCACGCCGGAAAAAATGGAGTACTCACAGACCAGAAAGAATAATGTGCTGGCGCCGGCGATACGCAACAGTGACCGACGATATTCCGGACGAAAGCCCGGCGCATGCCAGATTTTCCACAGCCCCCATCCGACAGCACTGTAAATAACCAACCGCCATACCAACCAACCGTAACGCGTTGCATGCATCCATCGTTTCAGGGATGCCACGCTCTCCGGATGACGCATACCTGTATCGGCCAGCCAAAGTCCTACTGCCATCATCAGCGCTAGAATCAGTAGATAAAGCAGCCCAGCTTTTAAACCTTTTCCCGTTTTACACAGCAGGTCGCGGTGACTGTTTTTCATAATCACAATCTCCTTACTCTGCATCAGGGGTATCGAGCTTCTGGAACCGGCTGTCGGCATTGTCCGTCTGCTGAATCATTGGGTTTGTACCGACACGTTCGTTGTCCCGTTCAATGATGGTCAGTACCGAGTTCCTCGCCAGCTCACGCTTCAGGTCCATTTCATTCTTCAATGCCATAATTTCGCGATCGAGAGCATCGATCCGGTGAACACCATCTTCCAGCGCGAGCGGTTGATCCTGGGCATTTGGCTCACTCATACCTGTTGTCAGCATCCGACGCATCAATAGTGCAGTTTCGACCGCATCAGACATGGCAAGCTCACTGGCAAGACGAACGGTCAGCGCAGTATTATCCGGATCTCGTTGCAGAGCCCTAATGACATTGGCCGTTACCGGCAACCCACCCGTTTTCAGTTTCGCCAGTTCAGTAGCTGTGGGTTTTACGGTACCATTGACCAGTTTCACCAGTTGCTCCGTATTGTTCTTTGTGGCTTCTTCCAGCATCGGCGCAAATCCGGTGCCAGCGACGGACAGGCCGGGCTGATCGTCGGTATCGCCACTGGTACACTGCAACGCATTGCTACAGGTGCGCATTGAGCGATCACCAAGAACTCTCACCACAGCTTGTGCAGCTTCTTCAGCATTACTGAACTTACTGCAGGCACCACCGTTACAACTGGCACCACTCACAGTTTCTGAACTTAGTACGTTAAGACTATTCATCATGTTGTAACCTGCAGATACTAAATCATATGTCGGCCGGATCGCTTTCTGCCCTTTTCCTCCTCTAATCTGACCACCAATCCATTTTTTCCCGGAGGTTCCGTCAGCATCCTGATATTTTTGATCCGCACGTATTGCGTCTGTTTCTCCATTGTTGACCAGCGATTTATACTCTTCCGCCATAGCTGCCTGGGTCCACTTGCTGGTATCACTGAAATCCATCATTTTCTTCGCCATGTTCTGACAGTTCAGTTGCGCCTTGTCGAAGGACACATTTGCCTGCAGCACCCCATTGGTCAGCATGTCATACAGGCCCGGATTGGCCCGCTGAATAAGCATCGCCGGCAGGCTGGCGACCGCACCGGTAGCCCCCTGGATAACGTCGCCCATAAGATTCTTAAATCCGTCTGTCACCCCATTCAGCTGATTGCCAACAGTGGTTTTAAGGTCGAAGTTGCCGCACATCAGGTCACTGCTCCACCCAATATCCATTCCCAGTTTTTTCATATTGCTGCGCGTCGCCGGCTGCGATATCACCGACCCACCGCCCAAGGTATAAAACAACTTGTCGGAGACAGCGCCATCCACAGATTTACCATAGCCAAAAGCACTATCATTCACTTGAGGAAGAGAAATCTCAGCCTGAGCCGACAATGCGGCGCCCAATGTCCCTACAAGCAATAATGTGGTGCTGGCTGTTAACTTAATTGCATCTATTGTCATGGCTTACCTCGTCAAAAATCAGTACTGCCCAAGAATTTCTGTCCCATGCGCTTGCAACAACTGTAGGGTTGCCACAACGCAAAAGCCGCGTTGTTATCACTGGCCGCGCTGTGACTCCCGTCCGGAAATACCGCGCAACTTCGTGTCATACTTGGAGCCAGGCGTTGCCATTTATGATTTTTGGAACCGGTATTTTCCGTGACTTCTCCCGGCGGCCAGTATCCATCGCGGCGGGGCCCTTTCAGCTCGTGATAAACATGTGGTTGCCCTGTGCGAGTAATGATGTCTGCAACACGTTGCGCTACTACCGCCGATGCTTTGTCATCATCGCTCTGGCTAACAAACCCGGAGCGTGGATAAACATTGCCCCACATGTTGCCAGATGCCTGACTGCCAATTTCTCGTCGGCCAATGACCAGCGCTTCGGGATACAACGATTCCGGTACGCCCGTTCGCCAGGCAATGGAATCCAACGTACTGAGGAAATACGGCATCAGAGGTGTAGCTGCGCTATCACAGGAATACCCTGGGATACGGCCCCCGATAAGCGATGTGGCCGGATGACCAATAGCATCCGCATATTTGAAACGAATATTGGATTTACGCTGCCCCGGATTCTTCATGTCTGCCGGATTGGCGCCACCGGCCGTCACTCCAGACAACGCGCCAGTAACAGCATTCTCTAACCCGCCCGCTGTCTGACTGACAGCAGCCATCTCTGTCCAAGGATTTCCTCCAGGCGCGACATAAGTCGAAACCACCGTCTGAGGAATAAAGTGAGTCACTTTCACAGAGGTACGTACCGTACAACCATACCAGGAACAGAACAGCCAGTAGCAGATACCGCTTACCCGCCAGCTGATGCAATCCTGCGTCACCGCACTAGCCACGATTTGCGCGGTATTCAGTGCAGCGAGCGCGGTAGGTATTGACGCAGTACCCAAAACGGTGGCGACAGCGGCAGAGCAAAGCGTTCTCCTGAACCAAGAGGGAGGCTGATTCACTGATCACCTCCAGCTTGCAGCCGCAGTGCCTGCGCTACATCGGTTGTGCCATAGACCACATCCCTATCGTCAAAAACGACAGCGGGCACTTTGCGGATCCCAAGCTCCCAGGCATGTACCACCTGGCGATATGCTGCAACCAACTGTTGCTGTTTTTGCTGCCACTGAGGGGATGACATCGCCAGCCTTACCTGTGCAGCAGCTTGCTCTGGGTCTGTCGAAAGCTGACCAAACATTTTCGCCTGCAGACGTTCAGGTGCATCCAGCAACACAGCTACAACACCCGGAGAAAGATTTTCAGGTAAGTGCTGGCTGTCGGTATAGACCACCGTGCCGGCCAGAACGGACACCGGCAACAATGCCGGCAGAAGGATAAAATCACGTAATTTCATTAGAGAGGCTCCGTCAGACTGAATCGTCTGACAGCGTGCCTACTGATATTCAGAAAATCTGCGAAAAACTAAAAATCCAGAAATAAAGTTTTTTGTGTAGAATATTGTTGTCAGTACTACTTTTATCGCTCAGTCGTTCCGATGTTCTACAGCCATTACCTTTTGCTTAGGAGGCACTTTGCTCCAGATTAATGATCTGACAGACCTACAAACTCTGACAGAATCCGTTGAACTTGAATGTAAGCTCGCTCAAGGGAAAGATGGCCGGGGAAAATTGCCCGATGATTTTTGGCCTACATATAGTGCCATGGCCAACTGTCGGGGGGGATGCGTCATACTTGGAATCAAGGAAAAGAAAGGAAAATTTTCTGTTGCTGGGATTCAGGATATCAGCGTTGTCAGAAAGCAACTCTTCGACATCCTCAGCAACAAAAACAAAATAAACATCAACCTTCTGACTGACAAGCACATTTCTGAGTCTATAATTGAAGGGAAAAACATTCTAGTCATTAATATTCCACCCGCCCGCCGCGAACAAAAACCTATTTATCTTAATAATCAACCCATGACAGAAAGTTGGTTACGGGCGCATGATGGCGATCATCGCTGTACCGAAGAACAGGTTCGGCGAATGATGGCTGAGCAAGTGGAAGAGAGTAGGGATAATCGGATCCTACAAAATTTTGATATGAATGATATCTCTCAGGAGAGCCTTCAAGCATATCGGCAACTACTATCCACATCAAGCCCGACACACCCTGCTCTTGAATTAGATAACTTCAACTTTCTGAGAAGCATCGGTGGCTGGCGTAAAGATCGACAAACAGGAAACGAAGGGATGACACTCGCGGGAATACTGATGTTTGGTACCTGGGAGTCCATCCAAGACGCAGCGCCTAATTACTTCGTCGATTATCAGGAGAGACCAGAAGCCAAAACTGAACGCCGATGGATTGACCGACTTTGTCCTGATGGAACCTGGTCAGGGAATGTATTTGATTTTTACCGCAGAACATACCGTAAACTGATCGCAGATTTAAAAATCCCGTTTGAACTGAAAGATGGTATCCGCCAGGATGACACTCAGATCCACACAGCATTGAGGGAAGCGCTAGTCAATACGTTAGTTCATGCTGATTATACAGGCCGCTTATCTATAATGGTGGTCAAACGCCCCGATCTGTTTGGCTTCCGGAATCCTGGAATGATGCGTATCCCTCCAGAACAGGCTATAAGAGGTTACGAAAGTGACTGTCGTAATCGCCTTATACATCAAATGTTTTTGATGATTGGTGCGGGCGAGCGTTCAGGTTCAGGCATACCAAAAATATTTAGTGGTTGGAGATGGGCAAACTGGCGAGTTCCGAGATTATATGAAAAAGCAGAACCAGAGCAAACTCTGCTTGAGTTGTCTATTGGCAATCTGGTTTCAGAAAAAACGGCAGCACTGCTATATCGTATATTTGGAGAACAAGTAAATAAACTGAATGAACTAGAGCGCGGTATTGTGATTACAACAGCCGTAGAAGGGTGGATAGATCATGAACGAGCCTGTCAGTTAACAACTCAGCACTCCCGTGAAGTGACCCTAACGCTTCCAAGGCTAGTCTGCAACGGATTTCTTATAGCCCATGGCGAAAAAAGGAACAAATCATACACACTGCCAGGACATGACCTACCTTCACCAGAAGAGCTTTTTACGTTAAATCCGTTATCATCCCTGACGTCAAAAACGGCCGAATTCATCACGGATAAAGGTGAAATGATCACGGATAACGATAGCTTGATCACGGATAACAATGATGTAACAACATCTGACAGCCATAAACGGGATCATGTCGGACGCTTTATCACAGATAAGCTTCCAGCAGCTTACATTGACGACTTTAATTTTCTGAGCTCATCGCTACAGAGACAGCTTATTGACACAGCATCACCAGCCAGAGAGAAACGGCGATTACCCAATGATATTATGGATAAAATCATCCTTTCTCTGTGCCAAGGGCATTTTATGCCTTTAAGTGTTATCGCAATGTTAACCAAGAGAACACCGCAAAACATACGCGAAAAACAGCTCATACCACTGGTAAAACAAGGAAAGCTCAGGCTTGCTTTTCCCCATGTAAGACGACATAAAAAACAAGGTTATATGACAGTTCAGACACCAACGACATAGTGTAATATCACGATAGTGCCGATCACCAGATCTGAGGTGATACGCTCACCTCATCAACACGACAAAAGAGGTCGCTGCGGGATTCGATTTGCGCAGCGGTCTTTTCAACATAACGAGTCGTACACTATGCGAAGTCAGGCCTGTAGGTAGAACAAAGGGGCCAGCGGCCCGTGGTAGCAGACCC
>NZ_AFJI01000024.1 GCF_000264785.1 Edwardsiella ictaluri ATCC 33202 | reverse complement strand
TCCGATCCGCTGATGGATAACCCTGCCACGGCTGACAGGATCAATGTTCCGATATCAAGACGATGTTTACGCATCTCCTCCCCTATGACTTGTGATGATGTCCGCCGTCGATAGCCGTCGCTGCGGCCTGCACCAAGTGCGCTTTCTCCTGCTCGCGGCGATACCAGTAGTACACCCCTTTGGAAATCATTCGCAGCTGCAGCACCAGGCGCTCCTCTAACTGACGGCGCTGCTCACTGTCGATATCTAACGCCTCGGCACCTGCGCTGAAGACAATGGTGACCATCGCCTCGGCCTGCGCTTCCGTAAAGCTGCGCGGCATGTGATTTTCGATTTCCAGATAGTCGGCAAGTTCCGCAATAAAATGCTGAATTTCACGCTGTACCGCGGCGCGAAAAGCGGCCGAAGTTCCAGATCGCTCGCGCAGCAGCAGACGAAACGCATTGGGATTATTACCGATAAACTCCATGAAGGTCGCGACCGAGGTACGGATCACACTGCCGCCCTTCGCGATACGCTGACGCGCCTGACGCATCAGCTGACGCAGCATCAGGCCGCTTTCGTCCACCATGGTGAGTCCCAGCTCATCCACATCACGAAAATGGCGATAAAACGACGTGGGCGCGATCCCCGCCTCACGCGAAACCTCTCGCAGGCTCAGGCTGGCGAAGCTGCGCTCAGCGCTGAGCTGATTAAATGCCGCCTCAATCAGTGAACGACGAGTCCGTTCCTTTTGCTGTGCCCTGACGCCCATATTCTATCCATTATTCTCTTCATGTTCGGCTTTACGGCCGGCGCCTTTATAGGCTACCACCGCCTCACTATACCAAACTTAGCTCTGTCACGCTGAATTAACCATCATGGCAGTAAATGGCATTATATTACGTAATTATCTGTCGATTATAACTATTTCCCATATAAATAATGAGGATGATTGGGCCGCACGGGATTTCATGTTAATCTATAGTTGTGGTTTTGTATAAAAAAGGCCTGCTCTAACATGCAACAGCATTTCCATTTTGACGCCATCGTTATTGGTTCAGGTCCCGGGGGTGAGGGTGCCGCCATGGGACTGGTTAAACAGGGGGCTCAAGTTGCCGTAATCGAACGGCAATTCAGCGTCGGTGGAGGGTGTACCCACTGGGGAACCATCCCATCGAAGGCCCTCCGTCACGCTGTCAGCCGCATTATCGAATTTAACCAAAACCCACTCTACAGTGATAATACCCGCCTCATCGGCGCGACCTTTCCCGATATCCTGCGTCACGCCGACAGCGTAATAAATCAACAAACCCGAATGCGTCAGGGATTCTATGAGCGCAATCACTGCCAACTGTTTTACGGCGAGGCCCGTTTTGTCGATCCCCATACGCTAAGCGTGACCTATCCGGATGGCAGCAGCGATACCCTAACGGCAGATAACATTGTTATCGCCTGCGGCTCCCGCCCCTATCACCCACAGGACGTCGACTTTAGCCATCCCCGGATTTATGACAGCGACTCTATCCTTAATCTGCACCATGAGCCCAGCCACATCATCATCTATGGGGCCGGTGTTATCGGCTGTGAGTATGCCTCTATCTTCCGCGGCCTAAACGTTAAGGTCGATCTGATTAATACTCGCGATAGGCTGCTCTCTTTCCTAGATCAAGAGATGTCGGACTCGCTCTCTTACCACTTCTGGAATAACGGCGTAGTGATCCGCCACAACGAAGAGTTTGAGCAAATTGAGGGAGTTGAGGACGGCGTTATCGTGCACCTACGCTCAGGTAAAAAGGTCAAGGCCGATTGCCTGCTGTTTGCCAACGGCCGCACGGGAAATACCGATGGCCTATGCCTTGAAACGGTAGGTCTGGAGGCAGACAAACGCGGTCAGCTGAAGGTAAACGCACACTACCAGACTGAAGTGCCACATATTTATGCCGTCGGAGACGTCATCGGCTACCCCAGCCTAGCCTCTGCCGCATATGACCAAGGGCGTATCGCCGCACAGGTCATCACCCGTGGAGAAACCCATACACACCTTATCGAAGATATTCCAACCGGAATCTACACCATCCCGGAGATAAGCTCCGTCGGAAAAACCGAACAGGAACTGACCGCGATGAAAATTCCGTATGAAGTGGGTCGCTCGCAGTTCAAGCATCTGGCCCGGGCGCAGATTGCCGGAATGAACGTCGGAGGATTAAAGATCCTGTTCCACCGCGAAACCAAGCAAATCCTGGGGATCCACTGCTTTGGCGAACGCGCCGCAGAGATCATTCACATCGGACAGGCGATCATGGAGCAGAAGGGGGAGGGCAATACCATCGAATACTTCGTCAATACCACCTTCAACTACCCCACGATGGCAGAAGCCTACCGCGTGGCGGCGCTTAACGGCCTAAACCGCCTGTTTTAACGTCTCTCGCTGGATCATTACCTGCTGCATATGCTCGCGGATAGCCTCCGCGAGCTGCTCGTAGCGTGCGCGCAGCGGCGAACCGGGACGATAGACCAGAGCAATGGTTCGCCTAGGCTCCGGCTTATAACAAGGCAGATAGCAGACGCCGTCGCGCTGGCGCTGAGACGGTACGGCCAGATCAGGCAACAGCGTAATCCCGCTGCCTGCCGCGACCATATTGCGCAGGGTCTCCAGGCTGGTCGCCCGGAAGTGGGTATCTTCATCGGCGCCGGCCTCAAAACAGAATCCCATCGCCTGATCGCGCAGGCAGTGCCCATCTTCCAGCATTAAAAGATGCTCACCCGCCAGCTCCGGCATCGCGATACGCTCTTTTTCCGCCCAGGGATGATCGCTATACACCGCCAGCGTCATCGGCTCATCAAACAAAGGGATCTCAATGAACGCCTCCGTCTCCTTCACCAACGCCAGAATGGCGCAGTCCAACTTTCCGCTGTCCAGCTGGGCCAGTAGCTGAGCGGTCTGCGCTTCATGCAGATACATCTCCAACTTGGGAAATACCTGATGCAACATCGGTATGATCTGCGGTAGCAGATAGGGGCCAACGGTAGGAATCAGACCAATATGAAGCGGACCGGACATCGCCTCACCCTGCTGGCTGGCCATCTCCTTGAGTACTTTCACCTCACGCAGCACCGTACGCGCCTGCTCTACGAGCAATAGGCCCGCCTGGGTAAACAGAACCTTACGGCTGGTACGCTCCAATAGCATAACCCCCAGCTCATCCTCCAGCTTGCGGATCTGCCCGCTAAGGGTGGGCTGGCTGACATGGCACGAATCCGCCGCCCGACGGAAATGACGGTGCTCCGCCAACGCCACCAGATATTCTAAATCCCGAATATTCATGTTTTTCTCCCGCAAGCGATAGTAAATATCGATGAATAAGATAGCAATTAACGATTAGAACTATCAAGTAGGAGCAACAATAATGAATAATAAACAGCGGCTCCATCGCAAATTTCGTCTCAGACAGGAAGATTGTATTACATGTTTAGCAGCCAAGAGGGCAGAAACGTTCCACCGGTTACCTTCCATACCCGTCAAAGGGATAAATGGCTCGATGTCACCAGCGACGCGCTGTTCCGTGACAAAACCGTCATCGTCTTTTCACTGCCGGGCGCCTTCACGCCGACTTGCTCTTCCAGCCACCTGCCACGCTACAACGAACTGGCGCCGATATTCCACCAGCACGGTGTGGACAGCATTCTGTGTGTATCGGTAAACGATACCTTTGTTATGAATGCCTGGAAAAATGATCAGAAAGCCGAACATATCACGTTTATTCCCGACGGAAACGGTGAGTTCACCCGCGGGATGAACATGCTGGTCGAAAAAACGGATCTGGGCTTTGGGCCACGCTCCTGGCGTTACTCTATGCTGGTACGCAACGGCGTGGTCGAGAAGATGTTTGTCGAGCCAAATCTGCCAGGCGATCCGTTTCAGGTCTCCGATGCCGATACCATGCTGAAATACCTCGCACCGGAGCACAAACTGCAGGCCTCGGTTTCCCTGTTTACCAAACCCGGATGCCCCTACTGCGCCAAGGCCAAACAGATGCTGCAAGATCGTGGCATCCAGTATGAGGAGATCATCCTGGGTAAAGACGCGACCACCATCAGCCTGCGCGCCATCAGCGGTCGGGCAACCGTGCCTCAGGTTTACATCGGTGGCCAGCATATCGGCGGCAGCGATGATTTGGAGCACTACCTGCAACAGGCTTAACAACAATAGGGCCACCCATGGCCCATCAAAGCCAACGTATTGGCGGGCTTGTCCCGCCTTTTTTTCGGTATTCCAGGAATCATGTAATGAGAGAATTACACGTCGACGTTGCCGTGATCGGCGGCGGCACCGCTGGATTAGGCGCCTATCGTGCGGCCAAACGCCATACTCCCAGCGTGGTGATGATTGAAGGCGGTCCCTTTGGCACCACCTGCGCCCGCGTGGGCTGCATGCCCTCTAAGCTGCTGATCGCCGCGGCAGAGTCCGTGCATCAGATCGCCCGAGCACCCGGCTTCGGTATCCACCCCCAGGGCGACGTCCGCATTGACGGTCGAGAGGTGATGGATCGCGTGAAGCGCGAACGCGATCGCTTCGTCGGGTTCGTCATGGAGGGTGTCGACAGCATTCCCACGGATGATAAAATCCTTGGTTATGCCCGTTTTCTGGACGATAACACTCTGCAGGTTGATGAGCATACCCGTATCCATGCCAAACGCATCGTCATCGCCAGCGGCTCACGTCCGGTATGGCCTTCCGCCTGGGATGCCCTGGGCGATCGTCTGATCGTCAACGACGATCTGTTCGCCTGGGATACGCTGCCACGCACCGTTGCCGTCTTCGGCCCCGGCGTCATCGGTCTTGAGCTGGGACAGGCCCTGCACCGGCTCGGCGTCGAGGTCAGGGTATTCGGCGTCGGCGGCGCCGTCGGGCCGCTGACGGATACCGAGGTCCGCCGCTATGCCGTAGATAAACTGGGCGCTGAGTTTTATCTCGACCCCGATGCACAGGTAGAGATCCTACAGCGTGAAGGGGCGCAAGTCTTCATTCGCTATCGCGATCTGAACGGTCAGACGCAGGATATCCTGGTGGACTACGTTCTGGCCGCCACCGGTCGGCGCCCCAACCTCGACCGCCTGGGGCTGGAGAACACCACCCTGCGTCTGGATGCGCGCGGCGTACCGCTGGCAGATCGCCTGACAATGCAGACCAGCACCGAACATATCTTTATTGCCGGTGACGCCAGCAACCAGCTGCCGCTGCTCCATGAGGCCAGCGATCAGGCGCGCATTGCCGGTGAGAATGCCGGCAGCTATCCCCTGATAGCCCCTGGACTGCGCCGCAGCCCCCTCGCGGTGGTCTTTTCCGATCCGCAGATCGCGATGGTGGGCTCCACCTTCCGCGAGCTGAATGAGAAATATGGCGCCTGCAGCTGCTTCGCCGTCGGGGAGGTCTCATTTGAAAACCAGGGACGATCGCGCGTCATGCTGCGTAATCTGGGCCTGCTGCATGTCTATGCTGAGCAGGGAAGCGGTCGCTTCCTCGGTGCGGAGATGATCGGACCGGACGCCGAACACCTTGCCCATTTGCTCTCCTGGGCCCATCAACAGCAAATGACCGTAGATCAAATGCTGGATATGCCGTTTTATCATCCGGTCATTGAGGAGGGGGTACGTACCGCCCTGCGCGATCTGCAAAGCAAACTGCGTCTGGGCAGCGACGAAATCGAGCGCTGCCTGCGCTGCCCGGGGGATTAACCCCGCCGGCGCGCTGCGCATCAGAGAATGTTACCCAGTCGCCGCTGGGCATCATCGATCGCCTGTGCGACCTGCTGCGGCGCCACGCCGCCGCGGGCGCTGCGTTTTACCAGACAGGAGTCCAACGCCAGCAGTGGATAGATATCGGCGCCGATCACTGGACTGAACGACTGCAGCATCTCCAGCGGCAACGCCTCCAGCGGCTTGCCCTGTGCCAGCGCCGCCACGACCGCCTCTCCGACAATGTGATGTGCCTCCCTAAACGGGATCCCTTTGGCCACCAAATAATCCGCCAGCTCCGTGGCATTCGCGTACCCCTGCTGCGCCGCCTCGGCACAGCGCGGGCGCTTCACCGCCAGCCCGTCCAACGCCAGCGTCGCCATCTGTAAACAGTCCAGCCAGGTATCCAGGGCATCAAACAGCCCCTCTTTGTCTTCCTGCATATCCTTATTGTAAGCCAGCGGAAGCCCTTTTAACGTCATAAGCATGCCGCTGAGCGCCCCCTGCACCCGCCCACACTTACCGCGGATCAGCTCTAGCGCATCCGGGTTCTTTTTCTGCGGCATCAGCGACGATCCGGAGGTTACCCGCTCCGACAGCTCGATAAAACCGGCCTCACCGCTGTTAAAGAAGATCAGATCCTCAGCGAAGCGCGACAGATGCACCATGCCAATAGCGGCCGCTGACAGCAACTCCAGGACATGATCGCGATCGGATACGCTATCCAGACTGTTACGCGTTGCGGCAGAGAACCCCAGCCAGTCGGCCAGCCGATCACGATCGATAGGGTAGGCGGTACCGGCCAATGCACCACTGCCCAGCGGGCTGGTATTCAGACGCCGCAGGGCATCATCCAGACGGCTCTCATCGCGGGCCAGCATCTCGACATAAGCCATACACCAATGGGCAAAAGTGATCGGCTGCGCCCGCTGCAAATGGGTATAACCGGGCATCACCGCATCCTGATTCTGGCGGGCACAGGCCGTCAGCACCTGCTGCAACGCAATCAGCGCCTGACGCAGCATCTCACCCTGATCCTTACACCAGAGTTTCAGATCGGTCGCCACCTGATCGTTGCGGCTACGCCCGGTATGCAGCTTCTTGCCCAGATCGCCAACCCGCCCAATCAGTTGCTGCTCCACCCAGCTGTGAATATCCTCCGCATCGCTGTCCAGAATAGACCGGGGATCGGTGCGAACCTCTTCCAACAGCGCAGTTAGCGCCTGCACCAGCTGCTGCTGCTCCTGTACCGTCAACACACCGACGGTCACCAGCGCCCGGGACCAGGCGACGGATCCGATGATATCCTGCTCCGCCAGCCGATAGTCAAAGCGCAGAGAGTCATTAAACTGTTTAAAACGCCGATCTGCTGCCAGAGAAAAACGCCCGCCCCAAAGTGCCATAGTGACTGCTCCGTACTCAAAATAAAATGATCGGCGGGCCGCGGCCGCAGCGCGGCCCGCATTCTGCCCTGCGCGTACTACTGCTTTGCGCTGTTCAGCGCGCGAATGCGTGAAGAGAGGGAGAACAGGCGAATAAAGCCGCCGGCATGGCTGTGATCATACACATCATCCTCACCAAAGGTGGCGAAAGCCTCGTTATACAGGCTGTTGACCGACTTCTTCTGTATGGCGATAGCCTGTCCTTTATACAGCTTAATCACCACCTCACCGCTCACCGCGTCAGCCAACGCATCGGCCGCCGCCTGCAGCGACTGACGCAGCGGTGCGAACCAGCGGCCGTCGTACACGACATAGGACATCTCCTGGCCCAGCTTCTCACGCCACTGGAAGCTGTCGCGATCCAGTACCAGTTGTTCCACGCCGCGCAGCGCTGCCATCATGATGGTGCCCCCCGGCGTCTCATAGCAGCCACGTGATTTAATGCCCACCAGACGGTTTTCGACGATATCAATCCGTCCTACGCCGTGGCGGGTGCCCAGCGCATTCAGCGCCTGCAGGCAGCCAAAGGGGGTCATCGCCACCCCATTGACCGAAACGACCTCGCCCTTTTCAACGCCCACGGTCACCAGTTCAGGCTGATCCGGTGCCTCCTCTGGGGCACAGGTCCACACCCAGCAGTCTTGGTTGGCCGGACTCCACGGACTCTCCAGCACGCCCCCCTCGGTAGAGATATGCCAAGCGTTGGCGTCACGGCTGTAGATCTTCTCCAGCGTGGCGGTAGTGGGAATATCGCGCCCCTTCAGATAATCGAGCAGCGCCTCACGCGAGCGAAGATCCCACTCACGCCACGGTGCCACGACCTGCAGCTGCGGCGCCAGCGCAGTATAGGTGGTTTCAAAACGCACCTGATCGTTGCCTTTCCCGGTCGCGCCGTGACACAGGGCGTCGGCCCCCAGCTCCAGCGCCAGCTCAACCTGCGCTTTCGCGATCAGTGGACGGGCCATCGACGTCCCCAGCAGATAGCTACCCTCATAGAGCGCGCCGCTCTTCAGCACCGGATAGACGTAGTCCTTGATAAAGGTTTCGCGCAGATCCACGACATAGCAGGAGGCGGCGCCGGAGCGGAGCGCTTTCTGCTCGATACCCACCAGATCTTCACGCTCCTGACCGATGTCCGCCACAAAGGCGATAACCTCACAGTCGCCGTAGTTTTCCTTAAGCCACGGAATAATGGCAGAGGTATCCAGGCCGCCGGAGTAGGCCAGAACGATTTTGCTGATGCTTTGGGTTGCCATACGGGTTTCCTTATTCTTAACCAAATCGTGTCGTTGTGTTATGCATGAATACGCGTGCCGACGGCTTCGCCGTTAAACAGCGCCGGCAGCTTTTCGGCGTGACGCCAGCCGGCGATATCCACCGGGCGCCCCAGCGTCCGTGCGGCTTCCAAGGCCGCATTCACCTTTACCACCATCCCATCGGTGATGATGCCCTGCTCGATCAGGCGCTGCGCCTTCTGCGCCGTCATCTCCGCGATACGCTGTCCCTTACCATCGAGGATGCCGCTGACATCAGACAGCATCAGCAGATCCGCCCCCAGGGTCGCCGCCAGTGCCGTCGCCGCCTGATCGGCATTAACATTCAAGAGCATCCCATCGGCGCTGATGCCGATGGAGCTGACGATCGGCAGAAAGTCCGCCGCCAGCAGCTGACGCAGCAGCAGTGGCGATCCCGGCAGCGCCTGGCCAACGTGCCCCAGGGACGCATCCAGCGGACTCACCTGCACCGCACCGCCGTCGGCCAGCGACAGACCGATCGCCGCCAGCCCGTGCGCAATAGCGCAGGCCTGTAGCGTCTTGTTTGCCGTCCCCGCCAGCGCACCGCTGATGATGCCTATCTGGTCGGCCGGCGTGACCCGCAGACCCTGCCGCTTCACCACCGGCAGCTGCAGGCGCACCATCAGCTCATCCACCAGACACCCGCCGCCGTGTACGATGACGATCGGACGGCGATCGTGATGTCGGTAGGCCAACAGCGCCTGAAAGAGACGCTCCATCGCCTGTGGGTTATCGAGTAATACGCCGCCGAGTTTGATGATTAACGGATCCATAGCTGCCTCTGTCTGTCCGGGATAGATGGTTAAAGAAGAGCGCACGTCTCAGGAAAGCCAAAGCGCAGGTTCATACACTGCACCGCCTGGGCCGCCGCCCCTTTCAGCAGATTGTCCTCTGCAGCAACCACGATCAGATGCTGTCCCTGCTGGGAGAAGCCGATGTCACAAAACGGCGTACCCGCCACCGCGCCGATGGACGGCAGCGTTCCCTGATACAGGCGGATTAAGGGTTTATCCTGATAGGCTCGATAAAAAGCCGTCGCCACCTCGGCCGCATCCACGCCGCTTTTTACCCGTAGGTGGATCGTCTCCAGTATGCCGCGAGGAAAATTGCCCAGGTGGGGGGTAAAAATCACCGGAATGCCTAGGTGTGCGGCGATCTCCGGCTGATGACGATGCGTAAACAGCCCATAGGGCTGCAGACTCACCTCGCAAAAGCTGCTGCCGAGGCTGGCCTTACGTCCGGCACCGCTGACGCCGCTGACGGCGTTGATAACCGGCCACTGCGCCGTATCAACCAACCCACTGTCTAATAACGGCTTCAATGCCAGCTGTGCCGCCGTCGGGTAGCACCCCGGCAGCGCGACCAGCTGCGCCGTGCGCAGCGCCGCGCCCTGCCACTCCGCCAGACCATATACCGCCTGCTCAAGCCATTCAGGATGTTGATGAGTAAAGCCGTAGTACTCTGGGTAAACATCACGCTGACGGAGCCGATAAGCCCCGGAAAGATCGAAGACGGTGCACCCAGCGGCCAAAAACGTCGGGGCCAAAAGATGGCTCACCGCATGATCGGTGGCCAGAAATACCACATCGGCCAGATCGGCCAGCGCCGCGCTATCATCGCTGGCAATCAACGGGAGATCGACCCCCCCTTTCAGCCGCGGGTGAATATCTGACAACAATTTTCCGCCATCAACGCTTTGCGCAGACACGGTCAAACCCGCTATGGTGATGTAGGGATGGCGCTGCAGACAGGCGGCGAGCTCAGCACCGGTATAGCCGCTGGCGCCAACGATTAACCCATTTAACGGCTTCTGAATACTGGACATCGCTGCGATCGCTCCTCTTGGTTAACCGTGGATACCGGCTGGGCGCTGAGATGCATCAGCCCCCGTCCACACATCCAGTTAGCCCCACCGCTGCTGCCAATACTCGGGCGTCCCTGTCTGTTCCTTTCGATGATGTTTTAATGTATTTTTATTCATAATTATTGCATGAATATTGATACTATCCAAACCAGAGACTGTCAACCATGAATACACAATTACCCTCATTTATCGCGTTGTACCGTGCGCTGATCGCAACCCCCTCCATCAGCGCCAACGACGGTGCACTGGACCAGAGTAATGAACGGTTAATCACGCTGCTGGCAGGATGGCTTAGCGATCTCGGATTGCGAGTTGAGATGCAGCCAGTCCCTAACACACGGAATAAATTCAATTTACTAGCAAACTATGGTGAGGGGGCCGGTGGACTGATGCTGGCAGGGCATACCGATACGGTTCCCTTTGACGAGGGGCGCTGGACCCGGGATCCCTTCACACTTAGCGAACAGGATAATCGCCTGTACGGTCTTGGAACCGCAGACATGAAAGGATTATTCGCTTTTATTATCGATACCCTGCGCGATATCGAACTGCATAAACTGAATAAACCGCTCTACATTTTGGCGACGGCTGATGAGGAGACCTCAATGGCGGGTGCGCGCTATTTTGCCGCCAGCACCGCGCTGCGCCCCGACTGCTGCATCATCGGCGAGCCCACCTCCCTTAAGCCTATCCGGGCCCATAAAGGCCATCTCTCCGAGGCCATCCGCATCACCGGTCAGTCAGGACACTCCAGCGATCCGGCACGCGGCGTCAACGCGATCGAGATCATGCACAATGCCATCGGTCACCTGCTCACCCTGCGCAATACGCTACAACAGCGCTACCACAATCCGGCCTTTAATATCCCTTATCCCACCATGAACCTGGGGCATATCCACGGTGGCGATGCGGCCAACCGCATCTGTGCCTGCTGCGAGTTACACCTGGATATGCGTCCGCTGCCGGGAATGACGCTGAACGATCTCAACGAGCTACTGAACCAGGCGCTGACGCCCATCGCGGCGCAGTGGTCGGGACGTCTGCGTATTGAGCACCTGCATCCGCCGATCCCCGGCTATGAATGCCCGCGCCACGCGCCGCTGGTGCAGGCAATAGAACAGCTATTGGGGGAGCGGGCAGAAGCCGTCAACTACTGTACCGAGGCGCCGTTCCTGCAAGAGGTTTGCCCAACGCTGGTACTCGGCCCGGGATCCATTGAGCAGGCACATCAGCCGGATGAGTACCTGTCCACCGACTTTATTGTGCCGACGCGCACTCTGCTGACGCAGCTAATCCACCATTTCTGTCAGCGCTGATCGCGGTAGGCACTGCCTTGGGCAAACGATGGCGCGACGGCGTTTGCAATGTAACTGTTATCAGTTAGACCTCTCCAGGTCATTGCGTAATTAAATTTCAGTTAACAGCAGTAAATTGTGTATTTTGGCAAGAAATTGTGTCAATTGACGCAGGGGACGGAACGTGGCTTTATAAAGAGGCACTCTACAATTTCCGAGTGAAAGAAATTTACGTATTGGGAGGGGCTGTGGTTCTATGAATGAGCAATATTCGGCGATGCGTGGCAATGTCAGCATGTTGGGCAAGCTGCTGGGCGATACCATCAAGGACGCGCTGGGAGAAGAGATCCTGGATCGCGTTGAAACTATCCGCAGACTGTCCAAGTCGTCACGCGCAGGCAATGAAGCCAGCCGACAGGCGTTGCTGAACACACTGCAAAATCTTTCCAATGACGAGCTGTTGCCGGTGGCGCGCGCCTTCAGCCAGTTCCTCAATCTGGCCAACGTCGCGGAGCAATATCACCGAATCTCCCCACACGGTGAGGCTGCCAGCAATCCCGATGCCCTATATCACCTGTTCACCCGACTGAAGAATAAAAATCTGGACGAGGCGCAAATCCGTCAGGCCGTCGATAACCTCTCCATCGAGCTGGTGCTGACCGCGCACCCCACCGAGATCGCTCGCCGTACGCTGATCCATAAACTGGTGGAGGTAAACACCTGCCTCAGCCAGCTCGATCATGACGATCTGGCCGACTATGAGCGTCACCAGATCATGCGCCGCCTACGCCAGCTGGTGGCCCAATCCTGGCACACCGACGAGATCCGTAAAAATCGCCCTACGCCCATCGATGAAGCCAAATGGGGCTATGCCGTGGTCGAAAACAGCCTGTGGGAAGGCGTTCCCGCCTTCCTGCGCGAGTTTAATGAACAGCTGGAAAAATCCCTTGGCTACCAGCTACCGGTCGAAGCGGTGCCGGTGCGCTTCACCGCCTGGATGGGCGGCGATCGTGACGGTAACCCCAACGTCACCGCCGAGGTGACCCGCCGCGCCCTGCTGCTCAGCCGCTGGAAGGCCGCGGAGCTGTTCCTGCGCGATGTTCAGGTACTGGTATCAGAACTCTCCATGACCGTCTGTACACCGGAACTGCGGGCGCTGGCGGGCGAGCATACCCAAGAGCCCTACCGCGAGGTGTTAAAACGCCTGCGCCAGCAGTTAAACAATACGCTGACCTATCTGGACGCACGTCTGCGGGGAGAGCGCCTGCCACGCCCCGCCGATCTGCTGGTCAGCAACGATCAGCTGTGGCAGCCGTTGCATACCTGCTACCGCTCGCTGAAGGCCTGTGGTATGGGGATCATCGCCAACGGACAGCTGTTAGATACTCTGCGCCGGGTCCACTGCTTCGGTGTGCCGTTGGTACGCATCGATATTCGCCAGGAAAGCACCCGCCATACCGAGGCGCTGGCCGAGCTGACCCGCTACTTGGGACTGGGCGACTATGAGACCTGGTCTGAAGAGGATAAGCAGACGTTCCTGCTGCGCGAGCTGAACTCCAAGCGCCCTCTGGTACCGCGTCACTGGACGCCGTCGCCGGAAACCAAAGAGGTGTTTGACACCTGTCAGGTGATCGCCGAGGCGCCTGCCGGCGCCATCGCCGCCTATGTCATCTCGATGGCGCGCACCCCATCCGATGTTCTGGCTGTCCACCTGCTGCTGAAAGAGGCGGGCTGCCCGTACAATCTGCCGGTTGTTCCGCTGTTCGAAACCCTCGACGATCTGAACAATGCCGAGGCGGTGATGACACAGCTGCTGAGCATCGACTGGTACCGTGGTTTTATCCAGGGTAAACAGATGGTAATGATCGGCTACTCTGACTCAGCCAAAGACGCCGGCGTAATGGCGGCCTCCTGGGCTCAATATCGTGCACAGGAAGCGCTGGTGCGCGTCTGTGACAATGCCGGGATCGCCCTGACCCTGTTTCATGGCCGCGGTGGCTCTATCGGCCGCGGCGGCGCGCCGGCGCACGATGCCCTGCTCTCTCAGCCGCCGGGAAGCCTGAAGAGCGGCCTACGCGTAACGGAACAGGGGGAGATGATCCGCTTCAAACTCGGCCTGCCGGAGATCGCCGTCAGCAGCCTGACGCTGTACACCAGTGCTATTCTGGAGGCCAATCTACTGCCACCGCCAGCGCCGAAGCAAGAGTGGCGTGATGTCATGGACGAGCTATCGCAGACCTCCTGCGCGCTTTATCGACGCTATATCCGTAAAAATCCAGATTTTGTTCCTTACTTCCGCTCAGCGACTCCAGAGCTGGAGCTGGGTAAGCTGCCACTGGGCTCACGCCCGGCTAAACGCCGCCCCAGCGGCGGCGTAGAGAGCCTGCGCGCAATCCCTTGGATCTTCGCCTGGACCCAAAACCGTCTGATGCTACCAGCCTGGCTGGGCGCCGGGACCGCGCTGGAGGAGGCCATGACCGAGGGGCACCGCGGCACGCTGGAAAATATGTACCGTAGCTGGCCATTCTTCACCACCCGCATCGATATGCTGGAAATGGTGTTCGCGAAGTCCGATCTGTGGCTGGCCGAATACTACGATCAGCGCCTGGTTGACCCGGCCCTATGGCCGCTGGGCACAGAGCTGCGCCAACAGGTACAGCGGGATATTCAGGCGGTACTGACCATCGCTGACACCGATCACCTGATGGCCGATCTGCCCTGGGCCGCAGAGTCTATCGCTCTGCGTAACGTCTACACCGATCCGCTCAACGTCTTGCAGGCTGAACTACTCTACCGATCACGCCACCAGGAACAGCCGGATGCCAACGTCGAACAGGCGCTGATGGTCACTATCGCCGGAGTCGCCGCCGGGATGCGCAATACCGGCTAGCCGCGATGCAAAGGAAAAAGCCCGCGGCCGCGGGCTTTTTTTGCCTATCACGACGCCACGCCACCCTGTGGCCGTACGCCCAGCGTATGGCAAATGGCATAGCTCAGCTCGGCTCGATTCAGGGTATAAAAGTGAAAGTCTTTCACCCCCTCGCGGGTGAGTAGTTTCACCATATCCATGGCAATATTGGCACCGACCAGCTTACGCGTCTCCGCGTCCTCATCCAACCCGTCAAACATAGCCAGCATCCACTGCGGCACGCGGACATTGGTCAGCGCGGCAAAGCGCTGCAGCTGGCGAAAGTTGGACACCGGCAAGATCCCCGGAACAATCTCCGCGTCAATACCGGCTGCCGCACAGCGATCGCGAAAGCGAAGATAGCTCTCCACGTCAAAGAAGAACTGGGTGATCGCCCGGCTGGCACCGGCGTCAATTTTACGCTTTAGGTTTAACAGGTCGGCCTGGGCGCTCTTAGCCTCCGGGTGAACCTCGGGATAGGCGGCGACCGAAATATCAAAGTCAGCCTCCTCGCGCAACAGCGCCACCAGATCGCGGGCGTACATTTCCGGACGCCCGCCTTCCGCCGGCAAATCGCCGCGCAGCGCTACAATATGGCGGATACCGCTATTCCAGTAATCCCGGGCTATTCCCCGCAGCGCCTCCCTGCTGGCATCAACGCAGGTCAGGTGAGGTGCCGCCTCCAGCCCGGTGCGCTCTTTTATCCCCTTAATCACGCTGTGGGTACGGTCGCGCTCGCCGGAGTTGGCGCCGTAGGTCACCGAAATAAACGACGGCCTCAGGATGCTGAGCCGATCGATGGATCGCCACAGCGTTTGCTCCATCTCCGGGCTGCGCGGCGGAAAAAACTCAAAAGAAACCTGGATCTGCCCCTGCAGCTCGGCCAGGCTCTGGTTTAGCGCATCATGCTGGCTTGCGTGAAAAAAACTCATACCCCATCATCCTTATGCTCTGCGCGACTCTCTGCGCCCCCACTTTAAACATCCATACGTTTAGACGTCTAAATAGAAATTGCCGTAAGTTGATGGATTCGTCAACAGCAAATTGCCACCGGGCGATGAAGAAACCTCAGGAGATGATGAGAAAGCCTCAGGCAGGCCCCTGCGCAGCCCAGACACCAGTTCCGCGATCCATGTCTGCGGCGCCGTCGGCGCCGGAAATTAGGATAGTACGCTGGCGCGCCAGCGACGCAGCGTTACGCAGCTGTCATCCACCAGCGCCGCCAGCGCAGGGGAATTGCCAATCTGCAGCGCCATAATGCGAATACCGATCACCTCTTTTTGCAGCCAGCGCGCCATTTGTCGGGCCTCAGCCTCGACTAACGGCGACACACCCTCCCGGAAAGCCCGGTAAAAGGCTGCCTCCATCGCCGCCAGGCTCTCCCGCACCACCGACAGCGGCGCATCCTCCGCTCTCCCCTCTAGCTCCAGCAGGCTTTTAACCAAGAAACAGACGCTGGAGGGAAGCTCTGTCGAACACGTGGCGCCAAAGTGGCGCAAAAAGGCCTCGGCACCGGAAAACGGATCGGGATAGTCCGCCATCAGAGCAAAAAACGCATCCACCTGGCTCTGGGTATAGCGCGTCAACGCGCTGGAGAACAGTGCGGCTTTATTGCCAAACGCGGCGTAGATACTTCCGGGGCGCATATTCAGCGCCTGCTCAATCTCTTTCATCGACGTCGCAAAGTAGCCGCGCCGCCAAAACAGAGCGACAGCCTGCTGCAACGCCACATCGCGATCGTGTTGGAGGGGTCTTGCCATGCTACAAGCCTGCTGGAGAGTTCAATGCAGTTCATTGTAACGCACTTTTTTGAACGGTTGCTCAAAAAAATTATTGAACAATCACTCAAAAATATCTAGAGTGAAATTTCACCGATTAACGCCGGGAGGAGGCGCGCCGGCTGAGCGCGTTTTACAGAGATGCCAGCGCAAAACGACGGCACCAACGCCGCCTTACCCGATGCGTTAAACGCCAACCTCAGGGAGATAACATGCTGACTTTTGAAAAGTACGATGAGCACACCGCCCCCCAGGAAAGCCGCGATTTACTGCTGCAAAGCAAGCGCAGCAACGGTGGCATCCCAGGACTACACGCTATCATGGCAGAATCACCACAGTTGCTGGCGGGCTACCAGGCCCTGCATGGCCTGTTTCTGCACAGCAGCTTCGATAATGACGAAAAGACCGTCGTCTGGCAGACCATCAATGTTGAGCACCGCTGCCACTACTGTGTACCGGCCCATACGCTGATCGCCCGCGCCATGAAGGTCAGCGATGAGATCAACGATGCCCTGCGCGACGAAACCCCGCTGCGCAGCGCCCGTTTAGAGGCGCTGCGCACCTTTACGCTGGCGATGGTGCGCCAGCGCGGCGAGGTGGATGATGCAACCCTGCAGGCGTTTATCGCCGCCGGTTTTGAGCGCCGCCATATCCTCGACGTCATTTTATGCCTGGCGCAAAAGGTCATGAGCAACTATACCAATCATGTGGCACATACGGAGCTGGATGCCCGTCTGCAGCCCGTTGCCTGGCAAAAGCGGGCTGTTTAGCCGTCAACTGAGCATCTTCGCTCTCCATGGCGCCCCCTGCCCGTGGAGAGGTAGTACCTCACCGCACGAACGGCTGTTGCCAAGCCAGGCCGCTGACGGCAGAATAGCCAGCCCCACCAGCCGCTATTTCACCGGCGATCCCGCTGGGTCTGACTGTTTCTCCTTTTAGCGACCATACATTATGCAAAACCATTTATCTTCTACTCGCCGACTGGGACGGCGTGCGTTGTTATTTCCCCTCTGTCTGGTGTTGTATGAGTTTGCCACTTATATCGGAAACGATATGATTCAACCCGGCATGCTGTCAGTAGTACAAACCTTTGGCGTGGACGAAAGCTGGGTTCCGACTTCCATGACCGCCTATCTGGCCGGCGGCATGTTTCTGCAGTGGCTGCTCGGCCCGCTCTCCGATCGCATCGGGCGGCGACCGGTAATGTTAATCGGCACGCTCTACTTTGCCGCAACCTGCCTGGCAATTTTGCTGACCAACAGCATCGAACAGTTCACCCTGATGCGTTTTTTACAAGGGATCAGCCTGTGCTTTATTGGCGCCGTCGGCTATGCCGCGATCCAGGAGTCCTTTGAGGAGTCCGTATGTATCAAAATCACCGCGCTAATGGCCAACGTTGCGCTGATCGCGCCACTGCTCGGGCCATTAGCCGGCGCTGCATGGGTGCATCTGTTTCCCTGGGAGGGCATGTTTATCCTGTTTGCCGCGCTGTCTCTGCTCGCCTTCCTTGGTCTGTATAAAGCCATGCCGGAAACCGCGACACGACGGGGAGAAAAGCTGTCACTGTCAGCACTGGGCCGCGACTATACGCTGGTGCTGAAAAATAGACGCTTTCTGTGCGGCTCGCTGGCCTGCGGCTTCGCCAGCCTGCCTCTACTGGCCTGGATAGCCCAGTCGCCGGTGATCATCATCAGCGGCGAAGGCCTCAGCAGCTATGACTACGGCATGCTACAGGTTCCAATTTTCGGCATGCTGATCCTGGGTAACCTTACCCTGGCCCGCCTGAGCGGCCGCCGCCCGGTCCGCCGTCTGATTCAGCTGGGCGCCTGGCCAATGGTTGGCGGGCTGGCGATCGCCGCCGCCTCTACGCTATACAGCGCCCATGCCTACCTGTGGATGACGGCAGGCCTGAGTCTATATGCCTTTGGTATTGGCCTGGCCAACGCCGGTCTCTATCGCCTGACGCTGTTTTCCAGCACGATGAGCAAGGGCACCGTCTCTGCTGCAATGGGCATGATCAGTATGTTCATCTATACCCTTGGCATTGAGGTAGGCAAATACGCCTGGCTGCTGGGTGGAAACGGCGCATTCAACCTGTTCAACCTGATAAGCGGCCTGCTGTGGCTGGCGCTGATCGCACGGATGCTGCGCGATCAGCTGGTGGGGAGGATGGCGGGTAGATGAGACAGCGGCGCAGACGTATGACAGGCTGTACGCCGCCATCGGCTTAAACCTGCAGCCAGAAAGTGACCGGACCGTCATTGAGCAGGGAGACCTGCATATCGGCAGCAAAGCATCCGGTCGCGGTGGTGATCCCGCTGGCGCGGCAGGCGTCGGAAAAATGGGTATACAGGCGCTCAGCCTCATCCGGCGCAGCGCCGCGGGAAAACCCGGGGCGCATCCCCTTTTGGGTATCCGCCGCCAGGGTAAATTGAGAGACCACCAGCACGCTGCCGCCGGACTGGCGCACGTTGAGGTTCATTTTACCCTCTTCGTCGCTAAAGACGCGGTAGCCCAATACCTTGTCACACAAGCGCTTTGCCTTCTGCTCATCGTCGCCTCTCTCCACCCCCAGCAACACCAGCAGGCCCGCGCCGATCTCTCCGATAAGCTGATTATCTACCATCACACTGGCATGGGTAACCCGCTGAATTAATGCGATCATCGAACCGTTTACTCCTTAATCATGATGTGATGTCAACGCCTGCTGCAGCCCCTGCGCCTGCCGGCGGTGTGCCCGAAAATCGCCGATGGCCACGGTCACCTCTGCGCCAAGCAGCACAATACACCAGCTCCAGTACACCCAGACAAACAGCATCGGGATCACCGCCAGCACGCCGTAAATCAGCTGATACGACGGAAACGCGGTGATGTACAGCGCAAAGGCTTTCTTCCCCAGTTCAAACAGCCCGCCAGCAACCACGGCGCCGACCAACGCATCGCGCATCGGCACTCGCTGGGTCGGTACAATGCAATATAGCAGCCAGAAGCTGACGCACGACAGCAGCAGCGGAAACAGACGCAGCAGCTGATCCACCATGGAGTAAACTGCACTGTCCGCCAGCCAACGCAGCGACAGCAGATAGGTACTGATCGCCATGCTGGCTCCCACCAGCAGCGGCCCCAGTGTCAGGATCATCCAGTAGACGGCGAACGAATACACCACAGCGCGCTTACGCTCACTGCGCCAAATATGGTTCAACGCTCCATCAACCGAGGAGATCAGCAGCAGGGCAGTCACGATAAGGCCAATAGTACCCAGTGCCGTCATCTTGCTGGAGTTGGCGACAAACTGCTCCAGATAGGACTGCACCACATCACCGGCAGCTGGCATGAAGTTGGTAAAGATAAAGCGTTTAAGCTGAAAAGAGACGCTGGCAAACATCGGGAAAGCGGTAAATAGGGAGAATACCACCGTGATCAGCGGTACCAGAGAGAGCAGGGAGACATAGGCCAGCGAACCTGCCACCATGGTCATACGATCGTCATCCACCCGCTGCCACAGAACCTTGGCAAAGCAGACCCAGCCTTTAATACGTTTTAGGGAAAATGACGTCATCCTTACTCCTGTCAGTTACGCCTGCATCGCGAATCACATCTTTCCCCGCACTGGGGGCGTTCGAGCCCACTTGGGTGTTCAGGGTAGCGCAGACACTCGATAAAAGAAAAACCAGTCTCATTATGCAAAATAGGCGGGGATCACCTGGCGGTCACACACCTGT
Organism: Edwardsiella ictaluri ATCC 33202; assembly: GCF_000264785.1. Classification (GTDB taxonomy): domain Bacteria; phylum Pseudomonadota; class Gammaproteobacteria; order Enterobacterales; family Enterobacteriaceae; genus Edwardsiella; species Edwardsiella ictaluri. Next base: position 20,807 of record NZ_AFJI01000024.1, on the reverse strand, counting down.
ACCGCCTGGATCCCCAATGCCTTCGCCGCCGCTACATTGTCGGCGTTATCGTCGAAGAATATCGACTCCCCGGCCACCACCCGCTCTTGTTCCAGGACATAACGATAGATTTCGGCATCGGGCTTACGCATGCCCAGCTCCTGCGACAGGTACATTTTATCGCAGGCGGCCGCAATCTCCGGGTAATGCTTAGGCCAAAAGTGGGTATGCAGCCGATTGGTGTTGGATAGCACCACGACCCGCTCACCCTGACGGCGCAGGCGCTGCATGATATCGATAACCTCCGGGCGCAGCGCAACAAAAATCGCCTGCCAGCCCAGTTCAAACTGGGCAAAGCTGAGGGCGATCCCCATCTCATCGCATAGACGCCGGGCAAAGGTTTCATCGTCTATCGCTCCGCGCTCATGCTGACGAAAGGTGTCGCCCATCGTAAAACGCTTGCTTAAGGTGGCCAGCGGGGCACCGCTGTACCGGCTCCAGACCCCCAGCACACGGTGAAAATCGATGTCTACAATCACGTTACCTAAATCAAAGATGTACAGCATGCGCAGCTCCCGATTTCAGCTTATTGGCGTGAGAGACTCCACTGTAGACGGAAAAAACGGCAGCGAATAGAAGGAACAAAAGAAAAGCAGGAAGTCGCGCGCAGATAGCGCCCGCAAAAAAAAACGGGGCACCTTAGGCACCCCGTGGTATCACACCGACACGATTAGTCGCGCGGACCGCGGTTGGCGCGGCGGCGATCGTTCTCGGTCAGATGACGCTTACGCAGACGCACGGAGTGCGGCGTAACTTCAACCAGCTCGTCATCATCGATGAACTCCAGAGCCTGCTCCAGGGTCATTTTCACCGGCGGAGACAGGGTGGTCGCTTCATCGGTACCGGAAGCACGCATGTTGGTCAGCTTCTTACCGGTCAGACAGTTAACCGTCAGGTCGTTGGAGCGGCTATGAATACCGATGATCTGACCTTCATAGACTTCTGCACCGTGACCCAGGAACAGCTTGCCGCGATCCTGCAGGCTATACAGCGCGTAGGCAACGGCTTTACCCTGACCGTTAGAGATCAGCACACCGTTCTGACGCTGGCCGATTTCACCCGGACGCACGTCATCATAGTGACTGAAGGTGGAGTACAGCAGACCGGTACCGGAGGTCATGGTCATGAAATCGGTACGGAAGCCAATCAGGCCACGGCTCGGAATGATGTAATCCAGACGTACGCGGCCCTTGCCATCCGGAGACATGTCGCGGATCTCACCCTTACGGATACCCAGCGCTTCCATCACGGAGCCTTGGTGCTGCTCTTCGATATCCAGCGTGACCTGCTCAAACGGCTCCTGCATGCGGCCATCGATCTCACGATAGATAACCTTCGGACGGGATACCGCCAGCTCATAGCCTTCACGACGCATGTTTTCTATCAGCACGGACAGGTGCAGTTCGCCACGGCCGGACACGCGGAAAGCGTCCGGATCCGGGGTTTCTTCAACGCGCAGGGCGACGTTGTGAACCAGCTCTTTCTGCAGACGCTCCAGGATCTGGCGAGAAGTCACAAACTTGCCTTCTTTGCCGCAGAACGGAGAGGTGTTGACGCAGAAGTACATGCTTACGGTCGGCTCATCGACGGTCAGCGGGGGCAGGGCCTCAACGGCGCTCGGATCGCACAGGGTATCAGAGATGTTCAGATCGCCCAGACCGGTTACCGCGACGATGTCGCCCGCTTCCGCCAGGTCGGTCTCGATACGCTGCAGACCCAGATGGCCCAAAACCTGGCCCACTTTACCGTTACGACGCTTACCTTCGCTGTCGATAATGGTGATCTGCTGGTTCGGCTTCACCTTGCCACGTTTGATACGGCCGATGCCGATAACCCCAACGTAACTGTTATAGTCCAGCTGGGAGATCTGCATCTGGAACGGGCTGTCCAGATCGACGTCCGGCGCAGCTACATGCTCGACGATAGCTTCAAACAGCGGAGTCATATCCTCAGCCATGTCGGCGTGGTCCAGACCGGCGATCCCCTGCAGGGCAGAGGCGTAGACGATCGGGAAGTCCAGCTGCTCATCGGTCGCGCCCAGATTGACAAACAGATCGAAGACCTGATCGACAACCCAGTCCGGACGCGCACCGGGACGGTCAACCTTGTTGATAACCACGATCGGCTTCAGCCCGTTGGCAAATGCCTTCTGGGTTACGAAGCGGGTCTGCGGCATCGGACCATCCATTGCGTCGACCAGCAAAAGAACCGAGTCAACCATAGACATCACACGCTCTACCTCGCCGCCGAAGTCGGCGTGCCCCGGGGTATCCACGATGTTGATGCGATAGCCATTCCAATTAATGGCGGTGTTTTTCGCGAGGATGGTAATCCCACGCTCTTTCTCCAAATCGTTGGAGTCCATTACGCGCTCAGTCGCGTCGTTACGTTCACCCAGGGTTCCGGATTGTTGCAACAGTTTGTCAACCAGGGTGGTTTTCCCATGGTCAACGTGCGCAATAATGGCGATGTTACGCAGATTTTCGATCACAGCTTTGCCTCAGGCATTAGAAATAGCGCGCTATTGTACACGTATTAAGCGAGGGACTAAACAGGATCACAAGCTTCTCGCAGAAACAATGCTACGAATGGCGGTTTGTGATCCTATTCACGATGCTAAACGGCGCGGGAATAAACAGCTTGCACCAAGATTGTGCTTTTGCTGAAGTGTTTTGCACCATTATGGAGCACGACGCTCCATCAGTGCCGCCTGACACAGCGTCAGAGTAAGGTAATTATGCGCCATTCAGGCAATTTGTAAAGTTGGCACGTTTCTAGCTAAGGCTACAGTACGATGGCTAAAACCACTTTCTATCATCTGTGTTCCGTTGCACGGCGACCAAAGAAACCGGGAGTAGAGTATGTCCGCTGAACATATCTTAGCGATGCTGAATGAGCACGAAGTTAAATTCGTCGATTTGCGCTTTACCGACACCAAGGGTAAGGAGCAGCACGTCACCATTCCGGCTCATCAGGTTGACGCCGACTTCTTCGAAGAGGGCAAAATGTTTGACGGCTCCTCCATCGGCGGCTGGAAGGGCATCAATGAGTCAGACATGGTGCTGATGCCGGATCCCACCACCGCAGTACTCGACCCATTCTATGAAGAGCCAACGCTGATCATTCGCTGTGACATTCTGGAGCCGGGTACCCTGCAGGGTTACGACCGCGACCCGCGATCCATCTCCAAACGCGCCGAAGACTTTCTGCGCGCCTCCGGTATCGCAGACACCGTGCTGTTTGGGCCGGAGCCAGAGTTCTTCCTGTTCGACGATATCCGCTTTGGCAGCAGCATCAACGGCAGCCACGTCGCCATTGATGACATCGAAGGCGCGTGGAACTCCGCAACCAAGTACGAAGGCGGTAACAAAGGGCACCGCCCGGCAGTTAAAGGCGGCTACTTCCCGGTTCCGCCGGTTGATTCGGCTCAGGATATCCGCTCGACCATGTGCCTGACCATGGAAGAAATGGGGCTGGTCGTAGAGGCTCACCACCATGAAGTAGCCACCGCTGGGCAGAACGAAGTTGCTACCCGTTTCAACACCATGACCAAGAAAGCGGACGAAATCCAGATCTACAAGTATGTAGTGCACAACGTCGCCCACGCCTTTGGTAAAACCGCCACCTTTATGCCCAAGCCGATGTTCGGTGACAATGGCTCCGGCATGCACTGCCATATGTCCCTGTCTAAAAACGGCAGCAACCTGTTTGCCGGTGACAAGTACGCAGGTCTGTCTGAAACTGCACTGTACTATATTGGCGGGGTGATCAAGCACGCCAAGGCTATCAACGCCCTGGCCAACCCGACCACCAACTCTTACAAGCGTCTGGTACCAGGCTATGAAGCGCCGGTGATGCTGGCCTACTCTGCCCGCAACCGCTCCGCCTCCATTCGTATCCCGGTAGTGGCATCGCCGAAGGCGCGCCGCATTGAGGTTCGCTTCCCGGACCCGGCGGCCAACCCGTACCTGTGCTTCGCCGCTCTGCTGATGGCCGGCCTGGATGGCGTCATCAACAAAATCCATCCCGGCGATGCCATGGATAAAAACCTGTATGACCTGCCGCCGGAAGAGGCCAAAGAGATCCCGACCGTCGCCGGCTCTCTGGATGAAGCCCTGGCCGCGCTGGATAGCGATCGTGAGTTCCTGACCCGCGGCGGCGTCTTTACCGACGATGCCATCGATGCCTACATCGAGCTGCGCCAGTCTGAAATGGAACGCGTACGCATGACACCGCACCCGGTCGAGTTTGAACTCTACTACAGCGTATAACGCGACGCGCGGCAGGAGACCCGGCCGCCCCGCTGTACCGGGCCTTGCCAAGCTATCCACGCTGGAGACATCCGTTTTTATTGCCGTGGAAACTTTCAGCCCATCTTCGGATGGGTTTTTTTCGCCGTACGCCGCAGGACGGAGAAAAAATTCTCCGCCCCCCCGCACAGGCAGCGAAAGCATGCTACAGTGCAAGGTATCCCATTGCACTAAAATAGTGCAGGAGTGCACAAATGGCTGAATACCCTACGCCGCCCCACCGTGACCTACCCGATGCCGGGCCGCTGCTAAATGCCCTGATGACCTGCATCCTGGTCCTGGACGACGATCTGGTCATTCGCTATGCCAATCCAGCCGCTCAGCAGCTGCTGGCGCAGAGCCCGCGTAAGCTGTTTGGCACTCCGCTGCCGGATCTGCTGAGCTATCTTTCTTTGGATATCTCACTGATGCGCATCAGCCTGCGCACCGGACAGGGTTTTACCGACAACGAGGTGATGCTGGTCATCGACAGCCAGCCGCACATCATGGCGCTGACGGCCCAGCCCCTGAGCGAAGGGCAGATCCTGCTGGAGCTTTCCCCCCTGGACAGCCAGCGGCGCCTAAGCCAGGAGCAGCTCCAGCACTCCCAGCAGGTCGCCGCCCGCGATCTGGTACGCGGGCTGGCCCATGAGATCAAAAACCCGCTCGGCGGGCTGCGCGGGGCAGCGCAGCTGTTGGCCAGAGCACTACCGGATCCGGCCCTGACCGAGTACACCCAGGTGATCATTGAGCAGGCCGATCGCCTGCGCAACCTGGTCGATCGTCTGCTGGGCCCCCAGAGGCCGGGGCAGCGCGTCACCCAGAGTATTCATCAAGTCGCCGAGCGGGTCTGCCAGCTGGTCTCCCTGGAGTGCCCGGGGAACATCACCCTGCTGCGTGACTATGACCCCAGCCTGCCAGAGCTGAATCACGATCCGGAGCAAATCGAGCAGGTACTGCTGAACATCACGCGGAATGCCCTGCAGGCGCTGGGTGAGCGGGGCGGCACTATCACCCTGCGTACCCGTACAGCGCTGCAGGTCACCCTGCACGGCGAGCGCTATCGTCTGGCGGCGCGCATAGATATTGAAGACGATGGGCCAGGGGTCCCCGCCCAGCTGCAGGATACGCTGTTCTACCCAATGGTGAGCGGACGCAGCGGAGGCACCGGACTTGGCCTGTCGATTGCAAGGAGCCTGATCGATCAGCATCAGGGAAAAATCGAGTTTAACAGCTGGCCGGGCCACACCGAGTTTTCGGTATATTTGCCAATCCGCAAATAGCCCACGCCCCTCACGCAACAGGTGGTCACCATGACAATGCAACCGGGTCTCGTCTGGATCGTCGACGATGACAGTGCCATCCGCTGGGTCTTAGAGCGCGCGCTGACCGGCGCAGGTTTACGCTGCGCCACATTTGAAAATGGTCAGGCGGTTCTGACGGCGATGAGCGCCCAGACGCCGGACGTTCTACTGTCAGACATCCGCATGCCCGGTATGGACGGGCTGGCCCTGCTACAGCAGATAAAAATGCGCCATCCGTTGCTTCCGGTCATCATTATGACGGCCCATTCCGATCTGGATGCCGCGGTCAGCGCCTACCAGCAGGGCGCCTTTGATTATCTGCCCAAACCGTTCGATATTGACGAAGCCGTCGCGCTCGTCGAACGCGCTATCAGCCACTATCAGGAGCAGCAGCAGCCAGCACGCCAGACGCCAGGAAGCGATCCCAGCGCCGATATTATTGGCGAAGCAGCGGCGATGCAGGATGTCTTTCGCATTATCGGGCGCCTGTCACGCTCCTCCATCAGCGTGCTGATCAATGGGGAGTCGGGCACCGGAAAAGAGCTGGTCGCCCATGCGTTGCACCGCCACAGCCCGCGTGCCAAGGGGCCATTTATTGCCCTGAACATGGCGGCCATTCCGCGCGATCTGATCGAATCCGAGCTGTTCGGCCATGAAAAAGGCGCCTTTACCGGTGCCAGCCAGATCCGCCAGGGACGCTTTGAGCAAGCGGACGGCGGGACACTATTCCTCGATGAAATCGGCGACATGCCGTTGGACGTTCAGACCCGCCTGCTGCGCGTACTGGCCGACGGACAGTTTTATCGCATCGGTGGCTATGCGCCGGTCAGGGTCGATGTGCGCATCGTCGCCGCGACCCATCAGAATCTGGAACAGCGGGTACAAGAGGGGAAGTTCCGCGAAGATCTCTTCCACCGCCTCAACGTTATCCGCATACATCTTCCGCCGCTGCGTGAGCGGCGCGAGGATATTCCCCGCCTGGCTCGCCATTTTCTCAAAGTGGCCGCACAGGAGCTGGGCGTCGAGGCCAAAGTGCTCAGCCCGGAGGCCGAAGCGGCTCTGATCCGTCTACCGTGGCCTGGCAATGTGCGCCAGCTGGAGAATACCTGCCGCTGGCTGACGGTCATGGCCGCAGGCCAAGAGGTGTTGACGCAGGATCTGCCGGCGGAGCTGTTTGAGCGCGCGCGCGATGAACGCCAGCCGGTGATACTCCCGCCGGACAGCTGGCCACGGCTGCTGAGTCAGTGGGCGGAGCATGCCCTGCAGAGCGGCCAGCAGGATCTGCTGGCCGAAGCCCTGCCGGAAATGGAGCGTACGCTGCTGCACTGCGCCCTGCACCACACTCATGGCCATAAACAAGAGGCGGCCAGGCTGCTGGGATGGGGCCGCAATACCCTGACCCGCAAGCTGAAAGAGCTGGGAATGGAGTAATGATGGGGAGAGGACACCCTCGGTTAAAAACGAGGCCGTGCGCACAAAAAAACGGCAGTCGCGATCGTTATACCACCACGCGGGAGAATAATGATGATCGATTCGCTGTGCGCCATGGTTTCCCACGGCACCGGACTCAACGCCAGCGGCGGGCCACCATCGCATGCCTCCATTGCCGCTGTGCTGTGCGTCGCGCAGCTCCACCTGTTGGGATAACCCTCTCTACGTCCAGGAGATGGCCATCATGATAGCGCGCCTTGGGCCCTTCAGTCCCCCGGGAGAATATCTGCTAGGATATCCACTAAATATCCGGGCTGTGTCGTGTGACACAGTCTATTTACCAACGCTCTGTAACAATATACAGGTGAGTTTTCCGTTACCCCAGCAGATCATCCGGTCGCGCGCGTTTCACCGGAGTCGTTTAATTATCAAGGATGTATCATGAGCGATATCGCCCTTACGGTCAGTATGTTATCACTGGTCGCTGTGCTTGGGTTGTGGATTGGTAACTGGCGGATCTACGGCGTCGGTCTGGGGATTGGCGGCGTCCTGTTCGGCGGGATCATCGTCGGCCATTTTGCCCAGCGCTACCAGCTGGATCTCAACAGTGATATGCTGCATTTTATTCAAGAGTTTGGCCTGATCCTGTTTGTCTACAGCATCGGTATTCAGGTAGGCCCCGGCTTTTTCTCCTCGCTACGCGTTTCCGGCCTGCGCCTCAATGCCTTTGCCGTCCTAATGGTACTGATAAGCGGGCTGATTACCGCCGCCATTCACAAGCTATTTGCCGTCCCCTTGCCGATTATTCTCGGGATCTTCTCCGGTGCCGTCACTAACACCCCCGCGCTGGGTGCCGGGCAGCAGATATTAACCGATCTGGGGTCCAACCCGTCCCAAATAGATCTGATGGGAATGGGCTACGCCATGGCCTATCCCTTTGGCATCTGCGGCATTCTGCTGGTGATTTGGCTGATACGCCTGCTGTTTCGCATCAATATCGACGCCGAAGCACGTGACTTCGACTCACGCAACGGTCATAGCCACGAGCTGCTGCAAACCATGAATATCATGGTGCGCAACCCCAACCTGAGTGGACTGTCCATACAGGAGGTGCCGATCCTGAATAGTGATACCATCGTCTGCTCACGCCTCAAGCGCGGTGATTTCCTCATGGTGCCACTGCCCACCACCCAGATCGAAAGCGGCGATCTGCTCCATCTGGTGGGGCAAAAGCAGGAGCTGGAAAACGCCAGGCTGGTGATCGGCGAACAGGTTGACACCTCGCTGTCCACCCGCGGAACCGAGCTGCAGGTCAGCCGTGTCGTGGTCACCAACGAGAGGGTTCTGGGAAAAAAGATCCGCGATCTCAACCTGAAGCAAAGGTACGATGTCGTGATCTCGCGGCTTAACCGCGCCGGTGTCGAGCTGGTGGCCGGTAACAATGCGACGCTGCAGTTCGGCGATATTCTCAATCTGGTTGGTCGGCCTCAGGCGATCGATGCCGTCGCTGCCATCGTCGGTAACGCCCAGCAAAAGCTGCAGCAGGTGCAGATGCTGCCGGTCTTTATCGGTATCGGGCTGGGCGTTCTGCTGGGGTCGGTTCCGCTGTTCATTCCTGGCTTCCCGGCGGCGCTCAAGCTGGGGCTGGCCGGCGGGCCGCTGGTGGTCGCTCTGATTCTGGGCCGTATCGGCAGCATCGGTAAGCTGTACTGGTTTATGCCGCCCAGCGCCAACCTGGCGCTACGCGAACTGGGGATCGTGCTGTTCCTGGCGGTCGTCGGGCTAAAGTCCGGCGGCAACTTCATCGACACGCTGCTCAACGGCGAAGGGGTCACCTGGATTGGCTATGGGATCCTGATCACCGCTATCCCGCTGCTCACGGCAGCGCTCCTGGCACGTCTGATGATTAAGATGAACTATCTGACGCTCTGCGGCATGCTGGCAGGGGCGATGACCGATCCCCCGGCGCTGGCCTTCGCCAACGGCCTACACGCCACCAGCGGGGCTGCAGCGCTCTCCTACGCCACGGTCTACCCTCTGGCGATGTTCCTGCGCATTATGTCGCCCCAGCTGCTGGCGCTGCTGTTCTGGAGCGTCTGAACCGCTAAGCCTAAAACGACAATCCCCGGCGTGCCGGGGATTGTCGTTTTAGGCTGGCGTCAGATGACGCGCGAAAACTGCTTCATTCGGGCCTGATGACGCAGATACACATCAAAGCACATGCAGATATTCCGGATCAGCAAACGACCGCGCGGCGTGACGTTAATCGCCGTCTCACCCAGCTCGACCAACCCATCCTGCGCCAGCGGACGCAACAGCACCAGATCCTCGACGAAATAATCCACAAAGCGAATGCCGTACTGCTGCTCTATCGGCGCGAAATCCAGGCGGAAATTACAGATAAGCCCCTTAATCACATCGCGGCGAATGCAGTCATCCCGGCTCATGGCCAGCCCGCGCCACAGCGCGTTGCCCTGCGCCTCAACCGCGGCATAGTACTCCTTCAGCACCTTGCGATTTTGGGCATAGCTATCCCCGATCATGCTAATCGCCGATACGCCCAACCCCAGCAAATCACTGTCGCCCTGCGTGGTATATCCCTGAAAGTTGCGATGCAGTTTACCGGCGCGCTGGGCCACCGCCAGCTCATCGTCACGGTGGGCGAAGTGATCCATTCCGATAAACTGGTATCCCACGCTGGTCAGCGTCGCGATACTCTGCTGCAGAATAGCCAGCTTATGGTCTGCGCTGGGTAGATCGGCATCCTTAATCTTACGCTGAGCAGCAAACAGCTTGGGCATGTGTGCATAGTTAAAAATGCTGAGTCGATCGGGATTCAGCTCAATCACCTTTTGCAGCGTAAAACCGAAGCTCTCCGGCGTCTGGCGGGGCAGACCATAAATCAGGTCGATATTGGTTGAGGTAAAGCCGATTTCCCGCGCGTGGTGCAGCAGAGAAAAGATAAACGCCTCATCCTGCTCGCGGTTGACCAACGTCTGTACGGTCTTATTGAAGTCCTGAACCCCCATGCTCAGGCGGTTAAACCCTTCTTGACGAAGGTGATCCAGCACATCCAGCGCAATCTCCCGCGGATCGATCTCTATCGAAATCTCCGCCTGAGGCGCAAAGGTAAAATGGCGACGCAGCAGCATCATCAGGCGGCTAATCTGCGCCTTATTGAGAAAGGTCGGCGTACCGCCGCCCCAATGCAGCTGGCTCACCGTCCGCCCTGCAAACAGCGGCGCGCGAGCAGCGATCTCCAGCGCCAGCTTATCCAAATACTCGTCGGCCTTGTGGGACTGACGGGTCACAATCTTATTACAGCCGCAGAAGTAGCACAGCTTATGGCAGAACGGGATATGCACGTAAAGGGAAAGCGCCCGCTCGGGATAGCGGGCTACGGCGCGCAGAAAGGCCGCCTCATCAAAGAGTTCATTAAACTCCAGCGCGGTGGGGTACGAGGTATAGCGCGGCCCGGAATAGTTATATTTCTGGATCAGGGCCAAATCCCAGACGATAGTCTGTTCTGACATGGATGCTCACTCCTTATTCTGTTTTCTCCTGACTGTGCGCAGTGGAGAAGCCGACGGCCTGCCGTAACGCATGGCGGCCCGTTGCCAGCGCGCTTTGCGCTGCGACAGCCGCCATAGTTTAGCCAATAACCACAGCAGATAACATGTGAGCATCAGGCCGATGGCCAGAATCAGGCTCATCCGGCATCAGATAGCATCTTTTGGGCTACCGCGGCGCAGCAGCTGCATAATGTCTTCCTGTTCCGGCACGTCGTCCTCATCATCTTCCAGCTCAATACCCAGCTCTTCCATCAGCGCATCGATGCGATCCAGCATCTCGTCCACATAGCGCTGCTCTTCGCCATTCAGCGTCGCGCCATCTTCCAGACGCTCCAGCAGAGCATCCAGACGCTGATCGTTTTCCAGACGCGCCAGCTCCTCTTCCGGGGAGAGCGCCTTCTTCACCTCTGGCTGTACCGGCGACTGCGGACGGCGCAGCGCTATCGCCTGGCTATCGACCACCAACGTAACCGGCGTCTTGCTGCCGAGGCGCGGATCGCGTCCTACGCGGCTACCTCCCTTCCCATCCTGAGCCGCACTGTCACTATTGCGAGCGCCCGGCTTATGGCCGCGGTGCTTTTTCTGGCGTTTGCGCTCGCGTCCTTCCAGATCCAGCTCCTGACGGGTTTTACGTGTTTTTTTGGCTTTAACGGCCTTTGATTTATTCACCGGACTCATAACTTATACTCTTGATCAGAGATGTCGAAAACTGCGGCGAAATCTATCAGAAAGGCCGCAAAGAAAAAAGGCGACAGCCTAAACTGTCGCCTTAATTTTATACCTTCTGCAGAAGGATATTCACACTAATCATCCCTAACGGCAAACAACGTCCCGGTTTATCCCTTTGCGGCGGTGCTCCCTGCCCTCATCCCTAAGGCAAACTCCCTCTCCGCCCGAAGGCGGTAGCCCACTCCCGGGCCAGATACATCCCTGTGACAAACATCCTGTCTGTCGCGCCACATCCTGTGGCCGGTCTCCTTACCCCGACGCATTATCCTTAACGCTCCCAGGGCATCGTCATCCTGACGAAGAGTCCGTTTTAGGCTGCATCCCTGCGCTGGAATTAATCTATCTTACTGAGGGTAAAGAACAATAAGCGAAATTGCGTCTCGATAGCCGATCGATATCACACAATTAATGTAATCATTTGAATATCAATAATTAAAAAATAAAACCCTTACAGAACGATACGCCATTATCTGATGACGCTATAGTCGATCGCTTACGTGGAGACGGGCTGACGGCTTACGCCATCCATGCCGGTGATACACGGATTTATACGCCCTTTCCCATCATTATGGTTATAATTCCTGCCATTATTCCTCCAGCAACAGGGAGACGATCCTCTTGGCCCGTCAAACTTACAACTACCATGTGACGCACTTCGTCACCAGCGCCCCCGATATTCGCCACCTGCCGGAAGATACCGGTATTGAAGTGGCGTTTGCCGGGCGATCCAACGCTGGGAAATCCAGCGCGCTCAATACACTGACCAATCAAAAAAGCCTGGCGCGCACCAGTAAAACGCCGGGACGTACCCAGCTCATCAACCTGTTCGAGGTTGAGGATGGCATTCGCCTTGTCGATCTGCCTGGCTATGGCTACGCCGAAGTCCCGGAAGAGATGAAGCGTAAATGGCAGCAGGCGTTGGGAGAGTATCTGCAGAAACGGCAGTGCCTGAAGGGATTGGTCGTACTGATGGATATCCGACACCCGCTAAAAGATCTCGATCAGCAGATGATCGCCTGGGCGGTAGAGGTTGGCCTGCCTGTATTGCTGCTGTTAACCAAGGCCGATAAATTGGCCTCTGGCGCCCGCAAGGCGCAGCTGAATATGGTGCGAGAGGCGGTGCTGCCGTTTATGGGCGACATCCAGGTCGACGCATTCTCCTCCCTCAAAAAGTTTGGCGTCGATAAGCTGAGAGATAAGCTGGATACCTGGTTCAGCGAGATCACGCCTCAGCAGGCGGACAAGGACGACGATCCCAGCATCGGCGAGTAATAACTCCCTGATGTATCGATACAATTAGCCGCGAGAGCGGCTTTTTTATGCTATTTTTCAGCAAAATATAAAAATAAGCGCATCAACTTATGCGGCGACACACGCACACGGCGCCAGCGAAGAGTTATATGCGGTTATATTTCAACTGACTTTTCTTTATACAAAAAAAACGCCCCAGTCATAAAGACCGGGGCGGCTAATAATCAGCCAAATCCGATTACGTGAAGTAAAAGGTCTGAAAGATAGAACATCTTACCTCTGTACCCTACTCTGACAACTGTACAACATTTTATGTATCAATCAACCTTTTTGTTGTTTACTTACAAAAAACGCCGTTTTAATCCGCAAAACCCATCAATAAACGCATTTTTTATGTAAATTAATTACATAACAGGATTAAATATTCACATTTTAGTGAGCTTGATCCCAATTTTCACCACAACCAATATCAACTTTTAATGGAACCGCCAGCGACAGGCTATTTTCCATTAGTACACGAACCTGACAGACCACCGCCTCAACCTGAGACTCTGGCACTTCAAATACCAGTTCATCGTGTACCTGCATAATCATACGAACCTCCAGCTGGGTCTCCTGTAGCCAGCCATCAACGGCAATCATGGCCCGTTTAATGATATCGGCCGCCGTTCCCTGCATCGGCGCGTTAATCGCGGCACGCTCCGCCGCTTTACGGCGCATACCGTTGCGCGCGTTGATCTCGGGCAGATAGAGCCGACGGCCATCCAGCGTTTCAACATAGCCCTGATCCGATGCCAGCTGGCGGGTGCGCTCCATATAGGCCAGCACGCCCGGATAGCGCTCAAAGTAGAGATCCATATAGCGTTGGGCTTCGCCGCGGCCAATGTTCAGCTGACGAGCCAGACCAAAAGCGCTCATACCATAAATCAGGCCAAAGTTAATCGCCTTAGCGCTGCGGCGCTGATCGGCGCTCACCGCCTCTAACGGCAAGCCAAAGACCTCTGCCGCCGTGGCGCGATGGATATCTTTCCCTGCCGCAAATGCCTGCAGCAGCCCTTTGTCTCCCGATAAGTGTGCCATTATGCGCAGCTCAATCTGTGAGTAATCCGCCGCCACAATCCGGCTGCCGACCGGCGCGATGAAAGCCTGACGGATGCGCCGCCCTTCGTCGCTGCGCACGGGGATATTCTGCAGGTTAGGATCGCTGGATGACAGACGGCCTGTCGCGGTGACGGCCTGATGATAGGAGGTATGTACCCGGCCCGTCAGCGGATTAACCATCAGCGGTAACTTATCGGTGTAGGTACTCTTCAGCTTGGCCAGCGTGCGGTACTCCAGGATTACCTGTGGCAACGCATACCCCTGCTCGGCCAGCTCAACCAGCACCTCTTCATTGGTTGATGGCGCTCCGCCCGGCGTTTTCTTCAATACCGGCAGCTGCTGCTTCTCAAACAGAATACTCTGCAGCTGTTTGGTCGATGACAGATTAAATGGCTCTCCAGCCTCGCTATGCGCCTGCTGCTCCAGCGCCTCCAGCCGTACCGCCAGCTCCTGTGAATGTTGACCCAGAATCGCGCTGTCGATCAACACCCCGGTACGCTCCATCCGCGACAGCACCGGAACCAACGGCATATCAATATCGCGGAAAATATGGCTCGGACCAGACTCTCCCTCCAGCATCGGCCACAAATGCTGATGCAGCTGCAGGGTAACATCGGCATCCTCTGCGGCATACTCCGACGCCTGCTCCAGCGGGATTTGATTGAACGTCAGCTGACCTTTTCCTTTACCGGCAATCTCTTCAAACGTAATCGTTTTATGGTCGAGATGGCGAGCAGATAGGCTATCCATATCATGGCGCCCAGCAACGCTATTGAGCACATAGGACTCCAACATGGTATCAAATGCCACGCCGCGCAGCGTGATACCATAGCGCGCCATAACGCCAATATCATACTTCAGGTTCTGACCAATCTTGGCTATCCCTTCATCCTCCAGCAGCGGCTGTAGGCGCGCCAGAACATACTGACGATCGAGCTGATGCGGCGCATCCAGGTAGTCATGGGCCAGCGGGATGTAACATGCCTGCCCCGGCTTATCGGCGCAGGAGATCCCCACCAGATTGGCCGACAGTACATCCAGCGAATCGGTCTCAGTATCAAAGGCAAAGCTCCCGGCCTGGCGCAGGCGCGTAATCAATGCCTCCAGCGCGGCCTCATCGAGGATCGTTTGGTAGCCCTCGCGCGTCAGCGTCACGAAAACCTCCGGCGCAAGCGCCGCAGGTGTGTCAGCGATTTTATTCCCCCGCGTTTTACGACCGCCTGTCGCCCCTGTTAGCCAAGAGCCCTCCTGCACATCGCTCAGCCATCGCTTAAACTCATAGCGGCTGAACAACTGGTGCAGCGTCTCACTATCCAGCACTTTAATGGCCAAATCGTCGCCCCCCTGCGCCAGATCAACGTCGGTCTTAATGGTCGCCAACAGGTAGGAAAGATCGGCCTTTTCTTTATTCAACAGCAGCTTGGCTCCCATAGTCTTCGCGCCACGAAAGCTCAGGGTAGCCACCCGATCGAGATCATCATAAATCGTCTTCAGGCTGCCAATGCCCTGCAACAGCGCCTGCGCCGTCTTCTCACCTACGCCGGGGACGCCGGGAATATTGTCAGAGGCATCGCCCATCAGCGCTAAAAAGTCGATGATCAGCGACGGCGGCACCCCATATTTGTCACACACCTCCTGAGGTCCCAGAACAGTGTTGGTCATCGTATTGATAAGCGTGATATTCGGTGTTACCAGCTGCGCCATATCCTTGTCGCCGGTGCTGATCAGAACATGCCGCCCCGCCAGCTCAGCGCGGCGCGCCAGCGTGCCGATCACATCGTCCGCCTCCACCCCCGGTACGACCAGCAGCGGTAGCCCCATCGCCTCAACCATCTGGTGCAACGGCGCTATCTGCTCACGCAGATCGTCCGGCATCGGAGGACGATGTGACTTATATTCGGCAAACAGCTCATCGCGAAACGTTTTGCCCTTGGCATCAAACACCACGGCAACATGGCTCGGCTGATATTGTATGATCAGGCTTCGCAGCATATTCAGCACACCATACATAGCCCCGGTAGGCTCCCCGGCGCTATTGGTCAGCGGTGGAAACGCATGATAGGCACGGTAAAGGTATGAGGATCCATCAACCAGGATCAGGGGATTTTCAGCTATCTGGGCCATAATCTGTCTTTGTCGTGGTGGTTATCAAAGTATAAGGATGCCACACCTCAGGTGCGCTGACGAATATTCGGGGAGTTTTATCGCTATCTATGATGCACAACCACACAGAATCAATCTGTGGATAAGTTTGTGAGCAAAAAATAGAACACTTAATACCAAGAAGACTATATATGAAGACTCAATGATTATAATCATTTAAAATCAATGTCATATTCACTTAATACCGAAGGAGTTAATATAAAAAACATAAGGAGTGAACTGTGTATAACTTGAAAAATATAACCAACAGAACCTGACAGTTCGATAAGCGTCATTATAGTATGACCTACTTTTAAAACGGCACAGACTTTTTTACAGAAATATCTTTGAGCGGGACAAAATGTGCCGACTTACGCCTCTATCTGCTAACATTGCAGATCCTATTCTTCCGAGTGCGGTGTGATTTCCCAATGCCAACCCTGACTGCCACGGTGTTGTCTCCTTTTACCTTCGTACTAATAACGCTGTTGGCCATCGTAGTCACCATGGCCTGTTCGCTGCCTATCGTACTATTGGGCGTCATAAAACTTCTGCTGCCGCTACCCGGAGTGAGGCATGCTATTTCCCGATACTCTGATAGGTTGATGTGGTGCTGGTGCCAAGGTTTGGCCGGATTAATGAACCTTAATCCACGACTAAAATGGCACGTCAGCGGCCTAGAGGGGTTAAGTAAGCAAAACTGGTATCTGCTGATCAGCAATCATAACAGCTGGACGGATATTGTAGTGCTGTGTGTATTGCTACGGAATCATATTCCAATGAATAAGTATTTCCTTAAGCAGCAGCTGGCCTGGGTACCTTTTATCGGCCTAGCCTGTTGGGCGTTGGATATGCCTTTCATGCGACGCTATTCCCGCAGCTATCTCCTTAAACACCCGGAGCTGCGCGGTAAGGATATCGAAACGACCCGCCGTTCATGCGAGAAATTTCGCCTGCATCCAACCACTATCGTTAACTTCGTCGAAGGATCACGCTGTACGGAGGAAAAACGCCGCGGCCAAAACTCACCCTATCAGAACCTATTACAGCCCAAGGCTGCGGGCATCGCGTTTACCCTCAGTACCCTTGGCAGCCAGTTTGAGCGAGTGCTTAACGTCACGCTGCTTTACCCGCAGAATGAGCGACGCCCTTTCCTCGATCTCCTCTGCGGACGCATGCAAGGCATCGTCGTACACGTTGAAATACTGCCTATCAGCGATGAAATTCGCGGCGATTATTTCAATAATAAAGACTTCAAACACCAGTTTCAGCTATGGCTGAATACACTTTGGCAGCGTAAGGATCTGCTGATAACACGGCTACGCGAACGTTACCGTCCTACCGTCTAAAGTCTAAAAAACGCCGGAGAGACGATATCCGGCGTGTTGCTCAGGGTCAGTGCGCCGATTACGGCTGGCTCACCAAGAAGTGCACCACATTGGCAAACTGCGCCACATAGTTCGCCATGGAGCTGGTATCCAATCCATCGCTTTTCACCATGTATCTGCCGTTTACAAATACCGCCGGCACACCGCGCAGTTGGAAATCCTCTGCGGCTTTCTCCTGCTGTACCACCAAAGATTTAACCACGAAGCTATTCAGCGCAGCATCATACTCTTGCGGTTTCACTCCGGCCTGAATAAAGACATTGCGAATATCCGCCTCGGTTTTAATACTCTGTGTTTTCTGTAGCGCATCAAACATAGGCTGGGTAATCTTATCCTCAACTCCCAGCGCCATCGCGACAGCCCATGCCTGAGTCAGCTGTTTTCCTAATGGCCCCAGAAACTCTACATGGTATTTTGTCAGCGTTATCCCCTGCGGCAGTTTACCTTCAATAGCCTGGGGAATATGGTAAACCTCAGCAAACTCATAGCAATGCGGACAATAAAACGAGAAGAATTCCAATACCTGCGGCGCACCGTTTACCGGTTTATCCAACGTGGTATATTGTTCCCCGTTAGTAAACTGCGCAGCCGATACGCCAAACGCTATAACCATGCCCAGCAGGGCCAGCCACATCTTTTTCATTATCACTTCTCCATTATTCGGGATCTGTCGTCAATACATCGGCGTTAACTGTAGCGGAGCGGCCTGTAACAGACGGACCTGCTCCTGAAAAACCTGGATCTGACGCAGCCAGAACTGGGTCTCGCCCATCCAGGGAAAACTGCGCGGAAACGCAGGATCCTGCCAGCGACGGCAGATCCAGGCCACATAATGGATCATCCGCATGGCGCGCAGCGGCTCAATCAGCGCCAGCTCGCGCAGATCGAAATTACTGAATTCGCCGTAGGCCTCCAGCAGTACATCCAGCTGTACGCGCTTCTCTGCGTCATCTCCATTCAGTAGCATCCACAAATCCTGGATCGCCGGGCCGTTGCGCGCATCGTCCAGATCGACGAACAGTGGACCATCGCGCCACAGTATATTTCCCGGGTGGCAGTCACCGTGCAGGCGCAGCTGCGGCAAATCATCCCGCCAGCACGGAAGCAACACCGCAATCAGCGTATCTAACGCCGATAGCAACGCAGATCGCTGCGCTTCGGGCACCAGTGGGCTGTCCGCCAGCAGCGCCCGCGGCTGGTAGACATATTCGTCCAGCCCAATGGTAGGCCGACAGCCAAACAGCTGGCGTCGGCCTACCTGATGGATACGCCCCAGATAGCGCCCAACCCACTCCAGCTGGTCGAGGCTATCGACCTCATACTCACGGCCCCCCAGGCTGGGGAAAACAGCAAAGGCATATCCATGGTAGTGATGCAGCGTGGTGCCATTCAGGGACAGCGGAGCCGCCAGCGGGATCTCCTGCGCGGCCAGCTCGGCAGAGAAAGCGTGTTCCTCTGCGATCTGAGCATCGCTCCAACGCTCGGGCCGATAGAATTTCACCACATAGCGCCGTCTCTCCTCATCCATCAGCTGATAGACGCGGTTTTCATAGCTGTTCAGCTCACTGAGACCGGAATCAATGCGGATCCCCGTACTCTCCAGCGCACCCAAGATGAGATCCGGTGTCAGAGTCTGAAAATTAAAGGCCGACGTCGTCATAGCATCAATCTTTAATCACGCCGCGCGCGCGCAGTAGGGCCGTTTTGAAATCCTCTTCATAGTCTTTTTGCAGGCCTGGGATCACCGCGCTCTTCTCACTGTCGCGCATTTTCAGGTGATAGATCAGAATATCATCAGTAAGGTCAGCCAGTGCGCCCTCATAGCCCGCCTCGTCGGCCAGCTTCTGTAAAAACTGCATCAGGTTCAGATCCGGCTCCTGCTGCCAGGCCGGATGGATTAACTCAATAAGCTCATTAACACGATGGCATTTCATAGAGTACGCTCTCTTGTCTATTCACAGGGCTGCTAAAACTAGCAATCCTAATTTAGCAAAGATAGTCGTTTACCGTGTAACACTCACTATTTACAAACTATTACATCATCATTAAAGGGGCGCTATGATAGAGCATCGTTCGACATCTACAGTTTACAGGAGCGCTTTCACAATGCAGGACATTGAGGGGGTTATTTTAGCGGGCGGGCGAGCCACCAGGATGCAGGGTAGAGATAAAGGATTGGTTACACTCAACGCCATACCCCTGTATCAGCAGGTTTTACAACGTCTAGCGCCCCAGGTGTCCCGGGTCGTCATCAGCGCCAATCGAAATCAGCAGACCTACTGGCAAAGCGGCTGCGAAGTGCTCAGCGACCGCATGGCGGACTTTCCTGGCCCCTTGGCCGGCGTGCTAACGGCGCTGGAGCAGTGTCAAACGCCGTGGCTCATCTCTGTTCCCTGCGATGTCCCCTTTATTCCCGCCGATCTGGTCAACGTACTCTGGCAAGGCAAAGGCGACGCCCTCGCAGCCTATATCAACGACGGCGAGCGCTGTCACCCGACGCTCGCCCTATGGCACCGCAGCCTGCTGCCGCAGCTACGCACCTTTCTGCAGCGGGGAGAGCGTAAGCTCATGCTATTCATGCAATGGGTTGATGCGCAGCCCGTACGCTATGCCGATCCCGCGCTCTTTATCAATATTAATAGTCTGCAAGAATGCCAGCAGGCGCAACAACAGGAACACACATCACCGTGACGACCCCACCACTCTTGGGCATTGCCGCCTACAGCGGCACCGGAAAAACCACGCTGCTGAAACAGCTGATTCCCAGCCTAAAAGCCCGGGGGATCCGCATCGCCCTGATCAAGCACACCCATCACGATATGGATGTCGATACCCCGGGTAAAGACAGCTATGAGCTGCGTAAGGCCGGGGCAGATCAAACACTGGTCGCCAGCGATCTACGCTGGGCATTGATGAGCGAAACGCAGGAGAGGCAGCCGCTGGACTTACGCTTTCTGGCCTCACGCATCGATGCCAGGCGCTGCGATTTAATTCTGGTCGAGGGATTTAAACATGAACATATTGCCAAAATAGCGCTTTACCGGCACGCGGTTGGCAAACCCTTTAGCGGCCTTATCGACAAGTACGTCATTGCGTTGGCCAGCGATAGCCGTCATGACTGCGCCGTCCCATTCCTGGATATTAATAACCCCGGTGAAATTGCAGCCTTCATCCAGCGTTGGTTAAAGCAACAAGCTAAAGGATAAGGAGATAACACCTGTGTATAAAAAGACCGCCAACGGCGGTTTTTCACAGGATCTGGCCGGGCTTCAGACGCAAAAAAGCCGCTCATTGAGCGGCTTTTTTGCTTTATTTAATGCTTGGCAGTTCCCTACTCTCGCATGGGGAGACCCCACACTACCATCGGCGCTACGGCGTTTCACTTCTGAGTTCGGCATGGAGTCAGGTGGGACCACCGCGCTATCGCCGCCAAGCAAATTCTTTTTGCCGAACAAAACCCCGAAAAAGTGGTGCTGATACCCAGAATCGAACTGGGGACCTCACCCTTACCAAGGGTGCGCTCTACCGACTGAGCCATATCAGCACACTAAATTTGATGCC